>NZ_CP159342.1:0-611746 GCF_040499845.1 Micromonospora sp. CCTCC AA 2012012
TTGCCCCGGACGGGGTTCCGCGAATGTGGAGCTTCCGGCGGTGTGTGGTTGTTCTTTGAGAACTCAACAGGGTGCTTGATAAGCCAGTGCCAATTGTTTTATACCCCGCACTGGTCAGGCTTTTGTCTGGCTGGTGGGGATTCCTTTGGCAACATTTTGTTGCCGGGACAGTTTTTCAACAAGTTTTTGTTGGAGAGTTTGATCCTGGCTCAGGACGAACGCTGGCGGCGTGCTTAACACATGCAAGTCGAGCGGAAAGGCCCTTCGGGGTACTCGAGCGGCGAACGGGTGAGTAACACGTGAGTAACCTGCCCCAGGCTTTGGGATAACCCTCGGAAACGGGGGCTAATACCGGATATGACCTTATGCCGCATGGCGTTTGGTGGAAAGTTTTTCGGCCTGGGATGGGCTCGCGGCCTATCAGCTTGTTGGTGGGGTGATGGCCTACCAAGGCGACGACGGGTAGCCGGCCTGAGAGGGCGACCGGCCACACTGGGACTGAGACACGGCCCAGACTCCTACGGGAGGCAGCAGTGGGGAATATTGCACAATGGGCGGAAGCCTGATGCAGCGACGCCGCGTGAGGGATGACGGCCTTCGGGTTGTAAACCTCTTTCAGCAGGGACGAAGCGTAAGTGACGGTACCTGCAGAAGAAGCGCCGGCCAACTACGTGCCAGCAGCCGCGGTAAGACGTAGGGCGCGAGCGTTGTCCGGATTTATTGGGCGTAAAGAGCTCGTAGGCGGCTTGTCGCGTCGACCGTGAAAACTTGGGGCTCAACCCCAAGCCTGCGGTCGATACGGGCAGGCTAGAGTTCGGTAGGGGAGACTGGAATTCCTGGTGTAGCGGTGAAATGCGCAGATATCAGGAGGAACACCGGTGGCGAAGGCGGGTCTCTGGGCCGATACTGACGCTGAGGAGCGAAAGCGTGGGGAGCGAACAGGATTAGATACCCTGGTAGTCCACGCTGTAAACGTTGGGCGCTAGGTGTGGGGGCCTCTCCGGTTCCCTGTGCCGCAGCTAACGCATTAAGCGCCCCGCCTGGGGAGTACGGCCGCAAGGCTAAAACTCAAAGGAATTGACGGGGGCCCGCACAAGCGGCGGAGCATGCGGATTAATTCGATGCAACGCGAAGAACCTTACCTGGGTTTGACATGGCCGCAAAACCTCCAGAGATGGGGGGTCCTTCGGGGGCGGTCACAGGTGGTGCATGGCTGTCGTCAGCTCGTGTCGTGAGATGTTGGGTTAAGTCCCGCAACGAGCGCAACCCTCGTTCGATGTTGCCAGCGCGTTATGGCGGGGACTCATCGAAGACTGCCGGGGTCAACTCGGAGGAAGGTGGGGATGACGTCAAGTCATCATGCCCCTTATGTCCAGGGCTTCACGCATGCTACAATGGCCGGTACAATGGGCTGCGATACCGTGAGGTGGAGCGAATCCCAAAAAGCCGGTCTCAGTTCGGATCGGGGTCTGCAACTCGACCCCGTGAAGTCGGAGTCGCTAGTAATCGCAGATCAGCAACGCTGCGGTGAATACGTTCCCGGGCCTTGTACACACCGCCCGTCACGTCACGAAAGTCGGCAACACCCGAAGCCGGTGGCCCAACCCTTGTGGAGGGAGCCGTCGAAGGTGGGGCTGGCGATTGGGACGAAGTCGTAACAAGGTAGCCGTACCGGAAGGTGCGGCTGGATCACCTCCTTTCTAAGGAGCACCATCCGTCGAAAGACGGCATGGAGCCCGCGGCCCGCGAATGTCGGGTCGGGGTGCTCGAATGGCGGAGACACTGGCCAGTTTGTTCTCGGCAACGGTCGGGGGCGCCTAGTACAGCCACTTCGGTGGTGGGAACGGATGTCCTGGATGCGGCTGAGGAAAGGCGTAAAGCACCCTGTTGGGTCCTGAAAGAACAACCGAAGGTTGTCTTTCAGAGACTGCTGCGGAGCCCCTTTGCGGGTTTCGGGAGTCTGCCAGGCATGACCTGGTGTGGCATACCGCCGGCGGTTGTCGGGTCTGGTGTTGCACGGTGAGGGTTGTGGGTTGGTCGTTTGTTGAGAATTGCACAGTGGACGCGAGCATCTTTGTGGTCAAGTTGTCAAGGGCGAACGGTGGATGCCTTGGCACCAGGAGCCGATGAAGGACGTGGGAGGCCGCGATAGGCCTGGGGGAGCTGTCAACCAAGCTGTGATCCCAGGGTGTCCGAATGGGGGAACCCGGCACCAGTCATGTGGTGTCACCTGCACCTGAACACATAGGGTGTATGGGGGGAACGCGGGGAAGTGAAACATCTCAGTACCCGTAGGAAGAGAAAACAAATTTAGTGATTCCGTGAGTAGTGGCGAGCGAAAGCGGATTGAGGCTAAACCGGCTGCGTGTGATACCTGTCAGGGGTTGCGTGGTCGGGGTTGTGGGACCCCGCTGAGTGTACTGACATGCGCTCGAGGAGTTACAAAGTCAGTGGCTAGCCGAATGGTGTGGAAAAGCCAACCGTAGACGGTGATAGTCCGGCGTGAAAGTTGCTGACCTTCTGTGGGTGTTCCCGAGTAGCGGCGGACCCCTGAAATCTGCCGTGAATCTGCCAGGACCACCTGGTAAGCCTAAATACTTCCTGGTGACCGATAGCGGACGAGTACCGTGAGGGAATGGTGAAAAGTACCCCGGGAGGGGAGTGAAATAGTACCTGAAACCGTTCGCCTACAATCCGTCGGAGCCTTGCGGGGTGACGGCGTGCCTTTTGAAGAATGAGCCTGCGAGTTAGTGGCATGTGGCGAGGTTAACCCGTGTGGGGGAGCCGTAGCGAAAGCGAGTCTGAATAGGGCGTATTCAGTCGCATGCTCTAGACCCGAAGCGGAGTGATCTAGCCATGGGCAGGCTGAAGCGCGGGTAAGACCGCGTGGAGGGCCGAACCCACCAACGTTGAAAAGTTGGGGGATGACCTGTGGTTAGGGGTGAAAGGCCAATCAAACTCCGTGATAGCTGGTTCTCCCCGAAATGCATTTAGGTGCAGCGTCGCGTGTTTCTTGCCGGAGGTAGAGCACTGGATGGTCTAGGGGGCCCACAAGCTTACCGAAATCAGCCAAACTCCGAATGCCGGTAAGTGAGAGCGCGGCAGTGAGACTGCGGGGGATAAGCTTCGTAGTCGAGAGGGAAACAGCCCAGATCACCAGCTAAGGCCCCTAAGCGTGTGCTAAGTGGAAAAGGATGTGGGGTCGCATAGACAACCAGGAGGTTGGCTTAGAAGCAGCCACCCTTTAAAGAGTGCGTAATAGCTCACTGGTCAAGTGGTTCCGCGCCGACAATGTAGCGGGGCTCAAGCACACCGCCGAAGCTGTGGCATTCACATTTCAACCTCGCTTGGACTTGATTCCTTGTGCAGGTGTGTGGATGGGTAGGGGAGCGTCGTGCCGGGGGTGAAGCAACGGGGTGACCTAGTTGTGGACGCGGCACGAGTGAGAATGCAGGCATGAGTAGCGAAAGAAGGGTGAGAAACCCTTCCGCCGGATGACCAAGGGTTCCAGGGCCAGGCTAATCCGCCCTGGGTGAGTCGGGACCTAAGGCGAGGCCGAGAGGCGTAGTCGATGGACAACGGGTTGATATTCCCGTACCCGCGAAAGAGCGACCCTGACGAACCTCGTTGTGCTAACCACCCAAACCAGCGGCGACCTTCGGGTCAAGGTTGGGGAGCGTGGGAACCTGGCGGGTAGTAGTCAAGCGATGGGGTGACGCAGGAAGGTAGCTGAGCCCGGCCGGTGGTTGTGCCGGGGTAAGCGTGTAGGCCGTACCGTAGGCAAATCCGCGGTGCATGGAGGCTGAGACGTGATGCCGAGCCGATTCAGGTGAAGTCAGTGATCCTATGCTGCCGAGAAAAGCCTCTAGCGAGTTCTTAGCGGCCCGTACCCCAAACCGACACAGGTGGTCAGGTAGAGAATACCGAGGCGATCGGGCGAACTGTGGTTAAGGAACTCGGCAAATTGCCCCCGTAACTTAGGGAGAAGGGGGGCCGGAGACGTGAAGCCCCGCGCGGGTGGAGCGTTGTATGGCCGCAGAGAGCAGGGGGAAGCGACTGTTTACTAAAAACACAGGTCCATGCGAAGAAGTAATTCGATGTATATGGACTGACGCCTGCCCGGTGCTGGAACGTTAAGGGGACCTGTTAGCTCTTCGGGGCGAAGCGGAGAACTTAAGCGCCAGTAAACGGCGGTGGTAACTATAACCATCCTAAGGTAGCGAAATTCCTTGTCGGGTAAGTTCCGACCTGCACGAATGGCGTAACGACTTCCCCACTGTCTCAACCACAGGCCCGGCGAAATTGCATTACGAGTAAAGATGCTCGTTACGCGCGGCAGGACGGAAAGACCCCGGGACCTTTACTATAGCTTGACATTGGTATCCGAATTAGCTTGTGTAGGATAGGTGGGAGCCGGTGAAGTCCATACGCCAGTATGGGTGGAGGCAATCTTGAAATACCACTCTGGTTGATTTGGGTATCTAACTTCGGACCGTTATCCGGTTCAGGGACAGTGTCTGGTGGGTAGTTTAACTGGGGCGGTTGCCTCCTAAAGGGTAACGGAGGCGCCCAAAGGTTCCCTCAGCCTGGTTGGCAATCAGGTGTTGAGTGCAAGTACACAAGGGAGCTTGACTGTGAGACTGACAGGTCGAGCAGGGACGAAAGTCGGGACTAGTGATCCGGCACTTGCGAGTGGAAGCGGTGTCGCTCAACGGATAAAAGGTACCCCGGGGATAACAGGCTGATCTTCCCCAAGAGTCCATATCGACGGGATGGTTTGGCACCTCGATGTCGGCTCGTCGCATCCTGGGGCTGTAGCAGGTCCCAAGGGTTGGGCTGTTCGCCCATTAAAGCGGTACGCGAGCTGGGTTTAGAACGTCGTGAGACAGTTCGGTCCCTATCCGCCGTGCGCGTAGGATACTTGAGAAGGGCTGTCCCTAGTACGAGAGGACCGGGACGGACGAACCTCTGGTGTGCCAGTTGTCCCGCCAGGGGCACGGCTGGTTAGCTACGTTCGGAAGGGATAACCGCTGAAAGCATCTAAGCGGGAAGCTCGCTTCAAGATGAGGTATCCCACCCACCTTTGGTGGGGTAAGGCCCCCAGCTAGACGACTGGGTTGATAGGCCGGAAATGTAAGCCCGGTAACGGGTTCAGTTGACCGGTACTAATAGGCCGAGGACTTGACTACGAAGCTGCTACGCGTCCACTGTGCAACTCTGAACAAGCGAACACCCGTGTGTGTGCCGGTGTGTTTGACATGTTCATAGAGTTACGGCGGTCATGGCGGAGGGGAAACGCCCGGTAACATTCCGAACCCGGAAGCTAAGCCCTCCAGCGCCGATGGTACTGCACTCGGGAGGGTGTGGGAGAGTAGGACACCGCCGGACAAACATTCCAGTTGAGGCCACCCTTCGGGGTGGCCTCAACTGCGTTTCCGGGAACTTCAGAAGCCCGTTCGGTGGCACGCCATCGTCGCGCCGCGTCAGCGGGTCTGCATGCCCTCGCGGAGCCGGCGGAGCAGGACGGCGGAATCGCCGACGGAGCGGCCGGGGAACATCGCCATCACCACACTGCCGTGGTCGGCCCACCCGCAGACCGCGAAGTCGCCGCCGTCGCCCCCGGTGACTCCGCACTTCATCACGCCGTCCAACCGACCGGCGGCCACCTCACGCAGCCCGGTCACCTTCCCGGTCTCGTCGGTCATCAGGCCGAAGAGACTGTCCAGGTCCCGCTCGGGCTGCCAGAGCAGGGTGGTGCCACCGAAGATCAGGACCGACCGCTTCGGGTCCGCCGGGTCGCTGTAGACCGTACCGAAGCTGCGGTCGAGGTCGATGTCGGCGGCGAAGCCGTCCCGCAGGTAGTCGGCGGTGCTCCGGGCCCGGTCGCTGTCGTCCCGGGTCAGCCCGGCGAGCTGTGGCGGGGTGCTGAGCGTGGTGTCCTTCTGTTGGAGCATCCGCCAACCACCGGCGGCCAGGGCCCCGGCGCCGGCGAGCCCCGCGACGAGAGCGAAGGCCAGGACGATCCGTCCGCGGCGGGACCGCGGCTTCGACTCCGGGTCATGGTCGGGCCCCCGCCGGCTCAGCCGGATCGGCTCGTCGGTCAGCTCGACCGGCTCGGGCGTCTCCCCGACCGGGCGCTCGGTGAGGTGCGCGTCGGACATGTCCGCCACCGTACGCGAACTACCGGTGGCGCACGTCAGGTCCGCGGAAGCGCTCCGTAGACTTTCAGGGTGACCGAGAGACTGGATGCCCGACGCCCCGACGCCCCGACCCTTGCCGGCCAGTACCATCCCGGCGAGGTAGAGCAGCGACGGTACGAGCAGTGGGTAGCCGCCGGCCACTTCCGGGCGTCGGCGGAGAGCGACAAGCCCCCCTTCACCATCGTCATCCCGCCCCCGAACGTGACCGGCTCGCTGCACATGGGGCACGCGTTCGAGCACACGCTGATGGACGCCCTCAACCGGCGTAAGCGGATGCAGGGCTTCGAGGCGCTCTGGCTGCCCGGCATGGACCACGCCGGCATCGCCACCCAGAACCTGGTCGAGCGGCAGCTCGCCACCCAGGGCCTGTCCCGGCACGATCTGGGCCGGGAGAAGTTCGTCGAGCGGGTCTGGCAGTGGAAGGCAGAGTCCGGTGGCGCGATCCTCGGCCAGATGCGCCGGCTCGGCGACGCGGTCGACTGGGACCGTGAGCGCTTCACCATGGACGAGGGCCTCTCCCGGGCCGTGCAGACCATGTTCAAGAAGCTCTTCGACGACGGGCTGATCTACCGGGCCAACCGGATCATCAACTGGTGCCCGCGCTGCCTGACGGCGCTGTCGGACATCGAGGTGGAGCACACCGAGGACGACGGCGAACTCGTCTCGATCCGCTACAGCGACGACGTCGTGGTGGCCACCACCCGGGCGGAGACGATGCTCGGCGACACGGCGGTGGCCGTGCACCCGGACGACGAGCGGTACCGGCACCTGATCGGCACCGAGGTGGCCGTCCCGCTCACCGACCGGCGGATCCCGATCGTGGCCGACGAGCACGTCGACCCGAGCTTCGGCACCGGCATGGTCAAGGTGACCCCGGCGCACGACCCGAACGACTTCGAGATCGGCCAGCGGCACGACCTGCCCTCCCTCACGATCATGGACGAGCGGGGCGTCATCACCGCCCACGGCCCGTTCCAGGGCCTGGACCGCTACGAGGCCCGCCCGGCGATCGTCGCCGCGCTGCGCGAGCAGGGCCGGATCGTGGCCGAGAAGCGGCCGTACAAGCACTCGGTCGGGCACTGCTCGCGGTGCAAGACCACCGTCGAGCCGCGGTTGTCGTTGCAGTGGTTCGTCAACACCGCCCCGCTGGCGAAGGCCGCCGGTGACGCCGTGCGCGACGGCCGGGTGACGATCGAGCCGGCCGAGCTGGCCAAGCGGTACTTCGCCTGGGTCGACAACATGCACGACTGGTGCATCTCCCGGCAGCTCTGGTGGGGCCACCGCATCCCGGTCTGGTACGGCCCGGACGGCGAGATCGTCTGCGTCGGCCCCGACGAGCAGCCGCCGACCGGCGAGGGCTGGCGGCAGGACGAGGACGTGCTGGACACCTGGTTCTCCAGCGGACTGTGGCCGTTCTCCACCCTCGGCTGGCCGGAGCGCACCCCCGACCTGGCGAAGTTCTATCCGACCAGCGTGCTGGTCACCGGCTACGACATCCTCTTCTTCTGGGTCGCCCGGATGATGATGTTCGGCCTGTACGCGATGGACGGCGTCCAGCCGTTCGACGTGGTGGCCCTGCACGGCATGGTCCGCGACGAGCACGGCAAGAAGATGTCGAAGTCGTTCGGCAACGTGGTCGACCCGCTGGACTGGATCGACCGCTTCGGCGCCGACGCCACCCGGTTCACCCTCGCCCGGGGCGCCAACCCCGGCCAGGACGTGCCGGTCAGCGAGGAGTGGTGCCAGGGCTCCCGGAACTTCTGCAACAAGCTCTGGAACGCCACCCGGTTCGCGCTGATGAACGGCGCCCACACCGGGGGCCAGCTG
Organism: Micromonospora sp. CCTCC AA 2012012; assembly: GCF_040499845.1. Taxonomy (NCBI): domain Bacteria; kingdom Bacillati; phylum Actinomycetota; class Actinomycetes; order Micromonosporales; family Micromonosporaceae; genus Micromonospora; species Micromonospora mangrovi. The sequence continues at coordinate 8,028 of NZ_CP159342.1, forward strand.
CCGGCGGCCGACACCCTGTCGACCGTGGACCGGTGGATCCTGTCCCGGCTGGCGCATGTCACCGCCGAGGTGGACGAGCAGTTCGAGGCGTACGAGTTCGCGAAGGTCTGCGACCTGCTGTACCACTTCGCCTGGGACGACGTCTGCGACTGGTACGTGGAGCTGAGCAAGCCGGTGCTCGCCGAGGGCGGACCGGCCGCCGACGCCACCCGCCGGGTGCTCGGGCACGTGCTGGACCAGCTGCTGCGGCTGCTGCACCCGGTGATCCCGTTCGTCACCGACGAGCTGTGGACGGCGCTGACCGGCGGCGAGAGCGTGATGACGGCCGACTGGCCGGTGGCCGACCGTACCCTGGTCGACGACGCCGCGGAGGGCGAGGTCGGCACCCTCCAGCGGGTGGTGACCGAGATCCGGCGGTTCCGGTCGGACCAGGGGCTGCGCCCCACCCAGCGGGTCGCGGCCCGGCTCGACGGGCTGGCCCCGGCGGGCATCGCGGCGCACGAGCCGCTGATCCGCTCGCTGGTCCGCCTCGACGCCCCCGCGGACGACTTCCAGGCGAGCGCCACCCTCGCCATGCCGGGGGAGGTCAGCGTCGCGCTGGACACCCGCGGCTCGATCGACGTGGCGGCCGAGCGGGCCCGGCTCACCAAGGACCGGGCGGCGGCCGAGAAGGAGGTCGCGCAGGCCCGGGGCAAGCTCGACAACCCGGCGTTCGTCGGCAAGGCACCGGAGCCGGTGGTCGCCAAGATCCGGGATCGGCTCGCGGTGGCCGAGGCGGACCTGGTCCGCATCGACGCCGCGCTGGAGGCGCTTTCCTCGTGAGCGCGAGGAGTGAGCCGGGGTTGCGAGCCCCGCAGTCGCGAACGAAAGTTGGCTCCTCGTGAGCGCGAGGAGTGAGCCGGGGTTGCGAGCCCCGCAGTCGCGAACGAAAGTTGGCTCCTCGTGAGCGCGAGGAGTGAGCCGGGGTTGCGAGCCCCGCAGTCGCGAACGAAAGTTGGCTCCGCATGACCGACCGTACCGAGTTCGCTGCCGTCGACGCCGCCCTGGGGGCGCGCGGCTTCACCCGGGTGCACTTCGAGCTGGAGCGGATCGAGACGCTGCTCGACCTGCTCGGCAGCCCGCAGCGGGCGTACCCGTCGATCCACCTCACCGGGACCAACGGCAAGACCTCGACCGCCCGGATGATCGACTCGCTGCTGCGGGCCTTCGGGCTGCACACCGGCCGCTACACCAGCCCGCACCTGGAGACCGTCCGGGAGCGGATCAGCCTGGACGGTGAGCCGGTCGGCGAGGAGCGCTTCGTAACCCTGTACCGGGAGGTGGAGCCGCTGGCCGCGCTGGTCGACGAGCGTTCCGCCGAGCCGCTGACGTACTTCGAGATGACCACCGCGCTCGCGTTCGCCACCTTCGCCGACGCGCCGGTCGACGTCGCCGTGGTCGAGGTCGGGCTGGGCGGCGCGGAGGACGCCACCAACGTGCTCCAGGCCGGGGTGGCCGTGCTGACCCCGATCGGGCTGGACCACACCGAGTGGCTCGGCGACACGATCGAGGACATCGCGCTGCACAAGGCCGGCATCATCCACCCGGGCGCCACGGTCGTCTGCGCCGCCCAGGAGGAGGAGGCCGCCCGGCCGATCCTGGAACGCTGCGCCGAGGTCGGTGCGACGATCGCCCGGGAGGGTACCGAGTTCGGGGTGCTGCGCCGGGAGATCGCCGTCGGCGGTCAGGTGCTCAGCATCCAGGGGCTCGGCGGGGTGTACGACGAGCTGTTCATCCCGCTGCACGGCGCGCACCAGGCGCAGAACGCGGCCGTGGCGCTCGCCGCGGTCGAGGCGTTCCTCGGTGCCGGCGCGAAGCGGCAGCTCGACATCGAGGCGGTCCGGGAGGGCTTCGCCGCGACCAGCTCACCGGGGCGGTTGGAGAAGGTCCGCACCGCCCCGACGGTGCTGCTGGACGGCGCCCACAACCCGCACGGGATGACCGCCACGGTGACCGCGCTCCAGGAGGAGTTCGCGTTCAGCAAGCTGGTCGGCGTGCTCGCCGTGCTGGGTGACAAGGACGCCGCCGGCCTGCTGGAGCTGCTGGAGCCGGTGCTCGACTCGCTGGTGGTCACCCGTAACAGCTCGCCGCGGGCGATGCCGGCCGACGAGCTGGCCGAGCTGGCCCGGGAGGTCTTCGGGCCGGAACGGGTGCAGGTCGCCGAGGAGATGCCGGACGCCATCGAGGTGGCGATCGCCGAGGCCGAGTACGACGTGCCGGGCGAGCTGGCCGGGGTGGGCGTGCTGATCACCGGTTCGGTGGTGACCGTGGCCGACGCCCGCCGGCTGCTGAAGCGATGACCGGGCCGGTGTCAGAGCGCCCGGGCGGCGGTGACCCGCAGGGCCCGGAGGCCGGGACCCCGGACGCCGGGAACTCGCCGGCGGGGAACTCGGAGGCCGGTGGACCGGCGTCGGGACAGCGGCGGTCCGGGCTGCGGAACCCGGAGAAGGCGGTTCGCGGTCTCGGGGCCGGCACGCTCGCCCTGGAGGCGTTGGTGCTGCTGCTGGCCATCCAGCCGATCCGGGTCGTCGGCGGCCACCTGAGCGGTGCGGCGATCGGCGCGATCGTGGCGTTGGCCGTCGCCTGCGTGGTGCTCGCCGGGCTGATGGGCCGGGCCTGGGCGTGGCACGCGGGCACCGTGCTCCAGGGGCTGCTGCTGCTCTCCGGCCTGCTGCACTGGTCGCTCTTCGTGCTGGGGGTCATCTTCGCGCTGGTCTGGGCCTACGCCGTGCACGTCCGGCGGGTCATCCTCGGCTGAGCCGGTCACCGCGCGACGAAGGGGCCCTGCCATGCCGGCAGGGCCCCTTCGCGCAGCTCAGGCGTCGGTGAGGGTGCGCCACTGGGTGAGGGCGATGCCGTGGCCGTCCGGGTCGCGGAAGGCCGCCGCCCACACCTCCAGCTTGCTGCCCCGGTTCACCACCCGGGGGGCGTACGTGAAGCGGACGCCGGTGCCACGCAGTCGCTCGTACGCGGCCTGGATGTCGTCGACCTCCAGGTTGACGTGCACCAGGCGGCGGCTGATCGGGGCGGCACCGGTCACCTCCCGCAGCACCAGCCGGGTCGCGCCGGAGGCGAGGACGGCGTTGCCGGAGCCCCGGTCCACCTCGTCGAAGCCCAGGTCCCGATAGAAGTCGAGGGACCGGTCCAGGTCGGTCACCAGCAGGGTGATGCCGACGCCGCTGATCGGGCTGGCCACCTCGACGGGCTCGTCGCCGGCGTACCCGAAGATGGCCTCGTCCAGCTCCTCCGGGGTGGGGGGCGCCTCCGCGGCCGGCTCGTCCAGCGGCACGTCGATCGGGTCGACCGGTACGGTGTCGAACCGCTCCTCGACGGGCGGCCGGGGGGACGGCGCGGCGCGGCGCGGCAGTGGACCGGGGACCTGCTGCTCGACGAGCTGACCCTCCAGCACCACCCGGCCGCCGGGGCTCTGGTGCAGCACCACCGGCTCCCGCTCCTCCGTCAGGACGGTGACCTCCTCGGCCAGCGGGTCGCCGAGGGGTGGGTAGTCGTCGCGGAGGTCGTCCTCCGGCCGGTCCGCCCACGGCGGGGCCTCCTGCGCGATGAGCACCTCCTCGACCGGATCGGGGCCACCGAACTCCGGCGGGAGGTCGGCCATGGCGGCGGCCGTCTCGGCGTGCGTGGGCACCTCCTCCCAGAGGACCCGGACGTGCCGCTGGTCGTCGAGGGCGACCCGGATCGGCAGGGTCTGGCCGAGCGACGGCCACTTGGCGACCGGCACCCGCGGCTCGATGATCTTCTTGGAGCGGGGCGGCAGCCCGGGCGCGTCGATCACCAGTTGCAGCTCGCAGCGGCCGAAGGCGTACTGGGTGGGCGGCTCGGAGGCGCTGTGCACGTGCCCCACCCCGACCACCCAGGTGCGTCCGCCGCCGCGCACGGTGGCCAGGGCCACCGCCAGCACCAGCAGCGCGACGCCGAGCGCCACGATCGCCCAGCTCGTCATCCCCAGCCCGAACAGCACGACGAAGGTCGCCACGGTGCCGAGCACCGCGGCGACCAGCTTGCGTACCGGCGCGATGGGGCGGTTCCCGCCATTCGCCACAGTGGACCTCCCAGGGGTCAAGGGCCAGGCTAGGCCGGATCAGCGACCCAGGGAAAGAGCAGCCGCCGCGCCGACGCCGGGACCGGGTCGCTAGGCTGACCGTACCCAGCCCGACCGCCATGTGCGCACAGGAGGAACCCAGCGTGTCCAGCAGCAGCCCGGACGAGCGCTCGCTCGTACTGATCAAGCCCGACGCGGTCCGCCGTGGCCTGGTCGGCGAGATCCTCGCCCGCTTCGAGCGGAAGGGGCTGCGGATCGACGCGCTGGTGACCCGGACCATGGACGGCGACTTCGCCGACCAGCACTACGCCGAGCACGTGGACAAGCCGTTCTATCCGCCGCTGAAGGCCTTCATGACCGGCGGCCCGCTGGTCGCCCTGGTGCTCTCCGGCGACCAGGTGATCGAGGTGGTCCGGGGCATGATCGGCAGCACCGACGGTCGGAAGGCCGCCGCCGGCACCATCCGCGGCGACTTCTCCCTGTCGAACCGGGAGAACCTGGTGCACGCCTCCGACTCGACTGACAGCGCCAAGCGCGAGATCGCCCTCTGGTTCCCCGAGCTGGGCTGAACCTCCTCGTCGGCCGACGGCCCCGACCCCCCGTGGGTCGGGGCCGTCCTGCGTCGTCACTCCGCCAGCCCGGTCAGCTTCTCCGGGTTGCCGACCAGCCAGAGGCCGGTGATCCGGCCCCGTGCGGCGGCGACGGTGAGGGTGTGGCGGGGGCCGTCGGGCCAGCTCAGCAGGAGCGCGGGAGCGCCGTTGAGCTCCAGCGGGGTGGCGCGCACGCCGGGTCGGCGGTGGCCGTACACCCCGGCGAAGAAGCGGGCGATCCGGTCCGCGCCGGAGACCGGGTTGCGCGCCGCGCGGACCCGGCCGCCGCCGTCGGACCAGGCGGTCGCGTCGGCCGCGAGCAGGCCGGTCAGCCGCACCAGGTCGCCGTCGCGCGCCGCGGCCACGAAGGCGTCGAGCAGCCGCCGCTGCTCGTCCGGCCCGGCCGTGAAGCGCCGCCGGTCCTCGGCGATCCGGGCCGCCGCCCGGTGGTGCAGTTGGCGGCAGTCGGGCGCGGACCGGTCGAGCAGGTCGGCGATCTCGGCGTACGGCAGGGCGAAGGCGGTGTGCAGCACCCAGACCGCCCGCTCCGGCGGGGTGAGCCGTTCCAGCAGGTGCAGCAGCGCGGTGGAGACCGTCTCGCGCAGCTCGACGGTGTCCAGCGGACCGAACGGCGACGACCCGGTGGGCACCGGCTCGGGCAGCCACGGGCCGACGTACGTCTCCCGGGCCGCCTGCCGGGCGCGCAGCCGGTCCAGGGCCAGCCGGGTCACCACCCGGGACAGGTAGCGGCGCGGCTCGGCGACCGCGTCCCGGTCGACGTCGAGCCAGCGCAGGTACGCCTCCTGGAGCACGTCCTCGGCGTCGTGCCGGCTCCCCAGCAGCCGGTACGCCAACCCGAGCAGCATTGGCCGGTGCGCGGTGAGCGCACCGGCCGCCTGCATCGCCCCGGCCCGGCTCACGCCTCGGTCGGCGGCTCGGTCCGGCTGGTGATCGCGATCCGGTTCCACACGTTGATTGTCGCGATGGCGACGACCAGGTCGGCGAGTTCCTTCTCCGACCAGACCTTCGCCGCGGCGTCCCACACCTCGTCGGGCACGCCGTGCTCGCCGAGCCGGGTCACCGCGTCGGTGAGCGCCAGCGCGGCGCGTTCCCGCTCGTCGAAGAAGGGCGCCTCCCGCCAGGCGGCGACCGCGAAGAGCCGTCGGCTCGACTCGCCGGCCGTCAGCGCGTCCCGACTGTGCATGTCCACGCAGAACGCGCACCCGTTGAGCATCGACGCGCGCAGCTTCACCAGTTCCAGCACGGTGTGGTCCAGGTTCGCCCGGACGTACCGTTCCAGCCCCAGCACCGCCTGGTACGCCTGCGGCGCGACCGCCGCCATGTCGATCCGACTCATCGCCGTCTCCTTCGTGTCGTTGGTTCGTGGACACGACGGATCGGGTCGGCCGGGCGTGACAGTCGACGGTGTGACGGTCGTCATGGCGACCCGCCCGGTACGGGTCGGGAGCGGGCCGGCAGCTCCCCGTGTCGACCCGGTCGACGCTGCGGACCGCTCCCGCCCCGGGCACCGGGCGGCTGACCCGGCCGACCACCGGCCGGGCGGTGCCACGCGGAGACCGTGCTCGCGGCGGGCCCGAGGGCACCGGTCAGGCCGGCGGTGGTGGCCGGGCGGACCGGTGCCCGCAGTCCGGCAGGTCCGCCCCGGCGTCGAGACGGACCCGGATCGGCGCCGAGGCCGGCCGCCCCGACCAGCCGCGCCGGACGATACTCGGCGGCGGCGCGGCCGCCGGGTCGAGTACGCTTGACCGCACAGGCGACGACCCGGCCATCACCGGTGAGCCTCCGGAAGAACAGCCGGGTGACCGGCCCAGTAGAACCGGACGGGACGGCCCGTCACAGCCGACCAACGAGCGGGCGGTCGCACCTCGACCGCCAAGCGGGGTGGTACCGCGGGCCTGGCCCCGGGAACGCCGGAGACGGCGTACCGGAAAAGGGCTCGTCCTCGCAGACCACGACACGAGTGAGCTGCGCGAGGAGAGCGACCCCCGATGGCCTATCCGTTGCACGACCCGACCGCCGCCGGTGTCCCGGCGAGCCCGGACCTGCCCGCGGTCGAGCGCCGGGTGCTGGAGCACTGGACGGCCGACAAGACCTTCGAGGCGTCCGTCGAGGCCCGCCCGGCCGGCGACGACGGCAAGAACGAGTACGTCTTCTACGACGGCCCGCCCTTCGCCAACGGCCTGCCGCACTACGGCCACCTCTTCACCGGTTACGTGAAGGACGTCGTCCCCCGCTACCAGACGATGCGCGGCCGGCACGTCGAGCGGCGCTTCGGCTGGGACTGCCACGGCCTGCCCGCCGAGGTGGTGGCCGAGAAGCAGCTCGGCATCACCAGCAAGGCGGAGATCCTCGACCTCGGCGTGGCCCGGTTCAACGACGCCTGCCGCGCCTCGGTGCTGGAGTTCACCCAGGACTGGGAGCGGTACGTCACCCGGCAGGCGCGCTGGGTCGACTTCACCAACGACTACAAGACCCTCGACCTGGACTACATGGAAAGCGTCATGTGGGCCTTCCGGACCCTGCACGACAAGGGCCTGGTCTATGAGGGCTTCCGGGTGCTGGCGTACTGCTGGCGGTGCGAGACGCCGCTGTCGAACACCGAGACCCGGATGGACGACGTCTACCGGGACCGGCACGACCCCACCCTGTCGGTGTGGTTCGGGCTGACCGCCGACGAGAGCGCCCCGGAGCTGGTGCGCGGGCCGGTGAGGCTGGGCGTCTGGACCACCACCCCGTGGACCCTGCCGTCCAACCTGGCGCTCGCCGTCGGCCCCGACATCGAGTACGCGGTGCTGGAGCGCGACGGCGACCGCTACGTGGTCGGCGCGGCGCGGCTGGCCGCGTACGCCAAGGAGCTGGAGGGGTACGAGCAGGTCGGCAGCGTGTACGGCCGGGACCTGGTCGGGCGCCGCTACACCCCGCTCTACGACTTCCTGGTGGAGCAGGCCGGCGAGAACGCCTACCAGGTGCTCGGCGCGGACTTCGTGACCACCGAGGACGGCACCGGGATCGTGCACCTGGCTCCCGCCTTCGGCGAGGACGACCAGAACGTCTGCAACGCCGCCGGCATCCCCACCATCGTGACCGTGGACGACCACACCCGGTTCACCGCGCTGGTCCCGCCCTATCAGGGCGAGCAGGTCTTCGACGTCAACAAGCCGGTGATCCGGGAGCTCAAGGAGCGGGGGGTGGTGCTCAAGCAGGACACCTACACCCACTCGTACCCGCACTGCTGGCGCTGCGACACCCCGCTGGTCTACAAGGCGGTGTCGTCGTGGTTCGTCGCGGTGACGAAGTTCCGGGACCGGATGGTCGAGCTGAACCAGCAGATCAACTGGACGCCGGGGCACATCAAGGACGGCTCGTTCGGCAAGTGGCTGGCCAACGCCCGGGACTGGTCGATCAGCCGGAACCGGTTCTGGGGCTCGCCGATCCCGGTGTGGAAGTCCGACGACCCGACCTACCCCCGGGTCGACGTGTACGGCTCGCTGGAGCAGATCGAGCAGGACTTCGGCGTACGCCTGACCGACCTGCACCGGCCGGCGGTGGACGACCTGGTCCGCCCCAACCCGGACGACCCGACCGGGCGCTCCATGATGCGCCGGGTGCCGGAGGTGCTGGACTGCTGGTTCGAGTCCGGCTCGATGCCGTTCGCCCAGGTGCACTACCCGTTCGAGAACCGGGACTGGTTCGAGCACCACTACCCGGGCGACTTCATCGTCGAATACATCGGACAGACCCGCGGCTGGTTCTACACCATGCACGTGCTGGCCACCGCGCTGTTCGACCGGCCGGCGTTCCGCAACTGCCTCAGCCACGGCATCCTGCTCGGCTCGGACGGGCGCAAGATGTCCAAGAGCCTGCGCAACTACCCGGACGTCTACCACGTCTTCGACGCGTACGGGTCGGACGCGATGCGCTGGATGCTGATGTCGTCGCCGGTGCTGCGCGGCGGTGACATGGCGGTCACCGAGGCGGGCATCCGGGACGCGGTGCGTCAGATGCTGCTGCCGCTGTGGAACGTCTGGTACTTCTTCTCCCTCTACGCCAACGCCGACGGCCACACCGCCCGTCGCCGCACCGACTCCACCCACCTGCTCGACCGGTACGTGCTGGCGAAGACGAACGAGCTGGTGGCGACGGTCGGCGCGCAGATGGACGCGTACGACATCTCCGGTGCCTGCGTCACCGTCCGGTCCTACCTGGACGCGCTGACCAACTGGTACGTGCGTCGCTCCCGGGACCGGTTCTGGTCCGGGGACGCGGAGGCGTTCGACACCCTGTGGACGGTGCTGGAGACCCTCTGCCGGGTGGTGGCGCCGCTGGTGCCACTGACCGCGGAGGAGATCTGGCGCGGTCTCACCGGCGAGCGGTCGGTGCACCTGACCGACTGGCCGTCCGCCGAGGAGTTCCCCGCCGACCACGACCTGGTCGCGGCGATGGACGCCACCCGGGACGTCTGCTCGGCGGCGCTGTCGCTGCGCAAGGCGAAGGGCCTGCGGGTCCGGCTGCCGCTGTCGAAGCTGACCGTGGCCTCCCCGGTCGCGGACCAGCTCCGGCCCTTCGCGGACCTGGTCGCCGACGAGGTCAACGTGAAGACGGTGGAGTTCTCGCCGGAGGTGGCGAACTACTGCCAGCAGGTGCTGACCGTCGTGCCCCGGGCGCTCGGCCCGCGGGTCGGCAAGGCGGTCCAGCAGGTGATCAAGGCGGTCAAGGCGGGGGAGTGGGAGCTTCACGACGGCGCCCCGGTCGCCGCCGGCGTCACCCTCGCCGAGGGCGAGTACGAGCTGCGCCTGGTCGCCGCCGACGCCGAGCACTCCGCGCCGCTGCCCGGCGGTGAGGGTGTCGTCGTGCTCGACACCGAGGTCACCCCCGAGCTGGCCGCCGAGGGGCTGGCCCGGGACGTGGTCCGGGTGGTGCAGCAGGCCCGCCGGGACGCCGACCTGGACGTCTCGGACCGGATCGCGGTGGTCGTGTCGGCCCCCGCGGAGGTCCGGGCGGCGGTCTCCGCGTACGGCGACTTCGTGGCGCGGGAGGTGCTCGCCGACGCGGTGGACTTCGCCGACGACGTCGAGGGCTTCGCCGGCGAGGTCGGTGACGGCGAGCGGGTGACGGTGGCCGTCCGCCGGGTATGACCTGAGGGGCGCGGGAGGGGCCCCGACAGCGCGTTCCGCGACGTCGGGGCCCCTCTCCACCGCCGTCACCACGCAGCGGACGGTCGGCCACCCGATCCGTCGGGGATGGCACCGTCCGCTACGGTGACACCGCCTGTTCACGTACGACCGCCGGAGGACCAGTGCCGCTGCTCTACACCATCGGCAAGCTCACCGTGGCGCCCACGCTCCGGTTGGCCTTCCGTCCACGCGTGGAGGGGTTGGAGCACATTCCGGCGTCCGGCGGTGCCATCTTCGCGGGCAACCACCTCTCCGTCGCCGACGAGCTGCTCCTCGGCACCGTCGTCCCCCGGCACCTGGCCTTCTGGGCGAAGTCCGAGTACTTCAAGGGCACCGGCCTCAAGGGCGCCTTCTCCAAGTTCGTGCTGACCGGGCTGGGCGCCATCCCGGTCGAGCGGGCCGGTGGCCGGGCCGCGCTGTCGGCGTTCGACGCGGCCATCCCGGTGCTCCGGGCCGGTGACCTGGTCGCCGTCTACCCGGAGGGGACCCGTTCGCCCGACGGTCGGCTCTACCGGGGGCGCACCGGTGCGGCCCGGCTGGCCGTGGCGGCCGGCGTGCCGATCATCCCGGTCGGCGTCACCGGCACCGACAAGGCACAGCCGATCGGGACCCGGGTGCCTCGGCCCGGCCGCGCCGAGATCAGCATCCGGTTCGGCAAGCCGCTGGACTTCACCGGCCGGTCCGACGACCGCACCTCGCTGCGCGAGATGACCGACGAGCTGATGGCCGAGATCCAGCGGCTCACCGGCCAGGAGTACGTCCCCCGCTACGCCCCCCGGCGGGCCGAGGCCACCCCGGGCGAGCCGTCGGCCTGACCCGTCACGGCGGGTCGGCGCCCCGGAGCCTCTCCTGGTCGATCACCGCGTCGAGGTCGGCGAGACCCGACATCTGCTTCATCGTGCGGGCCATCCGGGCGTTGCCCGGGATGCGGTCGCGGTTGCCGGCCAGGAAGGCCCAGTAGCCGGCGGTGAACGGGCAGGCGTCCGGTCCGACCCGCTTCTTCGGGTCGTACCGGCAGCCGCCGCAGTAGTCGCTCATCCGGTTGATGTACGCGCCGCCGGAGACGTACGGCTTGGTGGTGATCCGGCCCAGGTCGGCGTACTGGCTCATGCCGACCACGTTCGCGGTCATCACCCACTCGTAGCCGTCCACGAACCGGGTGTGGAACCACTCGACCAGCTCGGACGGGCGGAAGCCGCGCTGGAGCGCGTAGTTGCCGAGCACCATCAGCCGGGGGATGTGGTGCACCCAGGACCGGTCCCGGACCCCGGCGAGCACGTCGGAGAGGCAGTGCGCGTCGACGGCGTCCGCGTCCAGGTCGTTCCACCAGGCCGGCAGGGACCGGCGGGCGCCCAGCTCGTTGCTGTTGCGCCAGCCCGGCTCGAAGTACCAGTAGGTGTGCCAGATGTAGTCCCGCCAGCCCATCACCTGCCGGACGAAGCCCTCCACGCTGGCCAGCGGCGCGCCCTGCTTCCGGTACGCCTGCTCCGCGCCGCGTACCGCCTCGACCGGGTCGAGCAGGCCCAGGTTGAACGAGGACGACAGCATGCTGTGCGCCAGCCACGGGTCGGTCGAGAGCATCGCGTCCTCGTACGGGCCGAAGGCGGCGAGCCGCTTGGTGAGGAAGTGCCGCAGCCGGGCCTTGGCCTCCTTGGCGGTGGCCGGGAACCGGCGCGGGCCGTCCCGCCCGACGAACCGGATGCCCTCCCGCTCCCAGCGGTCCATGTCGGCCCGGACCTCGGCGTCGATGTCGTCCTCCTTCGGCATCGGCGCCGCCGGCACGTCCAGCTTGCCGTCCTTCGGGGGCGGTTCACGGTTCTCGGTGTCCAGGCTCCACCGGCCGCCGACCGGTTCGCCGCCGTCCAGCAGCACCCCGTGGTGCTCGCGGGCGAACCGGTAGAACGCCTCCATCCGCAGTGCGCCCCGGCGCTGGTCCGCCCACTCGGCGAAGTCCGCCAGGCTGGTGACGTAGCCCCGGGCCGGCAGCACGGTGACCCGGTCCAGGCCGGTCACGAACTTCAGGGCGCGCCGGGAGGTGGGGTGGCACACCTCCAGCGGCTCGCGCACCTTCTTCAGCGCCTGCCGGTACGTCTCGGCGCGCAGAAAGATCGCCTGGTCGCCGAGTTCGGCGGCGCGGTGCCGCAGCGCGGAGAGGATCAGGTGGGCCTTCTGCCGGTGATAGACGCGCCGCCGGAAGACCGCCTTCGACTCGATCAGCAGGACCGGCTGTTTCCGGTCGTCGAGGAAGTGCGGCCCCAGCTGATCGGCGAAGAGCCAACGCCGCGACATGTCCCGATTCTGCCCGGCTGCGGCATCCCGTGCCGGATAACCCGAGAGGTCTACGCGTTTGGCGTGATGATCTGCTGGCGCAGCTCGTCGAGCAGCCGGCCGCTGTCGTCCAGCGAGAGCCGGGTGAAGACCCCGGTGGCGAGGCTGCCGTGGTCGACCGAGGTGCAGACCACCACGGCGTCGCCGTCGGCCCGGCCCACCGCGCAGCGCTCGTAGCGGCCCCGGACGCCGGTCTCCACCGGCACCGCGGGGTCGAGCTGGTAACGGTCCTGGAGTCGGGTCAGCTCGGCCTTCGCGTCCGAGTCCGGGCTGAGCCGTACGCCGGTGCTGCCGAAGACGGTGACCAGCTTGCCGTCCGAGCTGCCGTAGACGCCGGCGAAGGTGTCCTCGGCGAGCAGGTTCGCCTGGCGTACCTCGGCCTCCAGGTCACGGACGGTGGCCTGGCTGTCCGCGTCGTCGCGCAGCCGCAGGCCGGTGACCTCGTCGGGGAGCGCGGCGCTGGCCGGGTACTGGGTGGAGTACGGCTGCGCCCACCACAGCGGCACGCCGCAGCAGCAGGCCAGGGTGAGCAGCAGCACCCACGGCCACCGCCGTCGACGGCGGACGGGCACCGGGACGTACCCCCGGGGGGCCTGCCAGCCGGGCGGCGGGGCGACCGGCGGTGGCGTCGCGCGGCGCTGCTTCGGCGGCCGGACCGGCGCGGGCGGCACCGGACGCGGCGGCGACACCGGGCGCGCGGCCGTCGGGGGCGGCGACACCGGGCGCGCGGCCATCGGCGCCGGGCTCACCGGCGGTCCCGTCGGCCGGGCGGTGGGCGGCGGCGGGGCTGGCGCCGGATAGGGGAGCGTGTGCGGTGTCGCCGGGTAGGGCAGCGTCGGCGGCAGTGCCGGGAAGTTGGCCGAGTGCAGGTCCCAGTCGCCGGTGTCGGCGCCCGCCCACGGGTCCACCGGGGTCTGGTGCTCCGGCGCGGCCGCCGACACCGGCGGGACCGGGGTGGGCTCGGCCGACTCGCCCCAGCCACGCTTGCGGGGCGGCGGGGGTGGCACGGGCGCGGACCCGCTCCATCGGGGCGCCGGCGGCTCCGCCCGGGTCGGGTCGGGACGGTGCTCGACCCGGGTGGGATCCGGCTGGCCGGGGACCGGGGTGTCGGCGGCTTCCACGCGGGTGGGGACGGCAGCTGATCCCCGAGCCGGGGTCACCGGCGCTGCCGGCTCCGCGTCGGGCGCTGCCGGGTCCGCGTCGGGCGCTGCCGGATCGGGGCTGCCAAGATCGTCTGACGATCCCGGCACTTCCGCCCGGCGTGTCGATGCCGCGACGTGCAGATGATCAGACGGCGTCGGGGGATCGGTCGGCTCCGGCTCCGGCTCCGGGTCGGGGGTTGGGGGTACGGGGGGAGGGGTGGGCTCCTCGGCGACCGCCGAATCCCGCTCCTGGTCGGTGACCGGGGTGCTCCCGTCGGCCGGCCGGTCTGCTCCCGGCTGCGGCTCCGGCATCGCGGCAACTCCTCTCGCGCCGGTCCGAGGTTAGTACCGCCGCGCCACCGTCGCCGAACTCGCCCGTCGGGTGGGCGCGTACCCTTGGGCATCATGAGTGCCCCGTCCACGACGCCGCGCCCCGCCGCGGCCAATTCGATCTGGCCCCGGCTGGAGCCGCTGCTGCCCCAGGTCACCAAGCCCATCCAGTACGTCGGTGGCGAGCTGGGCGCGGTGGTCAAGGACTGGGACGCCGCGGTGGTCCGCTGGGCGCTGATGTATCCCGACGCGTACGAGGTGGGGCTGCCCAACCAGGGCGTCCAGATCCTCTACGAGGTGCTCAACGAGCTGCCCGACGTGCTCGCCGAGCGGACGTACGCGGTCTGGCCGGACCTGGAGGCGCTGATGCGCACCCACGGCGTGCCGCAGTTCACCGTCGACGCGCACCGCTCGGTCCGCGACTTCGACGTCTTCGGCGTCTCCTTCTCCACCGAGCTGGGCTACACCAACCTGCTCACCGCGATCGACCTGGCCGGCATCCCGCTGCTCGCCGCCGACCGGACCGAGGCCGACCCGGTGATCGTGGCCGGTGGGCACGCCGCGTTCAACCCGGAGCCGATCGCCGACTTCGTCGACGCCGCCGTGCTCGGTGACGGCGAGGAGGCGGTCCTGGAGATCACCACGATCGTCCGGGAGTGGAAGGCGGAGGGCTCCCCGGGTGGCCGGGACGAGCTGCTGCTGCGGCTGGCCCGCACCGAGAGCGTCTACGTCCCCCGCTTCTACGACGTGGACTACCTGCCCGACGGCCGGATCCAGCGGGTCGTGCCGAACCGCCCGGACGTGCCGTTCCGGGTGCACAAGCGCACGACGATGGACCTGGACGCCTGGCCGTACCCGAAGAAGCCCCTGGTCCCGCTCGCCGAGACGGTCCACGAGCGGTACGCGGTGGAGATCTTCCGGGGCTGCACCCGGGGCTGCCGGTTCTGCCAGGCGGGCATGATCACCCGCCCGGTGCGGGAGCGGTCGATCACCACGGTCGGGCAGATGGTCAAGGAGGGCCTGGAGTTCTCCGGCTTCCACGAGGTGGGTCTGCTCTCCCTGTCGTCGGCCGACCACTCGGAGATCGGCGACATGTGCTCCGGCCTCGCCGAGCAGTACGCGGGCACCAACGTCTCGCTGTCGCTGCCGTCGACCCGGGTGGACGCGTTCAACATCGACCTGGCGCAGGAGTTGTCCCGCAACGGGCGGCGGACCGGTCTGACCTTCGCCCCGGAGGGCGGGTCGGAGCGGATCCGCAAGGTGATCAACAAGATGGTGTCGAAGGACGACCTCATCCGCACCGTGGTCACCGCGTACACCAACGGCTGGCGGCAGGTGAAGCTCTACTTCATGTGCGGCCTGCCCACCGAGACCGACGAGGACGTCCTCGAGATCGCGGACATGGCGCACGAGGTCATCCGCGCCGGCCGCGCCGCGACCGGCTCGAAGGACATCCGCTGCACGGTCTCGATCGGTGGCTTCGTGCCGAAGCCGCACACCCCGTTCCAGTGGGCCTCGATGGCCGACCCGGAGACCATCGACCGCCGGTTGAAGCTGCTCAAGCAGGCCATCAACTCGGACCGCTCGCTGGGCCGGGCGATCGGCTACCGCTATCACGACGGCGAGCCGTCGCTGATCGAGGGCCTGCTCAGCCGGGGTGACCGGCGGGTCGGCGCGGTGATCCGCAAGGTCTGGGAGAACGGCGGCCGGTTCGACGGCTGGAGCGAGCACTTCTCCTACCAGCGCTGGGTGACCGCCGCCGCCGAGGTGCTGCCGACCTTCGGCGTGGATCTCGACTGGTACACCACCCGGGAGCGTGACGAGCTGGAGGTCCTGCCCTGGGACCACCTCGACTCGGGGCTGGACAAGGACTGGCTCTGGCAGGACTGGCAGGACTCGCTGTCGGAGTACGAGCAGGACGACTGCCGGTGGACCCCGTGCTTCGACTGCGGCGTCTGCCCCTCCATGGACACCGAGATCCAGATCGGCCCCACCGGGAAGAAGCTGCTCCCGCTCACCCCCGTCAACGGCCTGAAGGTCCCCACCGGCGCCCAGCAGTGACCGCACCGGAGCGGGCGCGCCGCGGGTCTCCCGCGCGCCGCCCGCTCCGCCCGGTGATCATGAAGTTATCGTCTGCGGCACGGCGTGTCGCCGACGGCAACTTCATGATCACCCGGTTCTGACCGACGAGGAGCACGACGATCAGCAAGAAACCACAGCCGGAGGGCGGGCAGGCGCCCGTCGTCCAGCGCGTCCGGATCCGGTACGCCAAGCGCGGACCGCTGCGGTTCACCTCGCACCGGGACTTCGCCCGGGCCTTCGAGCGCGCGCTGCGCCGGGCCGGCGTACCGATCGCCTTCTCCCAGGGCTTCACCCCGCACCCCAAGATCTCGTACGCCTCGGCGGCCCCCACCGGGGTGGCCAGCGAGGCGGAATACCTGGAGATCGGGCTCCGCGAACCGGTCGACCCGGCGCAGTTGCGGGCGGCGCTCGACGCGGCGCTCTCACCCGGCCTCGACGTGCTCGACGCGGTGGTGGCCGCCGGCGGCAACCTGCCCGACCGGATCGAGGCCTCGCACTGGCGCACCGAGCTGCCCGAGGTCGAGCCGGCCGTGCTGGAGCGCGCCGTCGCCGCCTTCACCGCCGCCGACGAGGTCCAGGTCGAGCGGATGACCAAGCAGGGGCGACGCACCTTCGACGCCCGGGCGGCCGTCATCCGCATCGATGTCCTGCCGTCGGCGCAGACGCCTTCCGGGGTCCCCGCCGCGCCGTGTGCGATACTCGAACTGGTCGTGCGGCAGGTCACCCCGTCCGTACGGCCCGATGACGTCCTTTCCGGCCTCCGCGTGGTGGCCGACCTGGAGCCGCCGGTCTCCCCGAAGGTGATCCGGCTGGCTCAGGGCACGTTGACCGCGCAGGGCGAGATCGTGGATCCGTTGGATGCGGACCGCGACGGGGCAGCCATCGGAGAGCACTGACCGACGGTCAGTGCTCTGGCAGGCAGACTTCGGCGGTCGCGCTTCCCGCGCGCCCGGCGGAAACACTTTTGCGGCGACCCTGCGTGGCAGCGCTCACCCGCGCCCGGGGCAGCCAGAACTGGAGAACGTCCATGCTCGAGAACGAGCCCGAGGGCGGCGAACGGACCGGTTCTCAGCCGGCCGCCGACACCGCCGAGACCAGCACCGCCGGCACGCCCGAGGCCGCGCCCCCGCCGCGTAAGCGGGCCAGCCGGCGCCGGGTGGCCCCGCTCAACCAGCCGGAGCAGACCGACGCCCCGGCCGAGGCGTCCACCGACGCCGGGTCGACCAGCGGCGAGGCCCCCCAGGCGGAGGTCTTCGCCCCGATCGCCGGTGAGCTGGAGTCCGCGCCCAAGACCACCCGGCGGCGCCGCAAGGCGACCACCGCCAATGCGGTCGAGGAGCCCGTGGTCGCCACCGGGGTCGAGGAGGCCTCCGCGGAGGTCCTTCCGCCGGTCAAGGTGACCCGTACCCGGCGGAAGAAGGCCGTCCCGCCGGCCGCCGAGACCCCGGCTGCGGAAATCCCCGCCGCGGAGACCCCGGCCGACGAGGCCGCCGCCCCCGCCGGTCCGGCCACCGAGCCGCACGCGGTCGCCGAGCCGCAGGCCGACACCGAGCCGGTCGAGGAGGCCGAGGAGGGCGAGGAGGGCGAGCCGACCCCGACCGGGCAGGTCGCCGGTGCGCCCACCCCGACCGCCGTCGGCACCGCCGAGGTGCCGCCGGCCGCCGCTCCGACCGGTGCGGTCGAGCCCGGCGCGGCAGTCCCCGGCGAGGTCGAGCAGCCGGAGCCGCGGACCCGGCGGCGCCGGCCCGCGCTCTCCGCGCCGACCGTGCTCTTCATGGCCCCGCAGCCGGACGAGGTGCCCGTCGTCCGGGCCGCCCCGCCCGCGCCGGTGGTCGAGGAGCCGGCCGCCGAGGAGCCGGTCGAGACCGGCCGGCGTCGCCGTCGGGGCCGCCGCGAGGCGGAACCGGTCGAGGTGGAGGCCGAGGAGGAACCCACCGCCGAGGCGGAGGAGACCGCCGAGACCGAGGACGAGGACGAGGACGAGACCGCCGCCGCCCGGCGTCGCCGGCGGCGGGGCCGCCGTGGGCGTGGCCGTGGCAAGGGTGGCGCGGACGACCTCGACGACGAGGACTCCGAGGAGGCCGTACCGGCCGGTGCCGCCGAGGCGGAGGCCGAAGCCGAGGAGGCCGAGGAAGACGAGGGCGAGGGCGACGGGATGACCCGCCGCCGTCGTCGCCGCCGTCGGCGCGGTGCCGGTGACGTCGAGGGGACCGCCGACGACGGCGTACCCACCGTGGTGAAGATCCGCGAGCCCCGTCGCGCGGTCGACGAGGTGCAGGGCGTCTCCGGCTCGACCCGGCTGGAGGCCAAGCGCCAGCGCCGCCGGGACGGCCGCGAGCAGCGGCGTACCCGGCCGCCGATCCTGAGCGAGTCGGAGTTCCTGGCCCGCCGGGAGGCGGTCGACCGGGTGATGGCGGTACGCCAGCGCGGTGACCGGACCCAGATCGCCGTCCTGGAGGACGGCGTGCTGGTCGAGCACTACGTCACCCGCAACTCCTCCGGCACCATGGCCGGCAACGTCTATCTCGGCAAGGTGCAGAACGTGCTGCCGAGCATGGAGGCGGCGTTCGTCGACATCGGGCGCGGCCGCAACGCCGTGCTCTACGCCGGCGAGGTGAACTGGGACACCAGCGGCCTGGAGGGCCGGGCCCGCTCGATCGAGCAGGCCCTCAAGTCCGGCGACTCGGTGCTGGTGCAGGTCACCAAGGACCCGATCGGGCACAAGGGCGCCCGGCTGACCAGCCACGTCGCGCTCTCCGGCCGGCACCTGGTCTACGTCCCCAACGGCAACGCCTCCGGCATCAGCCGGAAGCTGCCGGACAACGAGCGCAAGCGGCTGCGGGACGCGCTGAAGAAGCTGGTCCCGGACGGCGCGGGTGTGATCGTCCGGACCGCCGCCGAGGGGGCGAGCGAGGACGAGCTGGCCCGCGACGTCAAGCGGCTCCAGGCGCAGTGGGAGGACATCCAGGCCAAGGCGGCCGAGGGTGGCGCCCCGGTGCTGCTGTACGAGGAGCCCGACCTGGTCATCCGGGTGGTGCGGGACCTGTTCAACGAGGACTTCCGCGAGCTGGTGATCGAGGGCGACCAGTCGTACGACATGGTCGAGTCGTACCTGTCGCACGTCTCGCCCGACCTGGTGGAGCGGCTGCGCCGGTACGTCGGCACCGGCGACGTCTTCGCCGAGTACCGGATCGACGAGCAGATCCTCAAGGGGCTGGACCGCAAGGTCTTCCTCCCCTCGGGTGGTTCGCTGGTGATCGACCGGACCGAGGCGATGACGGTCATCGACGTCAACACCGGCAAGTACACCGGCTCCGGCGGCAACCTGGAGGAGACGGTCACCCGGAACAACCTGGAGGCGGCCGAGGAGATCGTGCGTCAGCTCCGGCTGCGCGACCTCGGCGGCATCGTGGTGATCGACTTCATCGACATGGTGCTGGAGTCGAACCGGGAGCTGGTGCTGCGCCGGCTCACCGAGTGCCTGGGCCGGGACCGCACCAAGCACCAGGTGACCGAGATCACCTCGCTGGGCCTGGTCCAGATGACCCGCAAGCGGGTCGGCGCGGGCCTGCTGGAGTCGTTCAGCGAGACCTGCGAGTGCTGCAAGGGTCGCGGCCTGATCATCCACACCGAGCCGGTGCCGGAGAAGCCGCGAACCGGCGGCAACGCGGGGGAGAAGGTCAAGGCGGTCGCCTCGGCCGTCACCACCACCCCGCCGGCCGAGTCGGGTTCCGCCTCCTCCCGGCGGCGGGCCCGCAAGACGGCGCAGACGCCCGAGCGGTCCGTGGTCGAGGTGGCCGAGGTGCCCGAGGCGGAGGCGCCCGGTGTCGAGGCGGCCCGGGTCGAGCCGCCGAGCGAGGCGGAGTACCACGACACCATGGGCTACGACCTCTCCCGGTACGAGACCGAGACGCCGGCCGCCCCGGCGGTCGCCGACAGCCAGGAGGGCGACTCCGCCCGGCTGGCCGCGGCGGACGACCCGGACGCGCTCGGCGACGGCGAGGACGACGGTGCCGAGGGCGGCGGTGGGCGGCGGCGCTCGCGCCGCGGGGGCGCCCGGCGGCGTACCCGGCCGTGAGGCACTGAGCCGCACGACGTTTCGACAGGGCCCCCGCCCCGGCTGTCCGGTGGCGGGGGCCCTGTCGTACCCGTGGGGACGGCTCAGGACGGCGCGGTGGGCCGCTGACCGGCCGCGCCCTTCCCGGGGCGGGCCGGCGCGCCGGCAGCGCCGCGCGGGGCGGGTGACCGGGCTGAACGGCGGGCCCGGTTTGGGGACGGGCCGGCTCATGGCGTACTCTTTCCTGCGGCGCACTTTGGTGTGCCGAGTTCCCGCGTGCCCGCGCCGCCGGTGTCACTGCTACCCGGCGAGTCGCCGTGGGAACGACCGACCGGAAACGGTGGGAAAAGACGCTAGCAGCCTCAACGACAGGGAGTCCGCCTCCGATGTACGCGATCGTCAAGACCGGCGGCAAGCAGTACAAGGTCGCCGAGGGCGACGTGATCGAGGTCGAGAAGCTCACCGGTGCCCCCGGTGACGCGGTGAAGCTCACCGCGGTGCTCCTCGTCGACGGTGACGACCTGGTGACCGACGCGGCGAAGCTTGCCAAGGTCGCGGTGTCCGGCGAGATCGCCGCGCACACCAAGGGCCCGAAGATCCGGATCCACAAGTTCAAGAACAAGACCGGCTACCACAAGCGCCAGGGTCACCGCCAGCCGCTGACCCAGGTCAAGGTGACCGGCATCTCCAGCGGGAAGTAGGTCGTCCTCCAATGGCTCACAAAAAGGGTGCGTCCAGCTCGCGTAACGGTCGTGACTCCGCGGCCCAGCGACTCGGCGTGAAGCGCTTCGGTGGTCAGGTCGTCAGCGCGGGTGAGATCCTCATCCGTCAGCGTGGCACCAAGTTCCACCCCGGTGACCTGGTCGGCCGTGGCGGCGACGACACGCTGTTCGCGCTGTCCGCCGGTGCGGTCCAGTTCGGCACCAAGCGTGGTCGCAAGACCGTCAGCATCGTGCCGCAGCAGTAGTTCTCTCGCGAAGCGGGCCGCGGACCTCGTGTCCCGGCCCGCTTCGCTTTTCCCCGTGCGGGGCGGACCCCGCTGGAAGGATTGGCGTCGTGACGACGTTCGTTGACCGGGTCGTCCTGCACATGCAGGCTGGCGACGGCGGGCACGGCTGTGTCTCCATCCACCGGGAGAAGTTCAAGCCCTTCGGCGGGCCGGACGGCGGTAACGGCGGGCACGGCGGCAGCGTCTCGCTGGTGGTCGACCCGCAGGTGACCACGCTGCTCGACTTCCACTTCCGGCCGCACCTGAAGGCCGAGAACGGCAAGGGCGGCGCGGGCTCGAACCGGGACGGGGCCAACGGCCACGACCTGATCATCAAGGTGCCGAACGGCACCGTGGTCCAGACCCTCGACGGCGAGGTGCTGGCCGACCTGGTCGGCGCCGGCACCACCTTCGAGGCGGCCCGGGGCGGTCGCGGCGGCCGCGGCAACGCCTCGCTGGCGAACTCCCGGCGCAAGGCCCCCGGCTTCGCCGAGCTGGGCGAGCCCGGGGACCGGCTCGACGTCGTGCTGGAGCTGAAGAGCGTCGCCGACGTCGGCCTGGTGGGCTTCCCGTCCGCCGGCAAGTCGTCGCTGATCTCGGTGATCTCCGCCGCCAAGCCGAAGATCGCCGACTACCCGTTCACCACCCTGGTGCCGAACCTCGGCGTGGTCCGGGTGGACAACCACACCTTCACCGTCGCCGACGTGCCCGGGCTGATCCCCGGCGCGGCCACCGGCAAGGGTCTCGGGCTGGAGTTCCTCCGCCACGTCGAGCGGTGCGCCGTGCTGGTGCACGTGGTCGACACCGCGACGCTGGAGCCCGGCCGGGACCCGCTCGCCGACATCGACACCATCGAGGCCGAGCTGGCCGAGTACGGCGGTCTCGCCGACCGGCCCCGCCTCGTCGCGCTCAACAAGGTCGACGTGCCGGACGGGCAGGACCTCGCCGACATCGTCCGGCCCGACCTGGAGGAGCGGGGCTTCCGTGTCTTCGACGTCTCCGCCGCCACCCGTGAGGGGCTCAAGGAGCTCATGTACGCGATGGCCGAGCTGGTCGAGCAGGCCCGCAGCGCCGCGCCGCCGGCCGAGCCGACCCGGATCGTGATCCGCCCCAAGGCGGTCGACGACGCCGGCTTCACCATCGAGGCGGAGCCGGACGGCTCGTACACCGTCAAGGGTGTCCGGCCGGAGCGCTGGGTGCGGCAGACGAACTTCGACAACGACGAGGCCGTCGGCTTCCTGGCCGACCGGCTGGCCCGGCTGGGCGTCGAGGAGAAGCTGGCCAAGGCGGGCGCGAACCCGGGCGACCTGGTGCGCATCGGCGAGCGGGAGTTCGACTGGCAGCCGACCCTCTACGCGGGCGCGGACTTCATCCCGGGCAACCGGGGCACCGACGTCCGGCTGGAGGAGAAGTCCAACCGGCTCTCCGCGGCCGAGCGGCTGGCCGCCCGCAAGGCGCGCCGGCAGCGGCCGGAGGACGAGGCGGAGGACGCCGCGCAGCACGACGGCTTCGACGCCGACATGGACGACGACGACTGGGAATAGCCCCGACGGGGTCGTGCCCGGGTCGTCGGCCGGAAACCTGCGCGAAATCCGCCGCACCTACCGTGACGGAATGCTGATCGAGTCCCGGCCCGCCACCGATCCGGAGATCGCCACCCTGGTCGCCGCCCAGCAGCGGGAGCTGCGCGCGGCGGACGGCGGGCTGGACGGCCAGGCGACGATCACCCACGACGACATCCGGTACCTGGTGGTGGTCGACGGCGGCCGGGCGGTCGCCTGCGGCGGCATCCAGGCGTTGGGCCGGGACACCGGCGAGCTGAAGCGGATGTACGTCCGCCCGGCGTACCGGGGGCGGGGGATCGCCCGGCAGCTGCTGACCGCCCTGGAGGAGTTGGCCTTCCAGCGGGGGCACAGCGTGGTCTGCCTGGAGACCGGGACCTACCTGCCGGCGGCGATCGGGCTGTACACCTCCGCCGGCTACCGGCCGATCCCGGTCTACGGCGAGTACGTCGACAACCCGTACAGCGTCTGCTTCGCCAAGCGCCTGCCGGTGGCGGCCTGAGCGACCGCCGGGCCGGCCGGGGTCACGCGCCGGTCTCGGCGTGGGCGGCGGTGACCGGCTTCGACTCGGGGCTGGCGTGTTGGCGCAGCACGATGCTCAGCAGGATCAGCACGCCGACGGCGAGGAACTCGCTCTGCCAGTTCTGCATCGACTGGAACCAGAAGTCGCTGGTGCCGAGGAACTGCACGGCGCTGATCGGGGCGGCGCCGCTCTGCAGCGCCTGCTCCTCGTTGTACGCCACCACGCCGCCGAGCAGGTGGCCGAGGAACGAGCCGGCGAAGATCATCAGCAGCGCGATCGACAGGCTGTTGCGGTAGACGGCGAGGGGGAGCCCGCCGACCCGGACCGGCCACGGCGAGTCCGGCTTGGCCCGGCGCGGGTCGTCGTCGGGTCGGTCCTTCTGGTCCTCGGGCTTGGACTCGGCCGAGCCCTTCTGCACCAGGTACGCGGTGAGCAGCACGTAGCCACCCATCTGCAGGAACTCCGACTCCCAGTTCTCGAAGACCGCCTCGGCGAAGTGCCCGGTGCCCAGGTACGCCCACCAGCTCAGCGGTGCGGCGCCGTACTGGGTGAGTTCCTCGTTGTGCACCTGCCAACCGAACACGCTCTGCAACAGCAGGAAGATCAGGAACGCGCCCAGCATGGCGACCGTCAGCGCGTTCTCCCGCAACCACCGTGGCATCGCAGGACCTCCTCGTCCGTCGGGTCACTCCCCGTGATCACCCATCGTTGCCCTGGGCAATGTTCCGGCAAACGCCCGTACGGCGTGTCGGGCGGGGCCACCCGCCGGGTGACGGCGCAGGTCAGGGGCGGTCGATCGGGGTGTCGAGCCGGCCGCCGGTGCCCGCGTCGTTGTCCAGCAGCAGGCCGAGGGCGAGCATGCCGAAGCCGAGGAAGAGGTGCAGCCAGTTGTCGGCGTCGTTGAGCGGCACGAAGTTGGCGGCGGACTCCCGGTCGATGGCGAAGCCGTAGAGCCAGAGGCCGAGATAGGCGGCACCACCTCCGGCCAGGAAGAGCCGTGCCCCGGCGAGCCGGCGGGACAGCACCAGCCCGACCAGCCCGAAGAGCAGATGCAGGACGTTGTGCAGGACCGACACCTGGAACAGCCCGATCAGCTTCGCCCCGGAGTGGTGACCGGCGAAGGCGAGGTCGCCGTAGTGCGTCGTGAAGCCGGGCACGAAGCCGAGCACGCCGATCACCACGAAGAGGGCGGCCACCACGGCGGCGATCGCCTGGATGCGGGGTCTCCGACCGGCCGGGGCGCGTTCGCGCGCGTGGCGTGCCATCGCTGTCACCTCCGTGGATCAGCCGCCGCCCGGGCGGGACGACCCTCCATTGTGTGATCACGAGGGGCCGGTTCCGCAGAGAAATGACGAATCAGGCATGGACCCGGCGACCGGGGGTAGGTCAATGGTCACGCCGGCACCGCGTCGGTGTGATCCCCCCAGCGCAACCGCGACGACTATCCGAGCGGAAGGGAAATCATGACTTACGATCTCTCACCCACGTCCTCCACGTACGGGCAGGAGTCGAACAACGGCGGTGTCCGTGACCAGGCCCGCCAGGTCGGCTCAGAAGCCGCCAACGCGGGTGGCGCGGTCGCACAGACCGCCAAGGACCAGGGCAAGGAGGTTGTCGGCGAGGCGAAGCGCCAGGCTCGCAACCTCTATGGCGAGGCCCGCAACCAGGTCACCGCGCAGACCAGCCAGCAGCAGCAGCGCGCCGCCGGTGGCCTGCGTTCGCTGGCCGAGGAGATGCGCTCGATGGCGCAGAACAGCGGCCAGAGCGGCCCCGTGAGCGAGCTGGCCCACCAGGCCGCCGACCGGGTGCACGGCGTGGCCGGCTGGCTGGAGCAGCGCGAGCCGGGCGACATCCTCAACGAGGTGAAGACCTACGCCCGCCGCAACCCGGGCACCTTCCTGGTCGGGGCCGCCGTCCTCGGTGTGCTCGCCGGTCGACTGACCAAGAACATCGCCGCCGCCGGTGACGACAACGGCACCGCGCAGCGGGCGTACGGCTACGACCCGGACCGGACCGCGGTCATCCCGAACTCGCGCACCGTCTCCGACGTCCCGCCGGGCGGCTACCTCGACCCGACGCCGGGCACCTACGCCGAGCCGGACCCGGGCTACGCCGCGCCGGGTGGCTACGCGCAGCCGGCCTCCGGTGGCTACGCCGACCCGACCCCGGGCAGCTACGCCGACCCGTACTCGGGCACCGGTCAGCCGCTGCCGCCGGTGAACCAGACCGACCCGCTGCCGGGCGTGCCGTCCAGCGGCACCACCCGCCCGTGAGCGGCCGACGCGACAGAAGGGAGGCGACGGCATGAGCATGCCGACGCAGGGATCCGGCGTGAACGCCGCGTACCCGGTCGACCCGGGGCACCACGCGAACGCGCCCTACGCCGGGGACCCGACCGCGCCGCACAGCGCGGACGAGGTTCGCGGCAGCTCGATCGGTGAGCTGATGCGCTCGGTCACCACCGACCTCTCCACGCTGATGCGCCAGGAGGTCGAGCTGGCCAAGGCGGAGATCCGCCAGGAGGGCAAGAAGGCGGGCAAGGCCGCCGGGTTCTACGGTGGCGCCGGCTTCGGCGGCTACATGGTGGCGCTCTTCGTCTCCATCGCCATCTGGCAGTTCCTGGACAACGTGATGGACGAGGGACTCGCCGCGCTGATCGTGGCCGTCGTCTGGGCCGTCGTCGCCGCCGTCCTCTACTCCAAGGCCAAGAAGAACGCCGAGAACATCCGCGGCCTCAAGCAGACCAACGACAGCGTGCAGCGCATCCCCGACGCGCTCAAGCCGCACCCGGAGGGAGTCACCCGATGAGCACCGATCCCGACCAGATCCGCCGGGAGATCGAGGCGACGCGCAACAGCCTCAGCACCGACGTGGACGCGCTGGCGTACAAGGTCAGCCCGAGCCGCATCGTCGACGACCGCAAGCAGCGGGCGCGCAACGCGCTCCAGAACGTTAAGGACAAGGTGATGGGCAGCGCTTCCGACCTGGGTCACAGCACCGGCTACGCCGCGCACTCGGCCGGCGGCCACGTCTCCTCGGCGGCCTCCACCGTCGGTGACAAGGCGCACGCCGCCGCGTCCACCGTGGGTGACAAGGCGCACGCCGCCGCCTCGACGGTCGGCGACGCCGCCCACCGGACTCCGCAGGTGATCCGCGAGAAGTCCCAGGGCAACCCGCTGGCCGCCGGCCTGATCGCCTTCGGCGTCGGCATGCTGGTCTCCTCGCTGATCCCGACCACGCGCCGCGAGCAGGAGCTGGCGTCGCAGGTCAAGGAGAAGGCGACCGAGCACAGCGGGGTGGTGAAGGAGAAGCTGGGCGAGGTCGCCAGCGAGATCAAGGAGGAGCTGCGCGAGCCGGCGCAGCACGCCACCGAGTCGCTGAAGTCGACCGCGCAAGACGCCGTGCACGCGGTGAAGGACGACTCGAAGTCCGCCGCGTACGACGTCAAGGACACCGCGCAGCAGGCCCGCGAACAGGCCCGGTACTGATCGGGTTCCACGCAGCAGGGCCCCCTGTCGACGCCAGCCGTCGACCGGGGGCCCTTGGCGTTCAGTCCGGCCGGCGGTCGTCCGCCTGCACCCAGAGCGTCAGGTCGCCGGGCCCGGGGTCGCCCAGCCTTCGGCGCAGGGCGCGCCGGGAGTGCGCGGCGGTGCGCAGCCGGGCACCCGCGTAGGGGACCCCGCCGCGCAGCCGGGCAGCCAGCGCCAGCCAGGAGCAGACCCCGCGTTCCAGCGCCCAGAGCGGCGCCGCGAGCGCGGTGTGCGCCGGGAAGACCCGGCGGCCACCGGCCCGCCGACGCCCCAGCTCGGCCACCGCCACGGTCACCGCGGCGGCCCGCAGCAGCAGTCCCGGACGCCGGGCCACCAACGCGGCCACCACGCCGGGCAGCACCGCCAGCGAGGCCAGCAGCCGGACCGGTTGGGCCAGCTCGTCGTACGCCTGCCGGACCCGCTGCCCGTGGAAGTGCGCGGCGGTCGGCGGGAGCCGGCGTACGTGCAGCCAGGCGGGGGTCGCCGTGCTGCCGCCGTACGCCCGCACGGTGCGCACCAGCTCCAGGTTCTCGAAGAGCACGTCCGGGTCGTAGCCGCCCATCGCGCGGAAGGTGCTGCGGCGCACCGCCAGGGTGCCCGGCCAGTCCCCGCCGAACGCCCGGTTGAGCAGGACCCGGCCGGTGTCCCACCAGGCATGCCAGGGCAACGGGTCGAAGTGGTTCTGCGGCCGGACCAGGTCCACCCGGTCCAGCAGGGCGTGCACCGCCCGCAGCGCCGTCTCGTCGTACCGGACGTCGTCGTCGCCGATCACCACGTGCTCGTGCCGGGCCAGCGCCACCCCGGTGAGCACGCCACGCACCTTGCCGTTGGCGCCGCGCAGCGCGGGGTCGGGGCGGACGTGCCGGACCAGGTACCGCCAGGCGGCGGCGTGCCGGGCGAAGAGGTCGGGCGGGGAGCCGTCGACCACGGTCACGTCCACCCAGCGGGCGAGGACGCGCAGGTGGTCGGTGAGTTCGGTCAGGCCGGTGTCGTCGGACCAGCGCAGCGGCAGGACGTACTCGACCGGCAGGAGCGCGGGCCGTGGCCTGGGGCCCGCCGGGTCGGCCGGCCCACCGCGGACCGGGGTGGGTGCGGGGAGCCGGTCGGCGACCGTGGCGGCGCGGGCGTCGGGGTCGCGGGCCGGGGCGCTCACGTCGCCTCCCCGAGCCGGTGGGCGGGGACGTGCCCACGGCTGTCCTGGACGTCGGCCGGGCCGTGCCGGCCGTGCTCGCCGGGGTCGAACGCCACGGCCGCCTCCCGAGGGTCGTGCGAACGGTCACCGCCGGGTGCCCGGTTTTTCGCTTATGAAACCGCTGCGCCGTTTCGGCGCCTCCCTGCCGGGTAGCGCTGCGGGATGCGGGCGGTCCAGTCCCGGACGCCCGGGTGGAGGAGACGTGATGACCAGCAACGGAACGAGGTGGGCCGTGGCCGGCGTCGCCACGGCGACCGCGGTCGGCGTCGGTCGGGTGGTCGCCCGGCGACGACACCGGCACCAGCCGGATCGGACGGGCGGCTGGTACGTCGTCCACCGCGCCATCACCGTGGACCGTCCGGTGGACGCCGTCATCGGCTTCTGGACCGACCGGGAACGGCTCGACCGGGCGCTGGCCGAGTGGGCGACCCTGGAACAGCTCGACGACAACCGGTGGCGCTGCGTGGCCAGCGACCCGGCCGGCGGCGGCACCGAGTGGCGCGCCGAGCTGACCGTGGACGGCCCCGGCCGGTTCAGTTGGCGGGTGACCGACGGGCCGGTGGCCCAGCAGGGGCGGGTCGAGCTGGTCCCGGCGCCGCAGGACCGGGGCACCGAGATCCGCGCCGAGCTGCGCTGGCGCTCCGGCCCGGTACGCCGGACGTTGGGGCTGACCACCGGCCGCGATCCCGACCTGGGCCTGCGGACCGCGCTGCGCCGGATCAAGTCGCTGATCGAGACCGGTCAGGTGATCGACACCCGGCACGACCCGTCGGGGCGCAGCCCCGCGCAGGAGAAGGCCACCGACAAGGTCCGGGAGAAGCTGATGACCGGAGGCCGGCCGTGAGGGCACTCTGCTGGGAGGGCGTCGACAAGCTCGCCGTCCGCGACGTGCCGGAGCCGCGGATCCGCGCCGAGGGCGACATCGTCGTGAAGGTCCGCGCCAGCAGCGTCTGCGGCTCCGACCTGCACCTGATCAACGGCTACCTGCCGGCGATGCGGGAGGGCGACATCCTCGGCCACGAGTTCATGGGCGAGGTGGTGGAGACCGGCCCGGCCGTCCAGCGGCTGAAGGTCGGTGACCGGGTGGTGGTCGGCTCGGTGGTGGCCTGCGGCGGCTGCTGGTACTGCCGCACCGAGCAGTACTCCCTCTGCGACAACTCCAACCCGCAGCCGGTCATCCCGGAGAAGCTGTGGGGGCACTCGCCGGCCGGCATCCTCGGCTATTCGCACGCGGCCGGCGGCTACTCCGGCAGCCACGCCGAGTACATCCGGGTGCCCTTCGGCGACGTCGGCGCGTTCCGGGTGCCCGACGGGGTGCCGGACGACTCGGTGGTCTTCGCCTCCGACGCGATGCCGACCGGCTGGATGGCCGCCGACTTCTGCAACCTTTCCGGTGGAGAGGTGGTGGCGGTCTGGGGTGCCGGCGGGGTCGGTCAGATGGCCGCCCGGTCGGCCCAGCTCCTCGGCGCCGAGCGGGTCATCGTGATCGACCGGCTGCCGGAGCGGCTCGGTGCCGCCGCCGACCGGCTCGGCGTGGAGACCGTCAACTACGCCGAGACGGACGTGCTGGAGGCGCTGCGGGAGATGACCGGCGGCCGGGGCCCGGACGCCTGCATCGAGGCGGTCGGCATGGAGTCGCACGACGTCGGCCCGATCTACGCGTACGACAAGGCCAAGCAGTCGGCGCGGTTGGCCAGCGACCGGCCGACCTCCGTCCGGCAGGCGATCATGGCCTGCCGCAAGGGCGGCACGGTCAGCATCGTCGGCGTCTACGGCGGCCTGGTCGACAAGTTCCCGCTCGGTGCGGCGATGAACAAGGCCCTGACGCTGCGGATGGGGCAGATGCACGCCCAGCGCTACATCCCGATGCTGCTGGACCGCCTCGCCGCCGGCGAGATCGACCCCGGTTACCTCGCCACCCACCCGATGTCGCTGGAGGAGGGGGCCCGGGGGTACGAGATGTTCGAGAAGAAGCAGGACGGCTGCCTGCGTACCGTCCTGCACCCGCAGCTGAACTGAACCGGCCCGCCGGGGCGTGCGTCGATTCGACGGCCCAGGGCAGGGTAGAGAGCTTCACATGCCTGCCGAGATCGATGAGACGCCGTCCCGGCCCGCCGTGCGGGCGTTCGGCGGCAGCGCCCTCGCCGTGGTGATCGCCGGCACGGTGGCCCTGCTGACCCGCCAGCCCTGGCTCTTCCCCAGCCTGGGACCGGCGATCATGCTGCACGTCGAACAGCCGGAGAAGCCGGAGTCGTCGCCCCGCAACACCGTCATCGGACACCTGGTGGCGCTGCTCGCCGGCTACGCCCTGCTGACCGTCACCGGCCTGGCCGACCACCCGTCCGTGCTCCAGGAGGGGGTCAGCTGGCCCCGGATCGTCGCCGCCGCCGGCTCCCTGGCGATCACCGCCGCGGTGCTGGTGCTGCTGAAAGCCGCGCACCCGCCGGCCGGCGCGACCACACTGATCGTGAGCCTGGGCCTGCTGCGCACCCCCACCCAGTTGGTGATCGCGTTCGCCGCCGTGCTCCTGGTGACCCTGGTGGACCTGCTGTTCAACCGGGCCACCGGCCGTCGGATGCCGGTCTGGGCATCGAAGGAAGGTTGAGAAGATGGTGGACCGGATCGCGGACCCTTGGGGGCCGCGCACGCCGTACGGGCCGGGTGAACGGTGGCCGGTGCGGGTGGACAGTTTCCTCGCCGACGGCCACACCGAGGCCGACGTGCAGCGCTGGGTGCCGAGCGCGTCGATCCTGCACTCGAATGGCGACGCGATGGACATCGCGGTGGTGGACGACCGGATCGTCGGCGTCCGGGGCCGGCCGGGTGACCGGATCAACAACGGCCGGGTCGACCCCAAGGACCTGTACGGCTGGCAGGCCAACCACAGCCCCGACCGGCTGCGCCGCCCCCTGGTACGCGAGGGCGGCCGGCTGGTGGAGACCGACTGGGACACCGCGATGGGCCGGATCGTGGCCCGCTCGAAGGAGTTGCGGGACGGCCCGGGCGGCTGGGGCCACTTCGGCTTCTACACCAGCGGCCAGCTCTTCCTGGAGGAGTACTACACCCTCGGGGTGATCGGGAAGGCCGGCCTGGGCACCCCGCACATGGACGGCAACACCCGGCTCTGCACCGCGACCGCCGCCGCCGCGCTGAAGGCGTCCTTCGGCACCGACGGGCAGCCCGGGTCGTACACCGACGTGGACCACTGCGACGCGATCGCGCTCTGGGGGCACAACGT
The DNA here is from genome assembly GCF_040499845.1 of Micromonospora sp. CCTCC AA 2012012. Classification (NCBI taxonomy): domain Bacteria; kingdom Bacillati; phylum Actinomycetota; class Actinomycetes; order Micromonosporales; family Micromonosporaceae; genus Micromonospora; species Micromonospora mangrovi. Next base: position 38,884 of record NZ_CP159342.1, read on the forward strand.
CGCGGAGACCCAGACGGTGCTCTGGATGCGGATGCTGGACCGGCGGCGCGGGCCGAACCCGCCGGCGATGCTGGCGGTCGACCCGCGCGCCACTCCGGTGGCCCGGGAGGCCGACGTCCACCTCGCGCTGCGCAACGGCACCAACATGGCGCTGCTCAACGGCCTGCTCCGCGAGCTGATCCACCGCGGCTGGTACGACGAGGAGTACGTCCGCGCCCACACCCTCGGCTTCGAGAAGCTGTGCGAGGTGGTCGAGGACTATCCGGTGGCGAAGGTCGCCGAGATCTGCGACCTGCCGGCCCGCGACATCGAACGCGCCGCCGAGCTGCTGGGCGGGTCCGAGCGGCTGCTCTCCACCGTGCTCCAGGGCTTCTACCAGTCCAACCAGGCGACGGCGGCCTCCTGCCAGGTGAACAACATCCACCTGATCCGGGGCATGCTCGGCCGGCCCGGCGCCGGGCTCTATCAGATGAACGGCCAGCCGACCGCGCAGAACAACCGGGAGTGCGGCGCCGACGGCGACCTGCCCGGCCTGCGCAACTGGGAGAACGAGGAGCACGTCGCCGAGCTGGCGAAGCTGTGGAACGTCGAGGTCGACACCATCCCGCACTGGTCGCCGCCGACGCACGCCATGCAGATCTTCCGCTACGCCGAGCAGGGCTCGATCAAGCTGCTCTGGATCTCGGCCACCAACCCGGCGGTCTCCCTGCCCGACCTGGCCCGGATCCGGCGCATCCTGGCGCAGCCGGAGCTGTTCGTGGTGGTGCAGGACCTCTTCCTCACCGAGACCGCCGAGCTGGCCGACGTGGTGCTGCCGGCGGCCACCTGGGGCGAGAAGACCGGCACCTTCACCAGCGTGGACCGGACCGTGCACATCTCCGACAAGGCGGTCGAGCCGCCCGGCGAGGCCCGCCCCGACCTGGACATCTTCCTCGACTACGCGCGCCGGATGGACTTCCGCGACTCCGACGGGAACCCGCTGATCACCTGGACCGGGCCGGAGGAGGTGTTCGAGGCGTGGAAGGAGTGCTCGCGGGGCCGGCCCTGCGACTACACCGCGATCACCTACGAGCGGCTGCGCTCCGGCGGCATCCAGTGGCCCTGCACCGACGAGCAGCCGGACGGCACCGAACGGCTCTACACCGACGCGGTGTTCAACACCGACCCGGACTACTGCGAGTCGTACGGGCACGACCTGGCGACCGGGGCGGAGAACCTGCCGGAGGAATACAAGGCGAAGCAGCCGGGCGGCCGGGCGTTCCTGCACGCGGTGGCGTACCAGCCGTCGCCGGAGGTGCCGAGCGACGACTACCCGCTGCTGCTCACCACCGGCCGGACCGTCTACCAGTTCCACACCCGCACCAAGACCGGCCGGGCCACCCAGCTGGTGCACGCCGCGCCGGAGTCCTGGGTGGAGCTGAACCCGGCCGACGCCGACAAGCTCGGCGTCGGCGAGGGGGACCTGGTCCGGGTCGAGTCGCCGCGCGGCGCCGTCCGCGGTCGCGCCCGGATCTGCGGGGTACGCCCCGGCGTGGTCTTCGTCCCCTTCCACTACGGCTACTGGGACGCCGCCGACGGGGCGGCTCCCGGCCAGGGGCGGCACGACCGGGCGGCCAACGAGCTGACCATCACCGCCTGGGACCCGGTCTCCAAGCAGCCGATCTTCAAGGTGGCCGCGGTCCGGGTGGTGAAGGAGGCCGACTCGGGTGGCCGGCCCTCGCCCGCGCCCACCGTCGGCGGCTCCGCGCCACTGGCCGGGGCGGACATCCCGGCCACCGTCGGCGGCCCGGCCGCCGAGGCACCGTCGAGAGGGGAGTGAGATGCACCTCGCGCACTATCTGGGACTGCTGCACAAGGCCCAGGAACGCCTGGGTGACGCCTTCACCGAGGTGGGCGAGGCGCACCGGGAGGAGCCCGACGTCTTCCACACCTGCCAGAAGCTCGCCACCCAGTGCCGCGGGCACGCGGAGAAGCTCGCCCCCTTCGCCCGCCGGTACGCCGAGGACGCCCCGGCCGAGCCGGACCGGCTGCACTCGGAGCTCTTCTCCGGCACCCGTAGCGGCGGGCTCGGGCTGCTCCGCGACCTCCAGGACCTCTATCTGATGGCCGCCGAGTGCGACATCTCCTGGACGGTGATCGGCCAGGCCGCGTACGGGGCCCGGGACGAGGAACTGCTGGCGGTGGTGAAGTCCTGCGAACAGGAGACCGCGATCCAGCTCAAGTGGCTGCGTACCCGGATGAAGCAGGCCGCGCCGCAGGCCCTCGTCGTCGCGGAGTAGGACGGCCGGCGTCAGGCGGTGCGGCGGACGCCGTCGAGGACGAAGCCGCTGGGCGGGAGGGTGGGCATCCGGTTCAGGCTCACCGCCAGGTCCTGCGGCGGCACCTCGTAGCGCATGGCGGTGGTGAGCAGGCCGACGGCCCGCTTGATCAGCTCGATGGTCAGCCACTCGCCGGCGCAGCGGTGCCCGGCCAGGTGCTCACCGCCGCCCTGCGGCACCAGGCCGTACGGGTCGTCCCGCCAGCCGGCGAAGCGCTCCGGGTTGAACCGCTCCGGATCCGGCCACAGCTGCGGGTGGTGGTTGGTGCCGTACAGGTCCAGCAGCACCCGACGGCCGGTCGGGAAGTGGTGCCCCTGCCAGTCGAAGGACCGGCGCACCCGGGCCGCCGCGAACGGGAAGAACGGATAGTGGCGGCGGACCTCCTGGACGAACCACTCGGTGGCGTCCGGGTCGTCGCGGACCCGCTCCCGCCACGCCGGGTGGTCGTGCAGGGCGAGGGCGGCGAAGACCACGTACCGGTCGACGGCGACCGTCGGGCGCAGCACGTTGAGCAGCTCCACGGCGGCGATCCGGCGGGGCAGCGGCCGACCCCGCTCGTCCCGGTGCTCGGCGATCACCCGGAGCGCACTGCCCTCCGGCGCGGGGAGCGTGCCGGCCCGGACCCGGTCCACCACGTCGGCGAGCCAGCGTTCGGCCCGGCGACGGGCGAGCAGGCCACGCCAGTGCCGGAGGCCGAGCACGGCCGGCCCCTCGATCATCGCGTGCAGCTGGGCCGTACGCCGGGCCACCTCGCCGGTGTCGAGCGGGACGCCGGCCCAGGCGCAGACCGCCCGGGTCAGCATCCGGCCGACCTCGTCGTAGAGGACCACCGACCCGGACCGTTCCCAGTCGGGGATGCGGGCCCGCCACTCGTCGTCGAAGAGCTGACCGAGCTGCCGCAGCGCGCTCGGCGTCATCAGCGACAGGAACATCGCCTTGCGGGCCCCGTGCGCGCCGCCGTCGAGCCCCTGCACACCGCCGACGCCGGTGAGGGTGCGTTGTCCCCGTCTGGGCATCGCGCCCGCGCGGACGAACCGCTCCGGGTCGTAGAAGAGCACCGCCGCCGGCCGGCCGCGCAGGCAGATGGTCCGCTCCAGCAGGAGCCGGGTCTGGAAGATGTCACTTCCGTACCGCTCGTAGCGGGAGCTGCCGAACCGGTACCCCTCACGGAGGAACGCCCACGTGCTCTCCGGACTGCGGTCGGCGGGGGTGGTGGCCATCGGGTCTCTCCTGACACGGGTGAACCTGCCGGCCGATCCGGTCGGCCAGTCGCGTCTACCCGGGTCGCGGCGGCTGAATCCCGCTCGGCGCGAACCGGTTCCGGTGCGGGCCGCCGGCAGGGTACCGGTCGACGCGCCCCGGGGGAGGGGCCAGCCGACGAGCCGACTGCTGGCCCCTCCCACCGGGCCGGAAAGCTGCTTGGCTCGGTCTCGCGTCGGCGGCTGCGGTCCGGCGCAGGTCGACGACGGGGAGGTCCGATGCGGGAGAACATGCCGCCGTGGTGGCGGGAACGGCGAGTGGTCCGGGCGATCGAGCGGGCCGGTGCGGTGGGCCCCGACCCGGGGGACCGACCGCTCCTCGCCGCGCCCCGTCCGGCGCCGCGCCCGCCGCGCTGGTTCACCGCCCACCTCGGCTTCACCGCCGCCGGTCCGGAGCAGGCCCGCGACCTCGCCGTCGCGTACGCCGAGGCACTGAACCTGCTCCGCCCGGAGCTGGCGCTCGGTGCCGCGGCCTGGTCCCCGGCGGACGCCTGGCACCGGGCCGAGCGGCTCTTCTGCGGCGCCGAGGGGCCGGACGGCGAACGCTGCGCGGACGTCGCCGGCCACCCCGGCTTCCACCACGCCCCCGGCCTCGGCGGGCTGAGCTGGGGCGAGGGTGACCGGTGAGCCCGGTGCGCCGCTCAGTCGAGGTCGAACTCGCCGTCCTGTGCGCCCGCCACGAACGCGTCCCACTCGGCCTGGGTGAAGACCAGCACCGGGCCTTCGGGCTCCGCGGAGTTGCGCATGCCGATCAGATCGTCGACGAAGGCCACCTCGACGGCGCTGTCGGAGGTGTCGCCCTCGGCCCGCTGCCAGACCGCCCGGGAGAGATCGAAGTCACCCTTGGGGTGCTGACCCATCGTTGTTCCTCCATCGCCACGCGTGACGGGGAGTCCGTCCGGATCCCCATCGGGCAGGATAAGCGGATGCCGAGCCTGACCCGTGTAGAGGCGACCGCGCGTGGCGCGTTGATTACCGTCGAGTCCTACCAGGTGGACCTCGACCTGACCGGTGGCGGCGAGCGGTTCCGCTCGACCGTCACGATCCGGTTCCGGGCCACCCCCGGGGCCGCGACCTTCGCCGAGGTCAGGCCAGCGACCCTGACCGGCGTACGCCTCAACGACCGGGACCTCGACCCCGGCACCCTGACCGACAACCGGCTGCCGCTGGCCGGGCTGGAAGCGCAGAACACGCTCACCGTCACCGCCGAGATGGCCTACTCGAACACCGGCGAGGGGATCCACCGCTTCGTCGACCCCGCCGACGGCGAGACCTACCTCTATGCCATGTCCTTCCTGGACGAGGTGCAGCGCATCTTCGCGGCGTTCGACCAGCCCGACCTGAAGGCCCCGATCACCCTCGCCGTCAGCGCCCCGGCGGAGTGGACCGTCGCGGCCAACGGCCGGCTCCTCGCCCAGCCGCGCCCCGGTCGCTGGGAGTTCGCGCCCACCGAGCCCCTGCCGCCATACCTTTTCTCCCTGATCGCCGGCCCGTGGCACGTCCGGCGCGCCGAGCACGACGGCATTCCGCTGGGCATCTGGTGCCGGCGCTCGCTCGCCCCCCACCTCGACGCCGACGCCGACGAGATCTTCACCGTGACCCGGCAGTGCTTCGACCGCTTCCACCAGCTCTTCGCCGAGCGCTACCCGTTCGGCAAGTACGACCAGGCGTTCGTGCCGGAGTTCAACGCCGGCGCGATGGAGAACCCGGGCCTGGTCACCTTCCGGGACGACTACGTCTTCCGCTCGGCAGTCACGGACAGCCAGCGGGAGCTGCGGGCCACCACCATCGCGCACGAGATGGCGCACATGTGGTTCGGTGACCTGGTCACCATGCGCTGGTGGGACGACCTCTGGCTGAACGAGTCCTTCGCGGAGCACCTCGGCACCCGGGTCACCGCCGAGGCGACCCGCTTCCGCTCCGCGTGGACCACCTTCGCCCTGCGCCGCAAGGCCTGGGGGTACGCCGTCGACCAGCGCCCCTCCACCCATCCGGTGGCCCCCGAGGAGGTCGCCGACACCGCCGAGGCGCTGCTCAACTTCGACGGCATCTCGTACGCCAAGGGCGCCGCCGTGCTGCGCCAGCTCGTCGCCTGGCTCGGTGACGACGCCTTCCTCGCCGGCCTCAACGCGCACTTCGCCAAGCACCGGTTCGGCAACGCCTCGCTGGCCGACCTGCTCGACAGCCTCAGCGCCGCCGGTGGGCGTGACCTGTCGGCCTGGGCGGAACGCTGGCTGCGCCGCTCGCAGGTCAACACGCTGCGGATGGAGACGGCGGTCGACGCCGACGGCCGGTGGACCGACGTGGCCGTGGTGCAGACCGCGCCGGAGGCGTACCCGGTGCTGCGCCCGCACCGCATCGGCATCGGCCGGTACGCCCCGGACGGCACGACGAGCCGGTTCGAGGTGGACCTCGACCCGGACGCCGACCAGGGCCGGACCACCCTCACCGAGCTGGTGGGTCTTCCCGCCACCGGGCTGCTGCTGCCGAACGACGGCGACCTGACCTACGCCAAGATCCGCCTGGACCCGGCATCGGCCGACGCCGTGCCGATGGTCCTGCCGACGCTGGCCGACCCGCTGGCCCGGGCGCTGCTCTGGGGCGAGGCCCTGGACGCGGCGACCGACGGGGAACGCCCGGTCACCTCGCTGGTCTCGCTGATCGCGGCGGCGCTGCCCGCCGAGACCGAGGTGATCATCGCCGAGGACGTGCTCACCCTCAGCCGCAACCTGATCGACCGCTACCTCGACCCGCTCACCCGTGACGCCGCCCTGCTCCGGGTCGCCGGGGCCTGCACCGCGCTGCTCGCCGGGGCACCGGCGGGCGGATCGTTGCAGCTCGCCGCCGCCCGGGAGCTGATCGGGGCCACCACCGACACCGCCCTGCTCGCCGGCTGGCTGGCCGGCGACGGGGTCCCGGAGGGGCTGGCGGTCGACGCCGACCTGCGCTGGGCGCTGCTGCTGCGACTGGTGGTGCTCGGTGCGGCCGGCGAGGCCGAGATCGCCGCGGAGGCCGCCGCCGACCGTAGCGCCACCGGGGCGGAGCGCGCCGCCGCCTGCCGCGCCGCGCTGCCCGACGCCGCCGCCAAGGCCACCGCCTGGGAGATCATCACCAGCAGCACCGAGTCGTCCAACCGGCTCGTCGAGGCCACCGCGGAGGGCTTCTGGCAGCCCGAGCAGGCCGAGCTGACCGCGCCGTACGTGGCCAGGTACTTCGCCGACATGCCGGCGGCTGCGCGGTTGCGTACCGCCTGGGTGGCCGACCGGGTCGCCGGCCTGGCCTTCCCCCGTTACGCCGTGGCGCAGCCGACCCGGGAGTTGGCCGCGGCGCTGCTGGCCCGCGACGACCTCACGCCCGGCCTGCGTCGCAGGGTGGTCGACCTCGACGACGACCTGCGCCGCGCCCTGGTGGCCCGCACGGCGGTGGCCGCCGCCGGCGCTTGACTGGGCGGGTCGCGACCGGTCCAGGGCCTGACCGGCCGCGACCTGTGCCGGGACCTGACCAGCCGGGAGCTGGCCGATCGCGGCCGGCGCGACGCGGGCGGCGCACCCGACGAGGGGCGCCGCCCGCAGCCGGTCAACCGTCGGTCGACGCCGACGCCACCGGGGCGTCCCAATCGATCAGGTAGCGCTGCTCGGCGCCGATCGTCTTCTCCGGGTCCATCGCGGTCCGCACCAGCAACGGCATCAACAGCGGCAGCAGCGCCCGGCCCACCGGACCGGGCGCCTTGGTCCGGTTGATCCGGGCCGCCCGGGCGGCCACCTTCTCCACCCGGGCGCGCCGCAGCTGCTCGAAGGCGGTGAACGCCGACCGGACGTCCGGCAGGTCACGCAGGCAGCGGGCCAGCTGCACCGCGCTCTCGATCGCCAGCGACGCCCCCTGCCCGGAACTGTTGGAGGGCGCGTGCGCCGCGTCGCCGACCAGCACCATCCGACCCCGGTGCCAGCGCGGCACGCTCGGCATGATGTGCAGGGAGCCCACCGCCTGCACGTCGTCGGCGTCGGTGCTCGCCAGCAGATCGCGGCCCGGGTCGTCGTCGCCGTACGCGGTGCGCAGCGTCCGCATCCACTCGGCCGGGGGCACCGCGCGGGCCTCGGCGAGGCTCATCGGCCGCTCCTGGGGGAGGTTGACGCCCCACCGGGTGCCGCCACCCGGCTCCGGCCAGTACAGGTAGTAGCCGCGCCGGCCGAAGGCGAAGGTCATGGTGCCCGGGGCGGCGTCGACCTCGTGCCGGGCCACCCCCTCGAAGCCGAGCAGCCCGGTGAAGCGCGGGCCGGGGGCGTCCCGGTCGATCAGGGTGCGGACGGTCGACCGGACGCCGTCGGCCCCGATCAGGACGTCCGCCGTGGCGGTGCCGCCGTCGGCGAAGCGGGCGGTGACGCCGGTGTCGGTCTCCCGCGCGTCGACCAGGCGCCGGCCGTGCTCGACGACGATGCCCTCGGCCCGGGCGTGCTCGTGCAGCGCCTGGTGGAGGGCGTTGCGGTGCACCACGTGCAGCGGTGGCACACCGCTCAGGCCGGGCAGGTCGATGCGCCTGCGACCGACGGCCATCCTGGTCCGGTGGATGGGGGTGCCGATCGCGGTGACGGCCCGGTCCGCGCCGACGACGCGCAGGGCCGCGACGCCGTTGGGGGCGAGGGCGAGGGTGCCGCCGATGCCGTCGGCGGTACTCGGGTACGCCTCGTGGACGGTGGCGGTGATGCCGGCGCGGCGCAGGGCCAGCGCGGTCACCGGGCCGGCGATGCCGCCGCCGATGACGATCGCTGTCTTCACGGTGGTCATGGTGCTTCCCTCCAGGGTTTCGTCGGTGGTGCGCAGGGACCGACCTGGAGAGAGCCCGACTATCCTCGTGGTTGCCGCTTCGGGCCGGGCGCCTCTCCAGGTGTCGGTTCGGGGTACAGGCCCCGGCACGGTGTTGGCGCACCGTGTCGGGGCCGCAATCACGGGGTGGGGCCGCTCCCTTCCGGACCGTCGGTCGGCTCCGCCGGCCGGTCGCCGGCGTCGTGGAAGGCCCGCCATTCGGCCAGGCCCGGATAGCTGCCCGAGGTGAGTTCGGCCAGCAGGGACCGGACCCAGGCCGCTTCCGCCGCACGCATGGCGAGATCGTGGTCGGACTCGATCAGGAAGAGCCGTGGCACGCTCCGCAGTTGCTCGGCGAGCGCCGCCCGACCGGCCCTGATGTCGTCCTCCAGCCGCGCCAGCCGCTGTCCCAGGAGAGCTGTCGCCTCGTCGGGGTGCAGGGCGGCGAGCACCGAGAGGCCGGCCCGGAACCGGGGCTGCTCCGGCTCGGGGGTGGAGATCAACTCGCGGGCCCAGTCGACCAACTCGGCCCGACCGGCGTCGGTGATCCGGTAGACGGTGCGTTCCGGGCGCCGGCCCTCCCGGACGCTCTCCACGGCCTCGATCAGGCCGTGTCGCTCCATGTTGCGGACGACCGTGTAGAAGGACCCCCACTTGATCTCCATGTCCTGGTCCTTGCCCCAGGTGCGCAGGGTGGTGGCGATCTCGTAGGGGTGTCGGGGTCGCTCGACGAGGACGGAGAGCACGGCGAGGGCCACCAGGTTGCCCACCTTGCGCTGCCGGGCCACGTCGTCCTCCACTGCTCGCAGACGATTACTCGTTGACGAGCATAAGGCGTACCCGCCCGCGCCGGAACCCCTCGGCCCCACCCGTGGACGCCGGACGGGTCCGCGCCGGCCGATCGGCCTAGGATCGCGGGGTGGAGGAAGACATCCGGCGGATCGGCATCATGGGCGGGACCTTCGACCCGATCCACCACGGGCACCTCGTCGCGGCCAGCGAGGTGGCGGACCGGTTCGGGCTGGACGAGGTGGTCTTCGTCCCGACCGGCCAGCCCTGGCAGAAGGCGGACGAGCCGGTCACCCCCGCCGAGGACCGCTACCTGATGACGGTCATCGCCACCGCGTCCAACCCGCGCTTCCAGGTCAGCCGGGTCGACATCGACCGGGCCGGCCCCACCTACACCGTCGACACCCTGCGCGACCTGCACGCCGAGTACGGCCCGAAGGTGCAGCTCTTCTTCATCACCGGCGCGGACGCGCTGGAGCGGATCCTGTCGTGGAAGGACCTGGACGAGGTCCTCGAGCTGGCCCACTTCATCGGGGTGACCCGACCCGGCTTCGAGCTTTCCGACAAGCACCTCCCCGCCGACACGGTGAGCCTGGTGCAGGTGCCGGCGATGGCCATCTCCTCCACCGACTGCCGCGCCCGGGTCGCCCGCGGCGAGCCGGTCTGGTACCTGGTGCCGGACGGTGTGGTGCAGTACATCGCCAAACGACGCCTCTACCAGCGGTAATTCCGCCCGTTCTGTGGGGCTTTCACCCCGTAAGCGGCCAGAACCGACAAGTCGTCGCGCCGCCGGGTGTGAGACGCTTGGAGGGTCGCACGGTTGATCGAAGGAGAACGGTGACAGTTTCCGAACGCGCTCACGAGCTGGCGATGGCCGCCGCCCAGGCCGCGGCCGACAAGAAGGCACAGGACATCGTCATCATCGACGTGGGCGACCAACTCGCCATCACCGACGCGTTCCTGGTCGCCTCGGCCCCCAACGAGCGTCAGGTGCTGGCCATCGTCGACGCCATCGAGGAGCGGCTGCTCGAACTGCCGGAGAAGGCCAAGCCGCTGCGGCGCGAGGGCGAGCGCGGTGGTCGCTGGGTGCTGCTCGACTACGTCGACATCGTGGTGCACGTCCAGCACACCGAGGAGCGCGAGTTCTACGCCCTCGACCGGCTCTGGAAGGACTGCCCGCAGATCCCGTTCGTGGACCGGGACCTGGTCGAGGCCGACTCCGCCGCCGGCTCCACCGCCGAATGACCCGACTGATCATCTGGCGGCACGGCAACACCGACTGGAACGCCGCCAGCCGGGTCCAGGGGCAGACCGACGTACCCCTCAACGACCTCGGCCGGGAGCAGGCCCGGGCCGCCGCGCCGGTGCTGGCCGGGCTCCGGCCCGACGCCATCGTCGCCAGCGACCTGCGCCGCGCCGCCGACACGGCCGCCGCGCTCGCGGCGCTGACCGGCCTTCCGGTCCGCACCGACGTCCGGCTGCGGGAGCGGCACTTCGGCCGCTGGCAGGGCCTGGCCCTCACCGAGGTCGCCGAGCGCTTCCCCGACGAGTACGCCCGCTGGCGGGCCGGCGACCCCGACCCGGGCGCCGACATCGAGAGCCTCGACGACCTGGGCGAGCGGATCGGGGCCGGGTTCCGGGCCGCGGCCGACCTCGCCGTCGGCGGCACCGTCGTGGTGACCACCCACGGCGGCGGCGCCCGGCAGGGCGTCGGGCACCTGCTCGGCTGGGACCACGCCGTGCTGCGCGGCGTCGGATCGCTCTCCAACTGCCACTGGACGGAACTGCGGCACGACGACGTCCGGGGCTGGCACCTGCGGGCCCACAATGTCGGCCTGATCACCCAACCGGCGCTCACCGAGGCGGTCTGACCGGACGGTCCCGGCGCGCGGGGTCGGGATCGGCTAGCGTGCCGGGCATGCCCGTCGCGGTCGTCACCGACTCCACCGCCTACCTTCCGCCCGAGCTGGTGCGGGAGCACCGGCTCACCGTCGTCCCGCTGACCGTCGTGCTCAACGGTGCGGAAGGGCTGGAGGGCGTCGAGACGTTCCCCGCCGACGCCACCCGCGCGCTGGGCGGCCGCCGGGTCTCGGTGAGCACGTCCCGGCCGGCACCCGAGCAGTTCGCGCAGGTCTATCGCGCGCTGCTCGCCGAGGGCGCCGACGGCGTCGTGTCGGTGCACCTCTCCGCCGAACTCTCCGGCACGGTGGAGGCCGCCCGGCTGGCCGCCGCCGAGGTCGGCGACCGGGTCGAGGTGGTCGACAGCCGGTCCACCGGGATGGGCCTCGGCTTTCCGGTCCTCGCCGCCGCGACGGCCGCCGAGCACGGCACCGACCTGCCCGGGGTACGCCAGGCCGCGCTGGACGCCATCGAGCGCACCACCATCTGGTTCTATGTCGACACGCTGGAGTTCCTCCGCCGGGGCGGCCGGATCAACGCCGCCGAGGCGCTGCTCGGCACCGCCCTCTCGGTGAAGCCGATCATGCACATGCCGGACGGCGCGATCGTGCTCAAGGACAAGGTGCGTACCGCCAGCCGGGGCATCGCCCGCCTGGTGGACCTGGCCGTCGAGGCGGCCGGCGAGGCCGAGGTGGATCTCGCCGTGCACCACCTGGCCGCGCCGCAGCGCGCCGAGCAGCTCCTGGAGGCGTTGCGCGCCCGGTTCGGCGACCGGCTGCACGACACGTACGTCTCCGAGGCCGGGGCCGTCGTCGCCGCGCACGCCGGGCCGGGCCTGGCCTGCGTGGTGATCCACCGCCGCCCGTCCTGACCGATCCTTCCGGTGGTCGCTAGCACACCAGGGGCATGATCAGGGCGTTGTCCACAGGGCATCCGTCCGTCCACAGCCACCGGTCCGCGTCCTGATGGCGGCCGGTCGCCCGCCCTAACCTCGCGCCGTGCCCGACGACGAGGAAACCACCGTGCGGCAGCGGCTGTCCCGCCTGTTCGCCCCCGGGCGGGACGATGCGTCCCATCCCGGTGCCGCCACCTTTCCCGCGCTGCCGGATCGACCCGGACCCGCACCCGTGGACTCCCCGCTCGCCGTGGCGGAGGGCGGGGTTGGCTGCGGTGGTGGGGCCGACGGGGAACCGGTGGCGTCACCGCCGATCGCGCCGTCCCGGCTGCCCGGGCCGGGCGCGTTCGATCCCGGCCGGCGGGGCGTACGCGCACTCGCCGTGGTCGCCGCCGTCGTGGTGCTCGGGGCCGGAGCGTGGGCGTGGCGCTCCCGGCCGCACACCGAGCCCGTCCGCCCGGTGGGCACGGCTGCCGCCGCCCTCCCGGAGCCCGCCCCGGCCGGTTCGGCGAGCGCCGGTCCGAGCCAGCTCGTGGTCGCCGTCGCCGGCAAGGTACGCCGCCCCGGACTGGTCCGGCTGCCGGCCGGTGCCCGGGTCGCCGACGCCATCGACGCGGCCGGCGGCGCCCTGCCCGGAGTCGACACCGCCCTGCTCAACCCCGCCCGCAAGGTCACCGACGGCGAGCTGGTGGTGGTCGGCGCGACCGCCCCGGCCGCCTTGCCGGGAGTGCCGCCCGCAGCGGCGGGGGACGGCTCCGCACCCGGCGGTCCGGTGAACCTGAACACCGCCACCCTGGCCCAGCTCGACGCGCTGCCCGGCGTGGGGCCGGTGCTCGCCCAGCGCATCCTCACCCACCGGGAGCAGCACGGCGCCTTCCGGTCGGTGGCCGACCTGCGCCAGGTCGAGGGCATCGGCGACGCCCGGTACGAGCAGCTCAAGGAACTGGTGACGGTGTGAGCCGACGACCCACCCCACCAGCCCCCGCCCACGACCGGCACCCGTCCGAGCCGTCCCCGCCCGCCTCCGCCGACGGGCGCCGGCCGGAGTCGTCCCCGCCCGCCTCCGCCGACGGGTGTCGGTCCGAGCCATCCTCGCGCGCTCGCGGCGAGGAGCGCCGGTGGTCCGGATCCTCCGTGTCGGTCGGCGATACGACGTCGGCGGCCGTGCCGGACCTGCGGTTGGCCGGTCTGGCGGTGGCCGCCTGGCTGGCCGCCCTCGCCGGGCTGCACCTGAGCCCGGTGGCGGCAGCCACGCTGGCCGGGGTGGCCGCCGTGCTGGCCGTGCTGGCCACCGTGCACCTGACCGGCCTGCTCGGCCGTCCTACCACCCTCGTGCGCCGGTACGGCTGGGTCGCCGTCGCGGTGCTGCTCGGCGTGGTCTGCGGCGCGACCGCCACCGCCGCCCGGCTGGCCGGCCGGGACGCCGCCCCGCTCCGGTCCCTGGTCGACGACCGGGCGGTGGTCACCGCCGATCTCGTCGTCCGGGACGACCCCCGTCCGCTGCGCGGTGCCGCCGGTCGACCGGTGATGGTCGTCGTCTCCGCCGACCTGGTCGGCCTGACGCCACGGGACGGCCCCCGGGTGAGCGGGCCGGCCCGGGTGCTGCTGTTGACCAAGGATCCGGGCTGGCGTGGCCTGCTGCCCGGCCAGCGGGTACGCGCCGACGGCCGGCTCGCCGCACCGCGCGGCGGAGACCTGACCGCCGCCGTGCTGACCGTGACCGGTCCACCCGTCCGGTCAGGGCCGCCGCCCTGGCTCCAGCGCGCCGCCGGCTCGCTGCGTACCGGCCTGCAACGGGCCTGTGCGCCGCTGCCCGAGGACCGGGGCGGGCTGCTGCCGGGCCTGGTGGTCGGGGACACCAGCCGGCTCACGCCCGCCGTGGAGGAGGAGTTCCGGGCCACCGGGATGACCCACCTGAACGCCGTGTCGGGCTCGAACGTGGCGATCGTGGTCGGCGCGGTGCTGCTGGCCGCCCGCTGGGCCCGGGCCGGTCCCCGGCTGGCCGCCGTCTGCTGCGGACTGGCGCTGATCGGCTTCGTCGTCCTGGTCCGCCCCTCGCCCAGCGTGGTCCGGGCGGCCACCATGGGGGCGATCGGACTGGCCGCGCTCGCCGCCGGCCGCCCCCGGGCCGCGTTGCCCGCCCTCTGCGCCGCGGTGGCCGTGCTGGTGCTGGTCGACCCGGAGCTGGCCGGGGACGCCGGTTTCGCACTCTCCGTGCTGGCCACCGCCGGGCTCCTGCTGATCGCCCCGGCGTGGCGCGACGGGCTGCGGCGGCGGGGCGTACCGGCCGGGTTGGCCGAGGCGCTGGCGGTGCCGGCGGCCGCGCAGCTCACCTGCGGCCCGGTGGTCGCCGGGATCTCCGGGACGGTGAGCCTCGTCGCCGTGCCGGCGAACCTGCTGGTGGTGCCGGCCATCGCACCCGCCACCGTGCTGGGGGTCGCCGCCGCCGTGGTGTCACCCGTCTGGCCGGCCGGTGCGGAGTTCGCCGCCTGGCTGGCGAGCTGGCCGGCCTGGTGGCTGGTGACGGTGGCCCGGCAGGGAGCCCAACTGCCGGCGGGGACGCTGCCCTGGCCGGGTGGCGTGCCGGGGGCCCTGCTGCTCGCCGCGCTCACCGTGGCGCTGCTGATCGCCACCCGCCGCCCGGTGGTCCGGCGACTGGTTGCCGTCTGCGCGGTCGCCGTGGTGCTGGGCACGTTGCCCGTCCGGCTGCTCGCGGGCGGCTGGCCGCCGCCGGGTTGGCTCGTGGTGGCCTGCGCGGTGGGCCAGGGCGACGCGCTGGTGCTGCCCGTGGGCGGTGGCCGGGCGGTGGTGGTGGACGCCGGACCCGAGCCGGCCGCGGTGGACGGCTGCCTGCGGCGGCTGGGAGTACGGGAGGTGGCCCTGCTGGTGGTCAGTCATTTCCACGCCGACCACGTCGGCGGGATCGCCGGGGTCTTCCGGGGCCGGCGGGTGGCCGGGGTGCTCACCCCCGGGTGGGGCGAGCCGGCCGCCGGGGTCGCTCTGGTCCGGTCCACGGCCCGGGCCGGCTCCGCCCCGGTCGGGACGGCGCCGGTGGGCTGGCGGTGGCGGGCCGGGGGAGTGGAGCTGCTGCTGCTCGGGCCGCCGTACCCGCTGCGGGGCAGCCGGTCGGACCCGAACAACAACTCGCTGGTGCTGGCCGCGACGGTGGCCGGGGTGCGGATCCTGCTGGCCGGGGACGCCGAGACGGAGGAGCAGCGGGCGCTGCTGGAGTCCGTGCCGTCCGGGGCGTTCCGGGCCGACGTGCTGAAGGTCGCCCATCACGGTTCGGCCTATCAGGATCCGGCGTTCCTCGACGCGGTCCGCCCCGCCGTGGCGCTGGTCTCGGTCGGCGTCCGCAACGACTACGGGCACCCCAACCCCGCACTGCTGGCCCGCCTGACCCGCAACGGGGTCCGGGTGCTGCGTACCGACACCCAGGGGGACGTGGCGGCCGTACGGGACCGGGGCGGGCTCGCGGTGGTGGTGCGCGGCACCCGCCCGGGTCGACAGCCCTGACCGCTGACGGTATTGATGGCATAGGGGAGAACCGAGTTAAATGTCTGGATTTGCGCTGAGTGCGGGCTGAGCCGTCACAGTCGCCGATGAGCAGGCACGACAGCGCCGCGGGCCGTGCGAATATGGGCGGCGTGACCCCCGCCAGCCTGCCGCCCATTCTGCTCGTCCTCGGCGACGAGGAGCTGCTCGCCACGCGCGCGGTGGCCGACGCCGTCGCCCGGGTGCGGGCCGTCGACCCGGACGTGGACGTGCGGGAATACCAGGCCGGGGCGGTGGCGGTGGGGGAGATCGCCGAGATGCTCAGCCCGTCGCTCTTCGGCGGGCGTCGGGTGCTCGTGCTCCGGGCCGGCCAGGACGCCCGCAAGGACCTGGTCACCGCCCTGCTGGCGTACGCGAAGAACCCCGACCCGGAGGTGCAGCTCGTCGTGCTGCACGTTGGCGGGGCCAAGGGAAAGGCCTTCGCGGACGGGCTGAAGGCGGCCGGTGCGACGGTGGTGCCGGCGGCGAAGCTCAAGGGTCACCGGGAGCGGGTCACCTTCGTCCGGGACGAGATCCGCCGCCTCGGCGGCACCTGCACCGAGGACGCCGCCGAGGCGCTGATCGCCGCGGTCGGCACCGAGCTGCGGGAACTCTCCGCGGCCTGCTCGCAGCTCGTCGCCGACACCGACGGCCGGATCGGGGCGGAGACCGTCTCCCGCTACTACCGGGGCCGGGTGGAGGTGACCGGCTTCACGGTCGCCGACGCCACCATGGTCGGCGACGTCCCGGCCGCGCTGGAGGCGCTGCGCTGGGCGCTGCACGTCGGCGTCGACCCGGTCCCGATCGCCGACGCGCTCGCCGACGGGGTCCGTACGGTGGCCCGGGTCGCCTCCGCCGGGAGAGGCAGCCCGTATCAGCTCGCCAGCAGCCTCGGCATGCCGGCGTGGAAGATCGAGCGGGCCCAGCGGCAGAGCCGGGGCTGGACGCCGGAGGGTCTGGTGGCGGCGATGCGGGCCGCCGCCGAGTGCAACGCGGCCGTCAAGGGCGGCGCGGACGACCGGGCGTACGCGTTGGAGCGGGCGGTCTTCTCGGTGGCCGCCGCCCGGGCCGGTGGCGCCCGGTGACCGGAACGCCCCGCGCGGCCTGGGCCACCGTCGCCGCCGACGAGGAGCGGCACCGTCCGCTCTACGCCCGACTGCTCGGGCTGCGCTTCGTCAACCCGGGCGGTGTGCTCTGCTTCCTCTTCTTCGAGGGAGCGGTCGCCCTGGCCGTGCTGCTCGCCCTCGCCGAGCTGGTGAGCTGGTGGGCGGTGCTGGTGCTGCCGGTCGCGGTGGCGACGATGGTGAAGCTCAACGACATGGTCGCGGAGGTGGTCGTCCGCACCGCGGCGCTGGTGCCGGAGCAGGAACGCGACCGGTTCCGCCGGCAGGTCGAACCCGTGGTCGGCCGGGCCCGGGTGCCGTCGCGGGAGCTGCTCGGCAGCGTGCGGGGAGCCGAGCCGGCGCTGCGCTCCGCCCGGCCCGACGGTCGACCTGCCCGCCCCGGCGACTGGCACCCCCACCATGACTCGTAGCCCTGACCGGACGGCGTGCCGCCGGCCGCCACGTCGCTGAACACCCGGCCGGGTGGCGGTCATGTCGCTGACCCGGACGAGCGGCCGTCATGTCGCCGGCCTGACGGTCTCCGCGCCCGGCCGACACTCCCAGGTCGCCGTCCCGGAGATGATCACCGGACCGGGACCCGCAGGCGCCGGACGCGGAGACGCCGGCAGCCGGGCCGAGCGAAACGTGGACAGCCGGAAGCCCCGGGGGTCCACCCCCGGGGCTTCCGGTCAGGTCTGTGGGCCGGTCAGGCCGAGAGGGAAGCGATGCGCTTGGCGATCGCCGACTTCCGGTTCGCCGCCTGGTTGCCGTGGATGACGCCCTTGCTGGCAGCCTTGTCCAGCTTGCGGGCGGCGTCCCGCATGAGCACGGTGGCCTTCTCGGCGTCGCCGGCCTCGGCAGCCTCGTTGAACTTGCGGATGGCGGTCTTCAGCGACGACTTGACCGACTTGTTACGCAGCCGGCGCTTCTCGTTCTGCCGGTTGCGCTTGATCTGGGACTTGATGTTCGCCACGCGACAGCCTCGTCTTGATAGCTCGGTTTGGTCTGCTTCCGCACGGCGAGCATGGTCCATCGCCGCGCGAAGAGCCAGGTTACCAGGTCCGTCGGGACGAGCCAAAACGGCTCCGCGCGGGCGGGCCCGGAACGCTCAGCGCCAACCCTGCCGGACGGCCAGCCAGTCCAGTGCCCGCTCGCCGCTCCACCGCTGGTGCGGGCGCAGGTGCGCCGACGCGTCGGAGGGTCCGGCGGCGGCAGCGGTGAGGTAGTAGCCGGCCAGGGCGGCCAGGGTCACGTCGAGGGCGTCCGGGGGCGCGCCGACGGCCGCCGGGTGGGCGGCGAAGGCGGCGTCCGCGTCGAGGCCGCTGGCGTACGCGGTGATCAGCAGGCCGGCCAGGTCGAACCAGGCCGGACCGTGGCAGAGCCAGTTCCAGTCGCAGACCCAGGCCCGACCGCCCGCGTCGACGAGGACGTTGTCCACCCGCAGGTCGCAGTGGATCAGCCCGGTGGCGGGCGCGGCGTACCCGGGGAGGCGGGACTCCAGGGCGGCCAGCTCGGGGAGCCGGGTGGTGGCCCAGTGCGGCAGCTCCGGCGCCGGTTCCCGGGCGGCGGCGACCTCGCCCCACCAGAGGATGTCGTCGCGGGCCAGGTCGGCGAGGTGGGGGAGGCCGAGGGCGACCAGCTCCGCGGGCGGTGCGGCGAGGGCGGCGGCGAGTTCGGCGTACGCGGCGAGGGTGGCGGTGAGCGCCGCCGGCTCCCAGGGCAGCGCCGGCGTCCGGCCGTCGACGGCGTCGAGGCAGACCGCGTACCAGCCGGCCTCGGTGAGCGCCCAGCGGGGCCGGGGCACGGGCAGGCCCACCGGGAGCCGGCCGAGGATCTCCGCCTCCCGGAAGTACCAGTCGGCGAGGTGCCGCTGGTCGGTCAGGGAGGCCGCCTTCAGGAACACCCGGCTGCCGTCGGCGCTCTCCAGCACGGCGGCGAAGCCGCGGGTGAACCCGGCACCGGCGACCCGGACGGCCGTCGGCGGGGCGCCGAGGCGGGCGGCGACGGCGTCCCGCAGGGCGGCCGGCAGCCTCGCCCACGCGGGGCGCAGCGCCGTCGCGTCGTACGGCACCGGGGGGAGTGAGATCTCGGCCACCGGCCCATGCTGCCCGACGGTGACCGGCCCGGCGAGCGGGTCGGCTGTCGGTGTGCTCTGCCAGACTGGCGAGCCATGAGGACCGACGACTTCTGGCAGTTGATCGACCGGGCCCGGACCGGGGCGGGCGAACCGGGGGCGGTGGCCGCCCGGGCGGTCGCCCTCCTCGCCGAGCTGCCCCCGGAGGAGATCGTCGGGTACGCCCACCACCAGCAGCGGGTCCTCGCCGCCTCCTACACGGTCGACCTGTGGGGCGCGGCGTATCTGATCAACGGGGGCGCCTCCGACGACGGCTTCGAGTATTTCCGGGGCTGGCTGATGACCCAGGGGCGGGCGGTCTTCGCGCAGGCCGTCCGGAGTCCCGACGCGCTCGCGGAGCTGCCGCAGGTCCGGGCCGCCGCGCTCAGCGGCGAGGAGTTCGAGTGCGAGGAGATGCTCTCGGTGCCCTGGGACGCGTACCGGAAGGCCACCGCGACCGACCTCCCGGCAGACCGCGACCCGGTGAAGGTGCCGGACCTCAACGACTTCTGGGACTTCGACGACGAGGACGAGGCACGCCGCCGGCTGCCGAAGCTCGCGGCGCTCTTCGTCGAGCCGCCGGCGGAGTGAACCACCCCGGCGACGGGTGACCCGCCCCGTACCCCAGGAGTGATCGGACCGCGTCGTGAGCGACGTGGGAGCATAGAGGGGGCCGGCGGCGCGCCGGCCCGCTCCCGTCAGCCGACCAGAACGGACCGCTGTGCCACCGACGCTCGATCCCGGCGCGAACGCTCCTGGTGCCACCGACCCGGCGCGCATCAGGAACTTCGGCATCATCGCCCACATCGACCACGGAAAGTCGACGTTGGCCGACCGGATGCTGCAGCTCACCGGCGTGGTCGACCCGCGGCAGATGCGCGCGCAGTACCTCGACCGGATGGACATCGAGCGCGAGCGCGGCATCACCATCAAGAGCCAGGCCGTCCGCATGCCGTGGACCATCCGCGAGGGTGACCGGGCCGGCGAGCCGGCCGTGCTCAACATGATCGACACCCCGGGCCACGTCGACTTCACCTATGAGGTGTCCCGGTCGCTGGCCGCCTGTGAGGGCGCGATCCTGCTGGTGGACGCGGCGCAGGGCATCGAGGCGCAGACGCTGGCCAACCTCTATCTGGCGCTCGAGAACGACCTGCGCATCATCCCGGTGCTCAACAAGATCGACCTGCCGGCCGCCCAGCCGGAGAAGTACGCCGAGGAGCTGGCCCACCTGATCGGCGGCGACCCGGCCGACTGCATCCGGGTCTCCGGCAAGACCGGTGAGGGCGTGCCGCACCTGCTGGACGAGATCGTCCGGCAGTTCGTCCCGCCGACCGGCGAGGCCGACTCCCCGGCCCGGGCGATGATCTTCGACTCGGTGTACGACGTCTACCGGGGCGTGGTCACCTACGTCCGGGTCGTCGACGGCCGGATCAGCGCCCGGGACCGGATCAAGATGATGTCCACCGGCGCGGTGCACGAGCTGCTGGAGATCGGCGTCATCTCGCCGGAGATGGTGAAGGCCGACGCGCTCGGCGTCGGTGAGGTGGGCTACCTGATCACCGGCGTGAAGGACGTCCGCCAGTCCCGGGTCGGTGACACGGTCACCATCAACGGCAACCCGGCCAGGGAGGCGTTGGGCGGCTACAAGGACCCGAAGCCGATGGTCTACTCCGGCCTTTATCCGATCGACGGGTCGGACTACCCGAACCTGCGCGAGGCGCTGGACAAGCTCAAGCTCAACGACGCCGCGCTCGACTACGAGCCGGAGACGTCGGGGGCGCTCGGCTTCGGCTTCCGCTGCGGCTTCCTCGGCCTGCTGCACCTGGAGATCATCCGGGAGCGGCTGGAGCGGGAGTACAACCTCGACCTGATCTCCACCGCCCCGAACGTGGTCTACCGGGCCATCACCGAGGACGGCCAGGAGATCGTGGTGACCAACCCGAGCGAGTACCCGACCGGCAAGATCGCCGAGGTGTTCGAGCCGGTCGTCCGGGCCACGGTGCTCACCCCGAACGACTACGTCGGCGCGGTGATGGAGCTGTGCCAGGGTCGCCGGGGCAGCCTGCTCGGCATGGACTACCTCTCCGCGGACCGGGTGGAGCTGCGCTACACGCTGCCCCTCGCGGAGATCATCTTCGACTTCTTCGACCAGTTGAAGAGCCGTACCAAGGGCTACGCCTCGCTGGACTACGAGCCCTCCGGCGAGCAGGCGTCCGACCTGGTGAAGGTGGACATCCTGCTGCACGGCGAGCCGGTGGACGCGTTCAGCGCCATCGTGCACAAGGACAAGGCGTACAACTACGGCGTCACCATCGCGGCGAAGCTGCGCAACCTGATCCCGCGCCAGCAGTTCGAGGTGCCGATCCAGGCGGCCATCGGCAGCCGGGTGATCGCCCGGGAGACCATCCGGGCGATCCGCAAGGACGTGCTCGCCAAGTGCTACGGCGGTGACATCAGCCGGAAGCGCAAGCTGCTGGAGAAGCAGAAGGAAGGCAAGAAGCGGATGAAGATGGTGGGCCGGGTCGAGGTCCCCCAGGAGGCCTTCATCGCCGCGCTCTCCTCCGACTCCGGCGACGGCAAGGCCGCCGGCAAGAAGTGAGCCACCGCCGCCGGTGACCCGGCGACCGGCGCCCCGCCGGAGCGGACCGACCGGTCCCTCCGCGCGGGGCGTCGGCTTTTCCCCGGCGTACGCGGAGGAATTTTTCCTGGCCGCGCGGCCCGGTTCCGTGCCCGGCTGGTACCGCTCCCACCTGCGGTTTCCCTGCGGTACGGCGGATCGACGCGGTCGCCGGGCATCGACATCCGGCAGCGTGCCGGCGGATGAGTCGGTTTGGATTTTCGGCGCTTCGGGAACTTAGCGGTCACGACAGGAACCACACAGATCGTGTGAAAACATCTGAGGAGGAGGGCGACCGTGGAGCTCACCGTTTGGGGCATCATCACCGCGCTCGTTGTTGGTCTCATCGTCGGCGCTCTGGGCCGCCTGGTCGTGCCGGGCCGTCAGAACATGCCGATGTGGCTGCACATGCTGATCGGTGTCGGCGCCGCGCTGCTCGGTACGGTGCTGGCCCGGGCCATGGGCATCGCCACCGAGACGTCCGGCATCGACTGGACGGAGCTGCTGGTCCAGGTCGTGCTCGCCGCCATCGCGGTCGCCCTGGTGGCCGGCGTGGGCCGTCGCCGGAGCGTCTCCCGGTACTGATCCACACCCCTGAACCGCTGAAGCGGGCGTCCGACCCTCGGGTCGGGCGCCCGCTTCGCGTTCCGCCCCGGGCCCGCCCGTCGGTCCTGGGGCGGACCCTGTCCCGCCGGTGCCCGCCCCAGCCCCCTGGCGGAACGCACCGGTCCGCGCGAGCTCCCGACGGAACGCGCCGGCCCGCGCCCTCCGACGGCTTGCGCCGGCCCGCCGGGAGACCCCGACGGAACGGGTGGTGTCGATGGCCGGCGCGCCCTCCAATCCGGGGCATTCGATGGCAGGCGGCGGCCGACGGCTCTGGTGGGAGCGATGAAAGTGCTGGTCAGGGGCCAGACGCGTAGTTCGTCACCAGAGTCGGTTTGGATTTTCTGCCGGTCGGGAACTTAGCGGTCACGACAGGAACCACACGAACAATCGTGTGACTCACTTATGAAGGAGGAGCGACCGTGGAGCTCACCGTCTGGGGCATCATCACCGCGCTCATCGTTGGTCTCATCGTCGGCGCTCTGGGCCGCCTGGTCGTGCCGGGCCGCCAGAACATGCCGATGTGGCTGCACATGCTGATCGGCGTCGGCGCCGCTCTGCTCGGCACCATCGTCGCCCGCGCGTCCGGCTTCGCCGACACCGCCGGCATCGACTGGCGCGAGCTGCTGCTGCAGGTTCTCTTCGCCGCCATCGCCGTCGCCCTGGTGGCCGGTGTGGGCCGTCGCCGGAGCGTCTCGCGCTACTGACGCACCCCGAACCGCTGACGCGGGCGTCCGACCTCAGGGTCGGGCGCCCGCGTCGTGTCGTTCCCCGGGCCCCTCGACCTGCCGTACCGCAGGCTTGCCCGGGCCCCCGCCGGCTGCGATACGGTCGCCTCGCCTCGTCGTCGCGGCCACCCCCTGTCGTAAAGGAATCTTTCCTACTAGGGTGCGGCGGAGAAGGTTAATGCCAAACCGCGCGAGGGAGATATGGCGTGAACAGGTGGAAGCGGCTGGCTCCGGTCACCGCCGTCGTGGCCTCGGCCGCGATGGTGCTCGCTGGTTGCGGTGGCTCCGGTGACGACGACAAGGCCGCCGACAACAGCAAGCTGACGGTCTGGATGATGGGCGAGGGGGGCGACGCCCAGACGAAGTTCCTCGACGGCGTCGAGTCCGAGTTCAAGAAGAAGCACCCGGAGACCGACGTGGTCGTCCAGTACATCCCCTGGCTCGAGGCGCCGAAGAAGTTCCAGGCGGCGCTCGCCGGTGGCGAGGGGCCGGACGTGACCGAGCTGGGCAACACCGAGACCCAGGGCTGGGCGGCGCAGGACGCGCTCGCCGACGTGACCGGCAAGTTCAACGGCTGGTCCGAGGGGAAGGACATCCTCCCCGGCCTGGTGAAGAACGCCCAGCTGGACGGCAAGCAGTACGGCGTCCCGTGGTACGCCGGCGTGCGGGCCATCTACTACCGCACCGACTGGTTCGCCGAGGCGGGCGTGAAGCCGCCGACGAGCTGGGACGAGCTGGTCACCGCCGCGAAGACCGTCCAGGCGAAGAAGCCGGGCACCTACGGCATCGCGCTGCCCGGCAACTCCGAGCTGCCGTTCTACTCGTTCCTCTGGGGCGCCGGCGCGGAGATCGCCACCAAGGACGGCGACACCTGGAAGTCCGGCTACAACACGCCGGAGGCCCAGAAGGCCGTCAAGTTCTGGACCGACCTGGTGACCGTGCACAAGGTCGCCCCGCCGGCCGCCGCCGGCTGGAACGAGGTCGACGCCCGTACCCAGTTCGCCACCGGCAAGGCCGCGATGGCCTTCGCCGGCAGCTGGCAGGGCGGCGCGATGAAGAAGGACAACCCCGACATCGAGAAGGTGTGGGGCACGTTCCCGATCCCCGGCCCGGACGGCAAGCCGGCCCCGGCCTTCGCCGGCGGCTCCGACATCGCGCTCTGGAAGGACAGCAAGCGGCAGGACCTGGCCTGGGACTACCTGACCGTGCTGCTGAGCAAGCAGAAGGACCAGGAGTTCGCCAGCAGCCTGAACTTCTTCCCGGTCTATCAGGACCTGGTCAGCGGCGGTAACTACGCCAACGACAAGGTGATGGCCGCCTTCGCCACCAGCATGCAGAACACCAAGCTGACCCCGCTGACCCCGAAGTGGGTCGAGGTGAGCCGGACCAAGACGGTGACCCAGGCGATGAACAGTTCGGTGATCAAGGGGCAGAAGACGGTCGAGAAGGCCACCGCCGACGCTGCCGCCGAGATGGAAAGCATCCTCAACGCAAAGTGAGCGTCCTGACCGAGAGCACCGGGACGGCCGCCGCGCGGGAGACCCCCGCGCGGCGGCGGCCCCGCGTCGACCGCCTCCCGTACCTGCTCCTGCTGCCCTGTCTCGCGATCATCGGCGTGCTGCTGCTCTGGCCGCTCGGCGAGGTCGTGGGCATGTCGTTCTACAAGCTCAACAGCGTCCGGCAGCTGCGCGGCGACCGCGAGTGGCCGTGGGTGGGCCTGGACAACTACGCCCAGATCCTCGGCGACCCGTTCTTCCGTACGGTGCTGCGCAACACCGTCCTCTTCGCCGCGGCCAACGTGGTGCTGACGATGATCCTCGGCACCCTGGTCGGGCTGCTGCTCAACCGGCTCGGCAAGCGGATGGCCACCTTCGTCGCGAGCTGCGTCATGCTGGCCTGGGCCACCCCGGCGCTGACCGGCACCATCGTCTGGAAGTGGATCTTCGACGACACCAGTGGCCTGGTCACCTGGCTGTTCAACAAGCTCCCCGACGGCCTCTCCACCAGCCTCTTCGGGCGCAGCGACTGGACCGGCTACGGCTGGTTCAACGACCCGCTGCTCTTCTTCTCGATCCTGACCCTGGTGGTGGTCTGGCACTCGTTCCCGTTCATCGCGGTCAGCGTGCTGGCCGGGCTCAAGAGCGTGCCGAGCGAACTCCAGGAGGCGGCCCGGGTCGACGGCGCCGGCCCGTGGCGGGTCTTCTGGTCGGTGACCTTCCCGATGCTGCGGCCGGTCTTCGGCATCCTGGTGGTGCTCTCCACGATCTGGGACTTCAAGGTCTTCACCCAGCAGTTCGTGCTGGCCGGCGGCACCCAGGACCGCTCGACCTTCATGCTCTCCATCTACTCGTACGCGGAGGCGTTCTCGCCGCCGCCCAAGTACGGCCTCGGTGCCTCGATCGCGGTGATCCTCACCCTGATCCTGCTCGTGGTGACCGGTGTCTACGTCCGCATGGTGCTGCGGCAGGAGGACGAGTCGTGAAGAAGTTCGCCCTCAACGGCGCGGGTGTGCTGGTCGCGCTCTTCGCGGCCTTCCCGGTCTACTGGATGGTCGCCACCTCGCTGAAGCCCAACCGGGAGATCTTCTCCAGCACACCGCGCCCGGTCCCGGCCGAACCCACCCTGGAGCACTACCGGGAGATCCTCACCGGCAACCTGATCCCGGGCGTGACGTTCGTCGACTTCTTCCTCAACAGTGTCCTGGTGGCGGTGTCGACGGTGCTGCTCAGCGGCCTGGTGGCGCTGCTCGCCGCGACGGCGGTGGCCCGCTTCCGGTTCCGGCTGCGGACCACCTTCCTGATCCTGCTGCTGGTGGTGCAGATGATCCCGCTGGAGGCGCTGGTCATCCCGCTCTTCCTGATGATCCAGCGGCTCGGGCTCTACAACACCCTGCCCAGCCTGATCCTGACGTACCTCGGCTTCTCGCTGCCGTTCGCGGTGTGGATGCTGCGCGGCTTCGTCGCCGCGGTGCCGAAGGAGCTGGAGGAGGCGGCGGCGATCGACGGCGCGAGCCGGGCGCAGACCTTCCGGCGGATCCTCTTCCCGCTGGTCGCGCCCGGTCTGGTCGCCACCAGCATCTTCTCCTTCATCACCGCCTGGAACGAGCTGATCTTCGCGCTGACCTTCGTCAACGACCAGAGCCGCTACACCCTGCCGGTGGCGATGACGTTCTTCTTCGGCCGGGACGACACGGCCTGGGGGTCGGTGATGGCGGCGTCCACGCTCTTCACCCTCCCGGTGATCGTCTTCTTCCTGCTGGTCCAACGACGGATGGTCTCCGGGCTGGTCGCGGGCGCGGTCAAGGGCTGACCGGGCCCCGGCCGTCGTCAGGCCCCGGGCGGGGCCAGGGTCGCGCCGGCCCGGGCGACGATCTCCTGGAGCGCGGCGACGTGGCCGTCGAACGCGCCGCGTCCGTGCCGGCTCAGCTTGACCGAGGTGCGCGCCCGCTTGCCCACGAAGCCCTTGTGCACCTCGACGTAGCCGGCCTGCTCCAGGACGCTGAGCTGCTTAGACAGCGCCGAGTCGGAGAGCCCGAGCTCGTCGCGCAGATAGCGGAACTCGGCCCACTCGGTGGCGGCGAGCAGGCCCACCAGCGACAGCCGGGTCGGCGCGTGGATCAGCTCGTCGAACCGGGGTGCGGTCATCGGCCGCCGCCGATCGGCCGGGCGGTCATCACGCCGCGAAGGTGGCGCATCAGCCGGGGGCCGGTCAGCGCCATGGTGATCCCGGTGATCGCGGCGCCGGTGGTCGCCGGCCAGCGCACGTCGAGCGCCTCGGCGGCGAAGCCGGTGGCCAGCCCGAGGCCGACCAGGGCGAACACGAAGCCGACGATGGCGACCGCCCCGCGCGCGCCGAGCAGCGAGGTGCGTACCTGCGCGCGGTGCCGCCGCACCACCACGACGATCAGCGCGCCGAGGGCGACGGCGTACCCGACGGAGCCGACGGCGACCACCCACGGACGGTGCGTCTCGACGGCGGCGGTGAAGGCGACCATGAGGCCGCCGACCGCCGCCCAGTACCAGCTGGGCACGAGGGTGGCGGTGACCGCCTGGTCGCGGCGGGCGTGCAGCTCGGTGAGCGCCGCCGCGGCAGCGGCGGGGGAGACGGCCGGCTCGGACATGGCATCCTCCTTGAGGGCTGGGTGAGTACTTTCCCACTTGGAAAGTACCCGCTGACTTTCCTGTGGGGCAAGTGCTTTCCAGGGCAGAATTCGCTCGACGGCCCCGTTAGGCTGAGCGCCATGGCGGGCAGGCTGGTGACGGTGAACCTCGGCGCGGTGACCGAGGCGGAGTGGGCGGGCGACGCGAGCGGCCGTACGGGCATCGACAAGCGGCCGGTCGACGGCCCGGTGCTGCTGCGGGCCGACGGGGTGGCCGGTGACTTCATCGGCGAGCGGGCCCACCACGGCGGCGCCGACCAGGCCGTCTACGCCTACGCCGAGGAGGACGCCGGCTGGTGGGCGGCCGACCTCGGCCGGGAGATCCGGCCCGGTGCCTTCGGCGAGAACCTCACCACCTGGGCGGTCGACGTCACCGGGGCGGTGATCGGCGAGCAGTGGGCGATCGGCTCGGCCCTGCTCGAGGTCACCAAGCCGCGCACGCCCTGCCGGACGTTCGCCGGCTTCTGGGACATGCCCGACCTGATCAAGCGGTTCACCGTCCGGGCCGCGCCCGGGGCCTACCTGCGGGTGCTGCGCGACGGCGAGGTCGCCGCCGGCGACCCGGTCGAGGTGGTGGACCGTCCCGCGCACGGGGTGACCATCGGGGAGGTGTTCCGGGCGACCACCCTGGAGCCGGAACTGCTGCCCCGGCTGCTGGACGTCCCGGAGCTGCCCGAACCGATCCGGGAGAAGGTCCGCCGCCGGCTCGTCGCCGACCGCGCGCTTTAGCCGGACGGCCTAGACGTCGGCGAAGACCTCGGCCAGGACCTGACCGGCGCTGGCCGGGTCGTCGCCGACCTTGCTCCAGGTGCCCCGGTCGGCGGTCCACTGGAGGTCACCGAAGCGAACCCGCTTCACCCCGTGGTCGTCGGCGTGCGAGACCAGCCAGTGGGCGTACCGCCAGCCGTTGCGGGCGTCCGGCGCGGGCACGGCCAGCCCGGTGAGGTCCGTGGGGGAGGTGACACCGGGCAGCCCCCAGTCCAGGGTGAGACCACGGGTCAGCGCGGCGGCGGCCGCCGCGCCCCGCATCGTCGGCGTCGGGCCGACCGTGCAGGCCACCGCGCCGGTCGCGTCGCCCAGCAGCGCCCGGGTCAGCACCTGCGACTCGTCGGCCCACTTCTGGTACGCCTCGGGGTAGGCCGACCGCTGCACCCGCTGGGCGGCCTCGGTGACCCGCATCCCCTGCCAGCCCTTGACCTTCTTCAACGCGGCATAGAACCGGTCCGCCGCGTAGCGCGGGTCCTGGATCTGCTCGGCGGTGCCCCAGCCCTGGCTCGGGCGCTGCTGGAACAGTCCCACCGAGTCCCGGTCGCCGTGGCCGATGTTCTTCAGGTGCGACTCCTGGTAGGCGGTGGCCAGCGCCACGACGACGGCCTGCTCGGGCATCTTTCGTTGGATGCCGATCGCCGCGATGGTCGCCGCGTTGGCCATCTGGTCGGCGCCGAGCACCACCCGGCCGTCCGCCTGCACGGTGCAGGTACGACTGGCCAGCGGCAGGGTGAGGTGGTGCCCGAACTGCCGCACCACGATCCAGACCCCGAGCAGGGCCACGACCGCCACCGTCACACCGGCTGCCACGACTGCCCGACTTCGCACCGACACCCCCTGTTCGACCGTCCGCCAAGAGTACGTCCCCCGAGACACCGTCCGGGTCGTCCGACCGGCCCCCTCCCGCTGCGTCACCACCTCACCACAGTGCGCCCTTGGGCAGGGCGATGCGCCCAGCTCGCGCCCGAGGCCGGTTTCCCGCGCACCTAGCTCGCCCCCGCTGCCCGCCCCCCGTCCAGAGCGGCCACCCATCGCGCGGGTCGCTTCTCCCGGAAGGCCAGGACACCCTCGCGACCCTCGTCCGAGAGGAAGTACCCGGTGGAGAGCGTCGCCAACTCGGCGATCTCGGCGCGCAGGTCGGTGGCGGCCGGCCGGCGCAGCAGCTCCTTGGCCCCGGTCAGCGCCCCCGGCGCGCCGCGGACCAGGGAGTCGCAGTACCGGGCCACGGCGGCGTCCAGCTCGTCGGCCGGCACCGCCGCGGTGACCAGGCCGATCTCGGCGGCCCGCCGGCCGTCGAAGGTGTCCCCGGTCAGATAGAGCTCGGCGGCGGCCCGCGGGTGCAGCCGGGGCAGCACCGTCGCCGAGATGACCGCCGGGATCACCCCGATCCGGACCTCGGTGAAGGCGAACGTCGCCTCCTGCGCGCAGACCGCCAGGTCGGCCGCCGCGATCAGGCCCAGTCCGCCGGCCCGGGCCGGTCCGGCCACCTTCGCCAGCACCGGCTTCGGGCACTCCCACACCGCCGCCAGGACGTCGCCGAGCATGCCGGCCGGCACGGTCCCGCTGGCGTACGCGGCGGCCGTCTCCTTCAGGTCGGCGCCGGAGCAGAAGACCGGACCGGTGTGGTCCAGCACGACCGCCCGGACGGTGTCGTCGGCGACCGCGGCGGCCAGCCCGGCCAGCAGCTCGGTCATCAGCGGCGTGGAGAGCGCGTTGCGGTTGTGCGGGCTGTCCAGGGTGAGGGTGGTCACCCCACGGGCCGTGGCGACCCGCACGAGAGCGTCCGGAGAGGTCATGCCGGGCACACTAGTGGCCATGCCCGGCGTCCTTCCAGATGGCGAGACCGTCCCCGCCGACGGCTCACTGCCCGCCGCCGCCCTGACCTCGGTCGGCGCGCGCGGCTTCGGCGTGTACGTCCACGTGCCGTTCTGCGCCAGCCGCTGCGGCTACTGCGACTTCAACACCTACACGGCGGCCGAGCTGGGCGGCGGTGCCGACCGCGAGTCGTACGCCGACACGGTGCTCGCCGAGCTGGCGCTGGCCCGCCGGGTGCTCGGCGACGCCCCGCCGCGCCGGGTGGACACCGTCTTCGTGGGCGGTGGCACGCCGACCCTGCTCCCCGCCGACGACCTGGCCCGCATCCTGGACGGGATCGACCGCACCTGGGGGCTGGCCGCCGACGCCGAGGTGACCACCGAGGCCAACCCCGAGTCGGTCACCCCCGACTCGCTGCGCACGCTGCGGAAGGCCGGCTACAACCGGATCTCGCTGGGCATGCAGTCCGCCGCGCCGGGAGTGCTGGCGATCCTGGACCGCAGGCACAGCGCCGGCCGGGCCACCGCCGCCGCCCGGGAGGCCCGGGAGGCCGGGTTCGACCACGTCAACCTGGACCTGATCTACGGCACGCCGGGGGAGAGCGCCGACGACTTCGCCGCCTCGCTGGACCAGGTGGTGGCGGCGGGCGTGGACCACGTCAGCGCGTACGCCCTGATCGTGGAGGACGGCACCCGGCTGGCGGCGCGGATGCGGCGCGGCGAGCTGCCATACCCCTCCGACGACGTGGCGGCGGACCGTTACCTGGCCGCGGAGGCCGCCCTCGACGCGGCCGGCTTCTCCTGGTACGAGGTCTCCAACTGGGCCCGTTCCGAGGCGGCCCGGTGCCGGCACAACCTGCTCTACTGGACGGGCGCGGACTGGTGGGGCCTCGGGCCGGGGGCGCACAGCCACGTCGGCGGGGTCCGCTGGTGGAACGTCAAGCACCCCACCGCGTACGCGAAGCGCCTGGCGGCGGGGGAGTCACCCGGCCTGGCCCGGGAGCTGCTCACGCCCGACGAGGCGCACATGGAGGACGTGATGCTGCGGCTGCGGCTCGCGTCGGGCCTGCCGCTCGCGGTGCTGGACGACGCCGGGCGGGCCGCCGCCGCGCGGGCCCTGGCCGACGGCCTGCTGGCCCCGCCGGAGTACGCGGCGGGGCGGGCGGTGCTCACCCTGCGCGGGCGGCTGCTGGCCGACGCGGTGGTCCGCGACCTGCTGCCCTGACCAGCGGAGGACCCGGCCGACCCGTGGGCCGGCCGGGTCGGGGTCACTTGATGAAGCTGGCGGACATCGGGTAGCGGTAGGGCTGACCCTCGTTGGCCTTCATGCCGGCGATGATCCCGAACAGGATCTGGATCACCACGACCGCGATGCTGGGCAGGAAGAGCAGGCACCAGCTCACGAAGAGCAGCACGAACGCGATGATCGACCAGAGGATCTGGAAGTTCAGCGCGGCCAGGGCGTGCGCCCGGACGGTCGGCGACTGCTGACCGCGGGCCAGGTAGGCGACGAGCGGGGCGACGAAGCCCAGCGGACCGAAGCTGATCAGCGCGCCGGCGGCCCCGCCGAAGTGCGCGACCAGCGCCCAGGTCTTGTCGTCGTTGTTGGCGTAGCCGCCGGTGGGGGCGCCGTACGCCCCGCCGGTGGGGTAGCCGGCGCCCGGCGGCGGGTAGCCGCCCGGCGGGGGGTAGCCACCCGACGGCGGCTGACCGCCGGGCGGCGGATAGCCACCGGGCGGGGGATAGCCACCGCCGCCCGGTGCCCCGGACAGTGGTGCGGTGGGCGGCTCCGACGAGCCGTACGGTGCCGACGGCGGGGTCGGGTCCGGCTGGGCGCCCGGGTCCCCCGCTCCGGGCGGGCGAGGTGGTTCAGTCATGGACGTCACGGTAGGGGTCGGGTGCAACACGGCACCAGAGCGACACCGCCCGGGATGTCCGGCTGATCGGCTCTGGTGCGCCGGCTGCCGGGGTGCCGCACCGGAGGTGCGTCGCTGATCATCGCGTCGGTGGGGGCGCCGACGTAGACTGGCACTCGCTACAGTCGAGTGCCAGGCGTGCGTCAGGAGGTGGGGAGATGGGTCTCGACGACCGCAAGCTCGCCGTGCTGCGCGCGATCGTCGAGGACTACGTCGCCACCCAGGAACCGGTGGGGAGCAGGGCCCTGGTCGAGCGCCACCAGCTGGGGGTCTCCCCGGCGACCGTCCGCAACGACATGGCGGTGCTGGAGGAGGAGGGCTACATCCGCCAGCCGCACACCAGTGCCGGCCGGGTGCCCACCGACCGCGGCTACCGGCTCTTCGTCGATCGGCTGTCCCGGGTCAAGCCGCTCAGCCCGGCCGAGCGCCGGGCCATCGAGCGCTTCCTGGTCGGCGCCGTCGACCTGGACGACGTGGTGCACCGCACGGTCCGCCTGCTGGCCCAACTCACCCGCCAGGTCGCCGTCGTGCAGTACCCGTCGCTGGCCCGCTCCTCGGTCCGCCACCTGGAGCTGGTGCCGATCTCCACCACCCGGCTGATGCTGGTCATGATCGCCGACACCGGGCGGGTCGAGCAGCGGCTGGTCGAGCTGCCCGCGCCGACCCCCGCCGAAGACGTCACCGACCTGCGCCGGCTGGTCAACGAGAAGCTCGTCGGCAGCCGGCTGTCGGAGACGCCGCCGCTGGTCCAGGCGCTGGTCGACGAGGCCGCGCCGCACCTGCGCGGGGCGATGACCACCCTGTCGACCGTGCTGCTGGAGACGCTCGTCGAGCGGCACGAGGAGCGCATCGCGCTGGCCGGCACCGCCAACCTGACCCGGGGCGGCCTGCTCGACTTCCAGGGCTCCCTGCGTCCGATCCTGGAGGCGCTGGAGGAGGAGGTGGTGATGCTCAAGCTGATCGGTGAGGCGGAGTCGACCACCACCCGGGTGCTGATCGGCGACGAGAACGAGATCGACAACCTGCGGGCCGCCTCCGTGGTCAGCACCGGATACGGCCCCGGCTCGACCGCGCTCGGCGGTCTGGGCGTGTTGGGTCCGACACGGATGGACTACCCCGGCACCATCGCCACGGTGCGGGCCGTGGCACGCTACGTGGGCGAGCTGCTGGCCCAGAACTGACCAGTCAGGGCCGACGGCCGGCTCCGGCCGACGACCGGCGCAACGCGAGACGAACATGAGGACACGGAACGCAGTGGCCAGGGACTACTACGGCATTCTCGGTGTGAGCCGGGAGGCCTCCGACGACGAGATCAAGCGCGCCTACCGCAAGCTGGCGCGGCAGTTCCACCCGGATGTCAATCCGGACCCGGAGGCACAGGAGAAGTTCAAGGACATCAACGCCGCGTACGAGGTTCTCTCGGACGACCGGAAGCGGCAGATCGTCGACCTGGGCGGCGACCCGCTCGCCCCGGGCGGCGGGGGTGCCGGTGGGCCCGGCGGTCCCGGTGGGGCGGGGCCGTTCGTCGGCTTCCAGGACATCATGGACGCCTTCTTCGGCGGGGCGGCCGGCGGCGCCCGGGGCCCCCGTCCGCGGACCCGTCCGGGCGCGGACGCGATCCTGCGGCTGGAGCTGGACCTGCACGAGACCGCGTTCGGCGTCGAGGCGCCGATCACCGTCGACACCGCCGTGCTCTGCACCACCTGTTCCGGCGCGGGCACCGCGGCCGGCACCCACCTGGCCACCTGTGAGGCGTGCGGCGGCCGGGGTGAGGTGCAGTCGGTGCAGCGGACCTTCCTCGGTCAGGTGGTCTCCGCCCGGCCCTGCACGGTCTGCCAGGGCTACGGCACCACCATCCCGCACCCCTGCCCGACCTGCGCCGGTGACGGGCGGGTCCGGACCCGCCGCTCGCTGACCGTCAAGATCCCGGCCGGGGTCGAGGACGGCATGCGGATCCGGCTGGCCCAGCAGGGTGAGGTGGGCCCGGGCGGCGGCACGGCCGGCGACCTCTACGTCGAGATCCACGAGCGGCCGCACGACGTCTACTCCCGTAAGGGCGACGACCTGCACTGCCGGGTCACCGTGCCGATGACCGCCGCCGCGCTCGGCACCCGGCTGACCATCAAGACCCTCGACAGCGAGGAGACGGTCGACGTCAAGGCCGGCACCCAGCCGGGCAGCACGCTGCGGCTGCGTGCCCGCGGGGTGCCGCACCTGCGCGGCACCGGCCGGGGTGACCTCTATGTCCACCTGGACGTGCGCACCCCGACGAAGCTCGACGCCGACCAGGAGAAGATGCTGCGCGACTTCGCCAAGACCCGGGGCGAGGAGGTCGCCGAGCTGACCAAGCAGGGCGGCTTCTTCTCCCGGATGCGCGACGCCTTCAACGGGCACCCCTGAGGTGTCGGCGCCGCTGTTCCTGGTCGAGGCGCTGCCCACCGGTGACACGCTGACCCTGGACGGTCCCGAGGGGCACCACGCCGCCGACGTGCAGCGGCTGCGCGTCGGCGAGGAGCTGCTGCTCGCCGACGGGCGGGGTGGCACGGCCGCCGCCGTGGTCACCGCCGCCGGCCGGGGCACCCTCGACCTCCGGATCACCTCCCGGGGGTACGTCGACGCGTCCGTCCCCCGGCTCGTGGTGGTGCAGGGCATCGCCAAGGGCGACCGGGGCGAGCTGGCCGTGCAGGCGATGACCGAGGTCGGGGTGGACGAGATCGTGCCCTGGGCGGCGTCCCGCTCGGTCGCACAGTGGCGCGGCGAGCGGGGCGTACGGGCGCGGGAGAAGTGGGCGGCGACCGCCCGGGAGGCGGCCAAGCAGGCCCGCCGGGCGTGGCTGCCGGTGGTGGCCGGGTCGCCCGACGAGTCCACCCGGACGGTGGTCCGGCGGATCGCCGGGGCGGCCGCCGCGTTCGTCCTGCACGAGGAGGCGGAGGAGCGGCTCACCACCGCCGAGCTGCCCGCCACCGGGGAGATCGTCCTGGTGGTCGGCCCCGAGGGTGGGATCGCGTCGGCGGAACTCGCCGCGTTCCGTGAGGCCGGTGCCCGTCCCGTCCGGCTCGGCCCGTCGGTGCTGCGCACCTCGACGGCCGGCGTCGCCGCCCTCAGCGTCCTCTCCGCCCGCCTCGACCGCTGGTAGCCCGCGCGAGTCCGGCTCCGCGGCTGTCGCCATGCGTCCTGGCAGGGGCCGGGGGTCTCGACAGATTCGGGGTTCGGTCAGCCCTTGGCCCGCGCGGCCGGATCTCTGGCTCGGGTGGGCGGATTCGCGGCTCGTGGCCGGGCTCCTGGCCTGCGCTCGGTGCGTCCTTTGCTCTGCAGCCACCGACGCAGCACCCCCGGACTGGCCGATGCTGCGTATCTGGCTGCAGAGCAAAGGGGCCGGGCAGGGGGTTCGGCGCCGCCGGTGGGTGCGCGCCCTTCCGGGGTCAGCTGCGCAGGTAGGAGGCGCCGTTGAGGTCGACGATGGTGCCGGAGGCCCACTCGGCCTCGGGGCTGGCGAGCCAGTGCACGGCGGCGGCGATCTCCTCCGGGCGGGCCACCCGGTTGAACGGGCTCTGGGCGCGGATCGCATCGCCGCGTTCGCCGGTCAGGTGGGTGGTGGTCATGTCGGTCTCGACGAAGCCGGGGGCGACCGTGGCCACCGCGATGCCGTACGGGGCCAGGGCCAGCGCCAGCGACTGGCCGAGCGCGTTCAGCCCCGCCTTGCTCGCCCCGTACGCGGGCTGCTCCGGCTCGCCCCGGAAGGCGCCCCGGGAGGAGACGTTGACGACCCGGCCACCCCGCTCGCGCATGTGCTGGGCGGCGCACCAGGTCACGTTGGCGGCGCCGGTCAGGTTGGTCTCCAGCACCAGGCGCCACTGCTCGCGCCACTGCTCGTAGGTGTTGCCGAAGACCGGGTGCGGCAGGTCCCGGGGCCCGTAGACGCCGGCGTTGTTCACCAGCACGTCCAGCCCGCCGAGCTGCTCGGCGGCCGCGTCCACCATCGTGCGGACCGCCTCCGGGTCGGCCAGGTCGGCGCGGACCACCACGTGCCCGTCGCCGGGCAGGTCGGCGCGTACCCGCTCGGCCAGCTCGGCCGAGTCGCGGTGGTGCACCGCCACGCGGTCCCCGCCCGCCGCGAACGCCCTCGCCACCGCGCTGCCGATGCCGCGCGAGGCCCCCGTCACCAGTACCGCCCGTCCCGCCATGGCGGCCATCCTGCCCCAGCGCCACGCCGCACCGACAGGCGGCCCGCCCCGCGGCGGGCGTCGACCGGGTGCCCTTTCCTAGACTGCGCGGATGGGAACCGACTGCCTGTTCTGCCGGATCGTCGCGGGAGAGATCCCGGCCACCGTGGTGCGGGAGACCGCCACCACCCTCGCCTTCCGGGACATCGACCCCAAGGCGCCCACCCACGTGCTGGTCATCCCGAAGGAGCACTACGCCGACGTGGCGACCCTCGCCCAGGGTGACCCGGGCCTGGCCGGCGAGCTGCTCGCCACGGCCGCCGTCGTGGCCGAGGAGGAGGGGCTGACCGTGGACGGGTTCCGGCTGATGTTCAACACCGGCCCGTACGGCGGCCAGGAGGTCTTCCACGTGCACGCGCACCTGCTCGGCGGTGCGCCGCTCGGCCCGATGCTCTGCCGCTGACGCCGCCCTAGACTGCCCTGGTGATCACGATCCACGACCGGCTCGGCCGGATGGTGCGGCAGGCGCAGGCGCAGGGGCGGATCCCGGCGGTCTCCGCCGCCCTGCACCGGGCCGACCGACCGCTCTGGACCTGCACCGTGGGCCAGACCGGCAACGACACCCCGCTCGGCCCGGAGACCGTGTTCCGGATCGGCTCGGTCACCAAGACCTTCACCTCGGTGCTGGTGCTCCAGTGCCGCGACGACGGGCTGCTCGACCTGGACGACCCGATCGGACGGCACCTGGACCTGCCGGCGCACGGCGAGCTGACCGTACGCCGGTTGCTGTCGCACACCGCGGGCCTGCAGCGGGAGCCGCACGGCGACGTGTGGGACACCCTGCGCGCGCCGGGCGTGGAGCAGCTCCTGGCCGACCTGGACCGGGTCGAGCGGGTGTTGCCCACCGGGCGGCGCTACCACTACTCCAACCTGGGCATGGCGCTCCTCGGCGAGCTGGTCGCCCGGCTGCGCGGCGGGACCTGGGCCGAGGTGCTGGCGCAGCGGGTGCTCGTCCCGCTCGGGCTGACCGGGACCTCGCCGACGCCGGGGGAGCGGGCGGCGACCGGATTCCTGGTGGACGCGTACTCGGACGAGGCCCGGCCGGAGCCGCCGACCGACTTCGGCGCGGTGGCCCCGGCCGCGCAGCTCTGGAGCACGGCGACCGACATGGCCCGCTGGGCGGCCTTCCTGGCCGACCCGGCCGCGCTGGACCCGACCGGCGCGGTGCTCGCCCCGGCCACCCTCGACGAGATGCGCTGGCCGCTGACCACCACCGACGAGACGCTCTGGGCGGCCGGCTTCGGGCTCGGCCTGATCCTGGTGCCGCAGGGGCAGCGGGTGGTGCACGTGGGGCACGACGGGGCGATGCCGGGCTTCCTGGCCGCGGCCTACGGCCGCCGCGGCGGGGACGGCACGGCGGGCGCGATGGGCTGCGCGGTGCTCGGCTCCGCCGGCACCGGCGTCGAGGTCTTCGACCTGCCGCACCGGCTGCTCGCCGCCGCGGCCGAGCACGACCCGGCCGACGTCCCGCCGTGGCGACCCGGCCCGCCGGCCCCCGACCACCTGCGCGGCGTGCTGGGCCGCTGGTGGGGCGAGGGCTTCGAGTACGTCTTCTCGTGGCACGACGGCGCCCTGCGGGCGCGCGGCGCGGACGATCCGGCGGGTCGCCCCCCGGCGGTCTTCGCCCCGCTGCCGGAGCGGCCGGACGTGTTCCGCACCGTCGCCGGGCGGGAGGTCGGCGAGCTGCTCCGGCTGACCCGCGACGAGCGGGGCGTGGTGGTCCGGATGCACTGGGCCACCTACCGCTTCACCCGCGCCCAGGAGACCTTCGACGGGTACGACTTCCGCACCGGTAGTTGATCTCCAAGCCGGGGAAATGGGCGAGGTGCGCCCGGTGTTGACCGGATAGCATGGGCGTAACGTCCGTCCGCCGCGCCAGCAGGGCCCGGCGCCGAGATCGAGAGCAGGTGGCGCAGGGCCCGACGGGCCCGACCTATGACCGGCACCCCACCTCCCGGCCCGCCCCGGGTGCAGACCAGGATCACGGTCCCCGACTCGAAGATCATGGTGAACCTGCTCGGCGCGGGCGACGAGATCCTGCGACTCGTCGAACGCTCGGTCAACAGTGACGTCCACGTGCGCGGCAACGAGATCACCATCACCGGCGCCCCCGCGGACAACGCCCTCGCCGAGCGGCTCTTCAGCGAGCTGATCGAACTGATCGAGAAAGGCGAGACCCTGACCACTGACGCCGTCCGGCGTACCGTCGGCATGCTCGAGCAGGGCACCGCCGAGCGGCCCGCCGAGGTCCTGACGCTCAACATCCTCTCCCGGCGCGGCCGTACCATCCGCCCCAAGACCCTCGGGCAGAAGAAGTACGTCGACGCGATCGACGCGCACACCATCGTCTTCGGCATCGGCCCCGCCGGTACGGGTAAGACCTACCTGGCCATGGCGAAGGCCGTCCAGGCGCTCCAGGCCAAGCAGGTCAACCGGATCATCCTGACCCGGCCGGCGGTCGAGGCGGGTGAGCGGCTGGGCTTCCTGCCCGGCACGCTCAACGAGAAGATCGACCCGTACCTGCGCCCGCTCTACGACGCGCTGCACGACATGCTCGACCCGGAGTCCATCCCCAAGCTGATGGCCGCGGGGACCATCGAGGTCGCGCCGCTGGCATACATGCGGGGGCGGGCGCAGCCGTACGACGCTCGGGTGCTGACGCCGGAGGGTTTCAAGCCGTTCGGCTCGCTCCGGATCGGTGACCTGGTCATCGGCTCGAACGGGACGCCGACCCCGGTGATCGGCATCTACCCGCAGGGGCCGAAGCAGACCTACCGGGTCACCACCCAGGACGGCGCGTCCACGATCGCCTGCGGTGAGCACCTCTGGACCGTGGCCACGCCCGACGACAAGCGGCGCGGCCGTCGGCGCACCCTCGAAACGCGGGAGATGATCGGCAAGGAGTGGCGGGGGCACACCCGCCGGTACGAACTCCCGGTCGTCGCACCGGTGCGGATGGAGTCGCAGGAGGTCCCGCTCGACCCGTACGCGCTCGGTCTGCTTCTCGGAGACGGCTCGATCTCGTGCCGGACGACTCCGGCGTTCACCACCGCGGATCCGGAGCTGGCCGTCGCGCTCGAAGAGGCACTGCCGGACATCGAACTCGTTCGCAAGGGTGACTACGACTACGTGCTCCGGCACGTCCATGGTCGCCGGGGCGGCGTGATCGTGGCCAATCCGGTGACGGCTGTGCTGCGCGAGCTGGAGCTGGCCGGGACGACGTCGGGCACCAAGTTCGTGCCGGAGATCTACAAGACCAACAGCCTCGATGTCCGGCTGGCCGTGCTGCAAGGACTGCTGGACACCGACGGGGGTCCGGTCACCCAGACCGGGCGGACCTGCCGGGTGCAGTACTCGACGACGTCGCCGCGCCTGCGGGACGACGTGGTGTACCTGGTCCAGTCGCTTGGCGGCGTCGTCACCTGGCGGGTCCGGGAGGCCGACGGGCGTAAGCCCGGCCTGGCCAAGGGACGCCCGGTGCCGTACCGCGCGAACTGCTACGTCATGGAGATCCGGCTTCCGGCCGGCGTCGCGCCGTTCCGGCTGGCC
This sequence comes from Micromonospora sp. CCTCC AA 2012012, assembly GCF_040499845.1. Taxonomy (NCBI): domain Bacteria; kingdom Bacillati; phylum Actinomycetota; class Actinomycetes; order Micromonosporales; family Micromonosporaceae; genus Micromonospora; species Micromonospora mangrovi. Next base: position 77,971 of record NZ_CP159342.1, read on the forward strand.
CGTAAGCGTCGCCTCTACGACGAGTACGGCAGTGGCCGTCCGATGCGCTTCATCGATTCGATCATCCCGGCCGGGGTGCGGGAGACGATGTGCATCCAGGTCGCGGCGGCGGACTCGCTCTACGTCACCGATGACTTCCTGGTGACGCACAACACGCTCAACGACGCGTTCATCATCCTGGACGAGGCGCAGAACACGACGCCCGAGCAGATGAAGATGTTCCTCACCCGGCTCGGCTTCAACTCCAAGATCGTGGTGACCGGCGACATCACCCAGGTGGACCTTCCCGGCGGGACGACCAGCGGCCTGCGGGTGGTCCGGGAGATCCTGGCAGGCGTCGAGGACGTGCACTTCGCCCAGCTCTCCAGCTCCGACGTGGTCCGCCACAAGCTGGTGGGGGAGATCGTCGACGCGTACGCCCGCTGGGACGCCGAGCGGGAGAACCAGCAGGCGCAGAGCGTGCACGCCGTACCCGGGCGGACCGCCCAGGGCGGCCGGGCCGGCCGGCGCCGCTAACTCACCAGAGGAAGACAGTTGTCCATCGAGATCGCCAACGAGTCGGGTGTCGAGGTCGACACCGACGCCGTGCTCGCCGTCGCCCGGCACGCCCTCGACGAGATGGGGGTCAACCCCCTCGCCGAGCTCTCCGTGCTGCTGGTCGACGTCGACTACATGACCGAGCTGAACCACCGCTGGATGGGTGGCGACGGCCCGACCGACGTGCTCGCCTTCCCCATGGACGAGGGCAGCGTCGACCACGGCCCGGGCGAGAGCGCCCCGGCCGGCGGTGAGCCGGCGCTGCTCGGCGACATCGTGCTCTGCCCGGAGGTCGCGGCCAAGCAGGCGGCCACCGCCGGTCACTCGCCCGCGGACGAGCTGCACCTGCTCACCGTGCACGGCGTGCTGCACCTGCTCGGCTACGACCACGCCGAGCCGGAGGAGGAGCGCGAGATGTTCGGGCTCCAGGCCCGACTGCTGGCCAGCTGGCGGTCGACCCGGTCCCGGTGATGAGCACCCTGGCGGCCGGCGCCGCCCCGGGCCTGCCCGACGTCCAGCTCGTCGTCTTCGCGGCGGGGCTGGTGGTGCTGGCCGGCCTCATCGCGATGACCGAGGCGGCGCTGGCCGCCGTCTCCCCGGCCCGGGCCGCCGAGCTGGCCCGGGACTCGGCGCGCGGCGCGCGGGCCCTGCAGGCCGTCGCCGGGGACGTGGTCCGCCACCTCAACCTCCTGCTGCTGCTCCGGCTGCTGGCCGAGCTGACCGCCACCACCCTGGTCGCCCTGGTCGCGGTGGACAGCTTCGGCGCCGGCTGGCGGGCCGCGCTGGTCACCGCCGGAGCGATGACCGTGGTCAGCTTCGTGGTGGTCGGTGTCGCACCGCGCACCCTGGGCCGGCAGCACGCGTACGCGGTCGGCCGGGCGGTGGCGCCGCTGGTGCGCTGGCTGGGTCGGGCGCTCAACCCGCTCGCCTCGCTGCTGATCCTGATCGGCAACGCGGTCACCCCGGGGCGCGGCTTCCGGGAGGGGCCGTTCGCCACCCAGGTGGAGCTGCGCGAGCTGGTCGACCTGGCCGAGCAGCGCGGTGTGGTGGAGCACGGCGAGCGGCAGATGATCCATTCGGTCTTCGCCCTCGGTGACACCATCGCCCGTGAGGTGATGGTGCCGCGTACCGAGATGGTGTGGATAGAGGAGGGCAAGACGCTCTCCCAGGCGCTGGCGCTCTTCCTGCGCTCCGGCTTCTCCCGCATCCCGGTGATCGGGGAGAGCGTGGACGACGTGCTGGGCGTGCTCTACCTGAAGGACCTGATCCGGCGTACCCGGGGCGGGGATCCGCGGGCCGAGGAGCTGCCGGTGGCGGAGCTGATGCGCCCGGCGACGTTCGTGCCGGAGTCCAAGCCGGTCGACGACCTGCTCTCGGAGATGCAGGCGGCCCGCAACCACCTGGTCATCGTCGTCGACGAGTACGGCGGCACCGGCGGTCTGGTCACCATCGAGGACATCCTGGAGGAGATCGTCGGCGAGATCACCGACGAGTACGATGTCGAACGCCCGCCGGTCGAACGCCTGGACGACGGGGCCGTACGGGTCACCGCCCGGCTCCCGGTGGAGAATCTGGGCGAGCTCTTCGACACCGAACTCCCTACCGACGAGGTGGAGACGGTCGGCGGTCTGCTCGCCCAGTCCCTCGGTCGGGTGCCGATCCCGGGTGCGGAGGCCGAGGTGGCCGGCCTGCGGCTGATCGCCGAGGGCACCACCGGTCGGCGCAACCGGATCGACACCGTGCTGGTGAGCCGGATCGAGCCGACCGACGGGCAGGACAGTCCGGGGCGCGGCGAGCACGCCGAGTCCCGCAGCAACCAGAACCGATCCGAGGAGAGGCAACCCGCCGATGCCTGAGTCACCCGCCGTACCGGCTGCCCGGCCCACCCCGTCCGATCCGGCGGAGCTGAGCGCCGAGGACGGCAAGCTGGTCATCCTGGCCCGGGGCGCGCGCGGCCGGGTCGGTGCCGTGGAGGGCGCGGCGGTCCGCGACCAGGACGGTCGGACGTACGCCGCGGCCAGCGTGGCGCTGCCCTCGCTCACCCTGACCGCGCTGCAGCTCGCGGTCGCCTCGGCGGTGGCGGCCGGTGCGAGCCGGTTGGAGGCCGCCGTGGTGGTGACCGAGGCGTCGACGCTGGACGGGTCCGGGCACGCCGCGGTCCGTGACCTGGCGCCGGACGCGCCGATCCACGTGGCGGCCCCGGACGGCACGGTCCTCGGCACGGTGGTGGAGTGACCGGGTCCGCGCCGCGTCCGCCGTACCGTGCGGGTTTCGCCTGTTTCGTCGGGCGGCCGAACGCCGGCAAGTCGACGCTCACCAACGCGATCGTCGGTACGAAGATCGCGATCACCTCGAACAAGCCGCAGACCACCCGGCACATCATCCGGGCCGTGCTGCACCGCCCGGACTCGCAGCTCGTCCTCGTCGACACCCCGGGTCTGCACCGGCCCCGGACGCTGCTCGGCGAGCGCCTGAACGACCTGGTCCGCTCCACCTGGAGCGAGGTCGACGTGATCGGCCTCTGCATCCCGGCGGACGAGCCCATCGGCCGGGGTGACCGGTTCATCACCGGCGAGCTGGCCGAGTTGAAGGCCACCGTGCTGGCCGTGGTGACCAAGACCGACCTGGTGGACAAGAAGAAGCTGGCCGAGCAGCTGCTCGCGGTGAGCGAGCTGGGTGAGTTCGCCGCGGTGGTGCCGGTGAGCGCGGTCTCCGGGCACCAGGTGGACACCCTGGTCGACGTGATGACCGGCTATCTGCCCGAGTCGCCGCAGCTCTATCCGGACGACATGCTCACCGAGGAGCCGGAGCAGGTGCTCTGCGCCGAGCTGATCCGGGAGGCGGCCCTGGAGGGGGTCCGCGACGAGCTGCCGCACTCGATCGCCGTGGTGGTCGAGGAGATGATCGCGGAGGGCCAGCTCACCAAGATCTACGCCGACCTCTACGTCGAGCGGCCCAGCCAGAAGGCCATCGTGATCGGGCACCGGGCCAGCCGGCTCAAGGCGGTCGGCACCACCGCCCGCAAGCAGATCGAGGAGCTGCTGGGCACCCGCGTCTATCTGGACCTGCACGTCCGGGTGGCGAAGGACTGGCAGCGGGACCCGAAGCAGTTGCGCAAGCTCGGCTTCTGACGTACCCGACGGCCGCCGGTCCGTCGGTCCGGCGGCCGTCGATGGTCCTGACCGGTCGGGCATATGGGATCTTTCACGTTTGCCCGGGGGCTCTGCTCGTTTGTCGCGGCCGACCCGGAGGGTAGGGGAACTTCGCCCCCGCCCCCGGACCCCGATGCAGGCTGATGCGAAACAGATACCTGGACCTGCTCCGCTTCCTGGCCATCGTGCGAGTCGTCGTCTATCACGTGACGGGCTACGCGGCGCTCACCCTGGTCTTCCCGGCCATGTCGGTGATGTTCGCGCTCGCCGGTTCGCTGATGGCCGCCTCGCTCGACCGGACCGGCCCGTCGGCGGTCGCCCGCCGGCTGCGTCGGCTGCTGCCGTCCCTCTGGGTGGCGGCGGCGGTCTTCGTGCCGGCGATGCTGCTCACCGGGCTGCCGTGGAGCACGAAGGTGCTGCTCTGGCTCTTCCCGGTCGGTGACCCCCCGGCCAACTACTGGGGCGGGTTGGCGCTCAGCCCGATCTGGTACCTGCGGGACTACCTCTGGTTCGTGCTCGCCTCGCCGGTCGCCCTGTGGCTGTTCCGGCGCGCCCCGCTGCCCACCCTGCTCGCCCCGTACGTGCTGCTGCTGGTGATCGAGGTGGGCATCCTGCCGGACGCGCCGACCGTGCTGCGTGAGTTCGGCCTCTATTTCGGCGCCTGGCTGTTCGGTTTCGCCCACCACGACGGTCTGCTGGCCCGGCTCGCCAACCGGGTGCTGGTGCCGGTGGCGGTCGTCCTGGCCGGCGCGGGCATCGGCTGGATCGTCACCCACCCCGGCCCCCGGGGATACGACCTCAACGACATCCACCTCGGCAACGCCCTCTGGTCCGCCGCGTTCATCCTGGTGGTGATCGGCCGGGCGCCGGCCGCCGCCGCCTGGGTGGACCGCAACCGGCTCTTCGGCCGCGCGGTGACCCTGGTGAATCGGCGGGCGCTCACCGTCTACCTGTGGCACATGCCGTTCGTCGTGCTGCTCACCCCGCTGGTCGGCCTGGTCGGCTGGTCCGTACGCGACCCGGTCGGCCTGGCGGTCCGGGTGGTGCTGGTCTTCGCCCTGGTCGGGGTGGTGACGCTGCTGGTGGGCTGGGTGGAGGACCTGGCGGCCCGCCGCCCGCCCGAGCTGCTGCCGGGCGGCCGTCGGCGCGGCCCGGTGCGGCCGCCGGTCGCGGCCCCCGCCAGCCCCGCCCCGGCCGGCGCGGCGACCCGGCTCGTCCCGGTGGGGGCGGGCGCGGCGGCCGGGCGGGCGCGGGTGCCGGCACCCCGCACCGCCGTCGACGAACCGGTGACCGTGGAGATCAACGCTGGGTGAGGGTCACGTTCCCGCTGGCCGCGCTGGCGTCCAGGACCAGCGTCGCGGTGGGGTCGTCCGGCACGCCGAGGTCGGTGTCGCCGGAGCCGGCGTGGGCGCGGACCCGGTACCGGCCGGCCGGCACGGTCAGGTCGACGTTCCCGCTGGCGGCGTGCGCGCGGACGGACGCCGGAGCGGCCAGCTCCACGGTGACGTTGCCAGAGCTGGCCTCGGCGTCGACGGTGCCGGCGAGGCGGCGACCGGTGACGTCACCGGAGGCGGCGCGGAGGCTCGCCGTACCGGCCACGTCGGCGACCTCGATGTTGCCGGAGTCGGTCTCGGCGCGGACGTCGCCGGTCGCCCCGGTCACGGTGAGGTTGCCGGAGTTGAGCTTCAACTCGACCGGCCCGACCCCGGAGAGCTCCACGTCGCCGGAGGCGGCCTCGCCCCGGACGGCCACCCCCGCCGGGGCGGTCACCTCGTAGGAGAGGCTGCACCGGGGACCGCAGTCGGTGTCCAGGACCAGTTCGTCGCCCTTGATCTCGTACCGGGCGGTGGGCTCGTCGCCCTGGTAGCGCACGGTGCGCTTGATCCGTACCTGGGCGGCGGTGCCGGCGGCCCGGACCACCACGTCCCCGGCGCCGGGACGGACGCTGATCCGGGTGATCTTCACCGCCTCGGTGTTGTCGAAGTCGAGCCGGCGGAACGAGAGGGTGTCACACCCGGAGAGCAGGATCAGGGTCGCCGCGGCGGCGGCCGTCCAGCGCGGAACGGGGGTCCGGTGCAGAGCCATGGCAGCACGCTACGACCGGACCGGGCGCCGGCACATCCGGGTCCGACCGCCGGTCCACCCCGAACCGACCCTGAGATCGCACCCCGAGGGAGAATGACCGGATGGCCGGTTACCGCCGACAGCTCTACCGCGACGACGCGGTGGTGCTGCGTGTGCAGAAGCTCGGCGAGTCCGACCGGATCATCACGCTGCTCACCCGCCGGCACGGGCGGCTGCGCGCGGTCGCCCGGGGCGTACGCCGCACCACCAGCAAGTTCGGCGCCCGGCTGGAGCCGTTCGGGCACGTGGACGTCCAGCTCGCCGGTGACCCGAAGGGCAACCACGGCAGTTCGCTGCACAGCATCAGCCAGGTCGAGGGGATCGACCTCTACGGCAAACGCTTCCTCGGCGACTATCCCCGCTACACGGCGGCCAGCGCGATCGCCGAGACCGCCGAACGGCTCACCCCGGTCGAACGGGAGCCGTCGCTGCGGCTGTTCCAGCTCACCCTCGGCGCGCTGAAGTCGCTGTCCCGCGGCGATCACGCCACCACGCTGGTGCTCGACGCCTACCTGCTGCGCGGGATGGCCTTCGCCGGCTGGGCGCCGGCCCTGACCGCCTGCGCGGTCTGCGGCACGCCGGGGCGGCACCGGGCGTTCTCCGTACCGGCCGGGGGAGCGGTCTGCCCGGACTGCCGGCCGCCCGGCGCGGCGCACCCCGCACCGGCCACCATCGACCTGATGTCCGCGCTGACCACCGGCGACTGGGTGCTCGCCGACGCCACCGAGGCCGGCGTACGTCGGGAGTGCAGCGGCCTGGTCGCGGCGCACCTGCAGTGGCACCTGGAGCGCGCGTTACGCTCGCTGCCGCTGGTCGACCGGGGGGCGACCGGCGCGGTCCCGTCGCCACCGGGCGCAGGCGGACCGGGCACGGCCGGTGTGAACAGGGAGAAGACCGAGTGATCCGATCGATGAGGGCCGGCCGGCGTGAGCCGGTGCCGCCGACTGCGCACCCGTCGGGTGCCCGGCCCCCGGCGCTGCCCGCCGAGGCGCTGCCGAAGCACATCGCCGTGGTGATGGACGGCAACGGCCGGTGGGCCAAGGAGCGCGGCCTGCCCCGCACCAAGGGTCACGAGCAGGGCGAGCAGAGCCTCTTCGACACCATCGAGGGCGCCATCGAGCTGGGCGTGCCCTACCTCTCGGCGTACGCGTTCTCCACCGAGAACTGGCGGCGCTCGCCGGACGAGGTCCGCTTCCTGATGGGCTTCAACCGGGACGTGATCCGTCGTCGCCGCGACCAGCTCGTGGAGCTGGGCGTCCGGGTGGTCTGGTCGGGGCGGGCCGGCCGGCTGTGGAAGAGCGTCATCTCCGAGCTGCAGACCGCGGAGGAGATGTCCCGGGGCAACTCGACGCTGACCCTCCAGTTCTGCGTCAACTACGGCGGCCACGCGGAGATCGCCGACGCCGCCGCCGCGATCGCCCGCGACGTGGCGGCCGGCAAGCTGCACCCGGACAAGGTCACCGAGAAGACGATCCAGAAATACCTCTACCACCCGGAGATCCCCGAGGTGGACCTCTTCCTGCGCCCCTCCGGGGAGCAGCGCACCTCCAACTTCCTGCTCTGGCAGAGCGCGTACGCCGAGCTGGTCTTCCTGGACACCCTCTGGCCGGACTTCGACCGCCGCCACCTGTGGTACGCGTGCGAGCTCTACGCCCAGCGGGACCGCCGCTTCGGTGGCGCGCTGCCGAATCCGGTCGCCCCCGTGCTGTAGAGGTCACGCTTACCGACGCGGTGAGCGGGGTACCGATACGACCAGCAGCCAACAGCGGAGGTGAACCCACATGATTCAGAAGCGGATTGCCCAGTGGGCGGTCATGGCGGTCGCAGTGCCGCTGGCCGCGGCCGGTGCTCGCCGGCTCAGCACGACCCTCGAGGCCCGGCGCGGTCCGTCCGGGGTGAGCCGACTGCTCACCAAGGGCGCCGACATGCTCCGGCCGCAGAAGGCGAAGCGCAAGCGTCGCTTCTTCTGACCGACTCCCGTCAGCGCCGTCACCCTCCCGGGTGGCGGCGCTGACGCGTGTCGCGCTGCGGCTTTCCGGCCGGGCGCCGGGCCGGCCGCGCGTAGGATCGGCGCAGGGCGCGCCGCCCGGACGCGCCCGCCACGGGGGTGGGCAGATGCGGGATCTCCGGTTCAAAATGATCATGGCGCTGAACGCGGCCGACCTGGGCAGTCCGCTCTGCGAGCAGGTCGCCGAGATCTGCGCCGAGATCGCCGAGCAGCACTGCGCCGAGTTCGGGCACACCCCGACCGCCCGCTCCGGCGAGATCGCCGAGCTGGCCACCGGCGAGACGGCGCTGAGCTGGGCACCCACCGAGACCGGGCAGCGTGCCTGGTGACCGCGCTGGCACCCACGCCGGCCGTGGACGTCCGCCGGGCCGCCGACCGGTTCGCCACCCGGCTGTCCTGGCTGGACTCGAAGCACTCGTTCTCGTTCTCCCGGCACTACGACCCGGCCAACACCCACCACGGCCTGCTGCTGGTCAACAACGACGACGTGGTGCACCCGGGCACCGGCTTCGAGACGCACCCGCACGAGGACATGGAGATCGTCACCTGGGTGCTGCGCGGCTCGCTGGTGCACCAGGACTCCACCGGCCACTCCGGGGTCATCTATCCCGGCCTGGCCCAGCGGATGAGCGCCGGCACCGGCATCCTGCACTCGGAGAAGAACGACTCCTGGCGGCTCGACGACAGCGCGCCGCACAGCGAGCCGGTGCACTTCGTGCAGATGTGGGTGCTGCCGGACACCGAGGGCGTCGGCCCCGGCTACGAGCAGCTCGAGATCGGCGACGAGCTGCTGCGCGGCGGCCTGGTCCCGGTGGCGTCCGGCATGGACCGGTACGCCGACGCGTCCGCCATCCGGATCCGTAACCGCTATGCCACCCTGCACGCCGCCCGGCTCGCCCCCGGCGACGAGGTGCACCTGCCGGACGCCCCGTTCCTGCACCTCTACGTGCCGAGCGGGGCGGTGACCCTGGAGGGCGCCGGCCGGCTCGGCGAGGGCGACGCCGCCCGGATCACCATGGCCGGCGGGCAGCGGGTGGCCGCCGCCGAGCCGGCGGAGATCCTGGTCTGGGAGATGCACGCCACCCTCGGCTGAGCCTCACGCCTGCACTTCGGCCCGGTCACCGGCCCAGACGGTGTGGAACGAGCCGTCCCGGTCCACCCGGCGGTAGGTGTGCGCGCCGAAGTTGTCCCGCAGCCCCTGGATCAGCGCGGCCGGCAGCCGCTGGGCGCGCAGCCCGTCGAAGTAGGCCAGCGACGACGAGAACGCCGGGGTCGGCACGCCCGCCCGGGCCGCGTCGGCCACCACCCGCCGCCACCCCGGCACCCCCGCGCCGACCCGGTCGGCGAACCACGGGGCCACCAGCAGCGTCGCCAGCTCCGGCTCCGCGTCGTACGCCTCGCGGATGCGGTCCAGGAAGCGGGCCCGGATGATGCAGCCGCCCCGCCAGATGGTGGCGGTGCCGCCGAGGTCGATGTCCCAGTCGTACTCCCGGCTGCCGGCGCGGATGTGGTCGAAGCCCTGCGCGTACGCGACGATCTTGCTGGCCAGCAGCGCGCGCCGGACGTCCTCGACGAACGTCTCCCGGTCGTCCACCTGCCACTTCTCACCGGCGTCCGGGAAGGCCCGCCGGGCGGCTTCGCGCTGGTCGGCGTGGCCCGACAGTGACCGGGCGAAGGTCGCCTCGGCGATGCCGGTGATCGGGATGCCCAGGTCGAGGGCGCTCTGCACGGTCCAGCGGCCGGTGCCCTTCTGCTCGGCCTGGTCGAGCACCACGTCGACGAAGGGCCGGCCGGTCGCGGCGTCGGTGTGCGCCAGCACGTCGGCGGTGATCTCGATCAGGAACGACTCCAGCTCGCCGCCGTTCCACTCCCGGAAGATCTCCGCGATCTCCGCCGGGCTGGCCGACAGCCCGGCCCGCAGCAGGTCGTACGCCTCGGCGATGAGCTGCATGTCGGCGTACTCGATGCCGTTGTGCACCATCTTTACGAAGTGGCCGGCCCCGTCCGGGCCGATGTGCCGGCAGCACGGGGTGCCGTCGACCTGTGCGGCGATCTTCTCGAAGATCGGCCCCAGCTTCCGGTACGACTCGGCGGAGCCGCCCGGCATGATGCTCGGGCCGCGCAGCGCCCCCTCCTCGCCGCCGGAGACGCCGGTGCCGACGAAGTGCAGCCCGTGCCCGCGCAGCGCCTCCTCCCGGCGGCGGGTGTCGGCGAAGTGCGCGTTGCCGCAGTCGACGACGATGTCCCCCTCCTCCAGCAGCGGGACCAGCTCGTCGATCACCGCGTCGGTGGGGGCGCCGGCCTTGACCATGACGATCACGGCGCGGGGCCGCTCCAGCGAGCCGACGAAGTCCGCCAGGGACTCCGCGGGCACGAAGGTGCCCTCGTCGCCGTGTTCGGCGACCAGGCTGCGGGTGCGTTCGGGCGAACGGTTGTGCACCGCCACGGTGAAGCCGTTGCGGGCCAGGTTCCGGGCCAGGTTGCGGCCCATCACCGCCAGCCCGGTCACGCCGATCTGCGCGCTCGCCCGCTCTGCCATCCGTACCGCCACCTCTCGTCGGACTGCCGTGCTGCGACCGTATCGCGGTCGGCGGCGGCCCGGGCCGGGTCGTCGACGGTCGGTGCGGGCGCGGTGGCGCTCGGTCGACGGCCCTCGCCCGTCGGCCGTCGGTGGTCAGCCCTCGGCGAGGCGGGCCTCGACGTGGGCGACCTTGGCGGTCAGCGCGTCGGTGACGCCCGGGCGGAGGTCCGCCTTCAACACCAGACTGACCCGGGGCGCCTCGGCGGCGACCACGTCGACCGCCCGCTTCACCACCGCCATCACCTCGTCCCACTCGCCCTCCACGGTGGTGAACATGGCGTCGGTACGGTTCGGCAGCCCGGACTCGCGGACCACCCGGACGGCGTCGGCGACCAGGTCGCCCACGGACTCACCCACGCCGAGCGGGGTGATCGAGAATGCGATCAGCATGCCGCCGATCGTGCCAGTAATTCGGGTGCGGGTCGGCCCGGCGGTCGGTTAGCGTGCCGGTATGCGTAACTGACGCCCCATCGTCGAGCCTGCTCCGCCGCCGTCCGGCCGCCGAGCTGTCCGCTCCCGGGCGTCCGCCTCCTCCACCGCCACGGTTCGTGGCCCTCGTCGTGGTGGGACCCGTCGCCCGGACGGACCCGTTTCCCGTGCTCGTCCGGCCGGACCCTGTCGTCGCGGTCGGAACCCAGTGACCGGCCCCGTGGGCCGGTCCCGCACCGCCGACTCCGCCCGTCCGGCGCGACGGACGGTCGTCGGTGAGAAGGAGGTAGTGGATGCCCGCCAAGCGCAGTCCGAAGAAGTCCCGTAAGCCGTCCGGGGAGCCGTCCCTGGTGGACCTGACCCCACCCGATCTCGACACGATCGCGGTGGCCCCGGCGGCACCGGTCGCCCTGCCGGCGGAGTCGCCGGCCCCACCGAAGGCCGGCCCGCCGCCCGGTCGGGACGCCCGGTTCGCCGGCCGCTCCCAGCAGGCGGGCCAGGCCCGCCGGTACGCCTTCCGCCGCAGCTGACCCGGCCCGGGTGGTTGTCGTCGCCCCGCCGACGGCAACCACCCCGGCCAGGCCCCGTGGCGGCGACGTGGAGTCGACCGGGGACCGGTCGGTCAGCCGGTCAGCGGGCGGAAGGTGCCCAGCAGGACGCTGACCGTGAGCGCCGCGCCGGCCAGCGCCGCCGCCCCGGCGATCAGCAGGGCGTCGGCCCGGGTGAAGTCCTGCCGCCGGGCGACCGTACGCGGGGTGCCGGCGTCGAACCCGCGGGCGTCCATCGCCACGGCCAGCCGGGTACCCCGCCGGATCGCCCCCACCAGCAGCGCGAACGCCGTCGAGGCGAACAGCCGTAGCTTCGACAGCGGGTTCCGGCCGGCGTCCACGCCCCGGGCCCGGCGGGCCATGCTGATCATCTGCCATTCCTGCTCCAGCAACGGCACCAGCCGGAACGCGGCCAGCGCGCCGATGGCGAACCGGGCCGGTGCCTTCGCGTTCTGCACCAGCGCGTCGGCCAGGTCGGTCGGGTCGGTGGTGGCGAAGACGATGATCCCGGGCAGCGCCACGGCGAGCAGCCGGAGCACCAGGCCGAGGGCGGTGAGCAGCACCCCCGAGGTGACCACCAGCGGCCCGACGTCCAGCAGCACCGGGCCGGACCGGTCGGCGGCGAAGAGCACCAGGGTGACCAGGATGCCGCCGGCGCTGGCCAGCAGCGGCCACGCCCGTCGGGCGAGCACCCGGTAGCGGATGCCGAAGAGCGGCAGCACGGCCAGCTCGACGGCCAGCGCCAGCGCGGGGGCCACCGGGTCCAGGGTGGCGATCAGGGTGAACGAGAAGACCAGCGCGGCCGCCAGCTTCGCCACCGGGTTGCGCCGGGCCAGCGGCGCCCCGGGCGCGGCCACCGACCCCACGTCGATCACGACCGCTCCCGGGTGACGGTGCGGTCGGGGTTGGTGCGGGGTGCGGCGGTGGTCGTCATCGGTGTTCCAGGGTGACGGTGCGGTCGGGGTTGGTTCGGGGTGCGGCGGTGGTCGTCATCGGTGTTCCAGGGTGACGGTGCGGTCGGGGTTGGTGCCGGGTGCGGCGGTGGTCGTCATCGGTGTTCCAGGGTGACGGTGCGGTCGGCGAGGGCGGCGACGAAGTCGGGGTCGTGGGTGACCGCGACGACGCCGTGCCCGGCGTCGCGCAGTTCGGCGAAGAGGTCGACCAGTTCGCGCCAGGTCCGCCGGTCCTGTCCGAAGGTCGGTTCGTCGCAGATCAGCAGGCGCGGCGCGGTGGCCAGGGCGGTCGCCACGCTCAGCCGCCGCGCCTCGCCGCCGGAGAGGGTGTACGGGTTCGCCCCGGCCAGCTTCGCCAGCCGGAGCCGCTCCAGCAGGGCGTCCACAGTGGTCCTGACCGTCGTTTCGGGTCGGCCGGTCCGGCGGGGACCGAGGGCCAGCTCGTCGAAGACGGTACCGGTGACGAACTGGTGTTCCGGGTCCTGGAAGACCGAGCCGATCCGCCGGGCCAGCGCGGGTGCCCGCCAGCGGTGCGGGGGAGTGCGGGCGTCCCGGCCGGCGAGGGTGGGGGTGGCGGTGGCCGTACCGGTGCCGGGGCGGAGCAGGCCGCCCAGGAGCAGCGCGAGGGTGGACTTGCCGGCGCCGTTCGGGCCGAGCACGGCGAGCGCCTCGCCGGCGCGTACGGAAAGGTCGGTCTCGGCCAGCCGGGGTGGCAGGCCGAGCCGCTCGGCGGTGATCAGCGGCTCCCCGGCCGGCGCGGTCGCGTGCCGGGGCGGCACGGTCCGGCCCGGCACCCAGACCCCTTCGGCGGCGAGCGCGTCGCCGTGTGCGGCGAAGACGGCGGCCGGCGGCCCGTCGGCCCGGACCCCGCCACCGGGCTCCAGGACGATCACCCGGTCCACCAGCGGCAACGCCTCGGCGACCCGGTGCTCCACCAGGATCAGCGTGGTGTCGGCGTCGACGGCGTCCGCGACGGCCCGCCGGATCAGCGTCGCGCCGGCCGGGTCGAGGTTGGCGGTCGGCTCGTCGAGCAGCAGCAGCGTCGGCCGCAGCGCCAGTGCCCCGGCGAGGGCGAGCCGCTGCTGTTCCCCGCCGGAGAGGGCGGCGGTGGGCCGGTCCCGGTGGTACGGGAAGCCGACCCGGTGCAGCGCCTCGTCCACCCGGGGCCAGATCTCCCCGGCCGGTACGCCCCGGTTCTCCAGCCCGAACGCGACGTCGTCGCCGCTGCGGGCCATCACCAGTTGGCTCTCCGGGTCCTGGAAGACGATGCCGACCTGTTCGCGGGCCTTGCGTGGGTCGAGCCCGTCGATCTCGACGGTGCCCTCCTGCGCACCGGAGTCCTCCGGCAGCAGCCCGGCGAGGGCGGCCAGCAGCGTGCTCTTACCCGCCCCCGACGCCCCCAGCAGCAGCACCCGCTCCCCGCGCTCCACGCGCAGGTCGACCCCCCGCAGCGCCCAGGCCCGCCGCCCCGCGTGCCGCCACCCGAACCCCCGCACCACCACCGCGCTCACCGCGCACCTCCCGCCTCAGCCTCGGTGATCAAGAGGTTTGCGTCAGGAGAACCCGCTCAGCTGACGCAAACCTCTTGATCAACTCAGGGTGTGGGGGTCAGACCAGGGTGCGGTCGCGGGCGGCGGGGAAGCGGTCGAGGGCGCCGGTGCGGGCCAGGGCGTTGGCCAGGAGCCAGGAGCCGGCGCCGGCGATGATCGTGGCGCTGACGATCGTCAGGAGGGCGTAGGGGATGCGGTAGCTGGTCAGGTCGTAGCCGCCGTTCCAGACGAAGAAGTCGAAGAGCGCGGCGCTCAGGCCGGTCAGCGCGCCGGCGAGCAGCGCGGTGGGCAGCCGGAACGACCGGTAGCGGAAGGCGGCGAAGGCCAGCTCGGCGCCGAGGCCCTGGACGATGCCCTGCGGGATGACGGTGCCCGCCCACTGGCTGCCCAGCAGTGCGGAGACGACCGCCGCGACGGTCTCGCAGTACAGCGCCGCACCGGGCTTGCGGATGATCAGGCCGCCCAGCACGGCCGGCATCAGCCACACGCCGTAAAGCAGGGTCTGCGCGGGCGGGAAGAAGGTGAAGGCGCCCTCGGTGGCGCTCCAGACCAGGCCCCAGGCCCAGAAGATGACGCCGAAGGCGACCGCGATCACCGAGGCGACCACGATGTCGATGGTGCGCCAGCGGTTGCTGTCCGTGTGGTTCATGAATGCTCCCAGTTCACTGGAACGAACCAGGAGAAGACGCACGCCGCGCCCGGTTGTCACCGGACCACGGCGCGGCTGGAGGTCGACCGAACTCCCTGCGCTGGCATTACCCAGATCAGGTTCGAGGGTCTGCGGGCGGTGCCCGCACTCTCAGCGCTGTGCGCTCCCCTGTCGGATATGAAGTTGTCTCGGCTGACGCTAGCACCGACCTGCGTCGACGGCCCAGCAGGGCGGTCGGTGGGTAGGGTGGCGATCATGCGGGTCGAGGCGCGGGGTCTGACGTTCGAGGTGCACACCGGCGGCCCGCAGGACGGCACACCCGTCCTGCTGCTGCACGGCTTCCCCCAGCACAGCGGGGAGTGGGACGACGTGGTGCCCGCGCTGCACGCCGCCGGGCTGCGCACGTACGCGCTGGACCAGCGGGGCTACTCGCCGGAGGCGCGGCCGACGGACGTCGGGGCGTACCGGATCCCGGAGCTGGTGGACGACGCGGCGGAAGTGCTCGACGCGCTCGGCGTCGCGCCGGCGCACGTGGTCGGGCACGACTGGGGCGCGGTCGTGGCGTGGGGGCTCGCCGGGGCGCGGCCGGAGCTGGTCCGCAGCCTCACCGCGGTCTCGGTGCCGCACCCGACGGCGATGGCGGACGCGCTGGCCACCGACTTCGGGCAGCGGGCCCGGTCGACCTACATGGCGCTGTTCCGCAGACGTCACCTCGCGGAGCGGGTGCTGCTCGCGTTCGACGCGGCCGTGCTGCGCCGGATGCTCTCCGACGTGGGCGACGCGGCCCGGGTGGCCCGCTACGCCGACCCGCTGCGGCAGCCGGGCGCGTTGACCGCCGCGTTGAACTGGTACCGGGCGATGTCCGGAGCGGACATGAAGGCCATCCCCCCGGTGCAGGTGCCGACCACCTTCGTCTGGAGCGACCGGGACGTCGCCATCGGCCGCACCGCCGCGCAGGCGTGCGCCCGGCACGTGACCGGCGACTTCCGCTTCGTCGTGCTCCCCTGCGTCAGCCACTGGATCCCCGACACGGCCCCCGGCCCGCTGGCCGAGGCGATCCTCGCCCGGGCCGCCGGGTGACCGCGGCGTCCGCGCCGGCCCGGCCGCACACCCGCGCGTCGCTCGCCGCCCAGCTCCACGACCTCGGCGTACGCCCCGGCGGGGTGCTCCTCGTGCACGCGGGGCTGCGCCGCCTCGGGTTCATCTGCGGCGGTCCCGAGGCGGTGGTGGGCGCGCTGCGTGACGTGCTCGGGCCGGAGGGCACCCTCGTCGTGCCCACCCACACGCCGGAGAACAGTGACCCGGCCGGCTGGGTCAACCCGCCGGTGCCGGCGGACTGGTGGCCGGTGATCCGGGCGGAGCTGCCGGGCTTCGACCCGGCGCTGACCCCGAGCCGGTTCATGGGGGCGCTGGCCGAGCAGGTCCGTACCTGGCCCGGCGCGCTGCGCAGCGACCACCCGCAGGTCTCCTTCGCCGCAGCCGGCCCGGCCGCCGCCCGGATCGTCGCCGACCACTCCCGGGCCGACATGCTCGGTGAGCGCTCGCCGCTGGCCCGGCTGCACGACCTCGACGCCGACGTGCTGCTGCTCGGCGTCGACCACGGATCGAACACCTCGCTGCACCTGGCCGAGTACCGCCGGCCCGGAGCGCCGAGGACGCGGCTGGCGGCCGCCGTGCGGACCGGCGACGGCGGCCGCGAGTGGGTGTGGTGGGACGACGTGGACCTGGACGAGAGCGACTTCGGGCAGCTGGGCCGTGACCTGGAGGAGACCGGGGCGGTCCGGGTGGGGCCGGTCGGTGACGGGACGGGCCGGTTGATGAACCAGCGCGCGGCGGTCGGCTTCGCGGTGGAGTGGCTGGCCCGGACCCGACGGACGGAGGAAGCATGACGGTGAGCGCCGAGGCGTACCTGGCGACGGTGACCGCGACGATGGCCCGGGTGGCCGCCGGGCAGCGGGAGGCGGTCGGTCGGGCCGCCGACCTGATCGCCGAGGCGTTGCGGGCGGACGGGGTGATCCACGCGTTCGGCACCGGGCACTCCGAGGCGCTCGCGATGGAGATCGCCGGTCGGGCCGGTGGGTTGGTGCCCACCAACCGGATCGCGCTGCGCGACCTGGTGCTGCACGGCGGCGAGCCGGCGAGCATCCTCGGGCCGCACCTGGAGCGCGACCCGGCGGTGGCGCACCGGCTCTACGAGTTGGCCCCGGTCAGCCCGCGGGACATCTTCGTGCTCGCCTCCAACTCCGGCGTCAACGGGGCGATGGTGGAGTTCGCGGCGCTGGTGAAGCAGTGGGGGCACGCCCTGGTGGCGATCACCTCGGCCGCGCACTCCGGCCGGATGACGTCCCGCCACCCGTCGGGGCGCAAGCTCGCCGACTTCGCCGACGTGGTGCTCGACAACGGCGCCCCGTACGGCGACGCGACCCTGCCACTGCCCGACGGCGGCGCGGTCGGCGCGGTCTCCTCGATCACCGCCGCCCTGCTGGCCCAGCAGGTCGTGGCGGAGGTGTGCGCCCGGCTGCTGGCGGCGGGGGAGCGGCCGCCGGTCTATCTGTCCGCCAACATCACCGGCGGCGACGAGCACAACGCCGAGTTGGAGGCCCGGTACGCCGGCCGGATCCGCCGGGGTTCCTGAGGTCGGGTCGCGTTTCGCCGCGCTCGCGCCCGGGCACTGGCGTTGCTGCCGACGGGGTGCTCCCCGCCGGCAGTAGCGTCTTCCGTGGAGGTAGCCGAGTGTCCAAGGAAACCGAGAAGCAGCGCTGGCAGCGCAACTTCGCCGACCTGCTGCAGGAGCTGCGGGTGGCGCAGACGGGTGTGCAGATCCTCTTCGCCTTCCTGCTGACCCTGCCCTTCAGCAACGGTTTCACCCGGACCAGTGGCTTCCAGAAGGACGTCTACATCGTCGCGTTGCTCTCCGCCGCCGCGTCCGCCGCGATGATCATCTCGCCGGTCGCCTTCCACCGGGCGCTGTTCCGGCAGGGCCGCAAGCCGGAGCTGGTCCGGTTCGCCCACCGGATGGCCAGCGGCGGCTTGGCCTTCATGCTGATCTCGATGGTCAGCGCGGTGCTGCTGGTCACCGACTTCGTGCTGCACCGCTCGACCGCCCTGATCCTCAGCGCGGTCACCGCGCTCTGGTTCCTCACCTTCTGGATGTTCCTGCCGTTCGTCCGGCGCGGCTGGGGCGACGACGACATCGACGACGATGACGACGACCCGCAGGTGCTCTCCGGCGACTGACCCTCGCGACGAACGGGCCGGCCCGCCAAATCGGACGTGCAGCGGACGCTACCCCTGGGTAACACCCGGGGGTAGCGTCGTTTTCGTCGAGCACGTCGACGCAGCCGGACCGAGGTTCGAGGAGGCAGCCGTGACCACGACACAGAACAGCCGACCGGACGGACCGCAGGGCGCCGGTGGCCCCACCGGCCGGACGATGCCGAGGGACGACCCGGACCGCGGGCCGACGGACGAGGCGGTCGCGACCGCTGCCGCGATCGACGATGCGGGCGGTGCCGCGCCGCTGCCCGCCGAGGCCGGTCAGGTCTCCGAGAAGGAGGCGCGGCAGGTCGCCGAGGCGGCCCGCGAGTCCGTCTGGGACCGGCCCAGCTTCGGCAAGGAACTCTTCCTCGGCCGGTTCCGGCTCGACCTGATCGACCCGTGGCCCCGCACCGACCCGGGTGGCGCGGCGCGCGCCGAGGAGTTCCTCGCCGAATTTGGGGCGTACCTGGACGCCGAGGTGGACGGCGCGGCGATCGAGCGAGACGCGGCCATCCCGGACGAGGTGTTCCGGGGACTGGCCCGCCGGGGCGCCTTCGGCATGAAGATCGACCGGAAGTACGGCGGGTTGGGGCTGAGCAACCTGCACTACTGCCGGGCCCTGATGCGGGCCGGTTCGGTGAGCCCGGCGATCGGCGCGCTGCTCTCGGCGCACCAGTCGATCGGCGTGCCACAGCCGCTGAAGATGTTCGGCACCCCGGAGCAGAAGCAGCAGTTCCTGCCCCGGCTCGCCGCCGGTGAGGTCTCCGCCTTCCTGCTCACCGAGCCGGACGTCGGCTCCGACCCGGCCCGGCTGGCGACCACCGCCGAACCGACCTCCGACGGCACCGGCTACCGGCTCAACGGGGTGAAGCTCTGGGCCACCAACGGCACCGTCGCCACCCTGCTGGTGGTGATGGCCCGGGTGCCCGCCGCCGAGGGCCGGCGCGGCGGGATCACCGCCTTCGTGGTCGAGGGCGACAGCGAGGGCATCACCGTCGAGCGGCGGAACTCCTTCATCGGCCTGCGCGGTCTGGAGAACAGCCTGACCCGCTTCCACGACGTCTTCGTGCCGAAGGAGAACGTCATCGGCGGCGAGGGCAAGGGCCTGAAGATCGCACTGACCACGTTGAACACCGGGCGGCTCTCGCTGCCGGCGATGTGCGTCGGGGCGGGCAAGTGGGCGCTGAACGTGGCCCGGGAGTGGGCCGCCGACCGGGTCCAGTGGGGTCGGCCGGTCGGTGAGCACGAGGCGGTGGCCAAGAAACTGGCCTTCATGGCGGCCACCACGTACGGCATGGAGTCCATGCTGGACCTGTGCTGTCTGCTCGCCGACGACGACCGCAACGACATCCGGATCGAGGCGGCGCTGGTGAAGCTCTACGCCAGCGAGATGGCCTGGAAGATCGCCGACGAGCTGGTCCAGATCCGTGGCGGACGCGGCTACGAGACGGCCGACTCGCTGGCCGCCCGGGGTGAGCGTCCGGCCGCCGTCGAGCAGCTCCTGCGGGACCTGCGGATCAACCGGATCTTCGAGGGCTCCACCGAGATCATGCACCTGCTGATCGCCCGTGAGGCGGTCGACGCCCACCTCTCGGTGGCCGGCGACATCATCGACCCGGACGCCGGCCTCGGCCGCAAGGCGAAGGCGGGCGCGAAGGCCGGCGCCTTCTACGCGAAGTGGCTGCCCACCCTCGCCGTCGGCAAGGGCCAGGCGCCCGGCGCGTACGCCGACTTCGGCCCGCTCGCCGGTCACCTGCGGCACGTCGAGCGGACCAGCCGCAAGCTGGCCCGGTCCACCTTCTACGCGATGTCCCGCTGGCAGGGGAAGATGGAGCGCAAGCAGGCGTTCCTGGGCCGGGTGGTGGACATCGGCGCGGAGCTGTTCGCGATGTCCGCGGTCTGCGTCCGGGCCACCGCCGAGCGGGCCGAGCACCCGGAGAACGTCGAGCTGGCCGACCTGTTCTGCCGGCAGGCCCGGCTGCGGATCGACGAGCTGTTCACCGGCCTCTGGTCGAACACCGACGACCTCGACGTGACGGCGGCGAAGCGCATCCTCGCCGGCCGGTACGCCTCATTGGAGGAGGGGATCGCCACCCCGCCGGCCGACGCCCCCTGGGTGGCCCGCTGGACCCCCGGCCCGTCCACCGCCGAGGACGTCCGCCGCCGCATCCCGCCCGTGGGGTGAGCCGGCGCGGCGGCACAGCATCGGTCAGCGGGCTGGCCGGGTCGAGCCGGGCCGACCCCCCGAGGAGGCACGGGTGGGGCGGTGAGCGACGCGCCGTCCGGCAGCGGTCACCACGGCGAGCGATATGACGGAGAGGCATATTCATGTCTCTCCGTCATATCGCTCGTGGGCGAACATGCTCCGGGAGCCGGGAGCCGGGAGCCGGGAGCCGGGAGCCGGGAGCCGGGAGCCGGGAGCCGGGAGCCGGGAGCCGGGAGCCGGGAGCCGGGAGCCGGGAGCCGGCGCTCAGCGGGCGACGGCCCAGGCGATCACGGCGGCCAGGATGAGGCCGTTCAGCCCGGCCAGCACCAGGTACGCCGCCGGCGGGATCTTGCGACCCTTGCGGACGAAGCTCACCAGGACACCCGCGTAGACCAGCAGCAGCACGGCGACGACGATCAGGAAGTAGAGCACCCGGACACCCTACCGACCGGGCTTGAGGCCGAGTCCGCGCAGCTCCAGCGCGGCGAGCGCGTCGACGGTCGCGTCGTCGCCGCGCCGCCACGCCTCGGCCACGTCGGGGGCGATCCGGGCCAGCCGGCCGAGCGGCTGACCGGCGAGCGCGCGCAGCGCCAGCAGGTCCCGCCCGGCGGGGGCGGTGGCGAGCGCCTTCGCCGCGCCGGCCCGGCGCATCCAGCGGATCCGCAGCGGCAGCCAGCCGAAGAGCACCAGCCCGAGCGGGAAGACCAGCACCGCGATGCTCAGCGCGAGGGCCAGTTGGCCGACCAGCTCCTGCTGGTCGCGGCCCGCCTCGGCCATCGCCCGGGCGGCGTCGGCGGCCTTGGTGAAGGGGGCGGTCAGCTCGTCGCCGACCAGCGGCACCCGGCCGACCTTGCCGCCGGCGTCGGCCAGGTTGTCGGCGAGGCCGCCGCCGGCCCCCTCCAGCTTCTTCCCGGGTACGGCGAGCTTCTCGACCAGGTCGTGCAGCCAGAGCGCGAAGCGGATCGCCGCGTACACCCAGACGACGACGAGCAGGTCGGTGAGGAGCTGGCGGAGGGCGGTGGGAAAACGGTCGGCGTAGATCTTCACGCCGGACAGCGTGCCACGCCCCGGCCGCCCGGGCACGGGTCGGAATTGTCAGCCGGCGCAGGCCGGGCAGGTGCCGAAGATCTCCAGGGTGTGGCTGACGTCGGCGTAGCCGTGCTGGGCGGCGACCCGTTCGGCCCAGCTCTCCACGGCCGGCCCGGCCACCTCGACGGTCCGCCCGCAGGCCCGGCAGACCAGGTGGTGGTGGTGGCCCTCGCTGCACCGCCGGTAGAGGTGCTCGCCGCCGGGCGGGCGCATCACGTCGATGTCGCCGGCGTCGGCGAGCCCCTGCAACGTCCGGTAGACGGTGGTCAGGCCGACCCGTTCACCCCGCTGGCGCAGCATGGCGTGCAGCTCCTGGGCGCTGTGGAAGCCCTCCACCTCGGCCAGCAGGCTGCTCACCGCCGTCCGCTGGCGGGTGTTGCGCAAGGTGCTCTCGCTCACGGCCCCTCCCCGGCGTGGCTGACCGCGTCGGCGACGATGTGCGCGACGTGCTCGTCGACCAGCGCGTACGCGATCTCCCGGCCGCGCCGGTTGCCGCGCACCACCCCCGCGCCGCGCAGCACCCGCAGGTGCTGCGAGACCAGCGGCTGCGGCGCGCCCAGCTTCTCGACCAGCTCGTGCACGCACCGATCACCCTGCGCCAGCTCGCTCACGATCGCCAGTCGGATCGGCGCCGACAGGGCGCGCAGCAGGTCACCCGCGCCCTCGAAGGCGTCGTACCCGTTCGTGCCGGTCACTCCGCAACGGTAACCAATGCCGACCGGACCCTCCGGCGCAGCCTCATCCGAGCACGACTTCGTGCTCGTGCGGCTCGACCACCGGCGCACCGGCCGGCGGCCGGGACCGGCGGCGCGCCGCCCGCCAGGCCGCCGCGCCGAGCGCGACCACCAGGAACGAGGCGATCGCGAGCAGCACCACCGAGGCCCCGGGCGCGGTGTCGGCGCTGGCCGCGACCGAGATGCCCGCCCCGGCGGCGAAGAGGCCCAGCGCCATCGCGGCCGCCATGGTGCTGCGGAAGCCCCGGGTGACCTGCTGCGCGGTGGCCACCGGCACCACCATCAGCGCGCTGATCAGCAGCACCCCGACGGCCCGCATGGCGATGGTCACGGTGACCGCGGTGGTCACCGCGAGCAGCAGGTTGAGCGCCCGGACGGGCAGACCGGAGACCCGGGCGTACTCCTCGTCGTGGCAGACCGCGAAGAGCGCCGGGCGCAGCGCCAGCATGGTCACCACGATCACCACGCCGAGCACACCGATGGTGACCAGGTCGGCCGGCGACGTCGTGGTCAGCGACCCGAAGAGGTACGAGTTGAGCGACGCGCTGCTGGCGTCGGAGAGGCCGACCAGCATCACGCCCCCGGCGATGCCGCCGTAGAAGAGCAGGGCCAGGGCCAGGTCCCCGGAGGTACGCCCGCGGGCCCGGACCAGCTCGATGACGATCGCGCCGAGCGTCGCCGCGAGCACCGCCACCAGCACGGGGGAGCGGTTGAGCAGCAGCCCCGCGCCGACACCGGTCAGCGCCACGTGCCCGATCCCGTCGCCGATCAGCGCCAGCCGGCGCTGCACGAGATAGATCCCGAGCGCCGGTGCGGCGAGCCCGATGACCAGCGCGCCGACCAGGGCGCGCAGCATGAAGTCGTACTGGAAGAGGTCCATGTCAGATGCTCCACAGCCCGGCGGGCTCCTCGTCGCAGTGCGGGTGCACGTGGTCGTGGCCCGGCTCCGCGTGGTGCCCGGCCGGCTCCGGCACCGGGCCGTCGTGGCAGATGCCGCCCTGGTGGACGACGACCGCGCGGCTGATCAGCGGGCGCAGCGGCCCCAGCTCGTGGGCGACCAGCAGCACCGTCCCGCCGCCGGCCAGGAAACCGCGCAGCGCGCCGGCGAACGCCTCCTGGCTGACCGCGTCGACCCCGGCGGTCGGCTCGTCCAGCACCAGCAGCTCCGGCTCGCCGGCGAGCGCCCGGGCGATCAGGGTCCGCTGCTGCTGCCCGCCGGAGAGGGTGGCGACCGGATCGCCGGCCCGGTCGCTCAGCCCGACGGCGGCCAGCGCGGCGGCGACCTGCTCCCGGTCGGCGCGCCCCGAGGGACGCAGGATGCCCCGACGGGCCAGCCGCCCGGACGCCACCACCTCACCCACCGTGGCCGGTACGCCGCTGCCGGCGCCGAGCCGCTGCGGGACGTACCCGATGCGGTGCCAGTGCCGGAAGCGGCGCTGCGGGGTGCCGAAGAGGGTGACCGAGCCGGCGCCGAGCGGGACCAGCCCGAGCACGGCGCGGATCAGGGTGGACTTGCCGGAGCCGTTGGCGCCCAGCACGGCGACCACCTCGCCGGCGGTGACGGTCAGTGAGACGTCCCGCAGCACGGGTCGCCCGTCATAGCCGACGGCGGCGTGGTCGACCTGGATCACGGGTGCGTTCATGAGCAGTCCAACGCGGTTCGCAGGGTCTGGAGATTGGTCCGCATGGCCGACAGGTAGTCCCCGTCGGCGGGCGGCCCCTCGATCGGGTCGAGCACGGCGGTCCGCGCCCCGACCTCCCGGGCGACGGTCTCGGCGACCTTCGGGCTGACCAGCCGCTCGAAGAAGACGGTGGTGGCGCCGTGCTCGCGGGCTTCCTTCGCCACCTCGGCGAGGCGTCCCGCCGGGGCCTCGGTGTCGGGGGTGAGCCCGGTGATGCCGACCTGTTCGAGCCGGTAGCGGGCGGCCAGGTAGCCGAACGCGGTGTGGCTGACCACGATCTCCCGGCGCTGGCAGTTCGTCAGGCCGGTGGCGTACTCCCGGTCGAGGGTGCCCAGGTCGGCGCGGAAGGCCGCGGCCCGGGCGGTGAAGTCGGCGGCCCGGTCCGGGTCGAGCCGGCCGAGCCGCTCGGCGAGCCGGTCACCGACGGTGGCCAGCCGGGTGGGGTCGAGCCAGAGGTGCGGGTCCTTGCCGCCGTGCTCCTCCGCGTGCCCGGCCTCGCCCTCGTGGTCGTGCCCGCCGGCCGCCGCGTCGAGCAGCGGCGCGACGGTGGCCACGTCGAGGGCCCGGTCCCCGGCGTTCTGGGCGACCGCCTCGTCGACCGCGGGCTGGAAGCCCTTGAGGTAGAGGACCAGTTCCGCGTCGACGACCTGCCCGACCTGGCGGGGGTGCAGCTCCAGGTCGTGCGGCTCGGCGCCCGGCTTGGCCAGGCCGGTGACCCGGACCGCGTCCCCGCCGATCCGCTCGGCGAGGAACTGCAGCGGGTAGAAGGCGGCCACCACGTCGACCCGGTCCGGGTCGGCGTCGGCTCCGGCGTCACCGCAGGCGGCGACGCCGCCCAGCGCGAGCAGGGCGGTGGCGGCGGCGGCCAGGGCACGGGAGCGGACGGTCATGTCCCCACTCTCCGCGATAACGAAATTGATTGTCAAAAACGCATGCTTGCATGTGTGGGTGCGGCCGGCCGCGCGTGGGTCAGGAGAGCTTGGCCAGGGCGAACGCGATCAACACGGTGAGCATGACCAGGCGGATCACCCGGGTGGCGGGGGACTGCACCGGCCAGGTGGTGGCCAGCAGCCACACCAGCCCCGCGGCCAGCACCAGCAGCAGCACGCCACCCACGGGGCCGGGCGCGAAGAACGCCACCAGCACCAGGACCAGGGTGGCCAGGAAGACCGTCGTCGGATTGACCCGGGCCAGCCGGGCCAGCAGGGGGCGCTGCGTACGCTGCATCCCACAGACTCTACGAGGAGGACGCGGTGCTGGTCACCAACCGGTTCGTGGTGGACGCGGAGGCCGTCGCGGCCTTCACCGAGCGGGCCCACGCCGCCCTCGCGGCGCTCGCCGCCCGCCCCGGCTACCTGCGCGGGGAACTGCTGCGGGCGCTCGACGACCCGACCCACTGGTGCCTGGTCACCGAGTGGGAGTCCGTCGGGACCTATCGGCGGGCGCTCGGCGGCTTCGACGTCAAGGTGCACGCCACCCCGCTGCTCGCCGAGTCGATCGACGAACCCTCCGCGTACGAGACGCTCGCCAGCGCCGCGCCGGAGGGCGAGATCGTCATCGTCGCCAGTGATCGGGCCGCTGCTCCTTTCCGCTGAGCCCACGGGCACTACCCTCTGGCGTATGACCGCTCCCGGACCGGCAGCCCCACCCCCGCACAACCTGCTGCCCGGCTCCGACGGTGTCCCGCCGGTCGCGGGGCCGCCGTCCGAGCCCGGCGTGCCGTCCCCGCCGGCCGGGCCGGGGGTGGCGCCGCCGTTCGCCGCACCCCCGACCGAGGGCGGCCGACGTCGGCTCTGGCTCGGGCTGGGCGTCGGCGCGCTCGCCGTGCTGCTCTGCTGCGGCGGGGGCGGCGCGGCCGTCGTCGGGCTCGCGGTGACCAACGTCCAGGCGGTCGAGGAACAGGGCCGGGCGGTCACCGACGACTACTACCAGGCGCTGGTGGAGAAGGACTGGCGCAAGGCGTACGACAAGCTCTGCGACACCGCGCAGCAGCGCGAGTCGCGCCCCGAGTTCGAACGACGGGTCGCCGCCGAGCCGCAGATCGCCAGCTACCGGGTGGGCCCGGTGAACCCGAACACCCTCACCGTCCCGGTGAACGTGGTCTTCAGCGGCGGCGACCGGAACCTCCAGCAGGTCACCCTCGCGCCGGACCAGCAGACGGGCGGCATGGAGGTGTGCGGGGTGAGCTGACCCGACCCCGGTATTCTGCTGGGCTCGGGCCCCCGGTCGCCGTACCGTTGTCCCGAACTGACCGGTTCCACTCACACCGCACCCCCGCCGACCGCCAGCCGGCGTAGGAGGAAACATGCCAGCCGACCGTATCGACGCCGTCGTCAGCCTCGCCAAGCGCCGAGGCTTCGTCTTCCCCTCCAGCGAGATCTACGGAGGCACCCGGTCGGCGTGGGACTACGGTCCGCTCGGCGTGGAACTCAAGGAGAACGTCCGCCGGCAGTGGTGGAAGACCATGGTCCAGCAGCGCGACGACGTCGTCGGCCTGGACTCCGCGGTCATCCTGGCCCGCAAGGTCTGGGAGGCCTCCGGCCACATCGCCGAGTTCGTCGACCCGCTGACCGAGTGCCAGTCCTGCCACAAGCGGTTCCGCGCCGACCACCTGGAGGAGGCGTACGCGGAGAAGCACGGCAAGCCGCTGACCTCGCTCCAGGAGCTGAACTGCCCCAACTGCGGCAACAAGGGCACCTTCACCGAGCCGAAGATGTTCAACGGCCTGATGAAGACCTACCTGGGCCCGGTGGAGAGCGACGAGGGCCTGCACTACCTGCGCCCGGAGACCGCCCAGGGCATCTTCGTGAACTACAAGAACGTCGAGACGGTCGCCCGCAAGAAGCCGCCGTTCGGCATCGCGCAGACCGGCAAGTCGTTCCGCAACGAGATCACCCCGGGTAACTTCATCTTCCGGACCCGCGAGTTCGAGCAGATGGAGATGGAGTTCTTCGTCGAGCCGGGCTCCGACGAGCAGTGGCACGAGTACTGGCTCTCCGAGCGCTGGAACTGGTACCTGGACCTCGGCCTCTCCGCCGACAACCTGCGCTTCTACGAGCACCCCAAGGAGAAGCTCTCCCACTACTCGAAGCGCACCGTCGACATCGAGTACCGGTTCCGCTTCGGCGGCACCGAGTTCGCCGAGCTGGAGGGCATCGCCAACCGGACCGACTTCGACCTGTCGACGCACAGCAAGCACTCCGGCGTCGACCTGTCGTACTTCGACCAGACCAAGGGCGAGCGCTGGATGCCGTACGTGATCGAGCCGGCCGCCGGCCTGACCCGCGCGGTGCTCGCCTTCCTGCTGGAGGCGTACGACGAGGACGAGGCGCCGAACACCAAGGGCGGCGTCGACAAGCGCACCGTGATGCGCTTCGACCCGCGGCTGTCCCCGGTGAAGGTGGCGGTGCTGCCGCTGTCCCGCAACGAGGCGCTCTCGCCGAAGGCGAAGGGGCTCGCCGCCGACCTGCGCAAGCGCTGGGTGGTCGAGTTCGACGACTCGCAGGCGATCGGCCGCCGCTACCGCCGGCAGGACGAGATCGGCACCCCGTTCTGCGTGACCGTCGACTTCGACACCCTCGACGACAACGCGGTGACGGTGCGGAACCGGGACACCATGGCCCAGGAGCGGATCTCCCTGGACCAGGTCGAGCGCTACCTGATCGAGCGCCTGCCCGGCTGCTGAGCGACCGCGCGACGGGGCCCCGACCGGACGGTCGGGGCCCCGTCGTGTGCTACACGGGCGTGTAGACGACCAGCTTCAGCGCGGGGTGCCCCGTGGGGTGCAGGGACGAGTACGCGAACCGCAGCGCGCCCCGTTCGGGATGGTGCAGCGTCTTGCGGCCGCTGCCGCCACGGTCGATGTCGTGCCGGTCCCACCAGCGCGCGAACTCGGGGCTGGTGGCCCGCAGCCGGGCGGTGAGCCCGGTGAACGCCGGGTCGGCCGGGTGCAGGTCGTGCGCCACCCGGAACTTCGCCAGCACCCGCCGCGCGTCGTCGGCCCAGCCGGCCCCGAACAGCCGCCGGGCGTCCGGCTCCAGGAACAGGTACACCAGCGAGTTCCGGTCCGGCTCGGGCAGTCCGACCAGCCCGGCGAAGAGGTCGGCGGCCGCGGCGTTCCACGCCAGCAGGTCCCACCGGCGGCCGGTCACGTACGCCGGCTGGGTCAGGGTCTCGAGCAGCCGCCGCAGGTCGTCCGGGACGCTCTCCCGGACGAACGGGGGCAGCCCGCGCGTACCGGCCAGCGCCCGCAGGTGCGCGTGTTCCGCGCCGTCCAGCCGCAGCGCCCGGGCCAGCGCGTCCACCGTCGCCCCGGACGGGCTGACGTCCCGGCCCTGCTCCAGCCGGACGTACCAGTCGATGCCGATCCCGGCCAGCTCGGCGACCTCCTCCCGGCGCAGGCCGGGGGTCCGGCGTCGGCCCCGGTCGGGCAGGCCGACCGCTGCCGGCGTCAGCCGGGCCCGCCGCGACCGCAGGAACTCGCCCAGCCCGGTCCGGGTCCGCTCAGCCATCGTCTCCTCCTCGTTCCCGGGGGTGGTACCCGCCGGTCCCAGGATCGCTCCGGTCCTGAATCCGGCCCGTCCGGTCGACGCACGATGGGCCGGTCACCCGCCCGTCCGTCCGACAGGAGTCGATCCGATCATGCGCGCCGCTGTCCTCACCGAGTTCGGCACACCCCTGACCGTCCAGACCGTTCCCGACCCCGTGCTCGGCACGGGGGAGGTCGTCGTCGACGTGGTGGCGGCGGGCGTGCTCCCGTACGCCGCCGAGGTCTTCAGCGGCGAACGGTCGTACGCGCTCACCCTGCCCGTCGTGCCCGGCGCGGGCGCGGTCGGCCGGGTCCGCGCGGTCGGCCCCGACGCTACCCGCCTCGCGGTGGGCGACTGGGTCTCCGTCGACCCGACGGTACGCGCCCGCGACGGCGCGCCGACCCCGGACATCACCCTTCAGGGCCTGAGCGGCCGGGGCGACGGCGGGCTGCTGCTGCAGCGCCACTTCGGCCACGGCTCGTACGCGGAGCAGGTGCTGGCGCCCACCGAGAACGTCCACCCGCTGGGGCCGATCGACCCCGACGAGGCGGGCCGGTGGTGCGCGCTGCGGCTCTGCCTGGTGCCGTTCGGCGGCCTCCTCGCCGGGGACCTGCGCCCCGGCGAGACGATCCTGATCAGCGGCGCGACCGGCAACTTCGGCAGCGCCGGGGTGGCCGTCGCGCTGGCCCTGGGCGCGGGCTGCGTCGTCGCACCGGGCCGGGACGAGCGGATGCTCGCCGCCCTCGCCGACCGGTTCGGGCCCCGGGTGCGTACCGTCCGGCTCTCCGGGGACGAGGACGACGACCGGCGACGCATGCGGGCCGCCGCCCCGGGACCGATCGACATGGTGCTCGACCTGCTGCCGCCGGCCGCCCCGGCCACCGCCGTCCGGGCCGCCGCGATGACCGTCCGTGAGTTCGGCCGGGTCGTCCTGATGGGGGGCGTGGGCATGCTCGGCGGTGCCGACCTGGCCCTGCCGTACCCCTGGCTGATGCGCGACAGCATCACCGTACGGGGGCAGTGGATGTATCCGCAGGAGGCCAATCTCCGCCTGATCAACCTGGCCCGGTCCGGGCTGCTGGACCTGGCCGCCTTCGAGGTGACCGAGTTCGGACTCGACGCCGTGAACCGGGCGGTGGCGCACGCGGCGGAGACCGGCGGCCGGTTCCGGCTCACCGTCGTCCGACCCTGAGCCGGCACCCTCCGTACACTTGTCCGGTGACTGCCTCGACCCTGCCCGCGCTGCGCCCGCTGACCCTCGGCCCGCACCAGGTGTGGCCGCCGGTGGTGCTCGCGCCGATGGCCGGGATCACCAACGTCGGCTTCCGCCGGCTCTGCCGGGAGCAGGGCGGCGGGATCTACGTCTGCGAGATGATCACCACGCGGGCGCTGGTCGAGCGGAACCCGAAGACGCTGCGCATGATCGCCTTCGGTGCCGACGAGCACCCGCGCAGCCTCCAGCTCTATGGCACCGACCCCGAGGTGACCGCCGCCGCCGTGCGGATCGTGGTCGAGCGCGACCTGGCCGACCACATCGACCTCAACTTCGGCTGCCCGGTCCCGAAGGTCACCCGGCGCGGCGGCGGCTCGGCCCTGCCGTGGCGACGCCGGCTCTTCGCCCGGCTGGTCAGGGCCGCGGTGGACGCGGCGACACCCGCCGGGGTGCCGGTCACGATCAAGATGCGCAAGGGCATCGACGACGACCACCTGACGTACGTCGAGGCCGGCCTCGCCGCCCAGGACGCCGGCGTCGCGGCGGTCGCCCTGCACGGGCGTACGGCCGCGCAGCGCTATTCGGGCACCGCCGACTGGGACGCCATCGCCACCCTCAAGCAGGCCCTCGACGTGCCGGTGCTCGGCAACGGCGACATCTGGGAGGCCGACGACGCGCTGCGGATGGTCGCGCACACCGGGGTGGACGGCGTGGTGGTGGGTCGCGGCTGCCTCGGCCGGCCGTGGCTCTTCGCCGACCTGGAGGCCGCCTTCAACGGCCGCCCCGACCGGCGGCTGCCCACCCTGGGCGAGGTCGCGGTGACCATGCGCCGGCACGCCGAGCTGCTGGTGGACCAGTTCGTGGCCGGTGCCCGGAACCCGGCGCGCGGCGAGCGGGACGGCTGCACCGACTTCCGCAAGCACGTCGCCTGGTATCTGAAGGGCTTTCCGGTCGGCAGCGAGCTGCGCCGCTCCCTCGCGATGATCGACAGCCTGGCGCAGCTCGACGACCTGCTCGGCAAGCTGGACCCGGAGGTGCCGTTCCCGGTGGAGAACCTGGGCCAGCCGCGCGGCCGGACCAACTCCCCGGGCAAGGTCGCCCTGCCGGACGGCTGGCTCGCCAGCCGGGACGACGACACCGTGCCCGAGGGTGCCGAGCTGGACGACTCCGGGGGCTGACCCGCAGCGGAAGCTGACGAAGGGCCGACCCGGTGGGGTCGGCCCTTCGTGGTGGTCACAGGTCAGGAGGAGTAGCCGCGGCTGGCGATCCAGTGGGCCAGCTCGTCCACGTCGATCCGGTACGACGCCTGGTCCGGGTTGGCGGAGTCGGCGATCGTCACGATCTTGCCACCGTCGTGGTACCCGACGACGCTGATGTAGTGCCCGCCCTCGAAGCTGTGGGTGACACCGTCGGTGTCGGTGGCGGTGCCGGCGATGTTGGCGACCACGGCCCGGCCGTCGTCCACGGCCCGCACGATGTCCGTGCGCAGCTGCTCGACGCGCTTGCCGTCGACCTTGTCGGCCGGGATCTCGGTGCTCCGGTACGCGTCGCGGCCGGTCTCCTTGTTCAGCACCGGGGTGATGTCGTTGATGGAGTTGGTGCCGTCCTCGGTGGTGCCCATCTTCTTGGCCATGGCGTCCACGTCGATGGCCTTGCCCTGCACGGAGAGGGCGTTACGCGTTGCGGCGGGGCCGCAGTAGTAGAAGTTGGGCTGCGCCTCGTAGCGCACGTTCAGCTCGCGCTCGCCGTGGCCCTTGCGGTCGGTGGTGACCGAGGTGGCGGCCTTCTCGGCGGGGGTGGCCTGAGCCGCGATGGCGGGGCCGGCGATCCCACCGGCGGTGGCGGCGATACCGGCAGCGGTCAGGACGGTCTTGCGCAGCAGAGTGGTAGCCATGATCAGATCACGCCTTCCATTCGGGGGTGTGCGGCACACACGCCGACGCACCGGGGGGTGCGCGGGGTGCCGCGAAAAAGGGGGAAAGTCTTCGGGGTGTCCGGCGGTCGTGGTCGACCTGCTCGGTGGCCCGGGGGTGTAACGACCGGCGGCGGGGAGTCATTCCCCCGGCCTCGCCGGTGGGGACCCGGTGTTCGCGGTCCGGGGGATGCAACGACGGCCGGTGGCCGGTCATTCCCGACCGGCGGTCACCGGCTCGGGGGCCGGGATGCCGCGCGGTCTGCCATGTTCAACGACCCCGCCCCCGACATGATTCCGCCGGTGGGGTGGCCCCGACCACGGGTTGCCCGCCGTCAACCACGCCGGGCCCCCACCGTGCTGGTCGGAACGCGAACCCCACGGGAACGGGATGATCCGGACATCCGGCGGCCCGCTCCCGGGTCGCCCCGCGGCGACCTCGACTGTCGGCTTGCCGGGACGCGAACCGCCCCGCCGTCGACGGTCGGCTTCGGGGTGACGTAGCGCCTAGGCGGCTACGAACTTGATGGCATCAATGAATCACCCACAGTGTCCGGTTCATGCCGTTCCGGGCGCGGGCTCACGCCTGATTACAGAAATGCCATCAAGTTCGTAGCGTCCGTTCACCCCTCCCGCCGCCGGGCGCTGCGACCGCGGGGACGGTCAGGGGGCGTCGGCGGGGCGCGGGGTGGGGACGGGACGGGACGGGGTGGTGGGCCAGGGGATCTCGGGGGAGGGGTGGAAGGCGATGCCGGCGGTGGCCCAGCGGGGGCCGTGACCGGCCAGCCGCTCGCGGAAGTCCGCCCAGTCGTGCGTCGACCGGGGTGACCAGCCCAGTTCGGCGAGGGCGGGCAGCCGGGGCAGCAGCATGAACTCGATCTCCGCGAGCGTGGTGACCGACTCGGTCCACAGCGGCGCCTCCACACCCAGCACCGACTCGGCCGGCACGCCGGTGAGGTGGGTGCCCGGATCCCAGTCGTACGCGCGCCGGACGTCGATCAGGCCGGCCCAGTCGTGTCCGATCGGGGTGTCCGGCGCGTACTTCATGTCCAGGTAGGCGTGGTTGCCGGGGGAGAGGATCAGCCGGGCGCCACGGCGTACCGCGTCGGCGGTCTCGGGGTCGTCGGGATGGGTGCCCCACCACTGCACGACCCGGCCGTCGACGTGCCCGGCCGGGGCGATCTGGTGCCAGCCGACGACGGTCTTCCCGGTGCCGGCGACGATCCGCTGCGCGCGCTCCACGAAACCGGTGTACGCCGCGCCCTTGACCTTGAACGCCTCGTCGCCGCCGATGTGCAGCCACGGTCCGGGGGTGAGCGCGGCCACCTCGCCGAGCACGTCGGCGACGAAGGCGTACGTCCGCTCGTCGGTGTGGTCGACGTAGCTGAAGCCGACCTCGGTGCCGGTGTACGGCGACGGCGCGATCCTGTTCGGTGCCAGCTCGGGGTAGGCGACCAGCGCCGCGTTGGTGTGGCCCGGCAGGTCGATCTCCGGCACCACCGTGACGTGCCGGCGGGCGGCGTGGCGGACGATGCGGCGGTAGTCGGCCCTGGTGTAGAAGCCGCCGGGGCCGTCGCCCACCTCGGTGGCGCCGCCCACGTCGGCCAGCCGGGGCCAGGAGTCGACGGCGATCCGCCACCCCTGGTCGTCGGTGAGGTGCAGGTGCAGGTGGTTGAGCTTGTACCGGGCCAGGTGGTCGATCACCCGCAGCACGTCGGGCACGGCGAAGAAGTGCCGGGCCACGTCGAGCATCGCCCCCCGGTACGCGAACCGGGGCCGGTCGACGATCGTGCCGCCGGGCACCGTCCACCGTCCGGTCACCGGGGTGCGGCTCTCGATCGCCGCCGGCAGCAGTTGCCGCAGCGTCTGCACCCCGTGGAAGAGCCCGGCGGCGCCGACCGCGACGATCCGTACCTCGTCGGGGGCGACCGTCAGCCGGTAGCCCTCGTCCCCCGCCGGCCCGTCCCCGGCGGTCGGCGCCGGGGTGGACCGGGCCGGAGTCGGGGTCGGGCCGGAGAGGGTGAGGACCAGGTGGCCGTCGGTTCCGGCGTCGGCCAGCTCGGTGACCGGCAGCCGGTGGCCGGTGGCGGGACGCAGCAGGTCGGCGAGCTGCTCGGCCACGTCCCGGGCCGCCGGGTCGGGGCTGACCCGGACGACCGCATCCGGGGGGAGCGTGAAGTCGGCCGCGGGGTCGGGGTGGACGCGCTCCGGCGCGGGCACCACGTCGCCGAGGCGGACCGGGGCCGGCGGGGTGAGCAACCGGTCGGCCGACCGGGCGGCGGCGTGGGCGAGGTCGGCCACCGCCGGCGGGTGCGGGGAGATCCCCGCCGGCGTCGCCCCGTCCGCCGGCCGCGCCGGGACGCCGGGGACGGCGGTCCTGCCCTGGTCGGGGCTGGTGTCACGCAGGGACGGCACGGTGGCGGCTCCGGGGTGTATTCGCGTGGGATATGGCAAAGGTGAGTTTCGGCCGAGCGAGCGCTGTCAAGAGTACGAGGGGCGGCGAGATTGCGTGATCGTGCGCGTGGAAGCGTTCCCAGAAACCGGTACGGACGCGGACAGTGGTGACCGTTGTGCCGATTGTCACCGAACGGTCCCAGCCCACTCGAAGTTCGCTTAACCTTCGCCCACCGATCGCTGACGACGCCGGGATTACCGGTGGTCGCTCCCGGGGTAAGTCCGAACTGAACCTTCGTTAAGTGTCAATGGCGCGCGTGGGAGGCTCTGGTGGCAGCGCAAGAGACGGTCGAGCAGAAGTACGTCTACGACTTCGCCGAGGGCAACAAGGAACTCAAGGACCTGCTCGGCGGCAAGGGTGCCAACCTCGCCGAGATGACCAACCTCGGACTGCCGGTTCCGCCCGGCTTCACCATCACCACCGAGGCCTGCAAGGCGTACCTGACGACCGGCCGCGAGCCGGACGGACTGGCCGGGCAGATCGAGGCGCACCTGGAGTCCCTGGAGCGGGAGATGGGGCGCAGGCTCGGCGACCCGGACGACCCGCTGCTGGTCTCCGTCCGCTCCGGCGCCAAGTTCTCCATGCCCGGCATGATGGAGACCGTCCTCAACGTCGGCCTCAACGACCGCAGCGTGGTCGGGCTCAGCGCGCAGGCGGGCGGGAACGACCGGTTCGCCTGGGACTCCTACCGTCGGCTGATCCAGATGTTCGGCAAGACCGTCTGCGAGGTGCCGGGCGAGGAGTTCGAGCACGCGCTCGACGAGGCCAAGCACGCCAAGGGTACGCAGAACGACCTGGACCTCGACGCGGACGACCTGCGCGGGCTGGTCGACGCGTACAAGAAGATCTTCGTCAAGCACACCGGGCGGGAGTTCCCGCAGGAGCCGCGCGAGCAGCTCGACCTGGCCATCCGCGCCGTCTTCGAGTCGTGGAACGCCGAGCGCGCCATCCTCTACCGGCGGCAGGAGCGCATCCCCGCCGACCTCGGCACCGCGGTCAACGTCGTCTCCATGGTCTTCGGCAACCTCGGGCCCGACTCGGGCACCGGCGTCGCCTTCACCCGCGACCCGGGCAGCGGCGCGCAGGGCATCTACGGCGACTACCTGGCCAACGCGCAGGGCGAGGACGTCGTCGCCGGCATCCGCAACACCGTGCCGTTGCAGGAGCTGGAGCAGCTCGACAAGTCCTCGTACGACGAGCTGCTCGGGATCATGGCCCGGCTGGAGGAGCACTACCGGGACCTCTGCGACATCGAGTTCACCATCGAGCGCGGCAAGCTCTGGATGCTCCAGACCCGGGTCGGCAAGCGCACCGCCGCGGCCGCCTTCGTGATCGCCGGTCAGCTCGTCGACGAGGGCCTGATCGACCTCGACGAGGCGCTGCACCGGGTCAACGGCGCGCAGCTCGCCCAGCTGATGTTCCCCCGCTTCCAGCTCGACCACGAGTTCCAGCCGGTCGCCAAGGGCATCGGCGCCTCGCCGGGCGCCGCCTCCGGCAAGGTGGTCTTCACCTCCGCCCGCGCCGTCGAGCTGGCCGCCGAGGGGGAGTCGGTGATCCTGGTCCGCCGGGAGACCAACCCCGACGACCTGAACGGCATGATCGCCGCCCAGGGCATCCTCACCTCGCGCGGCGGCAAGACCAGCCACGCCGCGGTGGTGGCCCGGGGCATGGGCAAGACCTGCGTCTCCGGCGCCGACGCGCTGGAGGTCAACGTCCCGGCGAAGAAGTTCACCGTCGGCGAGCACGTCGTCAACGAGGGCGACCTGGTCTCCATCGACGGCACCACCGGCAAGGTCTACCTCGGCGAGGTGCCGGTCATGCCGTCGGAGGTGGTGCAGTACTTCGAGGGCAGCCTGGAGCCGGAGCACGTCGACAACGCGCTCGTCCGGGCCGTACACCGGATCATGACGCACGCCGACGCGACGCGGCGACTGGCGGTCCGGACGAACGCCGACACCGGCGAGGACGCGGCGCGGGCGCGGCGGTTCGGCGCCGAGGGCATCGGCCTGTGCCGCACCGAGCACATGTTCCTCGGCGACCGGCGGGAGCTGGTCGAGCGGCTGATCCTGGCCCGCACCGACGGGGAGCGGGACGACGCCCTGGCCGCGTTGCTGCCGTTGCAGCGGGCCGACTTCATCGAGATCTTCCGCGAGATGGACGGGCTGCCGGTCACCGTGCGGCTGATCGACCCGCCGCTGCACGAGTTCCTGCCCCCGCTGGAGCAGCTCGCGGTCAACGTGGCGGTCGCCCAGGAGCGCGGCGAGGACGTGGCCAAGGAGGAGGCGCTGCTCGCCGCCGTCCGGCGGATGCACGAGGAGAACCCGATGCTGGGCCTGCGCGGGGTCCGGCTCGGCCTGGTCATCCCCGGTCTCTTCGCGATGCAGGTCCGGGCCATCGCGGAGGCCGCGGTCGCGGTCACCCGCGAGGGCGGCACCGCCTGCCCGGAGATCATGGTGCCGCTGGTCGGTGCCGTGCAGGAGCTGGAGACGGTACGCGCCGAGGCCGAGAAGATCATCGCCGAGGTGGTCGGGGACAGCGGCGTCGAGGTGCTGATCGGCACCATGATCGAGGTGCCCCGGGCCGCGCTCACCGCCGGGCAGATCGCCGAGGCGGCCCAGTTCTTCTCCTTCGGCACCAACGACCTGACCCAGATGGGCTGGGGCTTCTCCCGCGACGACGTGGAGGGCGCGTTCTTCTGGCGCTACCTGGAGCTGGGCATCTTCGGCATCTCGCCGTTCGAGTCGATCGACCGGGAGGGCGTCGGCCGGCTGGTGCGGATCGCCGCCGAGGAGGGGCGGGCCGCCCGGCCCGGGCTGAAGCTCGGCGTCTGCGGCGAGCACGGCGGCGACCCCGACTCGGTGCACTTCTTCCACGAGGTCGGCCTCGACTACGTCTCCTGCTCGCCGTTCCGGGTGCCGGTGGCCCGGCTGGAGGCCGGTCGCGCGGCCGTGGAGACCGGCGGCTCCGACTCCCGCTGACCCGTGCCCACCACGGGGTCGCCGGTACGCCCGGCGGCCCCGCGGCTGACCCGGGTCCGCCTTTGCTCTGCAGCCACGGACGCAGCACCCCGGGGGTCGACCGGTGTTGCGAATATGGCTGCAGAGCAAAGGGGCCGCCGGTACCCCGGCGGCCCCCTGCGGCGGGTCGCCCGGCGCGCCGATCGCCGCGTCCCGGCGTAACCTGGGCGCACTGTCCGCGCAACCGGCGAAGGGTGGCCGCATGACCAGCGTCTGGGAGAGCCTGACCGTCGACGCCCGCGACCCGTCCCGACTCGCCCACTGGTGGGCGGAGGCGCTCGGCTACGAGGTGGTCGCCGACAAGCCGGACGAGGTGGAGATCCGCCCCGCGCCGGACCAGCTCCCCGGCATCGTCTTCGTCCCGGTCACCGACCCCAAGCAGACCAAGAACCGGCTCCACCTCGACCTGCGCCCGGCCGACCAGGAGGCCGAGGTCGAGCGGCTGGTCGACATGGGCGCCCGGCACGTCGACGTGGGCCAGGGCGACGTCGACTGGACCGTGCTCGCCGACCCGGAGGGCAACGAGTTCTGCGTGCTCCGGCAGCGGGGATGACGCTTGAGCGCCGGTCCGGCTGACGATGCGGCGCGCCTGGTCGACGAGGCGCCCAAGGACACCGGCTACGGGCGGTCGCCGTACGAGCGGGACCGGGCGCGGGTGCTGCACTCGGCGGCGTTCCGCCGGCTCGCCGCGAAGACCCAGGTGCACACCGCCGGCACGGACGACTTCCTGCGTACCCGGCTGACGCACTCGCTGGAGGTGGCGCAGATCGCCCGCGAGATGGGCGACCGGCTCGGCTGCGACCCGGACGTGGTGGACACCGCCGGACTCGCCCACGACCTCGGCCACCCGCCGTTCGGGCACAACGGCGAGGACGCGCTGGACACCCTCGCCGCCGACTGCGGCGGCTTCGAGGGGAACGCGCAGACGCTGCGGGTGCTCACCCGGCTGGAGGCCAAGGTGCTCACCCCCGACGGCCGCTCCGCCGGGCTGAACCTCACCCGGGCCTCGCTCGACGCGGTCAGCAAGTATCCGTGGCCGCGCCGCACCGGGCAGCGCAAGTTCGGTGTGTACGCCGACGACCGCCCGGTCTTCGACTGGCTGCGCGCGGGCGCCCCGACCGACGGCCGGCGCTGCCTGGAGGCGCAGGTGATGGACTGGGCCGACGACGTGGCGTACTCGGTGCACGACGTGGAGGACGGCATCCACGGCGGGTACGTCAGCCTGCGCCTGCTGGCCGACGCCGACGAGCGGCGGGCGCTCTGCGCCGACGTGGCGGCGGCGTACTCCGGGGAGTCCGCGGACGACCTGGGCGGGGTGCTGGTGGACCTGCTCGCCGACCCGGTGCTCGCCCCGCTCGCCACGTACGACGGCAGCCACCGCGCGCAGGCCGCGTTGAAGGCGACCACGAGTGTGCTCACCGGCCGGTTCGTCTCGACCGTGGTGGCCGCCACCCGGGACCGCTTCGGCCCCGAGCCGCACCGCCGGTACGCCGCCGACCTGGTGGTGCCGCGCCGGATCCGGGCCCAGTGCGCCCTGCTCAAGGGCATCGCGCTGCGCTACGTGATGCGCCGTCCCGGCGCCGGCCCCCGGTACGCCCGACAGCGGGAGATCCTCGCCGAGCTGGTCGCCGCCCTGGTCGACCGGGCGCCCGACGCGCTGGATCCGGTCTTCGCGCCGCAGTGGCGGGACGCGGCCGACGACGCCGCCCGGCTGCGGGTGGTGGTCGACCAGGTCGCCTCGCTCACCGACCCGGCCGCGCTGGCCTGGCACGGTCGCCTGGTCGGTGGGCGGGTGGGGGACGGCCGGGACTGAGGCTAGCCTTACCGGCATGACGAAGAAGCTGACCGCCGCCACGGTCCTGCGGACCGAGCGTCCCACCCCGCACCTGATCCGCCTGGTGCTCGGCGGTCCGGAGCTGGTCGGCCTGCCGGTGGGCCAGTACACCGACCACTACGTCAAGTTCGTCTTCCCGCCGGCCGGGGTGCGCTATCCGCACCCGGTGGACCTGGCCACCCTCAAGCGGGACCTGCCCCGCGAGCAGTGGCCGCGGCTGCGGGCGTACACGGTGCGGGCCTTCGACGCGGCGCGCGCCGAGCTGACCGTCGACGTGGTGCACCACGGCGACGAGGGGCTGGCCGGCCCGTGGGCCGCCGCGCTGCGCCCCGGCGACGAGGTGCTCTTCACCGGCCCCGGCGGCGCGTACGCCCCGGACCCGGCCGCCGACTGGCACCTGCTGGTCGGCGACGAGAGCGCGCTGCCGGCGATCGCCGCGGCCCTGGAGCGGCTGCCGGCCGGCGCGCCCGCCACGGTCTTCCTGGAGGTCGACGGCCCGGCCGACGAGCTACCGCTGACCAGCCCGGGCGCGGTGGAGCTGACCTGGCTGCACCGGGCCGGTCGCCCGGTCGGCGCGGCCCTGGTGGAGGCGGTCCGGGCGCTGGAGTTCCGGCCCGGCGCGGTGCACGCGTTCGTGCACGGCGAGGCCGGCTTCGTCAAGGAGCTGCGCCGGCTGCTGCGGGTCGAGCGGGGAGTGCCGGCGGCCGCCCTGTCGATCTCCGGCTACTGGCGGCGCGGCTTCGACGACGAGGGCTGGCGTGCCACCAAGGCCGACTGGAACCGCCAGGTCGAGGCCGAGGAGGCGACCGCCACGGCCTGAGCCCGGTGCGGGGGGCGGGTCAGGCGTACGTCTCGCCGGTACCGACGACCGCCCGCTCCGTCGGGGGCAGCGAACGGCGGTCGAGGACCAGGCCGACCTGCGCGGCGGAGCCGGCGACGCGGCGGCGGATCGCCCGCACGTGCAGCGCCAGCGAGCCGGGGACGACCAGCGCCGCCACCGTCGCGGCCAGCCACACCGGCCCGACGGCCAGCACCGCCAGCGCGGCGGCCAGGGCCACCAGCACGCTGTTCACCACGGCGATCATGCCGGCCTGGCTGACCAGGTCGCGGAACCAGTGCCGGCGGAACGGCTCCGGCGCGAAGGGGCCCGGGTCGTCGAGCGTCGGCATCATCACGTACGCGGCCAGTTCCGGGGCGCGGCGGGTCAGCCAGGTACGCAGCACGGTGGCGGCGACGGCGTACCGGCGGCCCCGGTCGTTCAGCTCGACCTGGCGGGCGAAGACGGCGATCCCGAGCAGCAGGACGAGCACCCCCAGGCCGGCCAGTACGGCGGGGCGGACCGGGCCGCCCGGGGTGCCGCCCGTGGTGATCAGCCCGGCCGAGACGGCGGTGGCGGCGGTGGCCACCGCGAGGAAGAAGGTGAACCGGGCGGCCGACTGGTCGTGCACCGCCCGGCTCAGCTCGCGCAGGTGCTCGTACTCGGCGAGGGCGATGGTCAGCGGTACGTCCTGGTCCTCGGTCATCCGGCTGTCCTCCCCGCGGTCGCGGCCTCCCACCGTAGCCAAGATCCGCAAGGGTGGAGATGCGCGGTATCGGCCCGCCGGAACCGGTCGTCCGCCCAGGATTGGGCCATGGCGGAGCAGGTGGGGCAGAGCCGGGCCGGGTCGGGGCGTACCGACCGGGTGGTGCTCACGGCGGGGGTCGTCGGGGTGCTGGCGGTGGTCGGTTGGGGGGTCCTCGGGGGTCGGTCCCTCGCGGGTTTCGCCTCGTCGGGGCTGGCCTGGGCGATCTCCACCTTCGGCTGGCTCTTCGTGGTGGCGGCGGACGCCTTCCTGGTGCTCTCCGTGGTGCTCGCGGCGTCCCGGTACGGCCGGATCCGGCTCGGTGCCGACGACGACGAGCCGGAGTTCAGCACGACGGCGTGGGTGTCGATGATGTTCAGCACCGGCATGGGGATCGGCCTGATCTTCTATGCCGTGGCGGAGCCGATCCAGCACTACGCCAGCCCGCCACCGGCCGCCGGCGTCGCCCCGCAGTCCGGTCCGGCCGCCGCGACGGCGATGCAGTACACCCTCTTCCACTGGACGCTGCACCCGTGGGGGATCTACGCGATCGCCGCGCTGGCGCTGGCGTACTCGACCTTCCGCAAGGGGCGCGGCAACCGGATCTCGGCGGCCTTCGAGCCGCTGCTCGGCGCCCGGGCGTACGGGCCGGTCGGGCGGGCCGTCGACCTGCTCGCGGTCTTCGCCACCGTCTTCGGCTCGGCGACCAGCCTCGGGCTCGGCGCGCTCCAGGTCGCCGCCGGGCTGGACGCGGCGACCGACGTGCCGGCCAGCACGGCCGTCGAGCTGGTGGTGATCGGGGCGCTCACCGCCGCCTTCGTGGTCTCGGCGTTCACCGGCCTGCACAAGGGGATCAAGTGGTTGTCGACCACGAACGTGGTGCTGGCGGTCGGGCTGATGGTCTTCGTCTTCGTGGCCGGGCCGACGATCTACACCCTGGAGGTGCTGCCCGCCTCCGTCGGTGACTACCTCAGTCATCTGGTCGTCATGTCGACCCGTACCGGGGCCTTCACCGACCCGGCCTGGCTCGGCTCGTGGACGATCTTCTACTGGGCCTGGTGGATCTCCTGGGCGCCCTTCGTCGGCATCTTCATCGCCCGCATCTCCCGGGGGCGCACGGTCCGGGAGTTCGTCACCGGGGTGCTGCTGGTGCCGAGCGGGGCGAGCATCGTCTGGTTCGCCATCATGGGCGGCACCGCGCTGCGGGTGCAGCGGACGGGTGCCCGGGACCTGGTCGCCGACGTCGGGACGAGTGCGGAGAACGCCCTCTTCGGGCTCCTGCACGCGCTGCCGCTGGCCACGGTCACCACGGTGCTGGCGGCGGTGCTGGTGGCGCTCTTCTTCATCACCGGGGCGGACTCGGCCGCGTTGGTGCTGGGTTCCTTGAGTTCCGGTGGCGCGCTGCGGCCGCACCGGGGGGTGGTGGTGCTCTGGGGCGTACTCATCGGGGCGGTCGCGGCGGCGCTGCTGCTCGCCGGCGGGCTGGCCGCGTTGCAGCAGGCCACCATCCTGGTCGCGTTGCCGTTCGTGGTGGTGATGCTCGGCCTGGCGGTGGCCCTGGTGCGGGAGCTGGCCGCCGACCCGGCGGTCCGGCCGCCGGTCCGGCCGCGCCGGTCCGGGCTGGCCGCCGCGGTGCGGGCCGCCCGGTCGTACGAGGAGGAGGAGCCGGCTCCGGTCACCCGCTGGTTCCACCGCCCCCGGGGCTGAGCGGGTCTACCTCGATATGTAGTAGGGGTGCTACATTTCGCGGTACTGATCCGTCACACACCGGGGGAGCGGTCATGACCGCGGTTCATCTGGCGGGAGTCGACGCGGCTCCCCACCCACCCGACGACGACCTCGTCCTCGACGTCCGTGACCTGCGGATGCGGTACGGCACCGTGGACGTGCTGCACGGCGTCAGCTTCACCGCCCGACGCGGCGAGGTGCTCGCCCTGCTCGGGCCCAACGGGGCCGGCAAGACCACCACCATCGAGATCCTCGAAGGCTTCCGGATGCGTTCGGCCGGCGAGGTGCGGGTCCTGGGCGCCGACCCGGGCCGGGGCGACGAACGGTGGCGGTCCCGGCTGGGCGTGGTCCTCCAGTCCTGGCGGGACCACGGCAAGTGGCGGGTCCGGGACCTGCTGTCGCACCTCGGCGACTTCTACGCGCCGTACTCGACCGACCGGGTCCGTCGGCCCTGGCCGGTGGACGAGCTGCTGGCCACGGTCGGCCTGGCCGCGCACGCCGACAAGCGGGTGCACCAGCTCTCCGGCGGCCAGCGCCGCCGGCTCGACGTGGCGGTCGGCATCGTCGGCCGTCCGGAGCTGCTCTTCCTCGACGAGCCGACGGTCGGCTTCGACCCGGCCGCCCGGCGGGAGTTCCACGAGCTGGTGCACCGCCTCGCCGACCTCGACTCCACGACCATCCTGCTCACCACCCACGACCTGGACGAGGCCGAGAAGCTGGCGGACCGGATCCTCCTGCTGGCCGGTGGCCGGATCATCGCCGACGGTTCCCCGCACGAGCTGGCCCGCCGGGTCGCCGGGGACGCCGAGATCCGCTGGAGCCGGGACGGCGAGCGCTTCGTGCACGCCGCGGCGGACGCCACCGGCTTCCTCCGGGAGCTGTTCCGGCAGCACGGCGACGCCGTGCAGGAGCTGGAGGTGCGGCGGGCCAGTCTGGAAGACGCCTACATGGCCCTGGTGTACGAGCAGGAGTCCGGCGCCCGGACCGGTGCGGCCGCCCGGGTCTGGCAGACGGGAGACGAGCGATGAGCCCCACCGGAGCAGCCGTCCGCACCGGTGTGCGGCGCGGCGTGATCGAGCTGCGCAACACCTTCACCAACGGGCAGGACCTGTGGAACTACTTCTTCCCCACGTTCGTCCTGCTGGTCGCGATGTTCTTCATGCGCGGCGCCACGGTGCCCGGCACCCAGTTCTCCCTCGGCGCCCGGACGCTGCCCAGCGCGCTGGGCATGGGGCTGGCCTTCGGCGGCATGCTGGTGCTGGCCCAGCAGCTGGTGGTCGAGCGGGAGGACGGCACGCTGCTGCGCGCCAAGGCCACCCCGAACGGCATGCTCGGCTACCTGGTCGGCAAGATCACCCTGATGTCGGCGGTGGCGCTGGTCAGCATGCTCGTCCAACTGGTCCCGGCGCTGTTCTTCCTGGACGGGCTCCGGGTGACCAGCCCGGCCGCCTGGTTCACCCTGGCCTGGGTGGCGGTGCTCGGCCTGGTCGCCACCCTGCCCATGGGCGCGGTCGTCGGCTCGCTGATCGAGAACCCGCGCAACCTCGGGCTGGTCATGCTGCCCACCATGGGGCTGGTCGCCCTCTCCGGCATCTTCTATCCGATCAACAGCTATCCCGGCTGGCTCCAGGCCGTCGCGCAGGTCTTCCCGATCTACTGGCTAGGGTTGGGCATGCGCTCGGCGCTGCTCCCGGACGGCATGGCGGCGGTCGAGCTGGGCGGCTCCTGGCGGCACCTGGAGACCCTCGGCGTGCTCGGCCTCTGGGCCGTGCTCGGGCTGGTCCTGGCCCCGATCGTGCTGCGCCGGATGGCCCGCCGGGAGTCCGGGTCGCGGGTCGCCGCGCGCCGCGAGCGCGCGATGCAACGGGTGGCATGAGAGGGCGTCGATGAGTGAGACGGTGCACAACCGGATCGCGGTGCTGCGCGCCGAGCGGGGGATCTCCCGGCGGCAGCTCGCCGACGCCCTGGGGGTGCACTACCAGACGGTCGGCTATCTGGAACGGGGCGAGTTCAGGCCGAGCCTGCACCTGGCGCTGCGCATCGCCGCGTACTTCGAGGTGCCGGTCGAGGTGGTCTTCTCGATCGAGCCGTTCCCCCGGATCGGCGACGCCGCCGACGGCGCGCGCCGGACGGCCTGACCGCACGGCCCGCCGGACATCGGCGGGCCGTGCGGCGTCGTTCGCCACACGCCCGTCCCCCGAGCGCCGGATCGTCGGTCCGGCAGGGCAGGATGTACGCCGGAGGTGGTGGGTCAGATGGCGGGGCGGATCCGGGACGAGGACATCGCGCTGGTCCGTGAGCGCACCTCCATCGCCGAGGTCATCTCCGACACGGTCACCCTGAAGTCGGCCGGCGGCGGCAACCTCAAGGGCCTCTGCCCGTTCCACGACGAGAAGAGCCCGTCGTTCAACGTCTCGCCCGCCCGCAACGTCTGGTACTGCTTCGGCTGCGGGGCCGGCGGCGACGCGATCAAGTTCCTGATGGACGCCGAGCACCTGAGCTTCGTCGAGTCCGTCGAGCGGCTCGCCGACCGGGTCGGCATCCAGCTGCGGTACGTGGAGAACGACAACTCCGCCCCGCGTACCCGGCCGCAGCAGGGCCAGCGGCAGCGGCTGGTGGCCGCGCACGCCGCCGCGGTGGAGTTCTACCAGGCCCAGCTCGGCACGGCCGGCGCCCGCCCGGCCCGGGAGTTCCTCGCCCAGCGGGGCTTCGACCGGGCCGCCGCCGAACGCTACGGCTGCGGCTTCGCCCCGGACGCCTGGGACCTGCTCACCAAGCACCTGCGCCAGCAGGGCTTCACCCATGACGAGCTGGTCACCGGCGGGCTGTCCCGCCCGTCCCGCTCGGGCACCCTGATCGACCGGTTCCGGCGCCGGCTGATGTGGCCGATCCGCGACCTCGCCGGCGACGTGATCGGTTTCGGCGCCCGCAAGCTCTTCGCCGACGACGACGGCCCGAAATACCTGAACACCCCCGAGACGCCGATCTACAAGAAGTCGCACGTCCTCTACGGCATCGACCAGGCCAAGCGGGAGATCGCCAAGCAGGGCAAGGTGGTCGTCGTCGAGGGCTACACCGACGTGATGGCCTGCCACCTGGCGGGGGTGCCGACCGCCGTGGCGACCTGCGGCACGGCGTTCGGCGGCGACCACA
The DNA here is from genome assembly GCF_040499845.1 of Micromonospora sp. CCTCC AA 2012012. NCBI lineage: Bacteria > Bacillati > Actinomycetota > Actinomycetes > Micromonosporales > Micromonosporaceae > Micromonospora > Micromonospora mangrovi. Next base: position 122,874 of record NZ_CP159342.1, read on the forward strand.
TCGGGGTGCTGCGCCGGCTGCTGCTGGACACCGACGCGGTGGCCGGCGAGATCATCTTCACCTTCGACGGGGACGCCGCCGGGCAGAAGGCCGCGCTGCGCGCCTTCGAGGACGACCAGCGCTTCGTGGGGCGTACCTTCATCGCGGTCAGCCCCGACAACATGGACCCGTGCGAGCTGCGGCTGGCCAAGGGTGACCTGGCCGTCCGCGACCTGGTCGCGCGCCGCGAACCGCTGGTCGACTTCGCGCTGCGCCACGTGATCAACCGCTACGACCTGGACACCGTCGACGGCCGGGTGGAGGCGATGCGCCGGGCCGCCCCGCTGGTCGCCAAGATCAAGGACCGGGAGAAGCGCCCGGAGTACGTCCGCAAGCTCGCCGGTGACCTCGGCATGGAGATCGAGCCGGTGCAGCGAGCCGTGCAGACGGCCGGGAACGGTCAGCCCGGCGCCGACGCCCCCGCCCTGCGCCGCGCCGCCCCGGCCCCGGCCGTGGACAGCCCGCAGTCGATGGTCGAGCGGGAGGCGCTGAAGCTCGCCCTCCAGGAACCGGTGCTGGCCGGGCCGATGTTCGACGCCGTGGAGGCCGACGCCTACCGCCATCCCGTCCACGTCGCCGTGCGGGCGGCGGTCGCGGCGGCCGGCGGCGCGGCGACCGCCACCGGGGGCGCGGTCTGGATCGAGCAGGTCCGCGACGCCTGCGAGGACCTCGCCGCCCGGGCGCTGGTCGGCGAGCTGGCCGTCGAACCGCTGCGGATCGACGGCGAACCCGACCCGCGCTACGTCTCGATCACCATGGCCCGCCTCCAGTGGGGCTCGGTCACCGCCCGGATCAAGGACCTCAAGTCGAAGGTCCAGCGGATCAACCCGGTCAGCAACAAGGACGAGTACTTCGCGCTCTTCGGGGAACTGCTCTCGCTGGAGCAGCACGCGCGGGCGCTGCGCGAGCAGGCCGCGGGAGGGCTGTGATGGGACTGTTCAACCGCCGGCCCAAGCTGCCGCCCGCCGCCCGGCCGCCGCTCGCGTCCGACGAGCGGGTGCTCGCCTGGGCCGCCGCCGGCAACGGCGAGGGCGACGGGGTGCTGGTCGCCAGCAACCTCGGGCTCTGGCTGCCCGGCCGGGCGCACCGGCTCGGCTGGCACGACCTGCTCAAGGCGGTCTGGTCCGGGCGCGAGCTGACCGTCACCCCGGCCGAGCGGGTCGCCGAGCGTGACGACTACCTGGTCGTCGCGGACTGCCCGGCCGAGACCTACCTGCTGCTCGACCCGGGTGAGTTGCCGCACCAGGTGCGGGCCCGGGTGACCCGTTCGGTGGCGTACACCGCGCACCACGCGGTGCCCGGCGGCGGCGGCCGGATCGCCGCCCGCCGGGTGCCCGGCGTCGACGGGCTGACCTGGACGGTCCGCTACGACCCGGGCACGCCCACCGACGACGAGGCGGTGACCGCGGAGACCGACCGGCTGGTCGCCGCCGCCCGCGCCGCCACCGCCCCCGTCGACGGCTGACCCTCAGCCGTTCCGGTAGTACCGGGCCGCGCCGGGGTGCAGCGGGATGGGATCGGTACGCGCCCCGCTCTCCCGGGTGAAGTTGCCCGCCTCCGGGTGCACCTTGACCAGGTCGCCCTGATAGGTGAAGAGCAGCCGGGTCAGGTCGTACGCGAGCTGGTCGGGCATGTCCGCGCTGACCAGGATCACGTTCGCCACGGTGACCGTCGGGGTGGAGGTGGCCGTGCCGTACACCTCCTTCGGCAGGGCCGCGGTGGTGTAGACCGAGCCGTACCGGGTGGTGAGCGGGTCGATCAGGTCGGCGACGGGCAGCAGCACGAACTCTCCCGGTGCGGTGGAGAGCAGGTCCTTGATGCCGGGCGTCGGCAGGCCGCCGGAGAAGAACATCGCGTCCAGGGTGCCCGCCCGCATCCGCTTCACCGTCTCCGGCAGCGACAGCGTGAACCGCCGGACGTCCCGGTCCGGGTCCATGCCGGAGGCGGTCAGCAGCCGACCGGCGATGATGTCGGTGCCGGACTTCGGCGAACCGGTGGAGATCCGCCTGCCGCGCAGCTCGGCGAAGTTCCTGATCTTCGCGTCGCTCCGGACGATCACGTGGGTGTAGTTGGTGTAGACCCGGGCCAGCGCCCGGACCGGCTGCGGGTGGCCGGCGAACGCGCCCCGCCCGGCCACCGCGTCCGCCGCCGTGTCGGCGAGGCTGAAACCGATCTCCATGTCGCCGCTGACCAACCGGTTGATGTTGTCCACCGACGCGCCGGTCGGCTCGGCCCGTGCCTCGTACCCGGGCAGGTGCCGGCTGATCACGTCCGCGTAGCCGCCGCCGAGCTGGTAGTACACGCCCGTGGTGTTGCCGGTGGCGAGGAAGATGCGGCCCTCGTGCCAGGCCCGCGGCCCTCGGTCCGGGGCACCGCAGCCGGCCGCCGCGAGGACGGCCACCAGCAGGGCGGCCAGCAGCCTCGGCGGGCGACGCGTCACGCCCGGACCGCCGGTTCCAGCGCCTCCGCCACCCGCTGGACCAGCATCGCCGTCTCGTAGCCGATCTGACCCAGGTCGCAGCCCGGCGCGGCGAGCACCCCGACCAGCGCGCGTTCGCCGACCGCCATCACCAGCAGCACCCCGCCGTCCATGTCGACGATCTGCTGGCGTACCCGACCGGCCGACATCAGCCGGGCGGCGCCGACGGTGAGGCTGGCCAGGCCGCTGATCACGGCGGCGAGCTGGTCCACCTGGTCGGTCGAGAGGTCGGGCGACGCGGCCAGCCGCAGCCCGTCGCCGGAGACCGCCAGGGCGTGCGACACGTCCGGTACCTGCTCGGCGAAGTTCGCCAGGAGCCAGTCGAGGCCGGTGCTGACGGAGGGGGTCATTCGGATCTCCCGTGTGGTGTGGTGTGCGGGGTACGACGCATCGCGGTGGCCACGCCCTCGGCGAGCGCGGACAACCGGGCCCGCACCACCTCCGGGTCGAGCAGGTCGTCGGCGGGCCGCGACGGTGGCATCTCGTGCAGCGGGGCGGGCAGTTGACCGCCCCGGGTACGACGGGGCAGACCGGCCGGGGTCACCGGAGCCGGTCCGGCCGCCGGGGCGGGCTCCGGCAGCCCGGCCACCCGGGCGGTGCCCCGGACCGTGCCGGTACGCGCCACCGGCGGCAGGGTGACGGTGGTCGCCCGGCGCAGGCTGTCCGGGTCCGGTGGGGTGGTGACCAGCTCCCGGGACGGTCCCGGCTCCGCCGACGGGCCGACGGCGGAGTCGGCACGGGGGTGGAACCAGGGAGCCGCCGCGGCGGTGACCGGACGGCGGGCGACCGGGGCGGGGCTGCGCGAGACCGAGTCGACCCGGGTCAGCACCGCCTCCGGCACCTCCACCTGGGCGACGGTGCCGCTGCCGGCGTGGTGCAGCTGCACCCGCACCCCGAGCCGGGCCGCCAGGTGCGCCACCACGTGCAGGCCCATGCTGCCGGCGGCGGCGCTGGAGAGCATGGCCGGCGCGGCCAGCCGCTCGTTGATCACGGTGAGCCGGCCCTCGCTGATGCCGATGCCCTGGTCGTGCACGCGCAGGGTGAGCCCGTCGACCGTACGACGACCGTCGACCAGCACCGGAGTGTGCGGGGGCGAGTAGAGGGTGGCGTTCTCCAGCAACTCGGCCAGCAGGTGCGCCAGGTTGCCCACCGCGCTGCCGTGCACCGCCGCCAGCGGCACGTCCACCTCCACCCGCAGGTACTCCTCGATCTCCGAGGCGGCGGCGCGGACCACGTCGGCGAGCAGGTGCGCGCCCTCGTGCCCGCGCCCCGGCTCGCCACCCGCCAGGACCAGCAGGTTCTCGCCGTTGCGCCGCATCCGGGCGGCCAGGTGGTCCAGCGCGAAGAGACGGGCCAGGGCGTCCGGGTCGGTCTCCTCCCGCTCGAACTCGTCGAGCAGCCGCAGCTGGCGGGTGATCAGCGTACGGATGCGGCGGGCCAGTGCCTCCGCCATCCGGGTCACGTCCATCCGCAGCTCGGCCTGCTCGCCGGCCAGCCGCAGCGCGGCCCGGTTCACCGTGTCGAACGCCTCGGCGACCTGGGCCACCTCGTCCCGGCCCCGTCGTATCCCGGCGGTCAGCCGGGTCGCGGAACCCTCGCCGGGGGTGCCCTCGCCGGCCGCGATCGCGGTGATCCGCTCCGGCAGTTCCCGGTGCGCCATGGTGAGCGCGGCGACCCGCAGCCGGCGCAGCCGTCGGCTGGTCCGCACCGCCAGCAGGATCGCGGTGGCCAGCGAGGCGAGCGCGATCGTGCTGGTCGCCCCGGCCGTGAGCAGAGCCCGCCGCCGGGCGGTACGCGCCAGCTCGGCGGCGTCCCGGTCGAGGTCCTCGGAGAGTTCCCGGCCGAGCAGGTTGTACCGGCGGATCGTCCCGCTCTGCGCGACGTACCAGGCGTCGGCGTCGGTCTTCAGCCCGGCCGGTGCGCTGTCGGCGGCGAGCGCGCCGGCACGCAGCCGCTCGGCGGTGGCCACGTCGGTCCCGGTCACCAGGCGGGACCAGGCGGCGGCCGCCGGCCCGCTGGCGATCCGGGAGAACTCGGCCTGCCGCTGTTCCCGGGCGCCCCGCAGCTCACCGAGCCGGGCCAGGTCCCCGTCGGCCAGCGTGCCCCGGATGAAGATCGCCCGGAGCCGGTCGCGTTCGAGGGCGGCCAGGTGCTCCTGCGCCGCCACCGCGGCGACCTCCCGGGCCCCGTTGGCCAGCCCGGCGTCGCGCAGCTGGGCCGGTAGCGCGTCCGCCACCGCCAGCAGCGACTCCACCATGGACCCGTACGCCGGGTCGGCGGTCTCGGCGACCAGCGCCAGGTTCCTGGTCGGGTCGAGCCGACCGAGCTGCCCGTCCGCCTCCTCCAGCACCCGGACCAGGTCCGGTGCCGCCCCGCGGGCCGCCCGGCTGGCCGAGCGGTACCGGTCGACGGCGGTGTCCACCCGCAGCCGCTGCGCGTCCACCAGCGGCCGGCCCGACGAGCCGCCCCGCTGGCGCAGGGCCGACGTCTCGCCGAGTTCCTGCTCCAGTTCGTGCACGAGGCGGACGGTGGCGGTGGCGGTGCCGGCCAGCACCCGGGCCCGGTCGGCGTCGGCGGACGCGTCGAGGGCGGTCCCGGTCTGGGGCGCGCCCAGCACGATCAGCCCGACGGTCGCCACCAGGATCGGGGCGAGCAGCTGGGTGCGTACCGATCGGAGCTGGTCGGTGGCGTCGTCGGGTCGGTGGTGCCGGCGTACGCGGGCGGGTGCGGGGAGCGGCACGGGGTCTCCCGGTGAGGGGTCGGGAGCGCCGGGCCCGGGGGTCTGCCGGGCCCGGCGCCGGTGGGTCAGCTCGCGCCGAGGTCCTGCAACGCCTTCGCCGCACCCCGGTGCAGCGGCACCGGGTCGGTCTTGCGGGCGTTCTCCAGGGCGATGCCCTTCGCGGCCGGGTTCGCCTGGGCCAGCGCGTCCTTCCTGTCGAAGACGGTCCGGGTGATCGCGCAGGCCACGTCGGCGTCCAGGTCCTTGCGGACCAGCAGCACGTTCGGCACCACGATGGTCGGGGTGTCCGCCGCCGTCCGGTAGACGTCCGCCTTGATCGTGCCGGCCTGGTAGGCCGGGTTCAGCTCGGTCATCTTGGGCAGCAGCGGGGTGATGTCGAGGAACTTCACCTTGTCGCCGGACGTGGTGAACAGGTCCGTCACCCCGCCGGTCGGGACGCCGCCGGACCAGAAGAAGCCGTCGATGCTGCCGTCCTTCATCCCGTCCACGGTCTTGGCCAGGTCCAGCCGCTGGGCCTGCACGTCCTTGGCCGGGTCGAGGCCGGCGGCGGTGAGCAGCCGGTTGGCGATGACCTCGGTACCGGACTTGGGGGAGCCGGTGGAGATCTTCTTGCCCTTCATGTCGGCGACCGAGGTGATCCCGGCGTCGGACCGGACGACGACCTGGGTGTAGTTGTCGTAGATCCGGGCGAGCGCCTCCACCGGCTGCGGCGCGGTGAAGCTGCCCTTGCCCTGCACGGCGTTGACGGCGGTGTCGAAGAGCGAGAAGGCGACGTCGTACTGGCCGCCGACGAGCTGCTCGATGTTCTGCACGGAGGCGCCGGTCTCGGCGGCGGTGCCGGTGAGCTTGCCGCCGGTGGCGCCGGAGAGCTGACCGGCCAGCGCGTTGCCGACGACGTAGTAGACGCCGGTGGCGTTGCCGGTGGCGATGCCGACCCGGGTCTCCTTGGTGACCTTGCAGGTGATCTCGCTGGCGGCGTCGTCCTTCGCCGCTCCGTCCTGACGGCCCCCGCATCCGGCGGCGCCGGCCGCGACGAGGGCCAGCGCACCCACGCCCGCGGCGATCCGCACGTTGATCCGTCTCACTGTGTCTCCTCCCCATGGTGCACCGGTTGTCCTGCCGACGGTCCGCCGGCACGGCCGGCGGATCCGCGTCGTACGAGCACACCCGCGACCATCACGGCGGCGGAGAGCACGCCGATGGTGACGGGCACGGGTTCCAGCCAGAGCAGCGTCACCCCGGCGAACGCGCCGAGCAGCCGCTCCGGCACGCCGGCCGGGCCGACGCCGGGCAGCCAGCCGCCCGCCGCAACGGCGAGCACGGCGACGCCGAGCGCCCCGACCGCCCCGGCGACCGCGATCCGGCCCGGGCCGCCGATGCCGAGCAGTCCCAGCCCGGCCGGGGTGATCACGAAGGCGATCGGGATCAGGTACGCGGGCAGCGCGTACCGCAGGGTCTGCCACATGGTCGGCACCAGCCGGCCGCCGGTCACCGCGGCGGCGGCCACGGCGGCGAGCGCGGTCGGCGGCGACACCTCGGAGAGCACCGCGAAGTAGAAGACGAACATGGCGGCGGCGGGCGCGGCGACGCCGAGGTTCAGCAGCGCCGGCCCGATGATCACCCAACCGATCACGAAGGACGCGGTGACCGGCACGGCCAGCCCGAGCAGGCTGAGCGCGACGGCGGCGAGGAGCGCGGTGAGCGCGAGCACCACCGCCGGTTCCGCGCTCACCGTCCGGGCCCCGCCGACCAGCAGCGCGGCGGCCTGCGGGCCGAGCCCGGTCTTCGTGGTCGTCGCGGTGATGATGCCCGCCGCCGCGCAGACCGCGCTCACCGCGAGCACCCCGCGTACGCCGTTGCCGAGCGCGGCGACCAGCCGGCGGGGCGTGAGCCGGTGCCGACGGTCCAGGAAGGACAGCGCGGCGGCGAGGACGGTGGCGATCACCACCGCCTTCGTCGCGGACGCACCGACGGCGAGCACCGCGATGATCACGATGAGCGAGAGGAAGTGGTAGCCGAAGCGGGCGAGCAGCCGCCACGCCGAGGCGGTCTCGATCACCACCGGGCGCACCCCGGAGCGCCGGGCGTCGATCTCCACCGAGAGCAGGATGCCCAGGTAGTAGAGGATCGTCGGGACGGTCGCCCAGCCGAGCACCTGGAGGTAGGAGACGCCGAGGTACTCGGCGATGATGAAGGCGGCGGCACCCAGGGTCGGCGGGGAGAGGATCGCGCCCACGCCGGCGGCGGCGAGCATCCCGCCGGCCCGCTCGGCCGGGTAGCCGGCGCGGCGCAGGATGGGCCAGGTGACCGCCCCGATGCTCACGGTCGTCGCGGCGCCCGAGCCGGAGACGGTGCCGAGCAGGAAGCCGGAGGCGACGGCGGTGCGGCCCGCGGCGGTCCGGGAGCGTCGGAAGGCGGCGGCGGAGAGTTCCACGAAGAACCGGCCGGCACCCGAGAGGTCGAGCACCGCGCCATAGATGGTGAAGAGCACGATGTACGACGCGGCGACGTCGAGCGGGGTGCCGTAGAAGCCGCTGTCGGAGTTGTAGAAGGCGTCGACGAGCTGGTCGAAGTCGAGCCCCGCGTGGGCCACCGGCCAGGACTGCGGCAGCAGCCCGCCGTAGTAGCCGTAGGCCAGGAAGAGCAGGCAGACCGCGGGCAGGATCCAGCCGGTGGTGCGCCGGCACGCCTCCAGCAGCAGGAGCAGCAGCGCCGTGCCCATCGCCACGTCCAGCGGGACCAGCAGCCCCTGCCGGTCGAGGAAGGCGTCGTACCCGCCGCCGCCGGAGCCGAGGGTCAGCGGGAGCACGGGATAGAGGCAGCTGACCAGGGCGGCGACGGCCAGGACCCAGTCGACCACGGTCGGCCCGGTCGGGCCGGCGCTGTCGGCGGGAGCCTCGGTGCGGGCCCGGCGGCGGGGGAGCGGCAGGTCCGCCGGGTACGCCAGGAACACCACCGGGAGCACCCCGGCCAGGAAAATGATCAGGTAGTACTTGCTGCCCTGGGCGAGCGGGAAGAAGACCTGCCAGAGCGCGAGCAGTGCGATCCCCACGGTCGCCGCGGTGACCACGACATCGACCGGTCCGGTGAGGACGCGCCCCGGCTTCTCGTCCTCGAAGCGGGCGGCGAGTTCATGCGGGTCGTGGTGCGGGTGGGCGGGTCCGTCGTCCGTCCCCGCGGGTGGTGAGGCCGCGGAGAGGCCGCCGGAGGAGCGAACGGATGACACGAGGGGGCACGATACGCGAATGACGTACACCACGGAACATTGCTGACCATGATTGCGCTAAGTCACGGAAATGCGGTCGCAATTACTCAGAGCACGATAATACTGAAACAATTTTCACAATGTTCTCGCTGGTTGGTGCGAGGTCCGCGGCTGCTCGACGGCGTCCGAAAACGGTCTGTCCACTATGGGGGATCTTGCCCGGTGGAAACGGGGGCGCGGCGGGTGTCCCGCCGGCCGGCGCGGGGATCACGATGAGTAGCGTGATAGCTCTGCGTAGTGCTCCTGGTGCCGTCCGCTCCGGTCGTTTATCGGTCGAAGGTGTCGGACCGGGCGGCTAGGGTCGGTCGGTGACCACAGCGCAACCACTCATCCAGGCCCGGGGGCTGGTGAAGCGGTTCGGCGACTTCACCGCCGTCGACGGCATCGACGTCGAGGTACGTCCCGGCGAGGCGTTCGGCTTCCTCGGGCCGAACGGCGCGGGCAAGTCCTCCACCATGCGGATGATCGGCTGCATCTCCCCGCCCACCGGCGGCGAGCTGCGCATCCTCGGCATGGACCCGGTCCGCCAGGGCACCGCCATCCGGGCCCGGCTGGGCGTCTGCCCCCAGCTGGACAACCTCGACCCCGAGCTGACCGTCCGGGAGAACCTGACCACCTACGCGCGCTACTTCGGCATCCCGCGTCGGGTCGCCCGGGAGCGGGCCGCCGAGCTGCTCGACTTCGTCCAGCTCACCGAGCGGGCCGACAGCAAGGTCGAGCCGCTCTCCGGCGGCATGAAACGCCGACTGACGATCGCCCGCTCGCTGGTCAACAACCCGGAGATCGTGCTGCTCGACGAGCCGACCACCGGCCTCGACCCGCAGGCCCGCCACCTGGTCTGGGAACGACTGTTCCGGCTCAAGCAGCAGGGCGTCACGCTGGTGCTCACCACGCACTACATGGACGAGGCCGAGCAGCTCTGCGACCGGCTCGTGGTGATGGACGGCGGCCGGATCGTCGCCGAGGGCTCGCCCCGTGCGCTGATCGAGGAGCACTCGACCCGCGAGGTGGTGGAGCTGCGCTTCACCGCCGAGTCGCAGGAGCCCTTCGCCGGCAAGCTCGACGGCCTGGGCGAGCGGGTCGAGGTGCTGCCGGACCGGATCCTGCTCTATGTCTCCGACGGGGACGCCGCGGTCGAGCAGGTCACCGCGCGCGGTCTGGCCCCGGCCAGCGTGCTGGTCCGGCGCAGCAGCCTGGAGGACGTCTTCCTGCACCTCACCGGCCGCACCCTGGTCGACTGATCCCTCGTGGCGCCGGTCCGGCGCCAGAGGCGCCGGACCGGCCGCGCGGTCAGTGGTGGTGCTGGTGGTCGGCGTGCGGCTGCTCCGGCCCGGTCGGGGTGCACCGTTCGGGCGGGATCTCCCGGACCACGGCCCGGTCCACCCAGTCCGTGGCCCCGGTGCGGTTGATCCGCACCTCGGCCCGGTCCGCCCGCAGGTCCAGCACGACCGCCTGCTCGCCCACCGGCACCGTCCCGCCGCCGAACGGTACGGCGCAGGTCGGCGGCGGACCCACCAGATGCACCCCGCCGCGCAGGAAGAAGTCGTCCAGCCAGCCCCGCGTCGGCGGGCCCTCCACGGTGCGGACCCGCAGCCAGGAGCCGCGTACCTCTTCCACGCGGGCGAGGGTGCCGTCGGGCACCTGCCCGACCTCGGCCGCGTCCGCCGCCGGCCGGTCCCGCAGCGCCACCCGCTCGACGGCGAGCAGGCCGTGGTCGTCCCGGCCGCTCACCAGCACGAGCCGGCCGTCCCCGGTGGCGGCCCGGGCCGGCGGCGCGGAGAGCGACCCGCCGCCGGTGGCCGCCGCCGTGCCGACCAGGGCCAGCAGCAGTGTCGCGCCGGCCAGGACACCCCGCATCCGGGGCGTCACGGGCAGGTCGTGGGGTTGGCGGTGCCCTTGGTGACGGCGGCGGAGATGGTGCCGCACCAGGTGCCCCCGTCGCCGGCACGGTGGAAGACCTTGTCGTACTGGGTGGAGCCGAGCGACCAGGAGTAGCTGTCGTAGACGGTCTCCACGCCACTGGCGATCTTCAGGAAGCGGACCGATTCGGCACCGGTGTTGTTGAGGAAGCCGCTCGGGATGTCCATCACCCAACGGCCGCCGGCCGGGATGGTGGTGCCGGCCGGGATCTGCCGGGGCGTACCGCCGCCACCGGCGACGTCGTCCACGTACAGGCCGCTGACGTCGACGGCGGAGGTGGTCGGGTTGTAGAGCTCCACCCACTCGGTGCCGGTGCCGGAGGGGGCCATCAGCACCTCGTTGACCTTCACCCGGGTCGGGTCCCCGCCGGTCCCGCCGCTGCCGCCGCCGGTCCGGGTGGTGTACGTGCGGCTACCCGCGTCGTACGTGACCGTGAAGCCGGCGCCGCCGCCGGTGGTGAAGAGGTGCACGGTCCCGTCGTGGTTGAACGTGCCGGAGTAGTTGATCGCCGCGCCGGTGGTGTCGGTGGTGTCGCACGGGTCGTTGGCGAGGTAGATGTCGGCGCCGACGGCCCGGAACGCGTCCAGGGTGCGGTTGCCCGGGTGGCCGTACGAGTTGGTGCCGCAGGAGATGAAGCCGACCTGCGGGGTGGTCGCCTTCAGGTAGGTGTCGGACGAGGAGTGCGCCGAACCGTGGTGGTTGGCGCGCAACGCGTTGACCGCACCCATCTTCGTGGCGAGCAGCGCCTCGATGTTGTTGTAGGTGTAGCCGTTGGCGCTGGTGGTCCACTCGCCGTCGCTGTCCCCGGCGGTGGCGTACACGAACGGCCCGAACGCGGTCCGGACGCCGATCGAGTAGTCGTTCTCGCTGGGCGGGCTGGCGTCGGCGGTGTGGTCGCCGCTGACCGTGGTCACCCCGTCCGCCTGCTTGATGTCCTTGCCGTTCGCCTCGACCACGGCCGAGGTGACCCCGGTGCCGAGGTCGAAGGTGGGCCACGCGGCGCTGTTGGTGATCCGCTGGACCTTGCCGGCGATGTTGGCCCGGTCGGCCTGCGCGGCGGGCCCGTACAGCCAGCACATCCAGCGGACGGCAGTGGTCGAGGTGGTCCCCGCGTTGTGGTACGCGACCTCGTTGCTCGGCGTGGTGGAGGTGCCCGGGTCGCAGTCGCCGTCACCGTTGGCGTCGGCCCAGACGCCGCCGTCGTGGTCGTAGAGGGCGCCGACGGTGAAGCCGAGGCCGCCGCTGGCGGTCGGGGCGAGCAGTTGGTAGAGGCCGTTGCCGTACTTCGTGGTGTCGTTGGGGTTGGCCGCGTAGCCGATGTGGTCCAGGTGGTGGTGGGAGGCCAGCACGTAGTCCAGGTGCACCGGTCCGGTGGCGACGCCGCAGATGCTGCGGATCTGCGCCGCCACCTTCGTCGCGTTGGTGTTCGTGGTGGAGTTGAAGGCGGTCTCGCCGAGGTCCACCAGCATGGTCCGGCCGGTCGGACCGACGATGAGCTGGGAGTCGCCCTGCTCCACATCGAACCAGTAGATGTTGAACTCGCCCTGCCGCCAGGTGCCGGCGGTGGAGCAGTGCGGGGCGTCGGCGACGGCGGCGGACGCGGCGGGCGGGGTGACGAGCGCGGCGGTGGCCGCGAGCAGAAGCCCCGCTGTCAGCAGCGGAACGGGACGGGGACGACGCACTGTTGGCCTCCGAGGTACCGGTGGGCGGCGCGCTGGTTCACGCCGGGACGGGACACTCGCAGTGACAGGCGTCGATAACGCGACTGTGGGGTTTCAGATCGGTAACGGCCGCGCGGCGATTCGCTCACCGGCCGCCCCCGGTGGACGGATCACCGGGCCCTCGCCCAGGTGACGAAGCGCTCGGTCAGCTCCTGTGCGGCGGCGCCGCCGTGCAGGGCGTCGAGTTCCACCGTGGCCTCGGCCAGGAGCGTGCCGAGGTGGATCAGCAGCGCGATGCGGTCCTCGCGATACTCGCCGAGCAGCGCCAGCCGGGCCGGGGAGCACGGCCACGCGGCTCCGCACACCCGGCACCGCCAGGACGGACGCGCCGCGACGTGCGGCCGGTAGCGGGGCATCAGCGGTCGTCCGCGCCGCTGCGCGGGCTCGGCAACCAGCGACCGCCGTTCGCCCGCCACTCCTGCGCCCGGGTCAGTCGGCCCGGGCGTCCCGGGCCGTCGACCGGGAAGACCTCCGTCGGGGCGGTCGCCCACGTCGGCCGTTCGTTCGGGGTACGCCGGGGCAGCGGCGCCGGGCGGTGGCAGCGCCAGAATCTGAGTCGCACGTGGTCCTCCGTCGCAGGTGGAATGGGGGCGTCGACGAACCTCGCGGTGCGTCGACGCCCCCGGCCTGGTTCCGCCCCCGTCGGTGTCCCGGGAGCGGTTCCGCTGCGTGACAGTCTGCTGAGCAGGCGACTACGGTGGGAGGTCCCGCGCGCCGACGACCAGCGCGTACGCCCTGCGACCCCACCCGGTACGACGATGTACGGAGGCTGTCCGTGGACCGCTCGTCCATGCTGGACCACTTCGCGGAGGAGCTACGCCTCGCGCGGGCCGGCAACGGCATGTCGCAGACGGCGCTGGCCGAGGCGCTGAGCTATTCGGGTGCCCTGGTCGCCAAGGTGGAGACCTGCGAACGCCGGCCGAGCCTCGACTTCGCCCGCCGCTGCGACACCGTCTTCAGGGCGGACGGCCGGTTCGAACGCATCCAGCGACGCATCAGCCGCGAGACCGTGGTGCCCTGGTTCCGCGACTGGGCCGGCATCGAGCAGGAAGCGACCGCGCTGCGCTGGTACGAGCCGATGTGCGTGCCCGGTCTGCTCCAGACCGAGGATTACGCCCGTGCGCTGCTGTCCGGCGGCGGGTTGTTCGGGGCGGACGAGATCGAGCAGCAGGTGACCACCCGGCTCGATCGTCAAGCCGTGCTCACCCGCGACCGGCCACCGCTGCTCAGTGTGGTCCTGGACGAGTACGTCCTGCGCCGTCGGATCGGCGGCGCCGAGTTGATGCGTGAGCAGTTGGGACATCTGGTGAAGCTGGGCTCCACGTTGCCGCGAGTCAGGATTCACGTCGTGCCGGCCTCAGCCGGCGCATATCCCGGCCTGGCCGGGCACTTCGTGATCGCCACCTCCCCGGCGGGAGAGGACGTCGCCTACCTCGAAGGGCAGCGCCACGGGCAGGCGGTCGACCGGCCCGAGTTCGTGCAGCAGATGGTCGAGGTGTGGGAGTCGATCCGCGGTGAGGCACTATCGCAGCAGCAGTCCCTCGACCTGATGACGGAGGTGGCGGAGACATGGACCTGACCGGCGCCCGCTGGCGCAAGAGCACCCGCAGCAGTGGCCAGGGCGGCGCCTGCGTCGAGGTGGCCGACAACCTGCCCGGCGCGGTCGCCGTACGCGATTCGAAGGACCCGCGCGGACCGGTGCTGACCTTCGGCCCCGACGCCTGGCGGGCCTTCGTCGCGGCAGTCGCCGCGGCACCGTCCCGGGGCTGAGGGCGGCCGTCAGCGGACCGGTCGGTAGCGGACGTTCACGACCGCGGTGGGCGCGCCGTCGCCGACCCGGTGGAGGCGGACCGGCACCCCGCCCGGGTTGTCGTAGAGGCGGATGCCGGCACCGAGCAGGACCGGTGCGACGTGCAGGTCGATCTCGTCGATCAGGCCCAGTTCGAGGAGCTGACGGCCGATGCTCGGCGAGAAGACCTCCAGGTTCCGGCCGCCGGCCGCCGCCAGCCCGATCCGCACCGCCTCGGCCGGCCCGCAGTTCAGGAACGTGACAGGAACGCCGACCGGCCGCCGGAGCCGGTGGAAACGCGACGACACGACCGGGTCGCCGGTCGTAGGGTGACCGACGGTCTGTCGTACCCCCGGGGTAGGAAGACCGTGGAGCGGGGGAGGTCGAGATGAGCGTGGCGGAGCGGGCCCGGCCGGCGTTGCCGCGGGTGCCGGCGCTGGCGGTGCTCGCGCACTACCTGACGGGCTACCGGCGCACCTGGCGGGCGAGCGTCTTCTCGTCGTTCCTGCTGCCGACGCTCACCGTGCTCGGCTTCGGGCTCGGCGTCGGTGCCTACGTGGACCAGGGCGTGGGCGGCGTGCGTTACCTGGACTGGCTGGTGCCGGGCCTGATCGCCTCGACCGCCCTCCAGGTGGCGATCGGCGAGTCGACCTGGCCGGTGCACAGCAACTTCCGCTGGATCAAGACCTACTTCGCGCAGGTCGCGGCCCCGCTGCGGGTCGGCGACATCGTTGCCGGCCACCTCGGCTTCGTGCTGTTCCGGGTGCTCACCAGCACGGCCGCGTTCCTGGTGGTGACCGCGCTGTTCGGGGCGCTGCGGTCACCGTGGGCGGTGGCCACCCTGCCGGTGGTGCTGCTGCTCTGCGTCGCGGTGACCCTGCCGACCTTCGCGTTCAGCGGGTGGGCGCCCAGCGACAGCTACCTCGCCCTGCTCTTCCGCTTCGCGGTGATCCCGATGACGCTCTTCGCCGGGGTGTTCTTCCCGGTCGAGTCGCTGCCGGTGGGGCTGCGCTGGCTGGCGTACGCGACCCCGCTCTGGCACGGCGTCGACCTGTGCCGGGCGGCGGCGCTCGGGGTGCCGCCGCAGTGGTCGGTCGTGGGCCACCTGCTCTATCTCACCGCCTGGGCCGTGGCCGGTTGGCTGCTGGCCCGGCACGTGTTCCGTCGCACGCTCGTCGTCTAGGGGAGGGATGTCGTGGTCGGTCTCGTCCTGCCCCGGCTGGTCAGCTTCGAGGGGGCGCCCCGGCGCTCGGCCTCGGTGGCCGAGCGCAACTTCACGTCGCTGCGCAGCGCGTACTGGCTGGTCTTCATCTCCGGTTTCTTCGAGCCGGTGCTCTATCTCTTCTCCATCGGCGTCGGGGTGGGCGCGCTGGTCGGTGACCTCACCCTCCCCGGCGGCCAGGTCGTCTCGTACGCCGCGTTCGTGGCCCCGGCGATGCTGGCCTCGTCGGCGATGACCGGCGCGCTGGCGGAGACCACCTTCAACTTCTTCGGCAAGATGAAGTACATGAAGCTGTACGACGGGATCATCGCGACCCCGGTGCAGCCGTTCGAGATCGCGCTCGGCGAGCTGGGCTGGGCGATGATCCGGGGCAGCCTCTATTCCGGGGCCTTCCTGGTGGTGATGGTCGTCATGGACCTGACCAGCGCGGGGCGGGCGCTGACCGCATTCCCGGCTGCGGTGCTGGTCGGCTTCGCCTTCGGCGCGCTCGGCATGGCCGTCTCCACCTTCATGCGCAGCTGGCAGGACTTCGACCTGATGGGCTCGGCCCAGTTCACCCTCTTCCTCTTCTCCGGCACCTTCGTTCCCGCCCAGGCCTATCCGGCGCTGCTGCGCTGGGTGGTCGAGGCGAGCCCGCTCTATCGGTCGGTGCACCTGATCCGGGGTGTCTCGATCGGCGCGGCCCACTGGTCGTGGCTGCTCGACGTGGCGTACCTGCTGCTCATGACGGCTCTGGGGCTTTTCGTGGCCTCCCGACGGATGGGACGTCTGCTGTACAAGTAGGTGGTTAACCGTCGGCTCCCGCGGGGCATGTCCAGGGGTGACGCCGACGACGAGGGAGGGGCGATGGCCTCCGACGAGACTTCCGCCCGTAGCGGGCACGACCGGGACTCCTCCGGTGCGGTCGATGCCCGGGACCGGGTGCACGTGCCGGCCGGTCGCGGACGTAACCGCGGCCCGGTCGGGCCGGACGAGGGGCCGGACAGCCCCACCGAGCTGCCGGGCAGCGGGTGGAAGGCGGCGCTGAAGCGCACGGTCAAGGAGTTCCAGGACGACAGCCTGACCGACTGGGCCGCCGCCCTCACCTACTACGGCGTGCTCTCCATCTTCCCCGGCATGCTGGTGCTGATCTCGGTGCTCGGCCTGCTCGGCACCAGTGCCACCGAAGGCGTCAAGGACACCGTCAACCAGGTGGTGCCCGAGGACAACATCAAGAAGATCATCGAGACCGCCATCGACCAGGCGGGTGCCTCCGGCGGGCTGGCCAGCATCGCCGCGATCATCGGTGTGCTCGCCGCGTTCTGGTCGGCCTCCGGCTACATCGCCGCCTTCATGCGCGCCTCGAACAGCATCTACGACGTGCCGGAGGGGCGACCCATCTGGAAGACCCTGCCGATCCGGCTCGGGGTGACCGCGCTGGTCGGCGTGCTGCTGCTGGCGGCCGCGGTGATCGTGGTCTTCACCGGCGGCCTGGCCGAGCAGGTCGGCAGCGCGATCGGCCTGGGCTCGACCGCGGTGACGGTGTGGAACATCGCCAAGTGGCCGGTGCTGCTGCTCCTGGTCAGCCTGATGTTCGCCATCCTCTACTGGGCGTCGCCGAACGCCCGGCACGGTGGGTTCCGCTGGGTCAGCCCGGGCGGCATCCTCGCCGTGGTGATCTGGCTGGTGATCTCCGGCCTCTTCGCCCTCTACGTCAGTAACTTCGCCTCCTACAACAAGACCTACGGGGCGCTGGCCGGTGTGATCGTCTTCCTGGTCTGGCTCTGGCTGAGCAACATCGCCATCCTGCTCGGCGCGGAGTTCGACGCCGAGCTGGAACGCGGCCGGGCGATCGAGGCCGGGCACTCGGCCGAGGAGGAGCCGTACGTCGAGCTGCGCGACGACCGCAAGCTCAAGAAGAAGCGCAACGCCGCCGGTCACTGACCGCGACCGTGTCCCGTCCGCCCCGCCGCGCCCGCGGCGGGGCGGACGCGTGTCCGGCGTCGGGACCGGGCGCGGCCGAACCCGGCGACGGCACCACGGTCCACCGACCGGCTCCGCGGGGTATGGTCAGCCATGGATGCCGACCGGCTCGGAGGCCGCCCCGGCCCGGCACCGGCAGGCGCCCGGGAGGCGCCGTGACCGTGACCGTCGCACCGACCGATCCGGCCGCGCTGCGTACCCGGTTCGACGCCGAACTGGCCGCGTTCCTGCGGGGGCGGGGTCCGGGTGTCCCGCACGACGTGCCGGAGGCGGTGCTGGCCGTCCTGCACCGGTTCGTGCTGACCGGGGGAAAGCGGCTGCGACCCCTCTTCTGCTACTGGGGCTGGCGCGGCACCGGTGCCCCGGACGGCGGCCCGATCATGGTCGCCGCGGCGGCGCTGGAGCTGTTCCACGCGTTCGCGCTGATCCACGACGACATCCTCGACCGCAGCGACCACCGCCGGGGCGAACCGTCGGTGCACCGGCTCTTCGCGGAGCTGCACGCCCGGTCGTCCTGGCGGGGCGACCCCGAGGCGTACGGGCGGAACAGCGCGCTGATCTGCGGGGACCTCTGCGCGATCTGGTCGGACCGGATGTTCCACGACTGCGGACTCCCCGCCGCGCAGCTGCGGCGGGGGCACGCGCTCTTCGCGCTGATGCGCGCCGAGGTGATCGCGGGGGAGTACCTGGACGTCCTCGCCGGCACCGCCACCGCCGAGGGGCACGGCAGCACCACCGACGGCGCGGTGGGCACCGCGCTGACGGTGATCCGGATGAAGTCGGCCCGCTACACGGTCACCCGACCGCTCCAGATCGGGGCCGCCCTGGCGGGCGCGGACCGGGCCGTGCTGCGGGCGCTGGCGGAGTTCGGTGACCCGCTCGGCGACGCCTTCCAGCTCCGCGACGACCTGCTCGGCGTCTTCGGTGACCCCGCCGTCACCGGCAAGTCCAACCTCGACGACCTGCGCGAGGGGAAGCCCACCGTGCTGCTGGCCCTGGCCCGGGCCGCCGCCGACCCGGCCCAGTCGGCCCGGCTGCGGGACCTCGTCGGCGATCCCGCGCTGGACGCGGCGGCCGCCGCCGAGCTGCGACAGGTGATCGAGGCGACCGGCGCCCGCCGGCGGATCGAGCGGATGATCCGGGTACGCGCCGAGGTGGCCCGTGCCGCGCTCGACCGGCTGCCGCTGGCCGAGCCGGCGCGGTCGGCGCTCGCCGTGCTCGCGGCCCGCGCGGTGCACCGCCGGCACTGACCTGCGCCACCGGCCCGGCCGGGTGCCGCTGACACCGCGACGCGCCGGGGCAGGTCGGACGTGCGCGGTCCTGGCTCAGGCGGCTGCCGTACCTTGACCGCATGGGACGCCTCGCGGACTGGCGTCGGGTCGCGCGGACGCACCCGACGGTCGCCGACGCGCTGCTGGCCACGGTGCTCTTCGCGGTCAGCCTGCTGCCGGTGAACCCGCCGGGCGGGCCGCCCCGGGACCCGCTCAGCCTCGGCGCGGTGCTGCTCGTCCTGATCGGCTGCGCCGCGGTGGCGGTGCGCCGCCGGTATCCGCTGCCGGTGCTCGGTGTGACGCTCACCGCTGTCGTGCTCGCCCTCCTCGGCCACCAGGCCCGCGGCCCCTTCGTGCTGACGGTGGGGATCGCCGCGTACACCGTCGCCACCCGCACCGACCGGCGCACCGGCGTCGCGGCCGGCGCGTTGAGCGCGCTGGTGCTCGGCGCGGCGGGCGCGGCCACCCTCGGCGTGTCCTGGTACGACCCGGCCGTGGTGGTGCTGCTGCTCTGGTTCGGTGTGGCGGTCGCCGTCGGCGACGCGGTACGTAGCCGGCGGGCGTACGTGGCGGTGCTGGAGGAGCGGGCCCGGCGGGCCGAGCAGACCCGTGAGGAGGAGGCCCGTCGCCGGGTCGCCGAGGAGCGGCTGCGCATCGCCCGGGAGCTGCACGACGTGGTGGCGCACCACATCGCGCTGATCAACGTGCAGGCCGGGGTGGCCGGGCACCTGCTG
Organism: Micromonospora sp. CCTCC AA 2012012; assembly: GCF_040499845.1. Classification (NCBI taxonomy): domain Bacteria; kingdom Bacillati; phylum Actinomycetota; class Actinomycetes; order Micromonosporales; family Micromonosporaceae; genus Micromonospora; species Micromonospora mangrovi. The sequence goes on from NZ_CP159342.1 coordinate 142,016, forward strand.
CGCGAGCAGCCCGACGCGGCGCAGGAGGCGCTCGGGCACGTCCGCTCGGCCAGCCGGACCGTCCTCGACGAGCTGGCCACCCTGCTCGGCGTGTTGCGGCGCGACGACGAGGCCGAGGCGCCCACCGAACCGGCGCCCAGCCTCAACCGGCTCGACGCGCTGATGGAGGGGTTCAGCACCGGGCAGCAGGTGCGCTGGACCGTGGCCGGGCAGCCCCGGCCGCTGCCCAGCGCCGTCGACGTGGCCGCGTACCGGATCATCCAGGAGAGCCTGACCAACGCGCACAAGCACGCGCCGGGCGCGGCCGTCGCGGTCCGCCTGCGCTACGACCCCGACGGCGTCACCATCGAGGTACGCGACGACGGCGCGCCCCGACCGGCGGAGGCACCCGCACCCGGGGCGGACCGACCGGCCGGTCAGCCCGTGGCACCCGAGGCCGCCGGATCACCGGCCGCAGCCGCTGTGCCGGGGTCCGGGCTCGGCCTGGTCGGCCTGCGGGAACGGGCCGGGACGGTGGGCGGTACGTTCTCCGCCGGACCGCGACCGGAGGGGGGCTGGCTGGTCCGGGCCGAGTTGCCCGCCCCCGAGGAGGAGGCCGAATGACGGTCCGGGTGCTGCTCGCCGACGACCAGAAGCTGCTGCGGGCCGGGTTCCGGATGCTGATCGACTCCGCGCCCGACCTGACCGTGGTCGGTGAGGCGGCGACCGGCCGGGAGGCCGTCGAACTGGCCCGCAGCACCCGCGCCGACGTGGTGCTGATGGACATCCGGATGCCCGACCTGGACGGCCTGGCCGCCACCGCCGAGATCACCGCCGACGAGGACCTGGCCGGCGTACGGGTGCTGATCCTGACCACCTTCGAGGTCGACGAGTACGTCTTCCAGGCGCTGCGCGCCGGGGCCAGCGGCTTCCTCGGCAAGGGGGTGGAGCCGGCCGAACTGCTCGACGCGATCCGTACCGTCGCGGCGGGGGAGGCGCTGCTGTCCCCGAAGGCCACCCGTGGGTTGATCGCCCGGTTCCTGGCGCAGCCGGAGCCGGACCGGCGGGCCACCCCCGAGCAGGTGCGGGTGCTCACCGAGCGGGAACGGGAGGTGGTGACGCTGGTCGCCGCCGGGCTGTCGAACGAGCAGATCGCCGAGCGGCTGGTGGTCTCCCCGCTGACCGCGAAGACGCACGTGAACCGGGCCATGATGAAGCTGGGGGCCCGGGACCGGGCCCAGCTCGTCGTCGTGGCGTACCAGAGCGGGTTGGTGCGGGTCGGGGAGCCGCCCGCGCGCTGACCCGGCCGACCGGCGCGGACCGGCGGATTCCGCGACGACGGCGGTAGTCGGGGCGCGTGCGTACCGCGGGCGCGGTACGCGCAGGTGTCCGCGGTCGGCCGACGCGACGGAGGGCGTACGCGGGCCACCGTTGAGCCCATGATTGACGTGACGCACCTGAGCAAGCGCTACGGCGACAAGGTCGCCGTCGACGACCTGACCTTCCGGGTGAGGCCGGGGATCGTCACCGGCTTCCTGGGCCCGAACGGCGCCGGCAAGTCCACCACCATGCGGATGATCCTCGGCCTGGACGCCCCCACCTCCGGCACGGTGACCGTCAACGGCCGCCGGTACGCCGACCACCGGGCCCCGCTGCGCGAGATCGGCGCGCTGCTGGAGGCGAAGGCGGTGCACACCGGCCGCTCGGCCCGCAACCACCTGCTCGCCCAGGCCGCCACCCACGGCATCGGCCGTCGGCGGGTCGACGAGGTGATCGACCTGGTCGGCCTGCACGAGGTGGCCGGCAAGCGGGCCGGCGGCTTCTCCCTCGGCATGGGTCAGCGGCTCGGCATCGCCGCCGCGCTGCTCGGCGACCCGGCGGTGGTCATGCTCGACGAGCCGGTCAACGGCCTCGACCCGGACGGCATCCGGTGGATCCGGGGGCTGCTGCGGGGGCTCGCCGCGCAGGGGCGGACGGTCTTCGTCTCGTCGCACCTGATGAGCGAGATGGCGCAGACCGCCGAGCACCTGATCGTGGTCGGCCGGGGCCGGCTGATCGCCGACGTCTCGCTCGCCGAGTTCACCCGGCAGGCGTCCCGCACAGGAGTCCGGGTCCGCTCGCCGCAGGCCGGCACGCTGCGGGAGCTGCTGGTCGGCGCGGACGTGGCGGTCACCTCCGGCGAGCCGGGCCTGCTGGAGGTGACCGGGCTGAGCCGGGAGCAGATCGGCGACCGGGCCGCCGCGGCCGGGCTCACCCTGCACGAGCTGACCGCCACCGAGGCCTCCCTGGAGGAGGCGTTCATGACCATGACCCGGGACGCCGTGGAATACCAGGGCGACCCCACCGGGCCCGTCCCGGCCGGAAGGAGCACCCGATGACCGCCACCACGCCCACCGCCACCGTTCCCGCCGACGCGCGGGTCACCTGGTGGCGGGTGGTCCGCGCGGAGTGGATCAAGTTCCGTTCGCTCCGCTCGTCGCTGATCATGCTGGCTGCCACGGTGGTCGTGTTCGTCGCGCTGGGTCTCGGCTTCTCCGCGTTCCTCGCCGACGCCACCATCGAGCCGGGCACCCCGGCACCGCCCGGCGGGCCCTCCTCGCTGGACCCGCTCGGCGCCAGCCTCGGCGGGGTCAACCTCGCCCAGTTGCTCATCGGCACGCTCGGCGTGCTGCTGGTGACGGGGGAGTACTCGACCGGAATGATCCGCTCCTCGCTGGCCGCCGTGCCGAGGCGCTGGCCGGTGCTGGCCGGCAAGGTGGCCGTGCTGGCGGGCGTCTCGCTGGCCGTGCTGGTGCCGACCGTGCTGCTGACCTTCCTCGGCGGGCAGGCCGTCCTCGGCGACAAGGGCATCTCCCTCGGCGACGACGGGGTGCTGCGCGCGGTGCTCGGCACCGCCGGTTACCTGACCGGGGTCGGCGTGCTCGGGATGGCGCTCGGCGCGCTGCTGCGCAACACGGCCGGGGCGCTGACCAGCGTGGTGGCGCTGCTGCTGGTGGTTCCCGGGGTGGTGTCGCTGCTGCCGGAGAGCTGGTCGGACACCATCGCCCCGTACCTGCCGTCGAACGCGGGGCAGGCGTTCATGTCGGTCTCGTCCAACCCGGACCTGCTCTCCCCGGGCGCGGGGCTGGCCGTGCTGGTCGGCTGGCTGGTGGTGCTCCTCGGCGCCGCCACGCTGACCCTGCGCCGCCGCGACGCCTGAGGCGTCGGCCGGGCGTACGACAGCGGGCCGGCCACCCGGAGGTGGCCGGCCCGCTCGGTCGTACGGATCAGAGGGTGCTGTTGTTGGTGCCCGTGCCGGACGGCTTGGGCCGCGGGGTCGTCGTGGCGGACGAACCGGCGGTCGAGCCGGTCGAGCTCGTGCTGGACGAGCCGGCCTTGGCGCCTACGGTGGCCGGGGTGCCGGCGAAGGGCTTGTCGGCCTCGGTCAGCTCCTTGCTGCCGTTGCCGGTGCCGAGCTTCTCACCGAGCTTGCTCTGCCCCAGCTTGTCCTTGCCCTCGCTGTAGAGCCGGTTCGCCTGGGCCTGCGCGACCCCCGCCGCCTCCTGGACGGTCGGGTGGTCGAGCACCTTGCGGCCCCGGACCACCAGCTCCTCGTACTTCTCCCGACCGGCACGGGCGCCCAGGACGAATCCCGCAGCCAGCCCGCCAAGAAACATGATCTTTCCGCGCATGGCGGCTCCTCTCGTACCTGACGCGCTGCCGTTCCCGATCGGGAGCGGCCAACTCGCGCCTACGTTCTCTGTCGGCGGCTAACTACCCATCCTGCTCCGCGCTCATGCCTCCCTGCGCCGAGATGACGAATTGTCCGTATTTGAGATGCCCTCGCCGGGGCGATGGGGACGGGGGCGGCGATGCGGTAACCCCCTGGCGCAGAACCCCCCGCGGTCCTGTACTCTTGTCCCGTCGCCACGGCGCGGAGAGATCCGGACCGGGGCGGTGCACGATCCCCTGTAGCTCAATTGGCAGAGCAGCCGGCTGTTAACCGGCAGGTTATTGGTTCGAGTCCAATCGGGGGAGCTCAGCTCGCACAGTGCGCCCGTCGGCCCCGCCGGCGGGCGTTTCTCGTCGTGCCCACTCCGCCCCGACGGGTGGTTTCCGCCCGGGACGCCCCCCTCGCCCGGCAGGATGGTCGATGTCGACTTAGACTCCCGCTGCGTCGATTGGTGCGTCGATTTCTCAGAGGTGGGTGGAGATGGCCGGAGGACGGGGCCGCTGGACCGCCACGCTGATCGCGGTGGCGATCGTGCTGGGCTGGCTGATCGTGGGCGGGATCGCGGGGCCCTACTCGGGGAAGCTGGGCGACGTCGCGACCAACGACAACGCCTCCTTCCTGCCCACCGACGCCGAGGCCACCCGGGCGCAGAACCTCTCCGCCGGCTTCGTGACGAAGGAGACCACCCCCGCCCTCGTCGTCTACGAGCGCCGCTCCGGCATCACCCCCGCCGACCAGCAGCGGGTGCAGGCCGACGTCGCCCGGTTCGCGCAACTGCCCGGGGTGGTCACCCCGCTGCCACCGCCGATCGTCAGCCAGGACCGGCAGGCCGTCCAGGTCGTCGTCCCGATCGACAGCGCCGAGGGCGAACAGATCCGGCAGGTCGTCGACCAGCTCCGCCAGGTCGCCGGCACCGACCGCGACGGCCTGACCGTGGACGTCGCCGGACCGGCCGGCCTCCTCGCCGACCTGATCGAGGTCTTCACCGCGATCGACGGCCCGCTGCTGCTGGTCACCCTCGTGGTGGTGCTGATCATTCTGCTGATCGTCTACCGCAGCCCGGTGCTCTGGGTCTTTCCGCTGCTCGCCGCCGGGATGTCGTACTCGCTGGCGTCGGTGTTCGTCTACTTCCTGGCCAAGAACGACGTGATCAAGCTCAACGGGCAGGCACAGGGCATCCTCACCGTGCTGGTCTTCGGCGCGGGCACCGACTACGCGCTGCTGCTGATCTCCCGCTACCGGGAGGAACTGCACCGGCACGAACGCCCCTGGGACGCCATGCGTACCGCCTGGAAGGGCGCCGCCCCGGCGATCTTCGCCTCCGGCGTGACCGTCATCGTCAGCCTGCTCTGCCTGCTGCTGTCCAGCCTCAACTCCAACCGGGCGCTCGGCCCGGTCGCCGCCGTCGGCATCGGCGCCACGCTGCTGGTGATGCTCACCTTCCTGCCCGCCCTGCTGGTCCTCGGCGGACGGTGGGCGTTCTGGCCGCGTCGCCCCCGGCACGACGAGGCCGACCCGCAGACCGAGCACGGCATCTGGAGCCGGATCGCCGGTTTCGTCGCCCGCCGGGCCCGGACGGTCTGGCTGGTCACCGCCCTCGGGCTGGCCGCCCTCGCGGTCGGCGTCACCCAGCTCGGCGCCACCACCCTCGGCCAGTCCGACCTCTTCACCAACCGCACCGACTCGGTGGCCGGCCAGGAGGCGATCGCCCGGCACTACCCGGCCGGCACCGGCAGCCCGGCCACCATCTTCACCACCGCGCAGACCGCCCAGCAGGTGGCCCAGGTGGCCCAGGGGGTGCGCGGCGTCTCCTCCGTCCGGCCGCTCACCGAGCAGGGCCAGGCCGGTCCGCCCGACCCGAACGCGCCCCCCAAGGTCGTCGACGGCCGGGTGCAGATCCAGGCCACCCTCACCGACCCGCCCGACAGCAACGGCGCCGAACGGACCATCCGCGACCTGCGCGAGGCCGTCCACCGGGTGCCCGGGTCCGACTCGGTGGTCGGCGGCTTCACCGCGATCAACGTGGACACCGCCGACGCCTCCACCCGGGACCGCAACGTCATCATCCCGGTGGTGCTGCTGGTCATCGCGGTCATCCTGGCCCTGCTGCTGCGCGCCCTGCTCGCGCCGCTGCTGCTCATCGGCACCGTGGTGCTGTCGTTCCTGGCCACGCTCGGCCTCTGCGCGCTGATCTTCAAGTACCTGCTGGACTTCCCCGGCGTCGACCAGTCGTTCCCGCTCTTCGCATTCGTCTTCCTGGTCGCCCTCGGCATCGACTACAACATCTTCCTGATGAGCCGGGTCCGGGAGGAGTCGGTGCGACGCGGCACCCGCGCCGGCGTGCTCGCCGGGCTCGCCGTCACCGGTGGGGTGATCACCTCCGCCGGCATCGTGCTCGCCGCGACCTTCTCCGCGCTCGCCGTACTGCCGTTGGTGGTGCTGGTGGAGCTGGGGGTGGCGGTCGCCGTCGGGGTGCTGCTCGACACCATCATCGTCCGGTCGCTCCTGGTGCCCGCCCTCGCGTACGACATCGGGCCGAAGGTGTGGTGGCCCAGCCGGCTGTCCCGGGCGAACCGCGACGGGGACCGGACCGGCGCGGAGGCCGACCGTGCTCGCTGAGACCGACGTGGTGATCGTCGGCGGCGGCCTGGCCGGGCTCGCCGCCGCCCGCCGGCTGCACCGGGCCGGCGTGCCGTGGCGGCTGCTGGAGGCCGGCGACCGGCTCGGCGGCCGGGTCGCCACCGACGAGGTCGACGGCTATCTGCTGGACCGGGGATTCCAGGTGCTCAACACCGCCTACCCCCGGCTCGGCAGCCTGCTCGACCTGGACACCCTCGACCTCGGCTGGTTCACCTCCGGCGTGCTGGTCCGCCGCGGTGACCGGCTCGACCGGCTGGTCAACCCGCTGCGCGAACCGACCGGCGCGCCCCGCACCGCCGCCGCCCGGGTCGGCTCGCTGGCCGACCGGCTGCGCTTCGCCGCGCTCGCCACCGGCTGCGCCACCCTCCCCGTCGGTCGGCTGCTCGACGCGAAGGAGACCACCAGTGAGGCCGCGCTGCGCCGGGCCGGCCTCTCCGACGCCATCATCGAGGAGCTGTTGCGGCCGTTCCTCTCCGGCGTCTTCATCGACCGCGAGCTGGAGACCTCCAGCCACGTGCTGGCGATGGTGCTGCGCTCCTTCGCCCGGGGCCGGATCGGCCTGCCCGCGCGGGGCATGGCCGCGCTGCCGGCGGCCGTCGCCGCGCCGCTGCCCGCCGACCTGATCGACCTGGACACCCCGGTCGCCGAGGTCGCGCCCCGCCGGGTCCGCACCCAGGCCGGTGACATCGCCTGCCGGGCCGTCGTGGTCGCCGTCGACCCGCCGGCGGCGGCCGGGCTGCTGCCCCAGCTCTCCCGGGTACGCATGCACAGCTACACCACCTGGTACCACGCCACCGACACCCCGCCGCTGGACGAGCCGATCCTGCTCGTCGACGGCGACCGGCGGGAACTCGTCGCCAACACGGTCGTGATCAGCAACGCCGCGCCGACGTACGCGCCGGCCGGGCGGCACCTGGTGGCCACCTCCGCGGTCGGCCCGCAGGCCCCGCCCGAGCCGGCGATCCGCCGCGAACTGGAGCGCCTGTACGGTCGGTCCACCGCCGACTGGACCCACCTCACCACCGTGACGATCCCGGACGCGCTCCCCGCCGCCCCGCCGCCGCAGGGCCGGCTGCGCAAACCGGTCACGCTCGGTGACGGGCTCTTCGTCGCCGGTGACCACCGCGACAGCCCGTCGATCCAGGGAGCTCTCGCCAGCGGCTGGCGCACCGCCGGAGCCGTACTGGCGGAGCTTCGCCGCAGCTGACGGGGGCCGCGTCCCGGCTGGACGGGGGAACCGCGGGTCTCAGTTGATCACCTATGATCGCCGCCATGCCCGCACCCCTCCCGGCGATCGACTTCGACCCGGCCGCCGCGTTCCCCGAGGTCCACGACATGCGCGCGGCGCTCACCGCGCGCGACTGGCCCCGGGTACGGCAGCTGCTCGATTCCCGTGACTGGGCCGGCCGGTCGCTCCTGGCCGACGTCGCCGACGACATCGAGGGAGTCGGCGACTTCCTCCGGGAGGTGCTGGCCCACCGCCCCGGCGACACCGTCGCCGCCACCATGCTCGCCGGGCACCTGGTCGCCGAGGGCTGGAAGATCCGTACCAGCCTGCATGCCGAACACGTCAGCCGCGAGCAGTTCGACCAGCTCCACGAGCACCTGCGGCAGGCCGAACAGATCCTCATCGACGTCTGCGCCCGCGAACCCGGCAACGTGCTGGCCTGGCAGGAGCGGCTGACCACCGCCCGGGGCCTGCAACTGGGGCAGGCCGAGGCCCGCCGCCGCTACGACCGGCTGGCCCGGTACGCGCCGCACCACCTGCGCGCGCAGTCCGGCCTGCTCCAGCAGCTCTGCCCCAAGTGGAGCGGCAGCTGGGACGCCGTCTTCGCCTTCGCCCGGGAACGCATGCTGGCCGCCCCCGAGGGCGCGCAGAACGCCGTCCTGCTCGCCGAAGCGCACTTCGAGCGCTACTACGCCTTCGACACCGACGGGGAGCGGGCCGCGTACGTCCGCGACCCGCAGGTCGTCCAGGACATCTGGACCGCCGCACAGCGTTCGGTGCTGCACCCACACTTCCGGCACGAGCCCGGCTGGGTCTCCACCCGCTCCGTCTTCGCCCTCTGGTTCGGGCTGCTGGACCAGTGGGCCGCCGCCGCCGCCCAGTTCGCCGCCCTGGGGCACCTGGGCAGCGAATACCCGTGGAACTACTTCGGCGGCACCGGCATGCTCGACAAGTTCCGCACCGAGGCGTACGCGAAGGGTGGCCCCCGATGATCCGCCAGCTCGACGTGGACGGGGTGCCCACGCTGCTCGCCCCCACCGCCGGACCGCTGCGGGCCGGGCTGACCTTCCGGGTCGGCACCGCCGACGAGACCCTGGCCCGCAGCGGCGTCACCCACCTGCTGGAACACCTCGCGCTCGCCCCGCTCGGGCTGGCCGACCACCACTTCAACGGCGCCACCGCGCCCACCTTCACCTCCTTCTACATGCAGGGCTCCGAGGAGGACATCGCCGGCTTCCTCAACACCGTCTGCCGCACCATCCACGACCTGCCGATGGCCCGGCTGGAGGTGGAGAAGGAGATCCTGCGGACCGAGTGGTCCGGCCGGGGCAACCCGACGATCGGCGACATCCCGCTGTGGCGGCACGGCGCCCGCGACCACGGGCTGTCCAGCTATGCCGAGTTCGGGCTCAACGCGCTCACCGAGCAGGACCTGCGCTGGTGGGCGGCGCAGTGGTTCACCCGGGAGAACGCGGCGCTCTGGATCGCCGGCGACCGGGTGCCGGCCGGACTGCGCCTGGCGCTGCCCAGCGGCGTACGCCGGCCCGTGCCGGCCGCGTCGTCGGCGCTGCCGCGCACCCCCGCGTACTTCGTGAACGGCTCGCGGGCCGTGGTGCTGGACGCCGTCGTGCGGCGCCGGACCGCGGCGAGCGTCTACGCCGGGGTGCTGGAGCGCGAGCTCTATCGCACGCTGCGCCAGGAGGACGGCGTCTCCTACGCCATCAACACCGGCTACCAGCCGCGCGGCGACGGCCACGCCACACTCCGCGCCCTCGCCGACGCGCTGCCCGAGAAGCAGGACGCCCTGCTCGGCGGTTTCGTCGACGTGCTGGCCAAGCTGCGCGTCGGCCGGATCGAGCAGGCCGACCTGGACGCCGCGGTGGCCAAGCGGGAGGACGGCCTCGCCTCCGCCGAGGTGGACGCCGACCGGCTGCCCGGGTGCGCGCTGAACCTGCTCACCGGCGAGCCGAACCTGACCGTCGACCAGCTGCGTGCCGAGCTGAAGGCCGTCACCCTCGCCGACCTGCACGAGGTCAACCAGGAGGTCACCGCCAGCGCGCTGCTCATGGTCCCCGAGGGGCACAGCGCCGACTGGGCCGGCTTCGTCGAGGCACCCACCCGGTCCACCCATGCCGTCACCGGCACCGCCTACCGGGAACGCGAGGGCAACGCCGAGATCCGCGTCGGCGTCGACGGGGTCAGCTTCGTCGGCCCCGGCGGCCCGCTCACCGTCCGGTACGCCGAGTGCGCCGCCGTGCTCGCCTGGCCCGACGGCGCCCGCCGGCTGATCGGCGACGACGCGATCTCCGTGCACATCGAGCCGACCCTCTTCGACCTGCACCCCGGCGCCATCGGCGTCATCGACCAGCAGATCCCCGCCGACCGCCGGGTGCCCATGCCGGCCCGCCCGGCCGAGAGGATCCCCCAGCCGTACGCGGGCGGCAACCGCCCCCGGCCGGCGCAGGGCGCCGCACCGGTGAAGCGCGCCGGCTGGGAGATCCCGCTGATGGTGGTCAGTGGCCTCGCCACCCTCGGCATGGGTGGCATCAGCCTGCTGCTGACCCTCGGCATGCTGCTCGCCGAGGAGTCCGACCCGGACGACGGCTGGCTGTGGGGCATGGTCGTGGTCGGCTGGCTGCTCACTGTTATCCTCGCGTTGCCCATCGTGCTGTTGCGGCGGCGGAGGCGCTGAGGATCGGTCGTTTCGTGCCGGCCGGTGTCGGCCGTTCCGTGCTGGCCGGTGATCCACCGGGCGGGTTACGATCCGGCGCGGTAGCGGGGCGGTAGCTCAGCGGGTTAGAGCAGGGGACTCATAATCCCTCGGTCGCGGGTTCGAGTCCCGCCCGCCCCACCAGCCGTTCTACCTGGTCAGACATGCTGCTGACGACCCGGGCGCACCGCGTCGAGGTCGGGCCCGACGCCCTCGGTCCGCACTGAGTCCGCAGCAGCACGACCCGCCGCCCTCAGAGATCCGCTGATCCCCAGGGAGCAGCACAGCACGTAGCCTTGCGGAATGGCTGAGGACTGCCTGATCTGTCAGAAGCACCGCGGCGAAGGCGCCCTTGTCGGTCCGCGCGTGTGGGAAGGCCGAGAAGTGATTGTCACTCATCGGCCGGTCGCCAGGGACAGCTTGACCTTCCTGGGCTATCTCTTCGTGGAAACCCGACGGCACGCCGCATCCCTCGATGCCCTAACCGAGTCCGAGGCGATGGCCGTAGCCCGGGCGGTGTGGGTCGGTGCACGAGCGCTTCGGAGTGAGCTGGGTCCGGAGTTCGTCTTCTCCGCGATCGCCGGCCGCCAGGTGGCGCATTTCCATCAGCACCTGTTCGTCCGCTATCCCGGCACGCCCCTCCGCCATGGATGGATGGAGGTGGACGACTGGGCAGGAGCACCTCGTGGGGATGCTGCCCGCGTGACTGCCCTGTGCGCGCGTCTTCAGGAGTACTTCCAGCGCCGTGGGAGCCACGCGTGGGAGTCACCGGAGCGAACTGGACCGGACGGGACGGGACCGATCGAGTTGCCGAGCGTTTGAGGACCAGGACCAGGCGGACGGCACCGGACGGCCTTCTTCCATCCCGAGGCTGCCGCCACCGACGACCGCTCTGGAGCTGATGTTCGAGGCGTTCCCGCAACCCGACAGCGGCTGGGAGCGCGTCGTGCTCTGCCGGTGGAACGGGAACATCAAGAAGGGTTGAACAGCCGCCAGTTCCCCTCGGAGACGACCTCAACTGCGCCGTCGACCACCTTGATGGCCGTGTCATCGTCAATCGCATAGGTCGGGACCGGAATTCCGGACGCCCACTTCTCAATGTTGGCCGCGGTGGCGTCCTCCATGCCCTCGCAGTCGAGGTGCGGATACAGCGTGAAATCCAGCAGTCCCAGCGCCCGGTCGGCTCCGGCCGCCATATCGCTGCCGACGGGCACGAAATCCAGGTCGAACTCCGCGTCGCAGTTGTAGGGGGTCACCGCGATGCTCCCGGCGCTCATTCCCACGTAGACCGAGCTGTCCAGCGACGGCAGGAGATCCGCCAGGCCGGACTCACGCATCCAGTAGGTCAGATACAGCACGTCACCGCCCCAGACGAGCAGAGCGTCGGCCTCTCGGACCGCCGGGACCCAGTTCTCCTCTCGGATGGTCGGCAGCGCGGTGAGTTCCAGCACTCCCAGGGATTTCCAGCCCAGGTCACACATCGGATGCGGTGCCTTACCGGAAATCGCCTGCCAGGCCCGGCCGGCGCCGCCGGGGAAGGGGTACACACCGGTCGGGATGACGAGGGCGCTGGATTCGGCAATCGATTTGCCCAGCAGGTCGACGAGTGCGGCGGAAATGCTCGGGTTCCTGATGCCTGCGGACGTGAGAAGAAACTTCATCAAGACCTCTTCCGGGTGCCGCCGTATGACTTGGAGTCGCCAGACGGCGCCCCGAGCAGATCCGCGGCGCCCACCGGCTCCCTGACCCGGCTCTGAGCCGTGGGCGCTGACGCGAGTCAATCAGGCCGTATTCGGACACCGCCCATCCTTCAACGCCGACACCGAAGCCGTCAACGGTGAGGACGAGACGGCCGTCCGCTCCCCACCGCGCCAGGGCCGGCGTCAGCATGCACGTTCAGGACGAGGAACACACCACGTCCGATGAGTCGGCTCCCACCCATGACTGTCCGGCTGTCGCTACTCCTCCAGCGGCCACACCTCGACCACGCCCTGGGCGACGGCGCAGGGCGTACGCGACACGATGTCGACCGCCTCGGCCAGCGTCGCCGCCTCGATGACGGCGAACCCGGCCACCGGCAGAGTGGACGACAGGAAGGGCCCCTCCTCGGTGCTGACCCCGGCCGCGTCGTGGTTCCGCACCTGCACGGGCCGGCCGGCGCGCCCCATCTCCACCCCCTCGCGGCGCAGTCGGGCGTCATGCTCGTGGGCCGCGTCCCGCACCCCCGCCTCGGTACGCTCGTAGCCGGCCTGGTCGCCGTACCCGATGGTCACGAACTTCGGCACTGCGTTCTCCTGACGTCGGCGTCCTCGACGGACATTGCACCCATCATCGCCGCCCGGGTCCTCAAGTGGACGACTTCCGCAGCTGGCGCAACCGCAGGAGCGCGATCCCGGCGCCCACCGCGGCACCGGCCGTCGCCGCGCCGACCGTGACGGCCACCGACCAGTCCCAGCGGAAGCGGAACGCGGTGCACCACCACACGATGAAGGACCTGGCGAACCACGCCGCCGCCGCTCCCATCAGCGCGGCGAACGCCACGTCCACCACGGCCCACCGGCGGTGGTAGGGCGCGCCACGCAGCCAGCGCACCACGGCCCACGGCAGGGTGAGGGCGACCGCTGCCAGCAGGAAGATCGTCGGGGCCTGCAGCCGACCGGTCAGCGGCACCTTGTACCCGAGGCTCTGGATGGCGGCCAGCGCCATCAGCACCGAGCCGAGTGCGACCGTCTGGAACAGGGTGAGGTTAGCCTTCCGTTCCTCCAGCCTGGTGCTCACGGTGCTCGTCGCCAGGCGACCGAGTTCGGCCGCCTTGAGTTGCGCCGCCGACAGGTATCTCTCCTCGGCCCTGAGCTGGTCCAGGGTCCAGTCGGCGGTCTCGTGGTCGGTGGGGGAGACCTGGTCGACGATGGCGTCCAGGTTGCGTCGGATGATCTCCACCGTGCCGGTCATCGCGCGCACGTCGCTGAGCTGTTCGATCAGTCCCTTCTGTCGCGTGCCGAGGTCGGCCAGCTTCCGGTTGGCCTCCAGGATCCGCTCCAGCGGCACGTCCGCGCCGTGGAGCATCGCGTCGAGCCGGTCGCAGAGTCGGCCGACGTCCTGGACGGTCCCGCGCAGGCGGGGAAGGTCCCGGCGGAGCACCGCCCTGTGGTAGCGGAGTTTCCCGGCCTGGATCAGATACCGGGTGAACGGGGGCAGTCCGGGCGAGGAACTCGTCCACAGCCATTCGTCGAGGATCTGCTCGTCGTCCGCCCCGGCGACGGCGAGCAGCCGTCGGGAGGCCGGGGTGCCCGGGTCCCGCGGCAGCTCCCACACGGTCATCCCCTCGGTGGGATGCCAGCAGGACCGCGGCGGGCCGCCCGGTCCGAGGTCGGGCGGGCCACCGGCGAGCCGACGGCACGACTCCGCCGGCGGCTCGGACGGGCGGCTGCGTACGGAGCGGCGCGGGCTCAGACCGGAGTGGACGAGGACCGTGTCGATGAGATCGGTCCGGTCCAGGTGCCCCAGCTCGGCCAGCCACCCGTGGTCGAAGTCGGCCCACGACGTCCGCTCGCGCCGGGTGGCGTCCACCGTGCTGACCCCGATCACGCCGCGTACCCGGTAGACGAGCAGTTCCCGTGACCCGTCGACGGTGGGTTTCGCCGCGGCACCGAGGACGGTGAGGGTGTCCTGGCCGTCGTCCGCGGCGGGCAGCACCAGCTCGGTCGGCCAACTGCCCATCCTGTCCCGGTATCCGGCGGCCCTCATCCGGGCCCAGATGTCGTCGAGCGCCCGGCGGGCGGGCGAATCCGTCGGCCCGAGCACCCGGGCGGCCGGCAGGAAGGCATGGACGACCAGGGCGGGGTGGCGCAGGAGCACCGTCACCGCCCGCCCTGGTCCGACCCGAGGCCCGACGGGTCGCCGTCCGGCGCGGAGCCGAGGCGCGCGATCAGGAGATCGGCCACCTCGCGGGTCTCCTCGTCGGCCTGCTGCGCCGACGGGTCGTCCATCATGGTGTTCGCCCGGCCGCTCAACCGGCGACGGTCCAGCAGGTGCTCCAGGCGGATCATCGCGACCTCGACGTCGCCGTCCCCGCCGTCGAGAGCGGCGGAGAGGTCGACGAGGATCCGTCGGGCCGCCGACCAGTGCTCGCGGGTGAGGCGGGCGGCGGTCAGCTGCCGCACCAGGGCGGCGATCTCCTCCGGTCGCTCGGTCACCGGGCGTACCCCCTCACAGGTAGAGACTCAGCGGCAGGTGTTCGACCAGCAGGTCGGGGTCGTGGATCCGTTCCGCCAGGGAGCGGTAGCGCCGGTGCAGCACCTCCACCACGTCGAAGACGCCGCCCTCGATGACGGCCGTCCGGCTGGCCGCCAGGAGTTCCCGCACCGTGCGCACCATGGCCCCGTCCTGGACGCTCCACAGCGGTACGCCGACCGCGCCCGCGCCGGTGGCGATCAGGGAGCGCAGGAACCCGACCACGTCACCGCCGGTGGTCTGCGCTCCCTGCCCGGCGAGACAGGCGCCGAGGATGGTGAGCTTGTTGCGCGGCAGGCGCAGCCGGAGCGCCAGGTCGTACTGCGTCAGGTAGTTGCCGCGCAGCTCCAGATAGGGGCCCAGCTCGGCGAACTGGGGGTGGTAGGAGCCGTGGCCGGCGTAGACGAAGAACTCGGGCCGGGTCCCGGCGATCTCCGAGATCCCGTGCATGTCCGCCGCGAAGTGCCGCTCGACCCGGTCGAGCTGGGCCGGTCGGTCGCCGGCGATCACCATGCGCTCCGCCGGCCACCCGGTGCCCAACAGCTCGCTGCCGGAGACACCCCGGCCGCCGGCCATCGCGGCGTCGTCGGCGACCACGATCGCGGCCAGATCGTCGTCGGCACTGACCGGCTGGCGCTTGAGCAGGCTCCGGCCGCGGCCGACGAACGCCGTGGCACTGACCGACTGCGACACGGGCAACCGGGCGGCGAGCGGCATCGGCGCGCCGGGCTCCCAGGCGACGTGGATCGGCACCGCGAAGAGGTCGTCCGTCGGGATGACCACCAGGTGCGCCGGCTCGCCCGATGCCGTGACGAGGGGCCACACCGGCGCCAGGACCAGTCGCCAGATCTCCTCGCACTCGGACCTCGACGGCGCGGTGGCGGTCGGTAGCCGCTCCGCCAGGCGACGCAGCTCGTCGTAGGGGAGGCCGGTCACGCAGCGCATCTCGCCGGCCAGGAAGACGAACGCGCCCAGGAACTCGGGGCGGGCGGAGCCGTAGGCGAAGTACCGCACCACGCAGGTGTCGGGATTGTTGACGGTGTACATCCGTACCCGGTGGGCGATCTCGGGGTCCTGGGGCGCGGCCTCGAGGGGCTGATGCAGGAACGCCTCCTCGAACTCGGTCTCGCGGCGGGCCAGTTCCGGCCGGAGGGCCGCCTCGACGTCCTCGCCGGACCGCCGGACCCCGTTCCGCCGGACCACCGCCCGACGTCCCCGGACGGGTGGCCCGTCGGGCTCGTCGGCCGTCTCGTCGGTGGCCTGGGCGGGCACGATCCGCGGCGCGGCGGCCGCGCTGGACGGCGGCAACGGCAGCTGCGGCAGCGCGGCCGTCGAGAGCATGTCCAGCAGTTCGCGCGCCGACGAGCTCTCCACCAGGCCGAACGCCTCCTCGGCGCGGTCCGCCGTCACCTGCTCCGCGCCGGGACGACCGATCCGGTCGGCGATCCGTTCCAGGTAGCTCGGCCGGATCGCCTTCGCGTACGCCCGCTTGTAGGCCGGCATGGCCACCGCCCGGCGCACCGACTCGGCCATGGTGAACCGTTTCCGCGCCACGTCCTCGGCCAGGCTCCGGTGCTCGTCGGCGCTGATCCTGCCGCGCAGGCCGGCCACCAGCCGGGCGTACTCGTCGACGGTGAACGTGGCGACGTGGATGTCGGTGCCGATGCCGCCGACGGCGTTCGAGTCGGCCACCAGTTCGTCGAGCAGCTGCTGGAGTTCCCGAGCCCCTTCACCGTTCCCCTTGAGGATGGCCAGGTGCTGCCGGGCGATCAGCCGACCGCGCGGGTAGCGGCCCTTCGCCAACTCCTGGAACAGCGGCTCGGCCCGGTCCCGGTCGAGCAGCGCCTGGTGGTTGAGCGACTGGGAGATGCGGAAGTGGTCACCCAGCGCGTACGAGACGCGGATCGACTCCGCGGAGACCCGCAGCGATTCGGCGGCGTCCTCCCCGGTGTGGTCGCGCCCGGCCCGGTCCTTGAGCGCGATGGCCAGGTTGTGCAGGACGCTGGAGTAACCCCGGAGGTATTCGCGGTGTCGGGGGATGGCGTCGGGGGCGATCTCACCGATGGCGACGCCGTGGGCCGGCGCCTCGTCGAGGATCCGCCGGCGTTCCGCGCCCAGCTCCTCGATCAGGGTGCTGACGTCCGGCCGGGCGCCCTGGCGGGACTCCTCGTAGCGGGCCCGGCTGACGTTGCTGTGCAGATCCGGAAGGCACCACCACAGCCGGTGCCGCTCGGCCACCTCGATCGCGGTCTCGAACGTCATCCGGGCCCGCGAGTAGCTGCCGAGCCGGTAGCGGATCTTGCCGGTGGCGTCGTGCCACCGGGCGGTCGCGTACGGCACGAACGGGTCGTCCACCGGGCTGGTCGACACCGCCTCCCGGAGGCGCTCCGCGTCCCCCTGCGAGGCGTCGATCATCCGCAGCGCGGCCCAGTGGTCGTAGACCATGTCCGAGCGCACGATGTCGCACCAGTGCGCGCCGACCCGCCGGGCCACGGCGTGCGGATCGTCGCCGGGGACGGGCCGGAACACGTCGACCATGCGGAGGATCCCGATCGCGTACTCGTGCCGCAGCGGCACGTCGAAGTCCACGTCGTAGCGCAGGATGAGGTCGTCCACGTCGAATTGATTGGCGAAATCCCTGATGCGATCGCTGTACATCGTCACCTCGGGCAGGTGGATGATGGGCTTCGGTGACCATGATATCGACGGAGTGTGTCTGAATTCGGCCCGCTCGGTCCACTGTGGTCGAACGGGTGGACTCGCCCGGTCGAGGAGGGGGTCGGTATGGACGAGCGGACCAGGCGGTCGCGCTACCAGGACGTACGGGAGGGCCTGCCGGAGCTCTTCGTCAACCCGCCCGGCGCGCCGGTCGAGATCCTCCTCGACCCGTCCGACGTGGCGGCCGCGGAGCGGTCCGCCGCCGACGACCTGGCCCGGGTCGGCCTGCCGGCCTCCTGGGGGGAGACCGGCGTGGTCTACATGGACCCGTTCGTGATGGTCCTGCGTGACGCGGTCCGTACCCCGCTCGGTGCGCTCGGCACCTACAGCCGGACCGTCAACGCCGGGAACGCGCCGGGTGTGGTCGTCCTGCCGTGCTACCGGGGGAGCGTCGTGCTCCTGCGCCACTTCCGGCACAGCACCCGCAGCTGGCACCTGGAGGTGCCGCGCGGCTTCGGCACGCCGGGCGGGAACGCGGCGGACGACGCCCGCCGCGAGCTGCTGGAGGAGATCGGTGTACCGGCCGCGAGGATCGAGCCGTTGGGGCTCATGTTCCCGGACACCGGCCAGTCCGCGACCGAGGTCCACCTCTTCCACGCCGAGATCGACGACGAGCCGCGGATCGGCGATCCGGCGGAGGGGATCGACGAGGTCCGACTCGTCACCGCGGCGGAGCTGGCCGCACTCATCCGGGACGGAGCGATCACCGACGGCTTCACGATGGCCGCCTTCACCCGGGCGCTGCTGCGCGGGGTGCTGCGGGGCATCGACCTTTCGGCGTAGTCCGAGAGGTCGGCGGCAGCCCGCCGGGCTGGATAGACTGATCTCGTTCCTTCTGCGGGATCATGGGGGTGCGATGCCATCGGACGACGCGGCGAGCAGGTCCCGGCGGGATCGACGCCTGGCCCGCTACGACCAGCTTCGCGCCGAGCGTCCGCACCTCTTCGCCAACCCGCCCGGCGCGGCGTACGAGATCGTGTTCGACCGGGAACTGCAGAATCGGGTGGCCGACGGGGCGGCGGCCGCGCTGCGCGCCGCCGGCAAGCCGACGGACTACGGCGACGTCGGCGTGATCTACGAGGATCGCTACGTCATCATCGTGCGGGACGCCGTGCGCTTCCTCAGCGGCGACCTGGGTCCCTACATCCGGTCGGTCCCCGCCGTGCTCGGGGTCGGTGCGGCGGTGCTGCCGGTCTTCGCGGACGGCCGCATGCTGCTGGTCCGGCACTTCCGGCACGAGCTGCGCACCTGGCAGTGGGAGGTCCCCCGGGGCTTCGCCGAGCCGGATGCCGACGGGGCGGCGACCGCCGGCCGCGAGCTGGAGGAAGAGGTCGGGCTGAGCGTCGAGAAGGTGGAGCTGCTCGGCCGGGTGGCCAGCGACGGCGGGGCGGACGAGATCTACCTGGCCCGGTTGCAGGCCAGCGGCCCGCCGGACGAGATCCCGCTGGACGCGGTGCGGGAGGGCATCGACGAGCGACGGCTGGTGACCCGCCAGGATCTCGCCGCCATGATCGCCTCGGGTGAGGTGACCGACCACTACCTCCTGGCGGCCTTCGCGTTCGCCACCGCGAAGGGCCTCCTCTAGCACCGCCGAAGAACCGGCGGACGGATCACGACCACGACCGGCCGACAGCGGATCACGGGCACGACCGGCCGTCGGGCGGATCACGACCACGACCGGACGACGACGGATCACGACCGCGACCGGCCGGCGGCGCGGTGCGATCACGGTCCGACGCGGGCCGAGCCGTGCGGACCGCAGTTCGGTGTCCGGGCAGCTCCGGGCATACTTGCCGGATGTCCGAGCCCGCCCGCCCCCGACCGGCCGATCCGACCGGCCCGATGCTGGCCGCCCTGCGCGCGGGCACCCGGGAGCACCATCGCGCCCTGGAGCGGGAGCTCGATCTTCCCGGCCGGATCAGGTCCCGTACCGAGCTGTCGACCGTGCTCTCCGCGATGCTCGCCTCCTGGCAGCCGCTGGAGGAGCGGCTCGCCGCCGCCGACTGGTCCGGCCTGTCGCTCGACCCCCGGCTCGGCGAGGCAGCCGACCTGCTCCGGGCGGACCTGTCCGCGTTGTCGACACCGGCCGGGGCCGTGACGCACGCCGCCGTACCCGATCTCGGCAGCCTGGCCGACGCGGTCGGCGCCCGGTACGTGCTGCTGGGCAGCGCCCTCGGCGGCCGGGTCATCGCGCCGGTCGTGGAGCGCCGCCTCGGCCTGGCCGAAGGCGCGGCCACCCGGTTCTTCCGCCGCAGCGGTCGGTCGCCCGGCCGCGACTGGCGGGATTTCCGGCTCGCGCTGGCGGCCCGCGACTGGTCGCCCGCAGACCTCGCCCGCGCGACCACCGCCGCGCGGGAGACCTTCGCGTTCGTCGGCCGGGCCGCCGCGCCGATCCTCGCGGTCAGCTCGGCGCGGGCGGGCTGACGCCCCAGGTCAGGGCCGCTGCCGGTCCAGGCGTTCCGCGTACGCGTCGCGCAGCTCCGCCCAGCCGAACTCCTTCGCCTCGGCGCCCCGGATCGGGCCGACCGGGTCACCGGCGAGCAGGTGGTCGGCGACGTCCAGGCAGAGGTGCCAGCCGGCGGCCACCATCGGGGCGAGGCCCGGATCGCCGACGCGCTGCCGCAGGGTCAGCCGGGTGCCGTCACCCGAGCGCGCCAGTTCCCAGCGCAGCAGCCCGTCGCCCCAGGTGTACTCCAGCAGCGTCGGCCGTTCGGCGCGGCGTACGGTCGCCGGTTGGTCGACGGTGCGGTCGCCGTCGACCGTGCTGAGGGTGGCGTCGCCGGTGGTGCCGAGATCCCGGCTGGCTAGGAAGGGCGCCCACCGGGCGAGCTGGTCCGGCTCGGTCAGTGCCGCCCACACCCGCTCCGGCGGATGCCGCAGGTCGCGGACGAAGACCAGGTCCCAGCCGTCCTCCCCACGGGTGACCTCGGCGAGCGGGCCGGGCCGGAAACTGTCGCGGTCCATGTCACTCCTGACTGTCGAGATGGCGCTCCAGGGCGTCGAGGTGGTCCGTCCAGAGCCGGCGGTACGGTCCGAGCCAGTCGTCGACGGCGCGCAACGGCCGCACGTCGAGCCGGTAGATGCGCTGCTGAGCGGCGGTGCGGCAGGTGACGAAGCCGGCCTCGCGGAGCACCTTGAGGTGTTTGGAGACGGCCGGCTGGCTCACCCCCAACGCATCGACCAGGTCGCCGACGCTGCTCTCGGCGCGGCGCAGCCGCTCCAGGATGCGGCGTCGGGTCGGCTCGGCCAGCACGGTGAAGGCGTCGACGGACACCACCACAATATGCCTCTCGGGTAATATGCCTGTCAAGGAATGAGAAAGAGGGGCCCCTCGTCGACGAGGAGCCCCTCTCCGGTGGTCAGTGCCAGGTGTCGCTGAGGGTGATCGACGTGCTGGCGGTGGCGGTGCGGTTCGCGCCGGACTCCCAGGTCACCGTGCCGTTGTCGGTGCGCTTGACGTACTTGTAGGCGAAGGTGGTGCCGGCCGGCAGGGTGAGGCCGCCGGACCAGACCGGGTAGCCGGCCGCCGACAGCGGGAGACCCCGGGCCGGGTCCCAGCCGCCCAGAGCAGGGATGTCCCCGACCAGATAGACGTTCTCGCCCGGCACCGTGGTCACGGTCGCCCGGACGGTGACCGTGGCCGAGGCCGGCGGGGCGCTGGCCGGCTGGTTCCAGGTGGCGGTGAGCGCGGTGCCACCGCTGCCGGACCGGTTCGGGTCGTTCTCCCACTGCGGCGCGCCGGTGCCGACCTTCACCAGCTTCCACTCGAACGGGGTGCCGGCGGGGACGTCCACCGAGCCGGTCCAGGTCGGGTAGCTGCCGGCGGTGGTGGTCAGCTTCACGCCGCCGGCCGGGTTCCACGCGCCGAGCTGCGGGAGCGAGCCGACGACGTACACCGACTGGCCGTAGTCGGTGGTCGCGGTGACGGTGAACCGGGTCAGGCCGGCGGGCGCCGTCGGCGTCGGCGAGGGGCCGTCGGGTCCCGGGGACGTGCTGGGGGACGGCGTGGTGCTCGGGGTCGGCGACGGTGTCGCCCCGTCCACCCGGGCCGCCACGTGCAACGCCACCGCGTGGTTGGCCGGGACGGTGGCGGTGAAGGAGCCGCCGGAGACGGTGACCGTGCCGCCGGTGCAGACCCCGCTGGTGCGGTCGTAGCCGCCCGCGGCGACGTTGCAGTAGCGGCCGTCCGGCAGGCTGGTGCCGAAGGTGCGGCTCCACGCGGTGTCGGTGGCGTTGAAGGCCGCGTACCCCTTGGTGCCCCGGGCGAAGGCGAGCCGGCCGGAGCCGTCGGTGACCACCCCGCCCACGCCGGTGCCGGCGGTCGCGTTGCGGAAGCCCGGCATGCCGGCGACCTGCGCGTTGCGGTGTTCGCAGATCCACTGGCCGTCGCCGCAGTCGGTGGCCTTCGTGGTGCCGTCGGCACCGCTCGGCGGGCCCTGCGCGGTGACCGCCCCGAAGGCGTAGCTCGACATCAGCTGCGGCCGGCCGTACGGGTGGGCCATCATGAACGCGTCCGCCAGGTAGTAGCGGTCCCCGTTCTTGTACGTCAGCGTCGGCGTGGACCGCTGGGTGTCGTGGTTGTCGATGAAGGTGATCGACTGGGCGCCGGTCAGGCCGCCGTAGTTCGGCAGGGTGGCGAGCTGGGCGATGCTGCCGTTGCGGAACGCCGACGAGACCGCTTGCTGGTAGTCGAAGTTGGTCACCGCGCCGAAGCCCGCGTACGAGGTGTAGGGGATGACCGAGTCGCCGTAGACCTCCTGGAACACGTCGGGCCGGCCGCCGAAGCCGGGCACGTCGTGCAGTCGGCTGTAGATGTCGGCCAGGTGCGCCTCCTGGACGTGCTTGGCCGCGTCCACCCGGAAACCGGCCACCCCCAGGTCGATCACCGAGTTCATGTACTTGGCGATCTTCCGACGGACCTCCGGGTCGGCGGTGTTCAGGTCGGCCAGGTCGAGCAGCTCGCAGTCCTGGATCTCGGACTTGCTGCTCCAGTTGCTGATCCGGCGGTAGCAGGGGGCGAAGTCGGCGTACTGGTAGCTGTCGCCGGAGCCGTCGTCGAAGAGGTTCGGGTAGCTGTACTTGCCGTACGGCGTGCCCGCGCTGCCCGGCCCGTTGCCGGCCGACGCGGTGCCGCTCATGTGGTTGAGCACCACGTCCACATAGACCTTCACGCCCTGGTCACGGCAGCGCCGGACCATGTCGACGAACTCGTCCTTCGTGCCGCGCCGGGTCTTGTCGAGCCGGTACGACACCGGCTGGTAGTCCTGCCACCACGGGTAGCTGGCGCCCTCGGCGCTGGGCACCACCACGTGCTCCTGCGGCGGGGAGACCTGCACGCCGCCCCAGCCGTCCGGGCCGAGCGTGGTCTCGCACTCGCTGGCGACGGAACTCCACCGCCACTGGAAGAGGTGGACGATCGCGTCGCCGTTGGCCTGCACGGTGGTGGCGGCGGCGGCCGGTTGCGGGTCGGCGGCCGCGACGGCGGTCAGCCCCGCCGTGGCGAGCGCCACGGCGAGGACGGCCGCCGGTACGGCGGCTCGGGGTCTACGGAACATCGGGGGTACTCCTCGGGACGGAGGGCACGGGGGAGCGCGCCGTGGGGGCGGCGAGATTTCCTGCAAGTTACGCAAGAAGTTGCGGGTTCCCGAGACGGTAACAGTGACGCCAGTGATTGTGAACACTCGAATTTCCGTGTCAACGCTTGGTGTCAGCGCCGTTGCGGTTGACTGCAAGACCTGCAAGACTTTTCTGGCCCGTGTCCGCCGCGTCGTCCGGGCGCGGCGGACCCGGGCCGCTCCATATGCTCGGTGGCATGGAACTGCGGATCTTCACCGAACCCCAGCAGGGCGCCGACTACGACCAGCTCCTCGCCGTGGCCCGCTGCGCCGAGGACGCCGGCTACGGGGCGTTCTTCCGGTCCGACCACTACCTGAAGATGGGCTCGGTGAGCGGCGAGCCGGGGCCGACCGACGCCTGGACCACCCTCGCCGGCCTGGCCCGGGACACCTCCCGCATCCGGCTGGGCACCCTGATGACGGCGGCGACCTTCCGGCTCCCCGGCCCGCTCGCGATCACCGTCGCGCAGGTCGACCGGATGAGCGGCGGCCGGGTCGAGCTGGGCATCGGCACCGGCTGGTACGCCGAGGAGCACACCGCGTACGGGATCCCCTTCCCGGCGCTGGGGGAGCGCTTCGACCGGCTGGAGGAGCAGCTCGCCGTCATCACCGGGCTCTGGGAGACGCCGGTCGGTGGCACGTTCGACTTCGCCGGGAAGTACTACCCGGTCAGCGACTCACCCGCGCTGCCCAAGCCGGTCCAGCAGCCCCGGCCCCCGGTCCTGCTCGGCGGGATGGGCCCGAAGCGGACCCCACGGCTGGCCGCCCGCTATGCCGACGAGTTCAACTTGCCGTTCGCCTCGCTGGAGGACTCGGCGGCGCAGTTCGACCGGGTGCGGGCGGCCTGCGCCGAGTCCGGTCGGGACCCGTCCGGGATGGTCTGGTCCAACGCGCTGGTGCTCTGCGCCGGCCGGGACGACGCCGAGGTCGCCCGGCGGGCCGCCGCCATCGGTCGGGAGCCGGCCGAGCTGCGCGAGAACGGCCTCGCCGGTACGCCCGCCGAGATCGTCGACAAGCTCGGCCGGTACGCCGCGATCGGCAGCGACCGGGCCTACCTCCAGGTGCTCGACCTGGCCGACCTCGACCACCTGGAGCTGGTCGCCGCCGAGGTCATGCCGCAGCTCTGACGACTCAGCGGCCCGGGCGGCCGGGCTCGCGCAGCACCGTGTCCAGCCGCCCGTCCCGGTCGCTGTCCAGATAGGTGATGTCCGGTACGCCGTCGCCGTCCAGGTCGATCTGCACCACGTCGGCGATCCCGTCGCCGTCCAGGTCGGTCACCACCTGCGTGGACCCGTCCAGGTGGTGGGTGACGATCGAGTGCCCGCCGTCGGTGACCCGGGGTGCCGGAGCCCGCCGCGGCTCCGGCGTCGGGTCGTCCGGGTACGCCGGGTCCGGTCCCACCCCGGTCGGGTCGATCTCCTCCTCGGAGGGGTACACGTCGCCGCGCGGGGCGGGGTCGCGGTAGCTGCTCATCGGCGTATGGTTCCCCACCTGCACACCGGGCAACCGTGTCGATCGACCGGTGTCACCCCCACGTCGACCGGAGGTCAGCCGAGTGACCGACAGCCCCGCCGCCCGGAACTGGGCCGGCAACATCCGCTACGCCGCCCGCAGCCGGCACGCCCCGACCACCGTCGACGCGCTGCGCCGGCTGGTCGCCGGCAGCGACCGGGTCCGGGCCGTCGGCACCGGCCACTCCTTCAACCGGCTCGGCGACACCGACGGCGACCTGGTCTCGCTCGCCGCGCTGCCGCCCGTGGTGGAGCTGGACCCCGACCGTGGCACGGTCACCGTCGCCGCCGGCCTGCGCTACGGCGACGTCGCCACCCGACTGCACACCCAGGGGTACGCGCTGGCCGCCCTCGCCTCGCTGCCGCACATCTCGGTGGCCGGTGCGGTCGCCACCGGCACCCACGGCTCCGGCGACGCGACCGGCAACCTCGCCACCGCCGTCGCCGGCCTGGAACTGGTCACCGCCGACGGTGACCTGCTGACCGTGGACCGGGCCGACGACCGGTTCGCCGGGATGGTCGTCAGCCTCGGCGCGCTGGGGCTGGTCACCCGGGTCACCCTCGACGTGGTGCCGACCTTCGACATCCGGCAGTACGTCCGGCTCGACCTCGACCGGGCCGACCTGGACGCGGCCTTCGCCTCGGCGTACAGCGTGAGCGCCTTCACCGACTGGCGGTCCGGGCGGATCCGGGAGGTGTGGCGCAAGCAGCGCGCCGAGGCGGCCCCGCCCCCGGCCGACTGGCTCGGTACGACCCCCGCCGACGGACCCCGCCACCCGGTGCCCGGCATGCCGGCGGAGAACTGCACCGCGCAGCTCGGCGCGCCCGGGCCGTGGCACGAGCGGCTGCCGCACTTCCGGCTCGGCTTCACCCCGAGCAGCGGCGACGAGTTGCAGTCGGAATACCACCTGGCCCGGGAGGTGGCCGGGGAGGCGCTGGCCGCCCTGGACCCGATGGCCGACCGGATCGCGGCGGTGCTCCAGGTCTGCGAGCTGCGCACGATCGCCGCCGACGGGCTGTGGCTCAGCCCGAACCACGGGCGGGACAGCCTGGCGGTCCACTTCACCTGGATCGGCGACGAGGCGGCGGTCGCCCCGGTCGTCGCCGAGGTGGAGCAGCGGCTCGCCCCGTACGCCCCGCGCCCGCACTGGGGCAAGGTCTTCGGGCTGGACCCGGCGGCGGTGGCCGCCGCGTACCCCCGGCACGGCGACTTCCTGGGCCTGCTGCGCGACCTCGACCCGGCGGGGAAGTTCCGCACCGCGGAGCTGGACCGCTACTTCCCCCGCTGACCGGTCAGTGCCGGCCGGCGGTCAGCTGGTCGCGGAGGCTGCCGCGCTGCACCGCCCGGCTGATGTCGCTCGGCGAGACGATGCCGACCAGCCGCTGGTCGACCACCACCAGCGCCCGCCCGTCGGCGCACTCGCTGAGCCGGGGCAGCAGCTCGTTCAGCGGCTCGTCGGGGCGGGCCAGCACCAGCTCCTCGGCCCGGCAGGAGACCTCCGCCAGGCTCGTCGACGCCCGCCGGTCGGCGGGGATGCCCCGCACCCGGTCCAGGGTGACCAGCCCCACCGGCCGCCCCTCGTCGGTCAGCGGCAACGCCGAGTGCCGGTACGCGAAGAGGTAGTGGTCGACGAAGTCCGCCACCGTCATCTCCCCGGAGGCGGTCTGCGGCTGCGGCGTCATCACGTCCGCGACCCGCACCCCGCGCAGGGCGCTGCCCATCCGCGCCTGCCGCTCCTCCACGCCGGCCGCGCCGATCAGGAACCAGCCGATCAGCGCCAGCCACAGCCCGCCCACCCCGGCCCCGGCGATGAACTGCCACAGTCCCAGCCCGATCAGCAGCGCGCCGAGCACCCAGCCGGCCCGGGCCGCCACCACCGACGCCTTCGTCCGGTCACCGGTCGCCTTCCACACCGCGGCGCGCAGCAGCCGCCCGCCGTCCAACGGGGCGGCGGGCAGGACGTTGAAGATCGCGAGCAGGATGTTGATCCCGGCCAGCCAGGCCAGCGAGCCCAGCAGCAGCCCGCGCACGCCGGCCAGGGTGAGCAGCACCGCGATGCCACCGAAGAAGAACCCGATGATCAGGCTGACCAGCGGCCCGATCCCGGCGATGCGCAGCTCCGCGCCCGGGTCGCGGGCCTCGCCCTTCAGCTCGGAGACGCCCCCGAAGAGCCAGAGCGTGATCCCCTCGACGCCGATGCCGTTGCGTTTGGCGACCACCGCGTGCGCCACCTCGTGCGCCAGCAGGCCGAGGAAGAACACCACCGCGGCGGCCAGGCCGGCCAGCACGTACGCCCAGGTGGGCCGGTCCGGGTAGGCCCGGGGGAACTGGTTGGCGGCGAGCGCCCAGGCGATCAGCAGGAAGATGACCAGGACACTCCAGTTGACCCCGACCGGTACGCCCGCGATCCGGCCAAGCCGGAAGCTCGCCCTCATGCCCCCGTCATACCCCCGGTACGCCCCGACATGCCAGGGCCGTGGGGACTGGTCAGTCGGCGGTGCCGGCGGGGGCGACCCAGGTGGTGGGCTGACCGGTGATCGCGGTGATCATGTCGTAGTCGCCGTCGTAGTGCAGCACCGTGACCCCGTGTCGCTCGGCTGTCGCCGCGATCAGCAGGTCGGCCATGGACAGGGCGCGATGGTTGCCCTTGTGCAGAGCCTGCACCTGGACGTCGATGGCACGGTCCCAGATGTCGTCGGGCATCGCCAGCCAGTCGAAGCCGCGGAGCAGCCAGCGGGCACGCTGGGCGTCCTTCGCCGTGCGGGCGCTGTGGATCACTTCGACCTCGACCGCCCCGCAGACCGCCAGCAGGCCGCGGTCGGACAGCTCGTCAAGGACCGGTGCGACGGTCGGCTTCGGCCAGCGGGCGAGCGCCGATGTGTCGAGCAGGTAGCGTTCCCGGCTCACGCGGCGTCTGACTCCGCAGTGTCGGCCGGATCGGTGAGGTCGGGGAGGCCGCCGCTCTTGAGCCAGTCGGCGAACTCGCGCCGCTTTTCCCGGTTGACCGCGGCTTGGAGGGCTGCGTTGACGGTGGCCTTCTTGGTCGTGGTGCCGAAGATCTTGGCGGCCTCGGCGAGTAGTGCGTCATCGACATCGAGGATGGTCCGGGACACGTGCGACGCCTCCTGGTGCTGGTGAGGTACCAGGTGATGATATCAAGAATCTCTCAGCTTGATATACGACTGGGCATGATTTCAGGCCACGCATCCGGGATAGTGGCGAGGGTGAGCGACGACGGTGATGACCCGTACCTCTGGTTGGAAGATCTTGATGGTGCGGACGCCGCCGGGTGGGTGCGGGAGCGGAACGCGGCGACCGTCGCGGCGCTGACCGGCGGCGAGACGTTCGGCGCCCTGCGGACCGAACTCCGGCAGGTGCTCGACGCCGACGACCGGATCCCCTGGCCGGGCTGGCGCGGGGACGGCTTCTGGTACAACTTCTGGACCGACGCGACGCACCCACGCGGAATCTGGCGGCGGACCACCCTCGACCAGTACCGCCGGCCGGAGCCCGAGTGGGACGTGCTGCTCGACGTGGACGCCCTGGCCGCCGCCGACGGCGAGAACTGGGTCTGGCAGACGGTGACCGTGCTGCGCCCCGGCTACCGGCGCTGCCTGATCAGCCTCTCCCGGGGCGGCGCCGACGCGGTCGTGGTGCGGGAGTTCGACCTGGAGCGCCGCGCCTTCGTCGAGGACGGCTTCACGCTGCCCGAGGCGAAGACCGACGTCTGCTGGATCGACGCCGACCACATCTTCGTCGGCACCGACTTCGGGCCCGGCTCGCTGACCTCCTCCGGATATCCGCGCGTGGTCAAGCGCTGGCGGCGGGGCACGCCCCTGTCCGCCGCCGAGGTGGTCCACGAAGGCCACGTCGACGACGTCGCCGTCTACGCCGCGCACGACCCGACGCCCGGCTTCGAGCGCGACTTCGTGGGCCGCAGCCGCGACTTCTGGCGTACCGAGAACCATCTGCTGACCGGGGCGGGCGAGCGGATCCGGATCGCCGTACCGGAGGACGCCGGCTGGGACGCGCACCGGGAGTGGCTGCTGATCCGGCTCCGCTCACCGTGGACCGTCGACGGGACGACCCACCCGGCGGGCGCGCTGCTCGCGACCCGGTTCGACGACTTCCTCGCCGGTGGGCGGGAGTTGACCGTGCTGTTCCGCCCCGACGAGCGGACGGCGCTGAGCGGGCACGCCTGGACCCGGAACCAGCTGATCCTCACCACCCTCGCCGACGTGAAGAGTCGGTTGGAGGTGCTGACCCCGGGTGCGGGGGAGTGGCGGCGTGAGCCGCTGGCCGGCGTGCCGGAGTTCGACCACAGCGACGTCATCGAGACCGACCCGGACCACGACGACGCCTACCTGCTCAGCTCCGAGGGCTTCCTGGAACCGGCGACGCTGCGCCTCGGGCAGGTCGGCGGCGAGGTCGAGACGCTCAAGCGGCAGCCGGCCTTCTTCGAGACCGACGGCCTTGCCGTACGCCAGTTCTTCGCGACCTCCGCCGACGGCACCCCGGTGCCGTACTTCGTGGTGGGTGAGCCCGGCGCGACCGGGCCGACGCTGCTGAGCGGGTACGGCGGCTACGAGATCTCGCTGACCCCGTCCTACAGCGGCGTCATCGGCCGGGGCTGGCTGACCCGCGGCGGCACCTACGTGGTGGCGAACATCCGCGGCGGCGGCGAGTACGGCCCCCGGTGGCACCGCGCCGCGCTGCGCGAGAACCGACCCCGGGCGTACGAGGACTTCGCGGCCGTCGCCGCCGACCTGGTGGCGCGCGGGATCACCACGCCGGAGCGGTTGGGCATCGAGGGCGGCAGCAACGGCGGCCTGCTGATGGGAGTGATGCTCACCCGCTATCCGTCGCTCTTCGGCGCGGTCGTCGCGCACGTGCCCGTGCTGGACATGCGGCGCTACCACCGGCTGCTGGCCGGCGCCTCCTGGATGGCCGAGTACGGCGACCCGGACCGGGCGGAGGACTGGGCCTTCCTGCGGGAGTACTCGCCGTACCACAACGTGCGGAGGGATGTGGCGTACCCGCCGATCCTGCTGGTCACCTCGACCCGCGACGACCGGGTGCACCCGGCACACGCCCGCAAGATGGCGGCCCGGCTGCGCGAGCACGGCCACGAAGTGACCTACTACGAGAACGTCGAGGGTGGACACGGCGCGGCGGCCAACAACGAGCAGCGTTCCTTCGTCTGGGCGCTCACGCTGGAGTTCCTCTGGCAGAGGCTGACAGCGGCCGGAGCCCTCCCGCGCCAACCCACCCCGGACTCCGCCGCCGAGCAGACCAGCCCCCGCAGCTGAGGGTGCCGAGCCCAGGCGCCGTGCCTCGTCCCCGCTCAGCGCTCCTGGGTCCTCCGACGGGGGAGGGGCTCGCTCCGGTGGGGGAGGTGCGGACCCGGTGCGGCGGCGGACGCTGTTCGTATGATCAAGAAGCGATTGACGGTCGTTGCCGGCTGGTCGATGGTGGCCATCGGTACCCTGCACGCCGCGGTCTTCCTGCCGCAGCCCTACTGGGGCCAGTGGTTCGCCGGTGGCCTGCGCTCGGGCGAGGGCGGTGACGCCTCCCTGGCCATGTTCTGGGCGCTGCCCGGGGGCTTCGTCGTTCCGCTGGTGCTGTGCGGCCTTCTGGTGGCGCGGCTGGGGCGGCGCGGCGAGCGGGCGCCCGGCTACGCCGGCTGGCTGCTGGGTGGCTGGGTGGCCGGCTGTGTGACGCTCATCGGTCCCAGTGGCTTCCTGCTGGGCTTCGTCCCGGCCGGACTGCTCATCGCCGAAGACCTGCTGGCCCGCCGCAGGGGCACCGGGGCGGGGGTGACCGAGCCGCCACAGCGCGCGGTGGGCCGCCCCGCCTCCTGACCGCCCCGCTACAGCCGGGCCGTGTCCACCTGCTGCCCGAGCAGGACCGCGCCGGCCAGCTCCACGATCTCCGGCCCGACCATGGCGTGCTGGGTGGCGACGTGCACGTCCCGGAAGTGCCGCTGCAACGGGCTGCTCGCGTACACCGAGGTGCCGCCGCCGGCCTGGTAGGCGAGGTCCACGGCGGCGGCGGCCGAAGCGGCCGCGTTCGCCGCCGCCAGTCGGAGCCGGGCCCGCTGCTCCAGCGTGACCGGGTCCCCGGCGAGCGCCGTCCGCCAGCACTCGGCCACCGTCGCGCGGAGCAGTGCCGTGCCGCTGCCGAGCAGCGCCTCGGCCCGGGCGACCGCGGTGCGGACGGCCGGTCTGCCGGCGATCGTGCCGCCCTGGCCGGGGACCGGCTTCGCCCGCGCCAGCCGGCCGATCTCGTCCACGGCGGCCCGGGCGATGCCGAGCGCGGCGGCGCCCACCCCGAGGGAGAGATAGCTGAAGACCGGGAAGGCGTAGAGCGGCCCGGGTCGGGGCGGCAGCGGCCCGAAGAGCGAGAACGACCGGTCGGCCGGCACGAACAGGTCGCGCGCCTCCACGTCGTCGCTGCCCGTCGCGCGCAGCCCGGCGACCTGCCAGGTGTCGTGCGACAGCACCTCCGCCGCCGGCACGACGAGGTGCCGGACGGCCGGTCGACCGGTCGGCTCGGTGACCGGGCCGGTGTCGTCGACCAGCACGGCGCCCAGCACCAACCAGGTGGCGTGCCGGCTGGCGCTGGCGAACGCCCACCGGCCGGTGAGTCGGTATCCGCCGTCCACCGGTCGGGCCCGGCCCAGTGGGGCGGCCACCCCGGCGATCAGGAACCCGGGGTCGGCGAGCAGGTCGGCGGCCACCCGTTCGCCGAGGTGACCGAGCGTCACGCTGGTGGCGGCGGCGATCATCGCGCACCAGCCGACCGACCCGTCCGCCCTGGCCAGATCGTGCACGACCGTGCAGAGGGTCAGCGGGTCGGCCTCCAGCCCGCCGGCCGACCGCGGCGCGGCGAGCCGGAACACGCCCAGCTCGGCCAGTCGGCCGACGAGCGGCTCGGGCAACCTGCCGGCCTGCTCGATGGCGGCGGCGTCATCCCGGACCTGCGTCGCGAGCGTGGCCACCGACTCCACGAGCGGCGCGAGCGTATCGACGGACATGGTCGTCAGCCTAGGGCCGATCGCCGTGCCGGCCGACCGTCGTCGTGGTCCGATACCGGTCACTACGGCGATCGCGGCCGGCCGGTGCGACGCCCGTCGTCCCGGAGCCGTCCGCCGGAGGTCCGGGTGGCCTGACAAATGTCACGGTGCAGAGGTGACGCGCGCTCCGGGGGGCGGGCCGGCGTGGGCCGCAGAGTAAGGGCATGACCGACACCCCACTGGCCGTCGAGCTGGCCGGACTCACCAAGACCTTCGGCCCGGTGACCGCCGTCGACGGGCTCAACCTCCGGATCGCGCCGGGCGAGGTGGTGGCCTTCCTCGGCCCCAACGGCGCCGGCAAGACCACCACGGTGGACATGCTGCTCGGCCTGGCCCGGCCGGACGCCGGCAGCGTACGGCTCTTCGGCGGCACCCCGGCCGACGCCGTCCGGCACGGCCGGGTGGCCGCCGTCATGCAGACCGGCGGCCTGCTCAAGGACCTCACCGTCGCCGAGACGGTACGGATGACCGCGCACTTCTACGGGCAGGCCCGGCCGGTCGGCGAGGTGCTGGCGCGGGCCGGGATCGCCGACCTCGCCGACCGGCCGGTGGGGAAGTGCTCCGGCGGCCAGCAGCAGCGGCTGCGGTTCGCCCTGGCGCTGCTGCCCGACCCGGACCTGATGGTGCTGGACGAGCCGACCACCGGCATGGACGTCGAGGGGCGGCGCGAGTTCTGGCAGGCGATCCGGGCCGACGCCCGGGCGGGCCGGACCATCCTCTTCGCCACCCACTACCTGGACGAGGCGGACGCGTACGCCGACCGGATCGTGCTGGTCCGGCAGGGGCGGGTGGTCGCCGACGGCACCACCGCCGAGATCAAGAACCTGGCCGCCGGCCGGATCGTCCGGGCCACCCTGCCGGGGGCGGACCAGGCGGTGCTCGCCGCGCTGCCCGGCGTCCGGACCGTCGAGGTACGCGGGGACGCGGTGCTGATCCGCACCGACGACTCCGACGAGGTGGCCCGGCACCTGTTGACCCGGACCGCCGCCCGCGACGTGGAGATCACCTCCCGCAACCTGGAGGACGCCTTCCTCGCCCTCACCACCGACAGCGCCCCCGTCGACGCCGACACCCCGACCACCGGCCGCGCCGACACCACCGACCGCCGTACCGCGCAGACCCTCGGAGCCTGAGATGACCGTCGCCGCCTCGCCCGCCACCGCACCGGCCGTCCCCGCCGACCGCCGGCCGCCCGCCCTCGGCGGATTCTCCGTCGCCGTCCTCGGCATCGAGATCCGCCGGGTGCTGCGCAACCGCCGGACGCTGATCTTCATCCTGATCATGCCGGCCGTGTTCTTCCTGCTGTTCGGCCTGCCGCAGAAGGGCCAGCACCTCGACAACGGCCTGCCGGTGATGGGCTGGATCATGATCAGCCTCGCCGTCTACGCGGCCATGGTCGCCACCACCAGCGCCGGCGCGGCCGTCGCCACCGAACGGGCGCTGGGCTGGAGCCGCCAACTGCGGCTGACCCCGCTGCACCCGGCCGCGTACGTGGCGACGAAGCTCGCCACCGCGATGGTGCTCGGCCTGCTCGGGGTGCTGGTGGAGTTCGCCGTCGGTGCCGCCGCCGGGGTACGGCTGCCGGCGCACATCTGGCTGGAGTCCGGCCTCACCGCCTGGATCGGCTCCCTGGTCTTCGCCGCCCTCGGCCTCTTCGTCGGCTACCTCGCCCCGGCCGAGAACGTCATGCAGTTCATGGGTCCGGCGCTGGCCATCCTGGCCATGCTCGGTGGCCTCTTCATCCCGCTGGAGATGCTGCCCCACGTGATGCAGCAGATCGCCAAGTTCACCCCGGTCTACGGCGTCGGCCAGCTCGCCCGGGCCCCGCTGACCGAGGCCGGCGTCGACTGGGCCGCGGTCGGCAACGTGGCCGCGTGGACCGCGCTCTTCGGTCTCGGTGCGGCCCGGTTGTTCCGCCGGGACACCACCCGCGTCTGACCGGTCACCGCAGGGTTAGCGTGGGCGCCATGCAGCTGATGCCGGTCGACCCGTATCCGGTGAGCCGTCGTTGGCGGCTCACCGGCTGGCTGCTGGCCGCGATCTGGCTGGTCTTCCTCAACGTCGCCCTCAGCCGCGCCCTGGCCCAGGAGGAGCTGTGGCGGCGGGTGCTGGGTGTGGGCAGCCTGGTCGCCTTCGGTCTCGCCTACATCTTCGCGTTCGAGTGGGGCCGGCTGATGCGGCGGGCCGGGCGGCCCATCCCGCGGCGGCGGGCGTGGACGATCCTCGGTGCGCTGGTCGCCCTCGGGCTGGTCGGCATACCGGCCACCGGGGGCGAGTGGATGAGCACGCTGGTCTTCGTCTGCGCCGCCGCGATCTTCCTGTTGCCGCTCCGACCGGCCCTCGTCGTGGTGGCGCTCGCCGTGGTGGTGCCGCTGGTGCTGGGCCGGCTGGTGCCGGGCTGGGGGTCGGAGAACGGCATCGTCTTCGCGGTGCTGCTGGCGTCGCTCGCGATGTTCGGGGTGAGCCGGTTGGCCCAGCGCAACGCCGAACTCCAGGCCGCCCAGCAGGAGATCCACCGGCTGGCGGTGGCGGAGGAACGCGCCCGGACCGCCCGGGACCTGCACGACATCCTCGGTCACTCGCTGACCGTGGTGGCGGTCAAGGCGGAGCTGGCCGGGCGGCTGCTGGAGCTGGACCCGGCGCGGGCGGCCATCGAGATCGCCGACGTGGAACGGTTGGCCCGGCAGGCGCTCGCCGACGTGCGGGGCACCGTCGGGGCGTACCGGGGGGTGAGTCTCGGGACGGAGCTGGCCGGCGCCCGGACGGCCCTGGCCGCGGCGGGCATCGCGGCCGCCCTGCCGGACGCGGTGCCGGAGCTGCCGACGGAGCGGGACGAACTCTTCGGCTGGACGGTCAGGGAAGGGGTGACCAACGTGGTCCGGCACAGCGGGGCGCGGCGCTGCGAGATCCGGGTGGGGTCGGACCACGTCGAGGTCTGCGACGACGGGCGGGGCCCGGCGGGGGAGCCGGGCGGGGACGGGCACGGCCTGGTCGGGCTGCGGGAGCGGGCCCGCCGGCTGGACGCGACCGTGTCGGTGGGCCGCCGTCCGGACGGCCGTGGGTTCCTGCTCCGCGTCGCGGTGCCGGCGGCGGGCCGGTGACCGGCCGGGGACCGTCGGCCGACGTCGGCGGGTCGGCCGGGCCGATCCGGCTGCTGCTCGCCGACGATCAGGCGCTCGTCCGGGGTGCCCTCGCCGCGCTGCTTTCCCTGGAGCCGGACCTGACGGTGGTGGCCGAGGTGGGCCGGGGTGACGAGGTGGTCGACGAGGCCCGTCGGACCGCGCCGGACGTGGCCCTGCTCGACGTGGAGATGCCGGGGCTGGACGGGATCGCCGCCACCGCCGCGCTGCGGGTCGCCGTGCCCGGCTGCCGGGTGCTGGTGGTCACCACCTTCGGCCGGCCGGGCTATCTGCGCCGGGCGATGGAGGCCGGCGCGAACGGCTTCGTGGTCAAGGACACCCCGGCCCGGCAGCTCGCCGACGCGGTCCGTCGGGTGCACGCGGGGCTGCGGGTGGTCGACCCGACGCTGGCGGCGGAGACCCTGGCCACCGGGCGGAGCCCGCTGACCGAGCGGGAGACCGAGGTGCTGCGGACCGCCCGGGCCGGCGGCACGGTGGCCGACCTGGCGGCGACGCTGCACCTCTCCGAGGGGACGGTACGCAACCACCTGTCGGCGGCGATCGGCAAGACCGGCGCCCGCAACCGGGCCGACGCGGTCCGCATCGCGGAGGAGAACGGCTGGCTGCTCGGCGAGTGACCGGGCTCAGCCGGTGGCCGGCGACGCCCGGTCGACGACGACCACGGCGGTGCCGGGCCGGACCTGGTCGAGCAGGCGCTGCTGCCCGCTGCGGGTCAGCCGGATGCAGCCGTTGGTGACGTTCTCGCCGAGGGTGTCGTCGTCGTGCCAGCTGTGCAGTCCGATGTGGGCGCCGCGCAGGCCGGTCGGCACCGCGTCCGGGTCGTCGGGGATCGCGCCGAGGGCGAAGATGTCCACGCCGCCGTACACCGGCTGGGGCGGGGGCGTGCGGCCGAGGACGAAGGTGCGCCCGAGCGGGGTGGCCTGGCCGGGCATGCCGAGGCTGACCTGCCACGACGCCACCGGTCGGCCGTCCCGCCACCAGGTGAGCCGGTGCGACCGGCGCTCCACCACGAGCTGGTCGCGCAGGCCGACGGTCGTCCAGCCGCCCGCCGGCAGCCAGGCGATCCGGCGGTTGGCCGAGGGGAGCAGCACGGCCGTCCAGCCGACCCGGCGGGCCACCACCGGCATGGTCAGCGGCACGTCGCTGATGGTCGGGGCGAGGAAGGCCAGCGGCCGGCCGCCCGGCGCGTCGTAGGCGGCGATCCGCGTGGTCGGCGTGAGGCCCTCCGTCAACGGCGTGGTGTCGCCGGCGTCGGGGTCGGCGGGGAAGCCGGTCGGCGCCGGGTCGTACTCCACCACCGGCAGGTCGTCCGGCGCGGGCGCCGCGTCCGGCACCGGCTCGCCGGTGGGCACCGTCGCGGTCGCCGTGGCGACCGGGCCGGTGGCGGCGTGGCCCGGGGCGGGTGCCGGGTCGCGGGTGAGCGCCGGGCCGACCAGCAGCACGGCCGCGAGCAGCAGGGGTACGCCGAGGGCGGCACCCAGCCAGCCGAGCGCCCAGCGCGAGGTCAATCGGGCGAAAAGCACAAAGGGACTGTAATGGAAAGGTGGCCCCCGGCTCCGCGAAAGGCGGTGCCGGGGGCCTCCCGTTCGGGTCCGGGCCGGTCGGATCTGCGCCGGCCAAGGCCGGGTCAGGGCAGCTTCGCCCCGATGTGGATGGCGACCGCGTCGTGGGCGTTGATGTTCGCCGCGAACCAGCCGCTGCCGTCCACGGTGATCACCGGCCCGCTGCACGTGCCGTTGCTGTAGTCGCCGTGGATGACGTCGCAGTACCGACCGGCGGGCAGCCCGGTGAAGTACGACCGGCCGGTGATCGCGAAGTCCTCGTCGTTGATGGTGAGGAAGCCCTTGCCGGCCCGGCTGAAGGCGATGTGCTGGTAGCCGTTGTCGTACCAGTTGGCCACCGCCGCGCCCTGGGTGGCGTTGTTGAACGCGACCATGTTGGCGATGCCCCGCCAGCGGTGCTCGCACTCCCAGCCGGAGTAGCAGGTGGTGTTGCTGATCTTGTTGCTGGCGTCCGAGGGCGGCCCCTGGTCCTTGTTGCTGAACGTGAAGCTCGACATCACCGCCGGGGTGCCGTACGGCCAGGCCAGCATGAAGGCGTTGGCGAGGGCGTACTCGCCGCGGTCCTTGTAGGTCAGCACCCCGCCGTCGCGCTGGGTGTCGTGGTTGTCGGTGAAGACGACCGCCTGGCTGCTCGGCAGGTAGCCCCAGGACTCGCCGAAGTTCTTCAGGTAGGCCAGCCGCTCGCTGTTGAACATGCGGGCGAGGTCCTTGCCGTAGCGGAACTCGTGCACGTCGCCGTTGCCGGTGTACTCGGTCGGCTGGATCGGCTCACCGGCGCCGTAGATGACCTCCTGCACGATGTACGCCGAGCGGGAGAGCTTGCCCTTGATCGCGGCGATGTCGGCGGCCGGCATGTGCTTGCTGCCGTCCAGCCGGAACCCGTCCACGCCGAGCGAGAGCAGGTCGTTCATGTACCCGGCGATCGTCGACCGGACGTAGTCCGACTCGGTCTTGAGGTCGGCGAGGTTGACCAGCTCGCAGTTCTGCACCTCGTACCGGTCGCTGTAGTTGACGATGTCGTTGTTGCCGTTGCGACCGCAGTAGTGGAAGTCGGCGGAGCTGTAGGTGCCCGGGTAGTTGTAGTGGCCGTACGACGTGCCGGCCCAGCCGGTGCCGCCGTTGTCCTGGCCGGACATGTGGTTGATGACGGTGTCCACGATGACCTTGACACCGGCGTTGTGACAGGTGGTCACCATCGACTGGAACTGCGCCCGGGTGCCCTTGCGGGACTCGATCCGGTAGCTGACCGGCTGGTACGAGACCCACCACGGGGCGGCGTTGACGTGCTCCTGCGGCGGGGAGACCTGGACGTAGCCGTAGCCCTTCGGGCCGAGCGTGTTGGTGCACTCGCTCGCCACCGAGGGCCAGTTCCACTCGAAGAGCTGGACGATGACCTTCTTGCTGCCGGACGTCGCCGCGACGGCCGGGGGTGCCGCCACAGTGGTCGGGACGAGCAGGCTGGCGATCACGCCGAGGGCGAGGACCGCCGAGCGGCATCGACGTCGATGCATCGGTACTCCTGGGGGTGCGGGGGACGGGGGTGGTGGTACGGCGCGGGGAAGGGACTCCAGTGCCGGCTTCTTGCAAGTCCGGACTGAAATTTTCGGCAAGGTTACAAGCGCGTTGCAAGAGCTGTCAACGGATAGAAATACGTCGTTGCGCACTGCGCCAGACGCGTACCTCCGCGTGACGGCCGCCACGTCCGATCCACCGCCACACGCGCGCCGGGGCGGGACGGTTCGACGGAGCGGCCGAGAAATTCACCACCGGGCTGATCCGCTCGCCCCGTCGGTCCGTACTGGAGGAGGGAGCAGGGTCGGTCGGTGGGGGCGCCGCCGTGAGACGATCGAGGAGCAAATGGCCCGGGCACAGCAGAACGAGAAGGCGGCGACCGTCCGGACCGCGAGCACCAGTCGAGGTGTCCGGACCCGACCGAGGACCGCACTGGCGGCGCTGGTCGCGTCCGCGCTGGCCATCGCGTGGGCCGGCGTCGAGCTGGCCGGCGCGGGCACCGTGCTGTACGCGTACGGCTTCTTCTTCACCGAGTTCTTCGCCGGGGTGGTCGCCCTGGTGTCGCTGAGCCTCACCGTGATGATGGGGCTGCTCGCCACCGACCGGCTGGTGATGGGCATCCGGCACCGGGTGCTGCTCCAGTCCGCGCACCGCGCCACCGGCATCCTCGGCGTGGCCGGACTGGTCTTCCACGTCATCACCAAGATCGCGATCGGCCGGGCCGGCCCGACCGACGCCCTGGTGCCCTTCGTCGGCGGCCGGGGACTCTATGTCGGGCTCGGCACCGTGGCCGCGTTCCTCATGGTCAGCGTGCTCTGGACCGGCCTCATCCGGGTCCGCTTCGCCGGCGTCGGTCCGAAGTGGTTCTGGCGGGCGCTGCACTCCATGGCGTACGTCTCCTGGCCGTTCGCCCTCGTCCACGGCCTCAACGCCGGTCGGGCGGCGAAGCCCTGGGTGGTGCTGAGCTATCTGGCCTGTGTGCTGCTGGTGGTGGTGGCGCTGCTGGTCCGCGCCTCCGTCCACCTCGGCAAGCGCAGCCGCGAGCAGCACCAGGCCGCCGCGCTCAACCAGGCGATGGCCGGCCGCCCCACCGAGGAGAGCCGGGGCCTGCTGGCCGGGCTGGGCCGCAAGCGCTCCGGGGACGGGGAGAAGAAGGAGAGCCGCGGCGCCGGCCGTGCCGGCGGCTGGGCGGAGACCACGGCCACGTCGTGGGGTGGCCCGGCCGGCACCGCCCGCCGCCGCGACCCCGACCGGTTCACCGTCCCGGTGGTGCCGGAGCCGGGCAGCCTCCGGGAGCCCGTCCGTGCGACGACCCGGCGACGGCGTGCGGAGGACCTGGAGCCGGCCGCCCGCCGCCGCGACGACGAGCCCCGCCGCGAGGAACGGGAACCGGTGGTCCGCCGCGCCGACGCGGAGCGGTCCGGCCGCCGCTACCGGGACGAGGAGGAGGCGCCGACCCGCCGCTCCCGCGCGGACGCGCGCTACTCGTCGCCGCCCCGGGCGGCCGAACCGGAGGAGCCGTGGGACAGCCCGCGCCGCTGGGAGAGCGACGAGCGCCCGGTGTCGGCCGAACCGATCTCGGCCGGACCGATCTCCGCCGCGCCGCGCAGCGGGGGCGGCCGGCACAGCGCCGAGGACGAGGTGCCCGTCGAGGCCGACTACTGGCGCCCGCCGGCCAGCTACGTCCCGGACGACGTGCCCGTCGACGACACCCCGACCCTGGTCGACCTCGCCTCGCGGCGGGCGCTGCGGGCCGCCGGCGAGGCCCGCTCCTCGCGGCGACGCCGGGCCAGCGCCGACGCGGTCGACGGGGCGTACTGGGCGGGGCTGCGGGGTGAGGCGAAGTGATGCGGACGACGGTGCCCCCGGTGGCCTGCGTCGGCGAGCCCCGGCTCACCGCGGGCTTCGCCGAGTTCGGCCGGCTCGACCTGCTCGCCCACGAGGACGTGCACGGCCCGATCGGGCCGATGGAACCGGTCAACCTGCTCCGGCTGGCCGAGGCGATCGACCTCAAGGGCAAGGGCGGGGCCGGCTTCCCGTTCGCCCGCAAGCTGCGCGCCGTGCTGGAGTCCTGCGAGCGGCAGGACCTCGGCGCGGTGGTGGTGGTCAACGCCACCGAGGGTGAGCCGGCCAGCTGGAAGGACAAGGTGCTGCTCACCCGGGCCCCGCACCTCGTCCTCGATGGCGCGGCGCTGGCCGCGTACGCGCTGGACGCCGAGGAGATCGTGATCGGGGTGGCCGACGACGAGGTGGGCCGGCCGTCGCTGACCGAGGCGCTCTCCGAACGCCGGATGCCGGTGCCGACCACCATCGTCACCGTCCCGCACCGGTTCATCTCCGGCGAGGGCGGCGCGCTGGTCAACGGCATCAACGGGCTGCCGCACATCCCACCCGGCACCAAGAAGCGCTCCAGCGACTCCGGCGTCAACAACCTGCCCACCCTGCTGTCCAACGCGGAGACGTACGCGCAGCTCGCCGTCGCCGCCCGGCTCGGCCCGTACGAGTACGCCGCGCTCGGCACCGACGACGAGCCGGGCACCGTGCTGCTCACCGTCAGCGGCGCGGCGGGCCGCCCCGCGGTGGTGGAGTGCGCCGCCGGCACGCCGCTGCGCGAGATCCTCGACCTCTGCGAGGTGCCCGACGGCCCGGGCATCCTGATGGGCGGCTACCACGGCAAGTGGATCACCTCGGAGGCGGCGGCGCGGGCGGAGGTCTCCCGCAGGGGGCTCGCCGCCGTCGGCGGCACCCTCGGCGCCGGCATCGTCCTCCCGATCAGCCGGGACACCTGCCCGCTCGGCGAGGTCGCCCAGGTGGTCCGCTACCTGGCCGGCGAGTCGGCCGGGCAGTGCGGGCCGTGCAAGATGGGCCTGCCCGACCTGGCCCGCGCCGTCGACCTCGCCGTCTCCGGCAGCGCCCCGGTCGAGATCGTCCGGGCCGCGGCGGGCGACGTGAAGGGGCGCGGGGCGTGCAGCCACCCGGACGGCACCGCCCGCTTCGCCCTCAGCGCGATGGAGGTCTTCGCCGACGACCTGCGGTTGCACACCACAGGCGACGGCTGCGGCAAGCGGGTCAAGGGCCTGATGGGGCTGCCCGGCGCGCCGGACGCCAACCCGCAGAAGCTCACCCTGGACTGGTCCCGCTGCGACGGGCACGGGCTCTGCGCCCACGTGGT
The DNA here is from genome assembly GCF_040499845.1 of Micromonospora sp. CCTCC AA 2012012. Taxonomy (NCBI): domain Bacteria; kingdom Bacillati; phylum Actinomycetota; class Actinomycetes; order Micromonosporales; family Micromonosporaceae; genus Micromonospora; species Micromonospora mangrovi. Next base: position 182,824 of record NZ_CP159342.1, read on the forward strand.
GCCGGACTTCATCCGGCTCGACGCCAACGGATACCCGGCCTTCCCGGCCACCCCGGTCCCCACCTGGCTGCGGGAGGGCACGCTGAAGGCGGTCAAGGTCTGTCCCGAACTCGCGCTCCGGCTCGCCAGCGCCGAATAGCCGACCGAGAGGAGACGCGATGCCGCGTCGAACGTCAGCGCCGGCTCGGGCGGTCCCGCCCCGACGCCTGGGCACCGCCGCCGTGCTCGTCGCCGCGCTGCTCGGCGCGGCCTCCTGCGCGGTCGGCCCGGAGCCGGGGTCGCCGGTGCGCGTCGCCGCCGCGTCGCCCGCCACCGCGTCGGCCACGCCGACCGCCAGCGCCGTGGCCGCGCCGACCGGGACGCCCGCCGCGCCGCCGGTGGTCCCGGCCCGGGTGCCGGAGACGTTGACGTTCAGCGCGAAGACCCTCGACGGTACGACCTTCTCCGCCGCCCGGCTGGCCGGCAAGCCGGTGGTGCTCTGGTTCTGGGCGCCCTGGTGCGCCACCTGCGCCAGCCAGGCCTGGACCGTCGCCGAGATCGCCCCGAAGTACCGCGACACGGTGCCGATCATCGGCGTCGCCGGCCTCGGCGAGCAGAAGGCCATGAAGGAGTTCGTCGCCGAGTTCGACCTCGGCGGCACACCCCAGCTCGACGACCGGGCCGGTGCGCTGTGGCGCCGCTTCGAGGTGGTCGAGCAGAGCACCTTCCTGATCATCGACCGGGACGGCCGGGTCGTCCAGCAGGGCTTCCTCGACGGTGAGTCACTCAGCCGTCGGGTCGCCGAGCTGGCCGGCTGATGACCGGCCCGCTGCTGCTCGCGCTGACCGCCGGCATGCTCGGCGCGGTCAACCCGTGCGGCTTCGCGATGCTGCCGGCGTACCTCTCGCTGCTGGTCGCCGGTCCGCCCGACGGGCGCGGCGCGGTGGGCCGCGCGCTCACCGCGACGGTCGGGCTCACCCTCGGGTACGTGCTGGTCTTCGGCGCCTTCGGGCTGGCCCTGGCCCCGCTGGCCGACCGGCTGCGCCCCCGGCTGCCGTGGACCACGGTGACCCTCGGCGTGCTGCTGGTGGCGGCCGGCTGCTGGCTGCTGGCCGGGCGTCGACTGCCCGCCCCGCGCGGGCTCACCCGTGCCCCGCGGCTGACCCGTTCCTGGCCGTCCATGGCGCTCTTCGGGATGGCGTACGCCCTGGCGTCGCTGACCTGCTCGATCGCCCCGTTCCTGGCGATCGTGGTGACCAGCCTCCAGGCCGGCTCGACGCTGCGCGGGCTGGCGCTCTTCGGCGCGTACGCGACGGGCATGGCCCTGGTCCTCGCGGTGGCCGCGCTCGGTGTGGCGCTGCTGCGCGGCCGGCTGGTGGCCCGGCTGCGCGGCGCCGGCGCGTGGGTGCCCCGGCTCAGCGGCCTGGTGCTCCTGCTGGCCGGCGGCTACGTCGCCTGGTACGGCTGGTACGAGGTGCGGCTCGCGCAGGGCCGGCACGACGCCTTCGGTGACCCGGTCGTGCTCGCCGCCGCCCGGCTCCAGCACGCCCTGGTCGCGGGGCTGGCCGCGGCCGGCCCGGCGGTCCTCGCCGCGGCCCTGGCCGCGCTCCTGCTGCTGGGCCTGGGGCGGCGCGCCGCGGCGTTCCGGAGACGACGCACGGCGGGCGTCGGAAGATCCGACGCCCGCCGTGCGCGGGTGGTCAGCGGAGCGGGGTGAGCCGGTCCGTGCCCAGCTTGTCGCGGAGCACCTCCGGCACCAGCACCGAACCGTCGGGCTGCTGGAACTGCTCCACGATGGCCGGGAAGAGCCGGCTGGTGGCCAGCGCCGAGCCGTTCAGCGTGTGCACGAAGCGGGTCTGCTTGCCGCCCGGCTCGCGGTAGCGGATCGCCGCCCGGCGGGCCTGGTAGTCACCGGCCCAGGAGACCGACGACACCTCCTTGTACTTCCCGGTGCTCGGCATCCACACCTCGATGTCGAGGGTCTTCTTCATCGAGGCGCTGGCGTCGCCGGCGGCGAGCAGGCTGGTCTGGAAGTGCAGGCCCAACTGCTCGACCAGGCCCTCCACGTGCCCGACCATCGCCTCCAGCGCGGCGTCGGCCTGCTCGGGGAGGGTGAACTGGAAGATCTCCACCTTGTTGAACTGGTGACCGCGCACCGTGCCGCGCTCGTCCGAGTGCGAGCCGGCCGCCTCGCGGCGGTAGCAGGGGGTGTAGGCGAACCGCTTCAGCGGCAGCTTCGCCGTCTCCAGGATCTCGTCCTGGTACGCCCCGAGGATCGCCGTCTCCGACGTGGGCAGCAGGAACTGCCCGCGCGGCGCCGACTCCCGGTCCAGGTGGTAGACGTCGTCGTAGAACTTGGGGAACTGGCCGGCGGCGAAACCGGCGGTGTCCAGCAGCAGGTGCGGCGGGAGCAGGAACTCGTACCCGGCCTTGACGTTCTGCTCGATCAGCCAGTTGACCAGCGCCCACTCCAGCTGGGCACCGATGCCGGTGTACATCCAGAAGCCGGAACCGCCGAGCTTGACGCCCCGCTCGTGATCGACCAGACCGAGCGACCTGCTCAGCTCGACGTGGTCACGAACCTGCGCGATGGCCGGCGGCTCACCGAAGGTGCGGACGACCCGGTTCGCCTCCTTGCCGCCGGGCACCACGTCCTCGGCGGGCAGGTTGGGCAGCTCGCTCATCGCCTCCCGGAGCCGGGACTGCACCTCGTCCAGCTGGGACTCCAGCTCGGCGAGCTGCTTGCGCTCGGCCTCCGGGGCGCTCGGCTCCGGCGCGGTGCCGGCCCGCTTCGCCTGCGCGTACGCCCGCGACTCCGCCTTACGGCGCTGCCGTTCGGCGTCGATCCCGCTGATCAGGGCGCGGCGCTCCTGGTCGAGCCGCTGGATCTCGTCCAGCGCCCGGTTGACCTCGGCAGGATCCAGACGCTTCGCCAGCGCGGTCGCCACCGCCTCGCGATCCTTCCGGATCAACTCCATGTCGAGCATGCTGCTCGTACGCCTCCGTCCAGGCAGTCAGGTGGGACCCCCAGATGCTACCGTCGCGCCCGTTTCCGCCCGTGCCGCACCCGGGTGCTCCGCCCGCGCGGCACCCGGATCAGAGCCGGATCGGCATCAGGATCGAGAAGGCGTGCTCGTCGTCGGGGCGGCGGACGGCCAGCGGGGCGATCGGGCCGTCCAGCTCCAGCACCAACTGCCCCCGGTCACCCGCGTCGAGCGCGTCGAGCAGATATTCCCGGTTCACGCCGACCCGGAGCGCGTCGCCGTCGGTGTCGTCCGGGGCGACGACCCGCAGGCCACCCCCGGCGTCCACGCCCAGCACGGTCACCTCGGCGCGTACCCCGTCGTGGTCGTGCACGTGCACCGGCACGCCGTCGGCGGTGAGCGCCGCGCGCAGCGCGACCACGTCCACCGGCACCCGGCGGGTCGGTGCGCCGGTGCCCTTGCCGTGCAGCAGCCGCCGGTGGTCCGGGAAGTCGTACGGCAGGGCGGCGGCACCGACGCTGCGGTCCGCGACCGAGAACCGGACGTCGTCGCCGGTCACGGTGACGTGGACCTCCGGCGCGGTCCCCGGGTCCAGCAGGGCGCGGGCCTCGTCGACGAGCCCGACCGGGGCGAGCACCCGCAGCGGCGGGCCGTCGACCGTCCCGCCGACCCGGGCCAGGGCCAGGCGGTAGCGGTCGGTGGCGACCAGCCGGAGGCCGTCCGGCTCGACCTCCAGCAGCACCCCGGCCAGCATCGGCAGCTCCGGGTCGGCGCTGACGGCGAAGCGGACCGCGTCGACGGCGGCGGCGAGGTCGACACGGGACAGCACGAGGCGGGTGGTCATCGGGAACTCCTCCGGTTCGATCAGGGCACGGATCCGGGAGAGTTCACGGCGGGCGTCGGCGAGGCCGTCCTCCAGCCGGCGCAGGTGCGCGTCCAGCAGCCGGCCGACCACCGCCGGCTCCGACCGGTGCCGCAGCGCGGCGGCGATCCCGGCCAGTGGCATCCCGACCCGGCGCAGCGCGGCCACCAGCCGGGCCGGGTCGACCTGGTCGTCGGCGTACCAGCGGTAGCCGGTGACCGGGTCGACCCGGGCCGGGGCGAGCACGCCGGAGCGGTCGTAGAACCGCAGCGCGCTCACCGTCAGCCCGCTGGCCCGGGCCAGCTCGCCGATGCTGCGCAGTTCGCTCTCCACGGCGGAGATCCTGTGCCCTCGACCCACTTCAGGGTCAACCGTCGGTCCGCACCCGGAAGGTGAGGCCCGCGCGGGTGAGCCGGTCGAGGAGGGCGTCGCCCATCGCGGTGACCGGGGTGACCTGACCGGCGGTGGGCGGCAGGTCGTCGCAGGCCAGGCAGAGCGCGGACTCGGCGAGCATCTTGGCGGTCTCGTCATAGCCGGGGTCGCCGCCGGCCACCTCGGTGAGCACGGTCCGGCCACCGCCGGTGCCGACGAAACGCACCTTGAACCAGGACTTCGCCCGCTGCTCGGCGGTCGGCCCCTGACCGGAGGCGAGCCGGCCGAGCAGCCACCGTCGGGTCGGCGGCAGCTTCACCAGCCCCACCAGGCCGGCCATGCCGACCCCGGCGACCAGGATCGTCGGCAGCCGCTTCATCGCGGCGAAGTGCCGGTAGCGGAAGTCCGGGCCGTACTCCGGGCGGGCCGCCGCCGAGCGGCGGACCACCTGCGGGTCGATGGTGGGCAGCGGCACCGCCCACATGCCGATCTCCTTCGCCCGGCCCACCTTTCCCGGCACCGCCCGCACCCGGCGTCCCTCCGGACGCGGCTCCACGGCCTTGCGGGCCTTCGCCGCCCGGCTCATCTCCCCGGTACGGGAGAACGCGGTCAGCGCCGAGTGGTACGTCCCGGCGGAGAACTTCCCGCCGGCCCGGACGTAGCCGTCCACGGTGACCGGCCCGGAGGTGTCCAACTGCTTGAGGGTGTACCAGACCCCGAGGTCGTGCGGGATCGAGTCGAAGCCGCAGGCGTGCACCAGGCGCGCGCCGGTGCGGACCGCCTCGGCGTGGTGCCGCACGTACATCAGGTCGACGAACTCCGGCTCACCGGTGATGTCCAGGTAGTCGGTCCCGGCGGCGGCGCAGGCCGCGACCAGCGGCTCCCCGTGGTGGACGTACGGCCCGACGGTGCTGGCCACCACCCGGGCGCTCTCCGCCACGGCGCGCAGCGACGCCGGGTCGGTCACGTCGGCGGTCAGCAGCGGCAGCCCGGCCAGCGCCGGGTCGATCGCGGCCAGCCGGTCCCGGACGCCGGCCAGCTTGCCGGGGTTGCGACCGGCGAGGGCCCAGCGCAGCCACGTCGGGGCGTGCCGGGCCAGGTACTCGGCGGTGAGGGCGCCGGTGAAGCCGGTCGCGCCGAACAGGACGAGGTCGTACGGGCGATCGTCAGGCATCCGCCGAGTGTGCCACCTGCCCGGCCGGTCACGGCGAGAAGACCGCCCGTACGCACCCGTCCGCCCGGTCCCGGAACAGGGCGTAGCCTTCCGTGCCCCGCTCCAGCGGCAGCCGGTGCGTGGCCAGGTGCTCGGTACGCAGCTCGTCGCGGGCCATCCGGTCCAGCAGCATCGGGATCCACCGCTGCCCGTGCTGCCGCGAACTGCGTACGCTCAGCCCCTTGTTCATCACCGCGCCGAGCGGGAACGCGTCCACGAAACCCGTCCAGGTGCCGAGGACCACCACCGTGCCGCCCTTGCGGCAGGAGTGCACCGCCTCCCGCAGCGCCAACGGCCGGTCCGCGCCGCCGCCCCACCGCCCCGGTGCTTCCGCCTCCGCGCCGACGGCCTCCACGCACACGTCGGGCCCCCGGCCACCGCTGCGTTCCCGCAGCTCGGCGGCGACGTCGACGTAGCGGTAGTTGAGCGGCTCCGCGCCGACGTGCCGCTGCACCATCCGCAGCCGGTCGTCGTGGCGGTCGACGACGATCACCCGTTCCGCGCCGCGCAGCAGGGCCGCCCCGGCGGTGAGCTGCCCGACCGCCCCCGCGCCCCAGACCGCCACCACGTCACCCGGCCCCACCCCGCCCAGCTCGGCGCCCATCCAGCCGGTCGGCGCGGCGTCGGAGGCGAACACCGCCCGGTCGTCGCTGACCGGCTCCGGCACCCGGAACGCGCCCACGTCGGCGTACGGCACCCGGACGTACTCGGCGTGGCTGCCGGCGAAGCCGCCCAGCGCGCCGGGGTGGCCGTAGCAGCCGCCGGTCGGCTGCCCCCAGGCCGCCTCGGTGACCGCCGGGCCGGTGCTGCCGTTGTCGCAGCAGGCGAAGAGGCCCTGCCGGCAGAACCAGCAGGCGCCGCAGGAGACCGCGGCGCAGACCACCACCCGGTCCCCGGGCCGGTGTCGGCGCACCTCGGGGCCGACCTCGACCACCTCGCCGAGGAACTCGTGCCCGAGCACGTCCCCGACGGCCAGGAAGGGCGTCCGCCCGCCGAGCAGGGCCAGGTCGGCGCCGCAGGTGGCGCTCCGCCGCACCCGGACGATCATGTCCTGGGCGTTGCGCAGCTCCGGGTCGGGGACCTCGCGTACCGCCAGCTCGTCGGTGCCCGCCCAGCACAGCGCCCTCACCCGGCCGCCTCCGGCCGGTCCACCGGCGACCGGTCGGCGCGCAGCACCTCGCCGGTCTCGGCGAGCTGCTTCACCTGCCGCAGCCGCTCCCGCAGGAAGAGGCCGAGGTCGTCGCCGACCAGGTGCGCGGCCGGGCCGGGCAGCGCCGCCTCCCCGCGCAGCGGCCGGGCGGCGAGTTCGGTGCCACGTCCGCCGGGCGCGGGCCGGGCGTGCAGCTCGACCGCGCCGTCCAGCCGGCGCAGCGGCTCCGGCCAGCGGCCGGTGGGCAGCACGTCCTCGGGGCGGCCCGCCACGGTGACCACCTGCCACCGGCCGGGCCGCGGGTCCGGCCCGGCCGCCCGGGGCCAGCCCGCCCGCCGAGGTACGACCAGCGCCCGTACCGCCGTCGCCCCGGCGGCCAGCACCGCGAGCGCCATCCCGCCACCGGCCAGCCGTCCCATCCGTGTCACCTGCCCCTCGCCTCGCCGTGGGTCACCGGGCGGCGCACGCCTGTGCTCTGCTGCAGCCCATGCAACACAGATCGCCTCCAGGTGTCGCCTCCACCGGTGCAGAGCAAAGTCGGCCGCCCGCGTCCCCCCACGATCCGGCCGACCCGGGTGAAGCCGGCTCGCCCCGAAGGGGTGAACCCGGCCGGGTCGGGTAACCGCTGCCGGCACGACCGGGGCGGGCACGACGGGGGAGGGGCCGCATGGCGGAGCAGTACAGCCGCGTCGAGGTGGCCGGGACGCCGTCGGAGCCGGTGACCGGCGAGGTCGCGCCCGAGCTGACCGCCCCGGCCGGGGCGCCGCTGCTGACGTCCCGGCTGTCGCCGCCCGCGCCGCCGGAGCCGCTGCTGCTGCGGCCCCGCCTGCTGGACCGGCTGGACCAGGGGGTGGCCGGGCCGGTCACGCTGGTCCGCGGGCCGGCCGGCTGGGGCAAGACCACCCTGCTCGCCACCTGGGCCCGGCACACCGCGACGACGCCGGCCTGGGTCGGCGTGGAGGAGGGCGACACCGGGCCACGGCTCTGGTCGTACCTGGCGGCGGCGCTGCGGTCGGCCGTCGAGGGCGGGCCGGACGACGGGGCGCCGGTGCCGGACACCCCGCCCCGGCCGGACCAGCTGGAACTGCTCGCCGCCGCGCTGGCCGCCCGGGAACGACCGGTGCTGCTGGTCCTGGACGACCTGCACCGGATCACCGACCCGGCGGCGCTGGCCGGGCTGGAGTTCCTGCTGCGCCACACCGAGCAGCGGCTGCGGCTGGTGGTCGGCGCGCGGACCGGGCTGCCGCTCGCGCTGCACCGCTGGCGGCTGGCCGGGGAGCTGACCGAGGTGGGCCCGGATGAGCTGGCCCTCACCGACGACGAGGTGGCCGACCTGCTGGTGGCGCACGGGGTCCGGCTGCCCGCCGCCGCGGTGCCCCGGCTGCGGGAACGCACCGGCGGTTGGCCGGCCGGCCTCCGCCTCGCCGCGCTGGCCCTGCGCGCCGAGGCGGATCCGGCCCGCGCGGTGGAGCGGTTCGGCGGGGACCACCCGGACGTGGCCGGCTACCTGCGCGAGGAGGTGCTCGGCCCGCTCGACCCGGACGCCCGGGACCTGCTGTTGCGCAGCGCCGTCGCCGACGCCGTCTGCGCGGACCTGGCGGGCGCGGTCAGCGGCCACGGGGACGCCGGGCAGCGCCTGGCCGACCTGGCCCGCGATGGTGGCTTCCTGAGCCACGACGACAGCGGCCCGCCCTGGTACCGGTGCCAGCCGCTCCTGGCCGACCTGCTCCGCGCCGAGCTGGGCCGGCTCCCCGCCGACGAGCTGCGCGACCTGCACCGCCGGGCGGCCGGCTGGTACGCGGGCAACGGCCGCCCCGCCGACGCGTTGCGGCACGCGCTGGCGGCCGGCGAGTGGGACCGGGCGACCGAGCTGCTCATCGCCGAGTGGCCCGAGCTGGCCCCGTACGAGCGGGCGGTCCCGGCCGGCCCGCCGCCCGCCGAGCCGCCCGTCGAGGCGCTGCGCCGCGACCCGGAGCTGGCGCTGGCCTACGCGGCGGAGCGGGCGTACGCGGGAGACGTCGCCGCGGCGGCCGGGCACCTGCGGACCGCCGTCGGGTACGCCCGGGAGCTGCCCGTGCCGCGCCGGGACCGGTTCCGCCGGCTGGCCGCCGCGCTGGAACTCACCCTGGCCCGGCTGGCCGGCGACCACGGGGAGGTACGCCGGGCCGCCGCCCGGCTGCTCGCCACGCGTACCGCCCCGGGGCCCGGGGACGATCCCCGGGCGGGAACCGGGGAGGACGCCGACGCGCGGGCGGTCGCCGGTACGGCGCTCGGCCTGGTCGAGCTGGCCGAGGGGGAGCTGCGCGCCGCCGGGGACCGGTTCGCCACGGCACTGCTGGCCGCCCGGCAGACCGGTCGGGCCCGTACCGGGCTGGTCTGTGCCAGCCGGGTGGCGTTGCTCGACGCGCTGCGCGGTCGACTGCGGGTCGCCGAGCGGACCGCGGCGGAGGCGTTGACGATGCCGCCCGGCCAGGGCTGGTCGTGCCGGGTGGACTGCGGGCACGCGTACCTCGCGCTGGCGGTGGTGGCGCTGCACCGGGACGAGCCGGCGGAGGCGGCGGCGCAGCTGGCCCTGGCCGGTCCGGCCGTGGCGGAGCCCGGGGTGGCCCCGCTCGCCGCGCTCTGCGGGGCGGAGCAGCTCGCCGAGCGGGGGGAGGAGGCCGCCGCCCTGCACGCGCTGACCGCCGCCCGGGAGCCGGCGGTCGGTGGCGCGGAGCCGGCCGCCTGGCTGACCGCCGCCGAGGCGCAGCTGCGCGCCGCCGTCGGTGACGTGGAGACCGCCCGTACCCTCCTCGCCGACGCGTCCCCGGGCGGCGAAGCGGACGGGCCGGTGGCCGCCGTGCTGGGGGTGGCGGCGGCCCGGGTCGAGCTGCGGGCCGGCGACCCCCGGGCCGCCGGGCAGGCGCTGCCCGACTGGTCGGCCCCCGGCGCGGACGGCTGGCCGCTGTCGGTACGCCTCGCCGCCGGGGTGCTCGACGCGGTGCTGGCCCGCGCGGCCGGCGACGAGCGGCGGGCCGGCCGGATCCTGGAGCAGGTGCTCGACCTGGCCGCGCCGGAGGGGTTCCGCCGGGTCTTCACCCGGGGCGAGCCGGGGGTACGCGACCTGCTCGCCGCCCACCTCGACTCCGGCACGGCGCACTGGGCGACGGTGAGCGACCTGGTCCGGGAGGTGGACGAGCACGCCGCCGACGAGACGCCGCGCGAGCGGGCGGACCGGGCCCTGGACGAGCCGCTCACCGAGCGGGAGCTGACCATCCTGCGCTACCTGCAGAGCATCCTGTCCAACGTGGAGATCGCCGGTGAGTTGTCGCTCTCGGTCAACACGGTCAAGACGCACGTGCGCAACATCTACCGCAAGCTCGACGCGACCCGCCGGCGCGAGGCGGTCCGGCGGGCCCGTGAGCTGCGGCTGATCTGACTGGTCAGGGGTTCGCCGCGGCGTCCACCACGGCCAGCAGCTCCGCCAGGTCGTAGCCGCCGTCGTGGCGGGCGCCGTTGACGAAGAGGGTCGGGGTGCCGTTCACCCCGCTGCGGATGCCCCCGACGAAGTCCTGCCGCACCCGGTCGGCGTACGCCCGCGCCTCGATCTCCGCGCTGACCTCGTCGGGGGGCATGCCGAGCTGCTCGACGCCGAGTGAGAGGTGCACCGGGTCGAGCTGGTCCTGGTGCTCGTAGAGCCAGTCGTGCAGCTCCCAGAACCGGCCCCGCCGGTCGGCCGCCTCGGTCGCCTCGGCGGCGCTCTCCGCGTACGGGTGGACGTTGGCGATCGGGAAGTGCCGGTAGACCAGCCGGACCTGCTCGCCGCGCTGGCGCAGCAGCTCCGTCAGGTTCTGGTGCGCGGCGCCGCAGAACGGGCACTGGAAGTCGCCGTACTTGACGATGGTGACCGGCGCGTCGACCGGCCCGCGGGCGTGGTCCGTCCCGGTCACCGGGGTCCGCAGCTTCGCGGTGGTGACCTGCAGTGGCGTGGTCATCGGGCCATCACCCGCCGCTCGTCCGCCAGCCCCTCCAGGGCGTCGAGGATGCCGTCCACGCCCGGGTTGACGTCCATCGGGGAGAGGTGGCTCCAGGCCACCGTGCCCTCGGCGTCGATCACCACGAGCGCCCGCGCCGCCTGCCCCTGCGGGGTGTACGCGCCGTACCGGCGGGCCACCTCGCCCTTGGGTTCGAAGTCGGCGAGCAGCGGGAAGTGGACGCCCTGCCGCTCGGCGAACGCCCGGTGCGACGCGAGGCTGTCCACCGAGATGCCGAGCAGCACCGCGTCGTGGCGTTCCAGCTCCGGCAGCGCGGCCTGGTAGAGCGCCATCTGGTCGCCGCAGACGGGTGTCCAGTCGGCCGGATAGAAGGCGAGCACCACCGGACGGCCCAGGAACTGCCCGGGGCCCACCGCTTGCCCGTCCGGGGTCGCCGGCAGGGTGAACCCGGGCGCGGGGCGCCCGGGTCCGATCAGCCCGTTCGGATCAGTCATGGCTCCCACGCTCGCTCCGGGAAGGGTGAGCCGGGCTCACCCGGGCGGGATGGTCTTCCGGCCGGCTCAGCGCCCCACCGTGATGTGGTTCTGCACCTCCCGGATGCCCGGCGCGGACCAGACGACCCGCTCGATCTCCTCCCGTTCCGGTACGGAGTGGACCAGCCCCGCCATCACCACCGTGTCGCCGTGCACCCGGACGCTGATGCCCTCGGCCTCGGTGGCCCGGTTGCGGGCCAGCGCGTCCACGATCCGCTCGGCGAGGTCCCGCGAGTCGGCCGCGACCCCGGGCCGGACGGTGATGCCGTTGCTGACCCCGCGTACGCCGGTCAACCGGCTCACCGCGCGCTCGGCGGCCCGGCGCTGGTATTCCCACTCGACCTGGCCGTGCAGGGTGACCCAGCCGTCCGCCACGGTCACGTCGAGCGTCTCGACCGGCACGAACGCGTCCCACTCCAGCGCGCGCACCGCCGCCGTGGCGATCTCCGGGTCGCTCTTGGCGGCCCCGGTGCCGATCCGGACCGCCAGGTCGTTGGCGACGGCGCGGACCCGGGCGACCCGGTGCGCGGCCCGTTCAGCGGCCCACTTCTTGGCGTAGCTGTCCACCCAGCCGGTCAGGGTGACCACCCCGTCGGTGACGGTCACGCCGATCTCGTTCGGCCGGACCCGGGGCTCCCAGGTCAGCTCGTCGAGCACGTCGGACTGGATGTCCTGGTCGGTACGGGTGATCGTGGCGGTGGCCATCGCCGGCTCCCTTCCGTGGCGCGGACTGCTCGGGCGGGCGCGGACGCGTGCCCGCCGACTGCGATCCTGTCGCCGTCCGGGGTGACCCGCCCTCACCCGCCGGGGGTGACGTGGAGGTGAAGGTGCGGGACGATCCAGGGCGGGGACGGGGAGGCACGGTGCGAGCGGTGGCGCAGAGGGTCGGGACGCGGGGGCGGGCCGTCCCGACGCGGCGGGTGTGGTGGCACCGGCCGGTCCGGCTGGCGGCCCGGGTGGTGGGGCACGAGTGGACGCTGGCGGCGTGCGGCGCACTGCTGCTCGCCGTCGTGATGACCTGGCCGACCCTGCGGGACGTCACCGGCACGCTGCCCCAGGACACCGGCGACCCGACGTTGCAGGCGTGGCAGATCGCCTGGGGTGGGCACGCGCTGAGCACCGATCCGGCGCGGGTGTGGCACTCCAACACGTTCTTCCCGGAGCCGTGGACCTACGCCTACTCCGACACCCTGCTCGGCTTCGCCCCGGCGGGGATGCTGGGCTCCGGTCCGGTGGCGGCGGTGGTCCGCTACAACGTGCTCTACGTGCTGGTGCACGCGTTGGCCTTCTTCGGGGCGTACGCGCTGGCCCGGCAGTTGGGGGCGGGGCGGGCCGGCGCGGCGGTGGCCGGGGCGTCCTTCGCGTACGCGCCGTGGAAGCTGGCCCAGGCCGGGCACCTGCACGTGCTCTGCGTCGGTGGGATCGCCCTGGCGCTGGCCATGCTGGCCCGGGGGCACGGCTGGTCGCTGCGTCGGGGCCACCGGCCGGAACGGGTCCGTCCCGGCTGGGCGGCGGCCGGCTGGGCGGTCGCCGCGTGGCAGGTCACGCTCGGCTTCGGCATCGGCCTGCCCTTCGCGTACGCCCTGGGTCTGCTCTGCCTCGGCGGGGTGGCCGGGTACGCCCGGTCGTGGTGGCGGCGGCGCAGTCGGCCGGTGTTCCCGCGCGGGCTGCTCCTGGCCGACCTGGCCGGCGGCACCGGTTTCGCCGGGGTGACGCTGCTGATGGCCGCGCCGTACTTCGAGGTGGTGGCCCGGCACCCGCAGGGCCGGCGGACGGTCGCCCAGATCGGGATGTTCTCCCCGCCGGTACGCGGCTTCGTCACCGCGCCGCCGGAGTCCTGGCTCTGGGGTGGACCGCACGCGGCGGCGCGGGCGACGTTCGGCTTCCCCACCGAGATGACGCTGCTGCCCGGGATGGTGCTGCTCGGGCTGGCCCTGGCCGGGCTCTTCTTCTCGGTCTGGCGGATCCAGCACCGGGTGGCGCTCGCGGTCGGGGTGCTGGTCAGCGCGGCGCTGGCGGCGGGGACCACGCTGGGCGGGGACGGCGATCCGGGCTACGTCACCCTCGTCGAGCACGTGCCCGGCTGGGACGGCCTGCGCACCCCGGGCCGGCTGGTGCTCTGGACCACGCTGCTGCTCGGGCTGCTGGCGGCCGGCGCGTTGACCGTACGCCGGTCGGAGCTGCCGCCCGGCGTGGCCGGCTGGCGGCGGTGGGCGCAGTGGGTGCTGGTCCTGCCGGTGCTGCTGGTGCTGCTGGAGGGGGTGAACACCACCCCGCACGTGCCGGTGCCCACCGAGCCGGCGGCGCTGCGCGGGCTGGTCGGGCCGGCCCTGGTGCTGCCCAGCGGCGGCACCCGCGAGTTCCACGTGATGCTCTGGTCGACCGACGGCTTCCCGCGCGTGGTCAACGGGTTGGCGTCGTTCACCCCGGCCGGCCAGGAGCAGATCCGGACGGCCAGCCTGACCTTCCCGGACGCCGGCTCGGTGGCGTACCTGCGCGGGGTCGGGGTGCGCACGGTGGTGCTGCTGCCCGCGTACGCGGTCGGCACGCCGTGGCGGGACGCGGCGGACCGGCCGGTGGACGGGTTGGGGATCCGCCGGGAGCAGGTGGGCGACGGGTGGGTCTACCACCTGGACTGACGACGGCGGCGCCCCCGGGATGGGGACGCCGCCGTCGTGGTGGTCGGGGTGGTCAGCCGTCGAGGCCGACCGGGGAGTTCGGCCGGTCCACGTCGACGAACTCGATGTCGTCGACGGCCCGTTCGCGGCTGCCGGCGGCCCGGGCGGCGGTGCCGGCCGCCCAGCCGATCGCCGCGCCGACCAGCGCGGCGCTGATCAGCAGGGTCCACGGCAGCGCCGGCCGGCGCCCGGCGAGCGCGTCGAAGGCGAGGGTGGCCCGGCGGCGGGCCTCGTCAGCGGCGGAGCCGACCAGGTCGGTGGCCTCGTCGGCCAGGCCGGAGCCGCCCCGACGGGCGGTCCGGGCGGTGTCCCGGACGCTGTCACCGGCGGAGCTGACGGCGGAGACCAGGTTCTGCCAGGCCTGGTCCGCGATCCGTTCCGGCTTGCGGCGATCCAGCAGGTTGGTTCCGAACATCGTGCCTACCTCCTCGGGGTGCCAGAGCCCGGTGGCCACTTCGGACTCGGGTGGCCCTCCGGCGCGCGACTGTCGGTTCACCGCGCCAGTGCCCCGTCGGGCACCCCCGCAAACCTGGTGCGTCGAATGGCCGGGACGTGCCGTCAATCACCCGTACGCGCGCGCGTGCCGGGTACGGCCGGACGGGCACCGGCCCGCTACCCTGATGCGGCGGATCGGCCGGTGCCGGTCCGGTCGGTGCGGTCCGGGAACCCCGCACCGAGGGAAAATAGGAACCGGAAAGTCCGGATACGGCCCGTTCGTTGTGTCGGTTCGCGAATTGCTCATCCCGAGGGGTGGCGACCGAGGCCGTCGGAGGAATACTCTCGGTCGCGGCCCGCGTACTGATGAGGCGCCCGGTATGGGCGAGTGGAGGTGCTCGCGTGAGCCTGTCGATCGTGAAGTCGGTTCTGTCGGGTGGTGTCATCGAGATCGCCCCGCGGGGTGAGATCGACGTCGACACCGCGTACGAGGTGCGCGAAGCGGTCGCCGAGGTGCTCGCGAAGGGCCGCCCGGCCCGCATCGAGCTGAACATGCGGCTGGTCACCTTCATCGACTCGGTCGGCATCAGCGCCATGGTCGCCGGTTTCCAGACCGCCGAGGTGAGTGGCGTGAAGCTGGTCGTCACCGAGCCCAGCCGGTTCGTGCACCGCCAGCTCTGGGTCACCGGCCTGCTCGGCCTCTTCGGCGCCCCGGAGCCCTACCTCGCCGGCGTCGCCGCCCGCGAGGTGCTGCCCGGCGCCTGAGCGCCCGCCGCACCGCCGGGCGACCGTTGCCAGCCCGTCCCCGGTACGGGACGATCGTCCGGACCGGCCACGGGTGAGGAGACGGTGTGGGCAGACGGGACACGTTCGGCTACACCGTCCAGGCGCGCTGCTCCCGGGCGGAGGCGGCGGCCCTGCTCGGCGACCTGACCCGCCAGGGTGAGCTGCACCCGCTGATCGTCCGCGTCCGCCGGCTGACGCCCCGCCCGGGCGCGCTGGCCAGCTATGCGATCACCGACCGGCTGGCGGCCGGCCCGCTGCGCTTCCCGGTGACCTACCAGGCCGACGTGCTGATCGCGACCGAGGACGAGGTGGTGACGGTGGCCCGGCAGCGCCCGGCCACCACCGTGCGCAACCACACCCGGCTGCGGGACGAGCCGGGCGGCGTGGTCCGGATCGACGTCGAGATCACGTTGACCGCACCGGCGCCGCTCTTCGGCTACGCCTTCCGCCAGGCCCGGGCGGCCCACCTGGGGCTGGCCAGCCGGCTCGGCGCGGTGCTCGACCGTGGCCCGGACGCCCCCGCCTGAGGTCAGCCGCGTCGCCCGGCGGTGACCGGCCGGCGGGTCGTCGGCGCGGCCGCCCGCAGCCGCCCCCACGGCTTGTACGTCGACAGCACGGTGGCGACGACCAGCAGCGTGCTGGAGACGGCCGGGGCGACGACCAGGTCGGCCCGCAGGTGGCCGGAGGCCGCCGCGCCCAGCTCGCCGAGCCGCCGGATGCGGGGGGTGAGGAGCAGCAGGACCAGGCCCAGCATGCCCGTGGTGAGGGTGAACTTGACCAGCACCCAGCGCCAGCGCAGCAGCCCCCACGGGGTGAGCAGCGCGCTGGCCACGCCGACCAGCCAGACCAGCCCGCTCAGCGGCGCGAAGAGCCAGGTCACCACCAGCCCGGCGGTCGGATAGACCGCTGTCGGCGGGGCGCCGCGCAGCCCGGCGATCCCCAGGATGAGCAGCACCAGGTCGGTGCCGAGCCAGCCGAGCGAGGTGACCAGGTGCAGGGTCAGCAGCGCCTTGCGGGTGGTCGGGGAGAGCCGCCTCATGCCCCGATAATCGCCGCGGGGGAGCGCGGCGTCGTGGGTCCGGCGGCGACACCCGGCGTACGTCGGGCGACGTAGCAGCCGCGTCGCCCGACCCGGGGACGGGCCGGGCGACGCGGGTGGGGCTCAGTAGACCGACAGGTGCACGTGGTTGGTGTGGTCGCTGGACGGGTCGCCGTTGCCGCCGCTGTACGCCTTCCAGCCACTGCTCGGCAGCCAGATCCGCTTGAACCAGATCACGTAGAGCACGGCCAGCGCGTCGGCGTTGCGGATGAAGTACGCCGCCAGGTTGTCGCCGTACGTCCGGTCCCCGCCGGAGGCGACGCCGCCGAAGCCGTCGGTCTGCGCGGCGAAGTCGCAGGCCCGCCCCTTCGGGTGTTCACCGGAGCCGCTGGGTCGGTGGCAGGAGACGTACCGCTTGAAGCCGGCGGCCTGCGCCTGCCGCAGGGCGTGCAGGGTGCGCGGGGTGATGCAGCCGTCGGCGGGGGTCGGGTCGTCCACGCTGCACGACTCGGGCGGCCAGGAGCCGTCGGAGTTGCGCGGTGCCGGGGTCGCGTTGGCGCTGGAGGTGCCCCGGTTGCCGCCGCTGTCGGCGGTACGGGGGGCGGGGGCGTCGGCCTTGGCGTTCGCCACCTCGATGGCGCGTTCGGCCTGCTGCTTGCGCTTCTCCATCACCGTGACCTGCTTGCGCTGCTCCTGGATCTCGATGCCGAGCGCGGTCCGGGTGCTGGTGGCCTGGTCGCGGGTCTCGATCAGCTCGCGCAGCGCCCGGTCCTCGTGCGCGGCGACCTGCTCCAGCGCCGAGGCGCGGTCCATGAAGCCTTCCGGGCTGCCGCTGTTGAGCAGCGCCGACGCCGCGCTCAGTCGACCGGCCCGGTACGCCACCCCGGCGATCTCGCCGACGTTGGCGTCCCGGGCGGCCAGCTCGGTCTCGACCGTCTTGAGCTGGGTGGTGAGCTGCTGCTGTCGGCTGATCGAGCGGGCCAGCGCGGCCTTCGCGTCCAGCCAGCCCTTGCTCGCCGCGTCGAGCTGGGCGCGCAGCGCCGGGGTGCCGCCCTCGTCGTCGTCGCCGGGCGCGGCGGCGCGCAGCGGGGGTGCCGCCGTCGCGGGGGAGACCGGCGCGACCACGACGCCGAACGCGAGCGTCGTGACGAGCAGGGCCGCCAGCCGGGCGGCCGTCCGTCGTACTGGTGCCACTGATGGCATGCACATGTCCTTCCGTCAGCCGCCGACCGGGTTAGCTGACGGGTTCGGGACGGAAGATCCCTACCGCTGACGCGGATGCACCCCACGAACATGGTTCCCCGGCTCGCCCTGTGGCGATTAGGCGGCGGCCACCGCAGGCGCCGGAGGGCGCCGCCCGGCGGAGGCCGCGGTCGAGCCTACCGGCGTGTCCCCGGTCCGGCGCGGTACGCGGCCGGTGTCGAGCGGGGCAAAACCGGCATATGACTACAATAACCACACAGATTTAAGAGTGTGCTAATTACCACTCAACCGCACCGCAGGCACCTGCTGACGCTCCGGGTTCGATCTGCAACGTGGCGTGGTCGATGTGGAAGTCCTCGTGCAGCGCGGTCCGCGCCGCCGCCAGCACGTCGCCCACCTCGGCCCCCGACGTCATGGTCAGGTGCGCGGAGGCCACCTCCATCCCCGAGGTCAGCGTCCAGACGTGCAGGTCGTGCACCTCGGCGACGCCGGGGACCGCGGCGAGACGGTCGTGCACGGCGGTCACCTGGAGGTGCGCCGGGGCGGCCTGGACCAGGATGCGGACCGCCGCCCGGCCCAGCCGCCAGGTGCGCGGCAGGATGAACACGCCGATGGCCACCGCCACCAGCGGATCCGCCCACCACCAGTCGGTGAGCGCGATGACCAGCGCGGCCCCGATCACGCCCAGCGAGCCGAGCAGGTCGCCCAGCACCTCCAGGTACGCCCCGCGCAGGTTGATGCTCTCCTTGGCCCCGCCGCGCAGCAGGGCGAAGGCGACGACGTTGGCGAGCAGGCCGAGCACCGCCACGGCGAGCATCGGCCCGGCCAGCACCTCCGGTGGCGCGCCGAACCGGCGGACCGCCTCGATCAGGACGTAGACGGCGACCCCGCCGAGCAGCACGGCGTTGGCCAGCGCGGCCAGCACCTCCAGCCGATAGAGCCCGAAGGTGCGCTGCGGGTCGGTGTCGGCGCGCCGGGTGGCGGTGATCGCGGCGAGCGCCATGCCGATGCCCAGCACGTCGGTGAACATGTGCCCGGCGTCGGAGAGCAGTGCGAGCGAGCCGGTCGTGAAGGCGGCCACCGCCTCGACCGCCATCAGGGCGGCGAGGACCCCGAACGCGGCCCAGAGCCGACCGCGGTGGCGGTGCGCGGCGTTGGCGATCGCGCCGCTGTGGTCATGACCTGCGCCCACGCCCACACCCTCCGTCCCTCGGCCGAGCCGGGCCCAATCTATGTTCACATCGCTATGTGTGCAACTGACCGCCGGGCAACCGCCCCCGCAACTGCCGGCGAGCCGGATCAGCCCGTCGGGTCGATCGTGGTGAGCCGTTGGGTGGCCCGGGACAGCGCCACATAGAGCGTCCGCACCCCGGAGCCCGGATCCGCCCGGATCTCGCTCGGCGCGACCAGTACGACACCGTCGTACTCCATGCCCTTGGCCTGGAGGCTGGTCACCACCTGGAGCCGGGAGCCGCCGACGCCCTCCAGCCAGCCGGCCACCTCGTCCCGGCGGGGCACCGGCGTGATCACGCCCACCGTCCCCTCCACCTCGGCCAGCAGCGCGCCCACCGCCTCGACCGTCGCGGCGGGCAGCCCGGCCGCCGGCACCGTCCGCTCGACCGGGGCGATCCCGGTGGAGCGGACCGCCGTGGGCAGCGCCAGCTCCGGATACAGCCGGCCGATCTCCGCCGCCGCCACCGCGAAGATCTCCGCCGAGTTGCGGTAGTTGGTGGTCAACGTGAACTGGTGCCGGCGCCGCCGCCCCAGCGCCTGGTCCCGCGCCCGGGTCAACTCCTCCGGATCACCCGTCCAGGCGGTCTGCGCCGGGTCACCCACCACCGTCCAGGACGCCAACCGGCCCCGCCGGCCCACCATCCGCCACTGCATCGGCGACACGTCCTGCGCCTCGTCGACCACCACGTGCGCGTACTCCCGGTAGTCCTCCGGGCGCTCCCGGGCGGCGTCGCGGGCGGCCCGCTGCCGCTCGACGGCGGTGCTCAACTCGCGCACCCCACCGGCGAGCTGGTACGGGTCGCGCTTCTGCCGCGCCGGGCGCACCGGCTGGCCGAGCAGCGCGTCCAACTCGTCCAGCAGCGCGATGTCCGCGATGGTCAGCCCCGCGTCGGCCAGGCTCCGGTACGCCGCCGTCAACAGCCGGATCTCCGCGCCGGAGAGGATCCCGCCCGCGTACCGGCGCAGCCGCTCCGGTCGGGCCAGCCAGCCCAGCACGTGCCGGGGGTGCAGGCGCGGCCACCAGGCCTTGAGGAACTCCCGGAACTCGGGCCGCTCGATGATCTCGTCCTCGAAGGCGCGCTGCGCCGGCAGCCCGCCCACCCCGATCCGGCGGGCCTGCGCGTACAGCGCGGCGAGGACCCCGTCGAAGCCCGCCCGGCGGACCTCGTTGCGGCGGGCGCCCCGGGTCAGCGCCCGGTCCCGGATCTGGTCCAGCTCGGGGCGCTCCAGCCGCAGCAGCGCACCCCGGTAGAGCAGCCGCAGCTCACCGGGGGAGTCCGGCACCGCGTCCCGGGCCGCGCGCTCCAGCACCCGGCGCATCCGCAGCGACCCCTTCACCGCCGCGACCTCCGGCGGGTCGGTCCGGGACGCCGACATGCCCGGGAAGAGCGAGCCCAGCGAGTGCAGGGTGGCCGTCTCCTCGCCGAGCGAGGGCAGCACCGAGGCGATGTACTCGACGAAGACCCCGGACGGGCCGACCACCAGGATGCCGCCGCCGGCGTACCGGCTGCGGTCGGAATAGAGCAGGTAGGCGGCCCGGTGCAGGGCGACGGCCGTCTTGCCGGTGCCCGGTCCGCCCGAGACGATCGTGACGCCGTTGCCGGGGGAGCGGATCGCCTCGTCCTGCTCCCGCTGGATGGTGGCGACGATGTCCCGCATGCCCCGACCGGTGGCCCGGGACAGGGTGGCCAGCAGCGCCCCGTCCCCCACCACCGCCATCTCCGGCCCGGCGGCGGCCGGGTCGAGCAGGTCGTCCTCGATCCGGGTCACCTTCTCGGCCGACGAGCCGATCGTGCGCCGCCGGACCACACCCATCGGCTCCGCCGGGGTGGCCTGGTAGAACGCGGCGGCGGCCGGCGCCCGCCAGTCCACCACCAGCGTCTCGGCGTTCTCGCCGCGCACCCCGAGCCGCCCCACGTGCAGCACCTGCCGGGTCCGCAGGTCCAGCCGGCCGAAGACCAGCCCCTCGTGCTCGGCGTCCAGCACGTGCCGGCGCTGCGCCGCGTGGAAGACCATCGCGTCCCGCTCCACCAGCGCGCCGAAGTTGCCGACCCGGGCCAGCCGGTAGCCCTCCCGTTCCGCGTCGGCGGCGGACCGCCGCAGCTCGGCCAGGCGGGCGTACACCCGGTCGAGATGCCGCTGTTCGGCGGCGATCTCCTGTTCCAGGGTGGTCTGGTCGCTCAACGCGGGGGCTCCTGAGGTCGCGGGGCAGGCTGAATGAGGGTACGGGCACCGCGCCGGCCCGCGTCGGGGCCATGCCGGTCCCCGGCGCCCCGCCCGCCTCGGATGCCCGTTATCCGGCCGTTCCCACCCCGGTCGCCGATTCCGCCACCGGCTGCGCCAGCACCTGCCCGAGCACCCCGGTCAACGCCGCGTTGACCTCCTCCGGCCGCTCCATCATCAGCATGTGCCCGGCGCCCGGGCAGACCGTCAGCTCGGTCGCCGGCAGCACCCCGGCGATCGACTCCGCGCAGGGCGGCGGGGTGAGCCGGTCCCGGTCGCCGACCAGTGCGGCGGCCGGCAGGTGCCCCAGCTCGGCCAGGGTGTCCAGCCGATGCTGGGCGCCGATCGAGGCGCGGAACCCGCCGATCGAGCGGAGCGACGCGCGGGCCACCGCCGAGGTGACCAGCCGGATGTCGGCCGGGTCGCAGCGGTCGCCGAAGAGCATCCAGCGGATGCTCGGGCGCAGCGCGCGCAGCAGGGCGTGCGGCGGGCGCCAGGATCCGCAGCGGGCCAGCACGCCCGCGCCGGTGGTCTCGGCGAGCCGGATCAGCCGGGCGATCCGGGGCGAAAGGCCGTAGACGGTGTGGGTGTGCCCCTCGGCGGTGGTCGAGACGAAGACCAGCCCGGCCGTCCGGGCGGCGAAGTGGTCGGGGTGGCGGTGCGCGTACTCCATCACGGTCATGCCGCCCATCGAGTGCCCGACCAGGACGACCCGCCCGGTCGGCGCGAACTGGTCGATCACCGCCGCGAGGTCGTCGCCGAGCTGGGCCAGGGTCGCCGTCCGCAACGCCATGCAGCTCGACCGGCCGTGCCCACGGGCGTCGTAGGTCACCACCCGGACCCGGTCGCCGAAGCGCTCCCGGATCTCGGTGAGCTGCCGGTGCCAACTGCGCCCGTCGAGCGTCCAGCCGTGCAGCAGGACCGCGGTGACCTCGGCGTCGGCCGGCCCGGTCACCTCCACGTGCAGGCGTACGTCGTCGGGAAGCCGTACCTCCGTCTGCTCCGGCATCCGTCACCTCCCCAGGCCGGCCGGTATCTCCACACCGGCGTGACCCGGCGGTGACAACCGGCTACCCGTCATGACAACACGCCAACCGTGGTGGTGAGAAGATTCGCAACCCGACAACGCACGATCGGATCGGTGACCAGGCTGGAGGACATGCCGCCCAACCCGGCTCGGACGCCCCGCTCCGCGCTCGCCGAACTGCTCACCGGCAACCGCCGCTTCGTCAGCGGCCAGCCCGTGCACGGGCACGACGTGACCGCCGCCGCGGCCGTCGCCTCCGGCGACCAGCAGCCGTACGCGGTGGTGCTCGGCTGCATCGACTCGCGGGTGCCGTTGGAGGCGATCTTCGACCAGACCTTCGGGTCGATCTGCGTCATCCGCACCGGCGCGCACGTGCTCGACCGGGCGGTCTGCGGCTCGATCGAGTACGTGGTGGGCCAGCTCGGGGTGCCGCTGGTGATGGTGCTCGGGCACGAGCGCTGCGGGGCGGTCGCCTCGGCGGTGGAGAGCCTGCGCGAGGGCGTCCGGCCGGGCGGCTCCCTCGGCTACGTGGTGGACCGGATCGCGCCGGCAGTCCGGGAGGTCGGGGTCGACGACCCGTACGCCCACCCGCTGGCGATCCGCCGGCACGTCCACCGGACGGTCGACACGCTGCGCGCCGACGACCTGCTCGCCGGCCCGGTCGAGGCCGGCCGGGTCGCCGTGGTCGGTGCTCTCTACGACCTCGCCACCGGCACCGTCCACCTGCTGCCCGAAGAGGCGCAGAGACAGCACCGCCCGCCGGGGTGACCCGACGGGCGGTGCTGGTGGTGTTGCTCGGGGAGGGCTCAGCCCTCGAAGACGCCCGCCTCGACGAGACGCTTCTCGGTCTTGTCCCAGCCGTCGCCCGGGTGGGCGGCGGCGAGGGTGTTGAGCTCCGCCCGGATCTTGGCGGCGTGGCCGGCGGCGGCCAGCACCCGGATCTCCTCGACGAAGGCGTCGGAGTCGGTACGCAGGTGCACGGTCTTGCCGTTGGTCAGGTTGCGGACGTACGCGTGCTTGCCGCTGTTGAGCGGGATCACGTACTTGAACTCGCCCAGCACGCTGAGGGCGCCACCCTGGCCAGCCTGGCCGGCCCGGACTGACGCGCGCGCGGTCTTAGAGGTGTTGCTCGCCACGGAGGTACTCCTTGCAGACGTACGGGAGGACTTGATCGTCCGGGGGCTGTGCGGGTGACGCCCGGATGGAGCCTCGGCCCGCGAAGATGTACGGCGGCACTCCAACCGCCCAAGAAACTGTACACGACTGCGAAGCCTGGCTGGTCATCGCACCGTCAGGAGGGGTCAACCAGGTCAGCCTCCCGGGTATTTCCCGCCGCCGACCGCCGGCGAATTTTCCGATTCCCTGGCGCACCATCCGTCACACGGGTCATCATGTGTTGCAGAAGCCACCTGGCGGACGAGGTCGTAGGGGAAGACGCACCTCGCTCTCCGGGAGGTCACCGTGCCAACGCGTGGCGTCGTATACGTCCACTCGACCCCGCTCGCCGTGTGCTCACACGTCGAGTGGGCGATCGCGCGCGTCCTCGCCGCGCCGGTCAACCTGCAGTGGACGGCCCAGCCCGTCGATCCCGGCGCCCGCCGGGCCGAGTGCGGGTGGACCGGTAGCCCGGGGACGGGCGCCGAACTGGCTGCTGCCCTCCGGCAGTGGCCCATGATCCGTTTCGAGGTGACCGAGGAACCCAGTCCCGGCTCCGACGGCGAGCGGTTCATGTACGTCCCGGGGCGGGGCCTGTTCCGGGCCACCGTCGGCGCGGCCGGCGACATCCAGCTCGGCGAGGACCGGCTGCGCAGCCTCATGGCCGCCGCCCGCGCGCCGGAGGCCCTCGCCCACGCCATCGACAAGGCCCTCGGCACCGCCTGGGACGCCGAACTGGAGCCCTACCGGTACGCCGGCGACGGCGCGCCGGTGACGCTGCTCACCCGGGTGGGGTGACCGGCGGCCGAGTTGCCCCGATACGGTGGGCCACGTGTCGATTTCCCCGCGACGTGCCGGCGTCGCGCTCGCCGCACTGACCGCGCTGCTCGTCTCCGGCTGCACGGGGGACCCGGAGCGTCCACGCCCCACCCCGTCGGCGGGCGCGTCCTCGGCCGCCCCCGCGCCGACCCCCACCGCCGGTGACCCGGGCGCCCGCGCCGCCGCCCTGGTCGGGACGCTCGCCGACGAGGACCTCGTCGGCCAGGTGCTGATGCCCTACGCCTACGGCAGCTCGGCGACCGACGTCTCGCCCGGTTCGGCCGCCGGCAACCGGGCCCTCGCCGGGGTGGACACCCCCGCCCAGATGGTGGCGAAATACCGGCTCGGTGGGGTGATCCTGGTCGGCTTCAGCGCCGACGACCCCACCTCCGCCAACCAGGCCACCACCAACGTCGACAGCCCGAAGCAGGTCCGGGAGCTGACCACCGGGCTGCGCGACGCCGCCGGGAAGCTCGCCGCCGGCCCGGCGCCCTTCCTGATCGGCACCGACCAGGAGTACGGCGTGGTCACCCGGATCACCGACGGGGTGACCCTGCTGCCCAGCCCGCTCGCCGCCGGAGCGGCCCGGAACCCGGCGCTCACCGAGGCCGCCTGGAGGGCCGCCGGCAGCGAACTCGCCGCCATGGGCGTCAACCTCGACTTCGCCCCCGTCGCCGACGTGCTCGCCACCCGCAGCGCCGTGATCGGCTCCCGCTCCTTCGGCGCCGACCCGACGAACGCCGCCGCCCAGGTCACCGGCGCGGTCAAGGGCCTCCAGTCGGCGGGCGTGGCGGCCAGCGTCAAGCACTTCCCCGGGCACGGCCTGAGCGCCACCGACTCGCACAAGGACGTCCCGGTCATCGGCCAGTCCCGCGCGGTGCTGGACCGCACCGCCTTCCCGCCGTTCCGGGCCGGGATCGACGCCGGCGCGATGGCGGTGATGTCCGCCCACCTCGACGTCAAGGCCATCGACCCGGGCACCCCGGCCACCTTCTCCCACAAGCTCCTCACCGACGTGCTGCGCGGCCAGCTCGGCTTCCAGGGCGTGGTGATCACCGACGGCATGAACATGCCGCCGGCGAAGCGCTGGTCACCGGGGGAGGCGGCGGTCCGCGCGCTCACCGCCGGCAACGACCTGATCCTGATGACCCCGAACGTCGGCCAGGCGTACGACGGGCTGCTCGCCGCGCTGCGCGACGGCTCGCTGCCCCGCACCCGGCTGGTCGAGGCGGCCACCCGGGTGCTCACCATGAAGTTCAAGCTCGCCGACCGGCCGGCCCCCGGGATGTCCACGCTGAACAGCGCCGAGCACCGCAAGGCCGCCGCCGACCTCGCCGCCGCGGCGGTCACCCAGCTGCGCGGCACCTGCGGCGCCCCGGTGCGCGGCCCGGTCACCGTCACCGCCTCCGCCGGGCGGGACCGGACCCGGGCGGCGCTGACCGAGGCGCTCACCGCCGCCGGGGTGAAGGTGGTGCCGAGCGGCGGCACCGTGGTGCACCTCGTCGGGTACGGCGACGGCGCAAAGGACCTCCGCGCCGACGCCGCCGTGACGGTCGCCATGGACACGCCGTACGTGCTGGCCGACGCGAAGTCACCGACGCTGCTGGCGACGTACTCGTCCGGGCGGGCGTCGATGACCGCCCTCGCCGACGTGCTCGCCGGCAAGTCCCGGCCCGGCGGTCGCTCCCCGGTCCCGGTGACCGGGCTGCCGGCCACCACCTGCGGCACCTGACGCCCCCGGCCGACCGGGCACGGCACCGCGACCGGCCCGAACGTGACCTGCGCGACTGGTAGCGTTCGGGCCGTCCGCCGCCGCTGGAACGGAGGGTCGAGTGCCGTGACGGAACCGGAGCCGGCACTCTCCGTGGTGGTGCCGATGTTCAACGAGGAGAGCGTCCTGCCGCTGCTCGTGGCGCGGCTGCGGGCGGTCCTCGACGACCTCGGCGAGGCGTACGAGGTGGTGGCCGTCGACGACGGGAGCACCGACGGCACCACCACCGGGCTGCACACCCTCCGCGCGGTCTGGCCCGAACTGCGGGTGCTGCGACTGCGCCGCAACAGCGGTCACCAGGCGGCCCTCGTCGCCGGTCTGCTCCGCGCCCGGGGCCGGTACGTGGTCAGCATCGACGCCGACCTCCAGGATCCGCCCGAGGTGATCGCGGCGATGCTGCGGCTGGCCCGCGCCGACCAGCTCGACATCGTCTACGGCGTACGCGCCGACCGCAGCCGCGACACGGTGTTCAAGCGGTGGACGGCGGCCGGCTACTACCGGCTGATGCGGCGGCTCGTCGGCAAGCAGGTGCCCGCCCAGGCCGGCGACTTCCGGCTGCTCAGCCGGGCCGCCGTGGAGGCGCTGCGGGAGCTGCCCGAACGCCAGCCGGTGCTCCGACTGGTGGTGCCCTGGCTCGGCTTCCCCAGCGGCGAGGTGGCCTACCAGCGGCAGGACCGCGCCGCCGGCCGGACGAAGTACCCGCTGTCCCGGATGGCCGGGCTGGCCGCGGAGAGCGTCACCAGCTTCTCCGCCGCGCCGCTGCGGGTCGCCACCTGGCTGGGGCTGGGCGGGGTGGCCGTCTGCGGGGTGCTGGTCGTGGTGGCGGTGCTCGCCTGGTGCAACGGCGCCACGGTCACCGGCTGGCCCTCGCTCTATGTCGCGATCCTCTTCCTCGGCGCGGTGCAACTGCTCTGCCTCGGTCTGCTCGGCGAGTACGTCGCCCGGATCTACACGGCGGTGCAGGGCCGGCCGGCGTACTTCGTGGCCAGCGACAGCGTCGCCCGGGCCGGCTCCGAGCCGGTCGAGCTGGTCGACACCCTCCGGTGACCGTCCTCGCCACCGGGGTCGCCCCCGGGCCGACCCTGCCCCCGCGCCGCCGCCCGCCCCTCGCCCGCGTCGCCCCGGCCCTCGCCGGTTACGCCTTCGTCGTGGTCGTCCTCGTCGGCGCCGGCACCCCCGCCGTCGACATCGCCCGCTGGACGACGTACGCCCTGCTGGCGGTGCTGCTGCCGGGCACCCTGGTCTTCCGGGCGCTGCGCGGGCGGCCGCACACCCTCGTCGAGGACCTCGCCATGGGGGCGGCGGTCGGGCTGGTGCTGGAACTGGCCGCCTGGGCCGCGTTCACCGCCGTCGGGGCGCCCGGCTGGCTGCGGGCCTGGCCGCTGGCGGTGCTGCTGCCGTTCGCGGCGGTGCCCCGACTGCGCCGACACTGGCGGCCCCGGTACGCCACGGTCGCCCCGGCCGGCTGGGCCTGGTCGCTGGCGGCGATCGTCGCCGGCTTCACGCTCTACCTGTCCGAGTCGTTCCTCCAGGTCAACCCGGTGCTCCCCACCGACGAGGGTCAGGCGCAGTACATCGACCTGGCCTTCCAGCTCTCCATCGCCGGGGCGGCCACCCACCAGGTGCCGCCGGACGTGCCGCAGGTGGCCGGGGAGCCCCTGCACTACCACTGGTTCGGCTTCGCCCACCTGGCGGCGACCAGCCTGGTCAGCGGCGTCGACCTGCCGACGGTGCTGTTCCGGCTGGCCGTACCGGCGCTCTGCGCGCTCGCCGCCGTGCTCGTCGCGGTGGTCGGCTGGCGGATCTCCGGCCGCCCGTACGTCGGGGTGGTGGCGTCGGCGCTGATGTTCACGGTCGGGGAGTTCGGCTTCGAGAACGGCTGGCGGCAGCTCTTCGGCACCCAGACCACCTTCATCGTCTGGGGCAGCCCGTCGATGACGTACAGCTGGGTGCTGCTGGTGCCGCTGCTCGCCGTGCTCGGCGAGGTCGTCGGCCGGGCGCGCGGGGTGGCCGTACCCCCGCTCGGGCGCGGCGGGTGGGTGCTCGCCGGGCTCTTCCTGGCGGCCTCGACCGGGGCGAAGGCCAGCTCGGTCCCGGTGGTGCTGGCCGCGCTCGCCTTCACCGCCGTGCTGCTGCTGGCGGTCCGCCGCCGGCTGCCCCGGGCGGTGCTCGTCGCCGCCGGGCTGGCGCTCGCCGCGCAGGGCTTCGCCACCGCGGTGCTCTTCGCGTTCGAGAGCCACGGGGTGACCCTCGACCCGCTGTCGGGGCTGCGGACGTACGTGCCGACCGACCGCTCCGCCGGGGTCACCGCAGCGGTCTGGGTGGCGGTCTCCGTGGCCTTCCTGCTCAGCCTCCAACTCCGGCTGGCCGGGGTGGTGGCGCTGCTGCGGGTACGCCGCGCGCGGCTGGAGCCGGTGCAGGTGTTCCTGTTCGGCGGCGCGCTCGCCGGACCGGCGACCTATCTGCTGGTCGGTCACCCCGGCAGCAGCAACCAGTACTTCACCCGCGCCGGCTTCGCCTTCGGCGTTCTGCTGTCCGCGTGGGGCTGGGTCGAGCTGGCCGAGCGGGCCGCCCTGTCCGCCCGGGAACGGCGGCTGCTGGCCGTGGCGGCGGCCGGGTTCGCCGTGCTGCTGACCGCGATCCAGCTCGACTCCACGACGGTCACGCCGGCCACCCCCGCGTACGCCCCGGTGCTGCCGTTGCTGGTCTGGGCCGGTGGGCTCACCGTGGTGGGGCTGCTGCTGGCGCTCTGCTGGCCGGCGCTGACCGGGCGCTTCCCCGCGCTCGCCGGCCGGGGCGGCCTGCTGGTGCTCACCGCCGTGCTGGTCGCCGGGGCGCCCGGCCTGGTGCTGGACGCCGCCGCCGGCCGGGCCAACCCGAACGGCGGGGCGTACCCGGTGGTGCCGATGCCCGCCTCGCGCGTCGAGGCGGCCCGCTGGGTGCGGGCGCACAGCGACCCGGACGACGTGGTGGCGACCAATGTGCACTGCCGGGTCGTGGTGAACGGCTGGTGCGACGCCCGCACGTTCTGGCTGAGCGCCTACGCCGAGCGGGCGGTGCTGGTGGAGGGGTGGGCGTTCGCGCCCCGGATGGTCGGCCTGCCCGAGGGCCCGTACGCCCCGTTCTGGGACGCGGAACGGCTGCGCGTCAACGACGCCGCCGTCACCGCCCCCACCGCCGCCGGCCTCGCCACCCTGCGCCACCGGTACGGGGTGCGCTGGCTGGTGGTGGACCGGGACGTCGGCGTCGAGTCCCCGCAGCTGCGCACCCTGGCCGACCTGCGCTTCACGAACGCCCGGATGGCCGTATACCACCTGGGCTGACCGGCCCGACCCCGCGGGCGGTGGCGCCCCGTCACTGGTCAGCCGTCGGTCGGGCGGTGGGCGCGGAGCATCAGGGAGACGCCGGGCAGGGACCGCACCGGCAGGTAGCGCTCGGCGGTGACGATCGTGCGCAGCCCCAGGTTGACCACCGGGTGCAGGGCGTCCAGGTCGCTGCCGGTGGAGCGGCGGCGACGCCAGGCGGCCACCGGGCGGAGCAGCACGTTCCAGCTCCACACCTCGTCCACCACCAGCCCCGCCTTCTCCACCACCGCGCGCAGGCCGGCCCGGTCGTAGCGGCGGACGTGCCCGACCGCCACGTCGTGCGCGGACCAGAGCCGCATGTCGCACGGCACCGCGATCAGCGCCGTCCCACCCGGCCGCAGCGTCCGGCGGATCTCGGCGGCCGCCAGGTGGTCCTCGTCGAAGTGCTCCAGGATGTCGAAGGCCACCACCAGGCCGAGGCCGGCGGAGGGAACGGGCAGGTGACGCGCGTCGGCCCGGATCACGTCGAGGCCGCGTTCCCGGGCCACCCCCGCGCCCTCCGCGCCGTACTCCAGGGCCAGCGGTCGCCAGCCGTGCGCCCGCAGCACCCGGGTGTTGCCGCCGCCGGCCGCGCCGATGTCCAGGGCCTGCTCCGGGCGCACCCCGGAGGCCGCCAGCCGGCGCAGCGCCCGGCCCAGCAGGGCGCGCCGCTCCCGGTACCACCAGTGGGTGTCCTCGAGCGCGGCGAGCTTGCGGACCTCGGTCGCTTCCACGCCCAGACCGTAACAGGGCGGTTCTCTACCGGAGCGGCCCTGCGCAGCGCCGCCGTTACAGCGGGATGTTGCCGTGCGCGCCCCGGGCGGCCGGCGCGCCGGCCAGCGCCTGGGCGAGCCGCCGACGGGTCTCCTCCGGCTTGATCACGTCGTCCACCACGCCGATCTCCAGCGCCCGGTTGACGCCACCGGCGACCCGGATCTGCTCCTCGACCAGCCGCGCCCGCAGCGCCTCCCGCTCCCGCGCCGGCGCGGCGGCGAGCCTCCTGCGGTGCAGGACGTTCACCGCGGCGCCCGCGCCCATCACCGCGACCTCCGCGTTCGGCCAGGCGAAGACCGCAGTGGCACCGAGCGAGTGCGAGTTCATCGCGATGTACGCCCCGCCGTACGCCTTGCGGGTCACCAGCGTCACCCGCGGCACCACCGCCTCGGCGAAGGCGTGCAGCAGCTTCGCGCCGCGCCGGACCACGCCGTCCCACTCCTGGCCCAGGCCGGGCAGATAACCGGGCACGTCGACCAGCACGATCAGCGGCACCCCGAGCGAGTCGCACATCCGCACGAACCGGGCCGCCTTCTCGGCGCTGGACGCGTCGAGGCAGCCGCCCAGCCGCAGCGGATTGTTGGCGACCACGCCCACCGTGCGGCCGGCGAACCGGCCCAGCGTGGTGACGACGTTCGGCGCCCACTTGGCGTGCAGCTCCACACCGGGGGCGTCGAGTAGCGCCGCGACCACCGGCTTCACGTCGTACGCCCGGTTCGGCTCCGCCGGCATCCGCGCTGTCAGGTCGTGCCCGTCCTCGACGCCGGCCGGCACGTCGTCGGGGCAGAGCCGGCCCTGGCGGCCCAGCAGCGCCGCGAGCTTGCGCGACTCGTTCAGCGCCGTCTCGTCGTCGGCGCAGGTCACGTGCACCACACCGGAACGCCGGCCGTGCGGCTCGGGGCCGCCC
The DNA here is from genome assembly GCF_040499845.1 of Micromonospora sp. CCTCC AA 2012012. Taxonomy (NCBI): domain Bacteria; kingdom Bacillati; phylum Actinomycetota; class Actinomycetes; order Micromonosporales; family Micromonosporaceae; genus Micromonospora; species Micromonospora mangrovi. The sequence continues at coordinate 213,285 of NZ_CP159342.1, forward strand.
AGCCGCTCCATGTCGACCTGCTCACCGGTGACGCTGCGGACCACCTCCGGCCCGGTGACGAAGATCCGGCCGGCCCCGCTCATCACCACGATGTCGGTCAGGGCCGGCCCGTACGCGGCGCCGCCGGCCGCCGGGCCGAGCACCACGGAGATCTGCGGCACCCGCCCCGACGCCCGCACCATGGCGGCGAAGACCTGCCCGACGGCGTCGAGCGCCACCACACCCTCGGCCAGCCGGGCGCCGCCGGACTGCCAGAGACCCAGCACCGGCACCCGCTCCCGGACCGCCGTGTCGATCGCGTCGACGATGTGCCGGCACCCGTCGATGCCCATCGCGCCGCCCATCCGGGTGGCGTCCGTGGCGTACGCGATCGCGGGCGTGCCCTCGATCTCACCCCGCGCCCAGAGCGCGCCGGAGGTGTCCCGCGGCGCCATCAGGCGCAGCGAGCCGGCGTCGAACAGGGCTCGGAGCCGGACCTCGGGGTCGCGATGGTCCGGCGTCGAGTCGTTCGCGGCCAGGGCGGGCGTGGTCACTCGTGCCTCCGGGCGTGCTGTCAGGGCCGCGTGAAGACGAGCGCCACGTTGTGGCCGCCGAAGCCGAAGGCGTTGTTCAACGCGGCCGGGATCTCCATGTGCCGCGCCTTGTGGGCGACCACCTCCATGGTCAGGCCGTCGTCCGGGTCGTCCAGGTTGATCGTCGGAGGAATGACCCCGTCCCGGATCGACAGGATGGTGGCGATCGACTCCAGCGCCCCGGCCGCGCCGAGCAGGTGACCCGTCATCGACTTGGTCGCCGTCAGCACCGGGTGGTCGCCGAGCGCCTTGTGCAGCGCCCCGATCTCCAGCATGTCGCCCACCGGGGTCGACGTGGCGTGCGCGTTGACGTGCACGATGTCCGTCTTCGCCACGTCCGCGTCGGCGACGGCCTTGGCGATGGCGCGGATCGCGCCCTCACCCTCGGCGTGCGGCTGCACGATGTCGTACGCGTCCGAGGTGATGCCGGAGCCGGCGAGCCGGGCGTAGACCCGGGCGCCGCGGGCGGCGGCGTGGTCGGCCCGTTCCAGGACCACCACGCCCGCGCCCTCACCGAGCACGAAACCGTCGCGACCCTTGTCCCACGGGCGGGAGGCCCGCTCGGGGTCGTCGTTGCGGGTCGACATGGCCCGCATCGAGGCGAACCCGGCGATCGGCAGGGGGTGGATGACCGCCTCCGTGCCGCCGGCCACCACCACGTCGGCGCGGCCGGCGCGGATCATGTCCAGGCCGAGCGCGATCGCCTCCGCGCCGGTCGCGCAGGCGCTGGCCACGGAGTGCACCCCGGCCTTGGCGCCCATCTCCAGCCCCACCCAGGCGGCGGGACCGTTCGGCATCAGCATCGGGATGGTGTGCGGGGAGACCCGGCGCGGGCCGGACGCCTCCAGGATGTCGTCCTGGGCGAGCAGGGTCAGCGCGCCGCCGATGCCGGAGCCGACGCTGACGCCCAACCGCTCCGGGTCGAGCCCGGAGTCGGCCAGGCCGGCGTCCGCCCAGGCCTGCTGCGCCGCGATGATCGCGATCGCCTCGGACCGGTCCAACCGGCGCAGCTTGACCCGGTCCAGCAGGCCGGCCGGGTCCACCGCCAGCGGGGCGGCGATCCGGACCGGCAGTTGCTCGGCCCACTCCTGGGTGAGCGCCCTCACCCCGGAGCGGCCGGCGAGCATGGCGTCCCAGGTCGACGCGACGTCCCCGCCGAGCGGGGTCGTCGCGCCGAGCCCGGTGACGACGACGTCGGGACGACTCATGTCAGGACTGCGCCGCGATGAAGCTGACAGCGTCCCCGACGGTCTTCAGGTTCTGCACCTCGTTGTCCGGGATCTTGACGCCGAACTTCTCCTCGGCGGCCACCACGACCTCCACCATGGAGAGCGAGTCGACGTCCAGGTCGTCGGTGAAGGACTTCCCCTCGGCCACGTCGTCCGGGTTCACCCCGGCAACCTCTTCGAGGATCTCGGCGAGGCCGGCGGTGATCTCGTCACGGGTCATTGTGGTGTGGTTCCTCTCCATAGGGGGTTGTTCTCCGCCGGATGGCGGTGCGGTACGGCCGGAGCCGGACCGGGTCCTCAGGGGCAGCGGACGACCTGACCGGCGTAGGTCAGGCCGCCGCCGAAGCCGAAGAGCAGCACCGGGGCGCCCGAGGGCACCTCCCGCCGCTCCACCAGCTTGGACAGGGCCAGCGGCACGCTCGCCGCGGAGGTGTTGCCCGACTCGACGATGTCCTTGGCGATGATCGCGTTCGGGATGTTCAGCCGCTTGGCGATGCCGTCGATGATCCGGGCGTTGGCCTGGTGCGGCACGAACGCGGCCAGCTCGCTCGGGGCGACCCCGGCCCGCTCGCAGGCCTGCAGCGCCAGCGGGGCCAGGGCGGTGGTGGCCCAGCGGAAGACCGACTGCCCCTCCTGCGCGATGTACGGCCGCCAGCCCTCGATCCGGACCGCGTCGCTCTTCTCCGGCGCGGAGCCCCAGACCACCGGGCCGATCCCGGTCGGCTCGTCGTCGGCGGCGGCGGTGACCACCGCCGCCCCGGCGCCGTCACCGAAGATGATGCAGGTGGAGCGGTCGGTCCAGTCGGTGAAGTCGGAGAGCTTCTCCGCGCCGATGACGATCGCGTTGCGGGCCGCACCGGCCCGGATGGCGTGGTCCGCGGTGCCCAGCGCGTACGCAAAACCCGAGCAGGCGGTGTTGAGGTCGTACGCGGCGGGTGCGGTGATGCCGAGCTTGGCGGCGACCCGGCAGGCCACGTTGGGGCTGCGGTCGACCGAGGTGCAGGTGGCGACCACGACGAGGTCGATGTCGGCGGCGGTGAGCCCCGAGTTGGCCAGCGCCTTGCCGGCCGCGGCGGTGGCCATGTCGGCGACCGTCTCGTCACCGGCGATCCGGCGGGTGACGATGCCGACCCGGTCCCGGATCCACTCGTCGTTGGTCTCGACGAGCTGGGCGATGTCGTCGTTGGTGACCACCCGGGACGGCTGGTAGTGCCCCATCGCGAGGATCCTGCTGCCGGCCATCAGTGCCTGCCTTTCGTTCTCCGACTGCGGGACCCGCAGGACGGCTCGTTCCGCGCGGTCATCGGGCTGGTCTTCGTTCGCGGCTGCGGGGCTCGCAGGACCGGCTCACTCCTCGCGCTCACAGGGCAGCCCCGCCGATCCGGGCGAGCGGCTGGCCCGGGGCGACCGGGTCGTCGTGGTGGGCGAGCCACTCGGTGAGCAGCCCGCTGTCGTGCGCGGTGACCTCGACCGGCCCCTGCCGGGTGGCCACCTGGCCGATGATCTGCCCGGTGCGCAGGTCGGCGCCCTCGGCCAGGTCGGCGGCCGGCTGGAAGGTGCCCGCGGCGGGGGAGACCACCACCCGGAACTGGACCACCGGCTCGTGGCCGCGCAGGCCGCTGTGCCGGGCGATCAGGTCCCGGGCGGCAGGCAGGTCGTCGGGGGTGTTCAGGGTGACGATCTCGGGCACCCCGGTCGCCTTCAGCTCCCGCTTGAGCAGGCCGGCCAGGGTGCCGGCGGGCGGCAGCTCGATCACGCCGGTGACCCCGAGGTCGGCCAGGGTGCGCATGCACAGGTCCCAGCGGACCGGCGCGGTGACCTGGCGGACGAGCCGCTGCACCATCTCCCGGCCGTGGTTGACGGCCGACCCGTCCAGGTCCGACAGCAGGATCCGGACCGGGTCGCCCGGCGTGATCCCGGCCGCGACCCGGGCCAGCGCCGCCTCGGCGGGGCCCATGTACGGGGTGTGGAAGGCGCCGGCCACCTTGAGCCGGGTCACCCGGGCCCGGGACGGCGGCTCGGCGGCGAGCTTCTCCAGCCCGTCGATCGCGCCCGCGGCGACGATCTGCCCGGCGCCGTTGCGGTTGGCCGGGTGCAGCCCGTGCTTCTCGATGGTGGCCAGCACCTCGTCGGCGTCGCCGCCGAGCACGGCGGCCATGCCGGTGGGCTCCAGCGCGCAGGCGGCGGCCATCTCCCGGCCGCGTACCCCGGCGAGGGTGATCGCCGCCTCGGCCGGCAGCACCCCGGCGAGCGCGGCGGCGCCCAGCTCGCCGACGCTGTGCCCGGCGGTCACGGCCACGTCGTACATCGGCAGGTGCTCGGCGGCCAGCAGCGCGGCGGCGACCAGCAGCGGCTGGGTCCGGGCGGTGTCCTTGATCTCCTCGGCGTCGGCCTCCGTGCCGAGGTGGACCAGGTCGACGCCGGCCAGCGCCGACCACCAGCGCAGGCGCGCCTCCGTGCCGGTCAGGTCGAGCCAGGGAGTGAGGAAGCCGGGCTTCTGGGAACCCTGGCCGGGTGAGAGTACGGCGAGCACGTCTATGACTCTGACGGATACTCACCGGTCGCGCTGTAGCGTGCGCCACCAAACCGCACTAGAAGAGTTGTCGGGTTCCCACAAAAATCGGCGGCGGTCGTCACCGGTCTGTGACGTTCATCGCACGCCTGGGGTCGGTGTCTGGTTCGGGGCTGGTGGCACCACTGGGACGATCGGGTCCAGCCGGCCCACCGTCAGCGCCACCTGGAGCGCGAACGCGTCGCGCGGGGTGAGCGGGGAGAAGCCGGTCACCTCCGCCACCCGCTTCAACCGGTACCGCACCGTGTTCGGGTGCACGAACAGGGCGCGGGCGGCGCTCTCCAGCGTGCCCCCGGCGGCGAAGAAGGCGTCCAGCGTCTCCAGCAGCTCCCCGCCGGCCCGGGTCAGGGCGGCGTACACGTCGTGGCGCAGCCGGCGGCGGGCCTCCGCGTCGCCGGCCAGGGCCCGCTCCGGCAGCAGGTCCGCGGCCGGCACCGGGCGCGGCGCGGTCGGCCAGGCCGGCGCCGCGCGGAACCCGGCCAGCGCGGCCCGCGCCGACTCCGTCGCCTCGTCCAGACTGGGTACGGCGGGCCCCACCACCACCGGCCCGTCCCCGAACGCGGTGAGCAACTTCTCCGTGGCGGCCATCGGTTCGGCCGCCCCGCCGAGCACGATCACCAGCCGGTCGCCGTGCACCCCGCCGATCACCTCCACCCCGATCCGCCGGGCCTGCCGGTAGACGGTGTGCAGCACGGCGGCCACCTCGCCGCCGGGGGAGCGGCCCACCGCCACCGCGACCGGCGGGGCGTCCGGCCAGCCCAGCGCGGCGGCCCGGCTGGCCAGCACGTCCGGTGAGTCGCCGCGCAGCAGCGCGTCCACCAGCAGCGCCTGGAGCCGGGCGTCCCACGAGCCGCGCGACTCGGCGGCGCGGGCGTAGACCCGGGCGGCGGCGAAGGCGATCTCCCGGGAGAAGCGCAGCACCGCCTCGCGCAGCTGCTGCTCCTCGCCCTTCGCCGCCAGGTGCGACACCTGCTCCTCGACGACGTCGATGGTCACCTTGATCAGCGCCACCGTCTGCTGGAGGCTGATCGAGCGGGCCAGCGCCTGCGGGGCGGTGGCGAAGACCTCGTCGGAGACCTCCTGGGTGCTGTCCGCGGTGCCGCCGCCCTCGCGCAGCCACTGCACCAGTGACCGCGCGCCGGCCTGCGCTACCAGCATGACCCAGGAACGCTGGTCGGCGGGGAGGGACCGGAACCAGGGCAGGCTCTCGTCCATCCGGGAGACGCTGGCGGTCGCCAGCGCCCCCGCCGCCCGTTCGATCCGGCGGAGGGTGGCCGACAGGTCGCTCGCGCCCGGCTCGCTCACCGCTCCAGCCTGACATGTCCTGACCTGCGCCGGAACGCCGAGGTCCGGCTGTCGGCGGGAGGCGGCTCGACGCGGGACCCCCGGCCGGTGAGAATGTCCTCCCGTGACCGACATCCACACCGATCACGGGACCGCCGCGCTGGCCCGGGAGATCGACGCCACCTGCCGGCTGACCGGACGTTTCGTGCTGCGCTCCGGCCGGGTGGCCGACGAGTACTTCGACAAGTACCGGTTCGAGGCCGACCCGGTGCTGCTGGACCGGGTCGCCGCCGGCCTGGCCGCGCTCGTCCCACCGGACACCGAGGTGCTGGCCGGCCTGGAGATGGGTGGCATCCCGGTGGTCACCGCGCTGGCCCGGCACGTCGGGCTGCCGTGCGCCTTCGTCCGCAAGACCGCCAAGCCGTACGGCACCGCCCGGCTCGCCGAGGGCGCCGAGGTGGCGGGCCGCCGGGTGCTGGTGGTGGAGGACGTGGTCACCTCCGGTGGTCAGGTGGTCATCTCCACCGGTCAGCTCCGTGAGCTGGGTGCCCGCATCGACCACGCGCTCTGCGTGATCGACCGCGCCGAGGGCGGCGGGGAGGCGCTCGCCGCGCACGGCATCACGCTGCGCGCCCTGCTCACCCGCGCCGACCTGGAGGCCCACCGGGCCGGCTGAGCGCGTCCGCACCCGGCCGGTCCCGGACCGGTCGCGTCCGCCGGCCGACCCGGTACGCGCCGCAGAGCCCGTCCGGACCGGCCAGTACGGTGTCAGGGCACGTGGGGGCGACCTGCCCCACGGGCGGTGCGAGCGTGAGGAGACCGGGATGGCGCACGGGGAGGCCGAGCACGGCTGCGCCCAGGGCGAGCCCTGCCGGCCGGGCCACGACCAGGGGGCGGCCGGCAAGCACCCCCGCCGGTCGACCGGTGTGACACATCCGGCCGAGCCGACCGCCGGGTGGGTGGCGGAGCGCGCCGAGGACGACGCGCCGGTGCCCCGCCAGCGGGACCAGGAGCCCCTGGTGTCGGCGGTGACGCCCCCGCAGGGCTGCCGCAGCGAGCTGGCCGGGTGGGCCGGCGCGCACCGGCACGGCGCGGTCCGGCCGCGGACCCGGACGATCCGCCGGGAAAGGCCGCCACGTCGCTGGTGCTGACCACGCGGACGCCGCCGGGCGACTAGCGTGAGCAGGGTGAAGGCGATCGCGATCGACGCGTACGGCCCGGCCGACGCGCTCACCCTCCGGGAGCTTCCCGACCCGCCCGTCGGCCCGGACACCGTGCTCGTGCGGGTGCGCGCCGCCGGGGTCAACCCGGTCGACTGGAAGGTGCGCGAGGGTCATCTGGCCGGGGCCATGCCGACCCACTTCCCGCTGGTGCCCGGCTGGGACGCCGCGGGCGTGGTGGAAGCCGTCGGGCCGGCGGTGACCGGCTTCGCGGTGGGCGACGAGGTGATCGGGTACGTCCGGCGCGACGACGTCCAGCACGGCACGTACGCGGAGCTGGTGCCGGCCCCGGAGCGGACCCTCGCGGACAAGCCGGTGCGGGCGTCCTGGGCCGAGGCGGGCGGGCTGCCGCTGGCGGGGCTGACGGCCTACCAGGCGTTGCAGTCGGCCCGGACCGGCGCGGGGGACACCGTGCTGGTGCACGGGGCCGCCGGCGGGGTGGGGCACCTGGCGGTGCAGGTGGCCCGGGCGCTCGGCGCGGACCGGGTGATCGGGACGGCGAGCGAGGCCAACCACGACTTCGTCCGGTCGCTGGGCGCCGAGCCGGTCAGCTACGGCGACGGCCTGCTGGACCGGGTCCGCGCGGTCGCGCCCGACGGGGTGGACGTGGCGCTGGACCTCTTCGGCGGCGAGGCGCTGGACGTGTCGGCCGAGCTGTTGACCCGCCCGGCCCGGTTGGTCTCGACCGCCGACCCGGAACACGTCACCCGGCTGGGCGGGAGTTATCTCTTCGTGAAGCCGTCCACGGCGGACCTGAGCATGCTGGCCGGGCTGGTCGACGCCGGCCGGCTGACGGTGCACGTGGCGCGGACGTTTCCGCTGGCCGAGGCGGGGCCGGCGCAGCAGCTGGTGGCCGAGGGGCACGTCCGGGGCAAGGTCGTGCTGGAGGTCTGACCGTCGTCCCGCCCGGCGGCCGGGTCAGTGGGTGCGGTGCCGGATGAGCAGGGCGATCCCGGCGAGTCCAAAGGTGATCACGAGCATCACCCCGACGTTGAGCAGCAGCAGCCGCTGGAGTTCGCCGAGCACCTCGTCGATGTCCCGCGCCGGGTCCAGGCTGTCCTCCGGGATGACCCGCTCGCCGCCACCGACGCCGCCGGTGACCGTGTCGAACTGCCGCTCCAGCGGCACCCCGGCGGTCCGCAGCGTCTCGGACATGTTGAGCCGGCCGAAGAACCAGCCGGCCTTGGCCCGGGTGGCGCCGGGCTGCCGGGCCGGCCGGTAGACCCGCGGTCCGCCCTTGGCGAGCGGGTAGAGGTCGTACGTCGACCGGGGCGCGTCACCGGCGAGCACCACGATGGTGTACTTCGGACCGAGGCTGTCGGCGGCGGGCCCGCGCTGCTGCCCGGTGCTGCCGAGCCAGCTGACCTGGTCGATGACCGCGACCACCTCGGCGGGGTGGGTGTCGGGGCGCAGCCGCAGCGGCTGGCCGAGCCGGTCGCCGGTGATGTCCACCCCGGCCGGTGGCGGCTTCGGCGCGGTGCTGCCGGCAGCCCGGGCCGGTGCCGCGCCGACCAGTGCCAGTGAGCAGGCGGTGGCGATCAGTGCGCCCGTCACCGCGGCCACCAGACGCTTCACCCTTCGGACCATCGCCGCCTCCTCGCCCCGTTCGATGGGTGGCTTCCACTGCAGGTGACACGCTGACCGGCCGACGGCGGTGGTCGTGCCCGTACACCGGGTGCCCACCTCAAAGACTCCGCAGAACGTCGCTGGGTTGCAGCTGCTGGAAGAGTAATTGGAACTATCTGCGATCTGCGCCCGACTAACTTGGGACCGTTGATCAGCGGCCGGATCGTACCTTTACGGAGGCGTGCATGGGGGGCAGGGCCGGACGCGTGGCGCGTACCTGGATGACCGTTCTGGGGGTGGCGCTCGGCGTGTCACTGGCGTTGCCGGCCGCACCGGCGGCGGCACACAACTCGTTGACCGGCAGCAATCCCCGCGACGGGGCGCGGCTGGCGACGGCGCCGAAGCGGATCGAACTCCGCTTCCTCGCCACCCCGTCCCCCGATACGACGAAGATCACAGTCACCGGGCCGGACAACGCTGCCGCCTCCGGCACACCGACCTTCGCCGGCAACCGGGTGAGCGTGCCCTTCGTCGCCGGTCCGTCCGGCGTCTACACGGTGGCGTACCAGGTCGGCTCGACCGACGGTCACCCGGTGCGGGGCCAGCTCACCTTCACCCTGACCACCGGGGCATCCGCCACCGCCTCCGCGGGCACCTCGGCGACCAGTCCATCTTCAGCCAGCGCGGCGCCGGCCACACCGCCACCCACCGCCACCGGCCCCTCGCCAGCCGCATCCACGGCGGACGACCCCGGTAGCAACGGATGGTGGTGGGCGCTCAGCGTGGTGATCGTCGCGCTGGCTGCGGGGTTGCTGCTGCTGCGCCGTCGCCGCGCCGGTCGTCGCTGACCCCTTCCACTCGGGTCGCCGGTCGAACCCGGCACCGGACCGACCCACCCCCACGGGCCCTTTGCTCTGCAGCCATGGACGCAGCACCCGGGTGGCGCGCCGGTGATGCGTGGAGGGCTGCAGAGCAAAGGCGGCACGGAGACCCCTGTCTCGGGCCGTCCGGGGCCGCGACCGCCGCCGTCCGGGCCCGCGACCGCCGCTGTCCGGGCCCGCGACCGCCGCTGTCCGGGGCCGCGACCGCCGCCGTCCGGGGCACTACCGCCGGCGTACGACGCAGGGCCCGCCGGCTGACCGGCGGGCCCTGCGGATGTCGGGGTCAGACCAGGCGCACCCGGGCGGCGCGCAGCCGGGTCAGGGTGCGCTCGCGGCCGAGCACCTCGAGTGACTCGAAGAGCGGCAGCCCGACGGTGCGGCCGGTGACCGCGACCCGGACCGGGGCCTGCGCCTTGCCGAGCTTCAGGCCGCGCTCGGCGCCGACCGCCTCCAGCGTGGACTTCAGCGTCTCGGCGTCCCAGGACTCCAACGCCTCGAACGCGGCGACGGCCGCGTCCAACAGGTCGGCCGCGCCCTCCTTCATGGCCTTGGCCCACGCCGCCTCGTCGATCAGCGGGTCGGCCAGGAAGAGGAAGTCGACGTTCGGCACGATCTCGCTGAGCACCGCGATCCGGGTCTGGGCGAGCGGCGCGACCGCGGCGAACGCGGCGGCGTCGAACTCCTCCGGCTGCCACGGCGGCGGGGCGATGGTGTCGGTGCCGGTCAGCCAGGGCTGGCAGGCGGCGACGAACTCCTCGACCGGCAGGGCGCGGATGTACTCCCCGTTGAACGCGCGCAGCTTCTTCTCGTCGAAGAACGCGGGGGAGGGGTTCACCTCCTCGAGCCGGAACTCGTCCTCGATCACCGACCAGGGCACGATCTCCCGGTCGCCGGAGGGCGCCCAGCCGAGCAGCATCAGATAGTTGCGCATCGCGCCGGCGAGGTAGCCCTCGTCCCGGTACGCCTCCAGGGCGACCTTGTCCCGCCGCTTGGAGAGCTTCTGCCGCTTCTCGTTGACCACCACCGGCACGTGCGCCCAGACCGGCGGCTTGACGCCGAGGGCGTCCCAGAGCAGCTGCTGCTTCGGGGTGTTGGGCAGGTGCTCCTCGGCCCGGATCACGTGGGTGATCCCCATCGTCATGTCGTCGACCACGTTGGCCAGCAGGAAGACCGGCGACCCGTCGCCCCGGGCGATGACGAAGTCCTCGATCAGCTTGTTCTCGAAGGTCGGCTCACCGCGGATCAGGTCGACCACCACGGTCTCGCCCTCGTCGGGCGTACGGAAGCGCAGCGCCCGCCCCTCGCCGGCCTCAAGCCCGCGGTCGCGGCAGAAGCCGTCGTAGCCCTGGTACTGGGAGCCGGTGCGGGCCTGCACGGCCTCCCGGGTGCAGTCGCAGTAGTACGCCCGGCCGGCGTCGTGCAGCCGCTGCGCGGCGGCCCGGTGCTCCCCGGCATACGACGACTGGAAGTACGGGCCCTCGTAGCTGCCGCGCTCGATGCCGATCCAGTCCAGCGCCGACAGGATGCCCTCGGTCCACTCGGGCTTGTTGCGGGCCGCGTCGGTGTCCTCGATGCGGAGCACGAACACCCCGCCCTGCTGCCTGGCGTAGATCCAGTTCTGCAGGGCCGAGCGGGCGCCGCCGACGTGGAACATACCGGTCGGGGAAGGGGCGAAGCGTACACGTACCGTCACGCCCCCAGCCTACGGCCGCCGCCCAGCGGATTACCGAGGGGGCCGGTCAGGGCACCGAGCGGATCTTGAGGACCAGGGCGCTGCCGAGCAGGGTGACCGCGGCGGTGACCGCGTAGAGGGTGGGATAGCCGCCGAGGTGGACCACGATCGGGGCCGACAGCGCCGGCCCGAGCACCTGCGGCGCCGAGTTCGCGATGTTGATCACGCCGAGGTCCTTGGCCCGGTCGGTCGCGGCCGGCAGCACCTGGGTGATCAGCGCCGCGTCCACCGCCAGATAGACGCCGTAGCCGGCGCCGAGCAGCAGCGCCGCAACGACGGCCATCGGCCAGACCGGCGCGACGGCGAGCAGCAGTGCCGCCACCGCCATGATCAACCCCGAGGTGATCACGAAGACCTTGCGCCGCCCGGAGCGGTCGGACAGCCGACCGGCGACCACGGCGGTGAGCATCATGCCGACCGTGTAGAGCAGGATCAGCACCAGCAGCCCACCCTCGGGGTCGGCGACCCGCACCCCGTCGGTGAGGAAGTACAGCAGGTAGAGGGTGCCCAGCGCGTTGCCGGTCTGGACCAGGAACCGGGTGAACCAGGCCCAGGCGAAGTCGGGGTGCCGGCGCGGGCTGATCCAGAGCGAGGCGAGCAGCCCGCGCAGCCGCAACGCCGACCGGTGCTCGCGCGGCAGCGGGTCGTCGGCGGTGAGCAGCGCGAACGGCAGCGCCAGCAGCAGCATCACCGCGGCGATCGCGGCGTACCCGGCGGCGTTGCCGGTGACCAGCGCGGTGACCAGGACCGCGCCGAGCACCAGGCCGAGCGCCTGCGGGATGCCCACCCAGCCGGAGACCCCGCCGCGCTGCGCCACCGGCACCCGGTCCGGGATGGCGGCGGTGAGGCTGGCCAGCATCGCGTTGAAGCAGACCTGCGCGGCGACCCAGCCCAGCGCCACCCCGGCGATGGTGTCCTGGCGGGCCAGCAGCACCAGCGCCGCCGCGCCGAGCACCGCGCCGGAGGCGGTCCAGACGTGCCGCCGGCCGAGGTGCCGGTTGGCGAGCCGGATGACCGTCCGGTCCGACAGCGCCCCGGCGAGCGGGTTGGCCAGCACCGCGGCGAGCGCGCCGAGCCCGGTGACGACCGCCAGCATCGCCTCCTTGTCGCCCGGCGCGATCCGTTCCACCTGCTGCGGCAGCAGCACCTGGATCGGGGTGAAGAAGGCCATCCAGACGCCCAGGTTGGCCGCGAAGATCAGCGCGATCCAGCTCCGCCGGACCGGCACGGTCGGTTCGGCGAGTGCCGCCGGCAACGACGCCGGCGTCGGGTCCACCGTGGTCACCGCCGGACCACCGCGTCCCGGAACCAGGCGTACGACGACTTGGGGGTACGCCGCTGCGACGGGTAGTCGACGTGCACCAGCCCGAACCGCTTGGTGAACCCCTCGGCCCACTCCCAGTTGTCCAGCAGCGACCAGACGAAGTACCCGGTCACGTCGACGCCCGCGTCGATCGCCTCGCGGACCGCGCGCAGGTGTCCGTCCAGGTAGGCGATCCGCTCGGGGTCGTGCACCCGGCCGTCGGCGTCCGGCACGTCGTCGTAGGCGCAGCCGCTCTCGGTCACCTGGATCGGCGGGAGCCGGTCGCCGTACCGGTCGCGGAGTCCGACGAGCAGCTCGCGCAGCCCGTCCGGGACGACCGGCCAGTCGAAGGCGGTGCGCGGCCAGCCGTCGAGCGGGACGATCTCGAAGGGCAGCGGGGAGTCCTCCTCGGCCGCCCGGATGCCCGTCGGGTTGTAGTAGTTCACCCCGAGCACGTCGATCGGGGCGGCGATCACGTCCAGGTCCCCGTCCCGGACCACCCCCGGATCGAAGCCCGGCTCCTCGGGATAGCCGAGCCCGAGCAGCGGGTCGGTGAAGAGCCGGTTGTGCAGCGCGTCGTACGCCGCCCCGGCGGCCCGGTCGGCGGCGGTGTCGCCGGCGAGCCGGACCGGGGAGTAGTTGTTGGCGATCGCCACCGGGCTGCTGCTGCGGGCCCGCAGCGCCGACACCGCGAGCCCGTGCCCGAGGAGCTGGTGGTGGGCCACCGGGAAGGCGTCGAAGAGCAGCATCCGGCCGGGGGCGTGCATGCCCATCCCGTGCCCGAGGCTCATGTGGATGAACGGCTCGTTGAGGGTGATCCAGAGTTTCACCCGGTCGCCGAGGCGGGCGGCGACCAGGTCCGCGTACTCGGCGAAGCGGGCGGCGGTGTCCCGGTTGAGCCAGCCGCCGGCGTCCTCCAGGGCCTGCGGCAGGTCCCAGTGGAAGAGGGTGGCGACCGGGTCGACGCCCCGCCGGAGCAGCTCGTCCACCAGCCGGTCATAGAAGTCCAGCCCCGCTGCGTTGGCCGCCCCGGTGCCGGTGGGCTGCACCCGGGGCCAGGCGATCGAGAACCGGTACGCGGACACCCCGAGCCCGGCCAGCAGGGCGACGTCCTCGGCGTACCGGTGGTAGTGGTCGCAGGCGACGTCGCCGGTGCTGCCGTCGGCGATCCGGCCGGGGGTGTGGGCGAAGGTGTCCCAGATGGAGGGTCCCCGGCCGTCGGCGTCGACCGCGCCCTCGATCTGGTGGGCGGAGGTGGACACCCCCCAGCGGAACCCGGTGGGGAACTCCGGCATCGACGCGGTGGTCATTCGCCCTCCCAGAAACGCGAAGCGTGTTCGGGACTCTAGGGGGCGTGCCGCCGATACGCCATAGGCCCGCGAGGACCGCTGGCGCAAGGGTTTTCGGCGTGTCTTTGCGGAACCCGTCCAGGTAAGTCCGATTTACCGCATACAGTGCGGAATATCGCGGATGTGTCCTTAGTGGGGGAAAGACAGAAATGATCCTCGTGGAACGCAGTGCGCACGTGATGGCGCCGATGGAAGTGGTCTGGGACGTCGTCCAGCGGGCCGAGCAGTTGCCGGCCTGGCTGGCGGGGGTCCGCGCGGCCGAGGTCCTCTCCGGGGAGGGCTTCGGCCGACGGCAGCTCGTCCAGGCCGGGCGCGGTTCGGCGCACGAGGCCGAGGTGATCGCCTACCAGGAGCCCACCCTGATCGGCTGGCGCGAGCGGGCCAAGGGGGCTGGTGCCCGCGCCGAGGCGCGCACCGAGATCTACGTACAGCTCACCCCGGACGAGGAGGAGGGCGGGACCGTCGTGCGGCTCATCGTCGTACGCTGGCCCGCCGGGCCGGTCAAGGCGGCCCTGCTCCGGCTCGGCCTGCGTCGGGTGGGCGCCGACCTGGAGGACTCGCTGGCCCGGCTGACCGACCTGGCCGCCGTCGGTTGACCGGCCCGTCCCGGCGTCGCCCGCGATGACGATGGTCCGGCGTCCCCACCAGGGACGCCGGACCATCGCCACTCCACCCGCCGGACGACGAAGGGCCCGGCGCGGAGCGCGCGCCGGGCCCTTTCGCGTACGGGTCTAGCTGTCGCCGCCGGTCTCCCCGACCGGGGCGGCGTTGACGTCGTCCAGTGCGTACTTCTTGGCGGCCTCGGCCGGGACGTGCGCCGGGACCACGCCGCGCAGCGCGAGCTGGCGCAGCGTCGCCACCGCGACCGACTCGGCGTCGACGTGGAAATGCCGACGCAGCGCGTGCCGGGTGTCCGACATGCCGAAGCCGTCGGTGCCGAGCGAGGTGTAGTCGCCCGGTACCCAGCGGGAGATCAGGTCCGGCACCGCGCGCATCCAGTCGCTGACCGCGACCTTCGGCCCGTCGGCGTCGGCCAGCTTCCGCTGGATGTACGGCACCCGCTGCTCGCCACCCGGGTTGAGCAGGTTGTGCTCCTCGCACTCCACCGCGTCCCGGCGCAGCTCGGTCCAGGAGGTCACCGACCAGACGTCGGCGGCCACGCCCCAGTCCTCGGCCAGGATCTCCTGCGCCTTGAGCGCCCACTGCATGCCGGTGCCGGAGGCCAGGATGTTCGCCTTCGGCGCGTCCCCGTCCACCTGTGGCGCGGGCGAGTAGCGGTAGATGCCCTTGAGGATGCCCTCGACGTCCACGCCCTGCGGCTCGGCCGGCTGGAAGATCGGCTCGTTGTAGACCGTCAGGTAGTAGAAGACGTTCTCCTGCGCGTCCCCGTACATCCGGTGCAGGCCGTTCTCCATGATGTGCGCCAGCTCGAACGCGAACGCCGCGTCGTAGGCGACCACCGC
Organism: Micromonospora sp. CCTCC AA 2012012; assembly: GCF_040499845.1. Lineage (NCBI taxonomy): Bacteria > Bacillati > Actinomycetota > Actinomycetes > Micromonosporales > Micromonosporaceae > Micromonospora > Micromonospora mangrovi. The sequence continues at coordinate 228,456 of NZ_CP159342.1, forward strand.
CGGGTTGGTGGCGGCGAGGAGCAGCGAGTGCCCGTCCTCGTGCTGGAGGCCCTCACCGTTGAGCGTGGTCCGGCCCGCGGTGGCGCCGAGCACGAAGCCCCGCGCCATCTGGTCGGCCGCCGCCCAGAAGCCGTCGCCGGTGCGCTGGAAGCCGAACATCGAATAGAAGATGTACAGCGGGATCATCGGCTCGCCGTGGGTGGCGTACGAGGTGCCGGCCGCGGTGAACGACGCCACCGAACCGGCCTCGTTGATGCCCTCGTGCAGGATCTGACCGCTGGTGGCCTCCTTGTACGACAGGAACAGCTCCCGGTCCACCGAGGTGTACCGCTGGCCGTGCGGCGAGTAGATCTTCGCCGTCGGGAAGAGCGAGTCCATGCCGAAGGTGCGGGCCTCGTCCGGGATGATCGGCACCCAGCGCTTGCCGAACTCCTTGTCCTTCATCACGTCCTTGAGCAGGCGGACGAAGGCCATCGTGGTGGCCACCTTCTGCTTGCCCGAGCCGCGCTTGACGTCGGAGAAGCGCTCGCTGCCGGGGATGGTCAGCCGGGTGCCGGTGGTCCGCCGGGACGGCAGGTAGCCCCCGAGCTGCTGCCGCCGCTCGCGGAGGTACTGCACCTCCTCGGACTTCTCACCCGGGTTGTAGTACGGCGGGAGGTAGGGGTTCTCCTCCAACTGCTTGTCCGGGATGTCCAGGTAGAGCCGGTCGCGGAAGAGCTTCAGGTCCTCCAGCGTCAGCTTCTTCATCTGGTGGGTGGCGTTGCGGGCCTCGAAGTGCGAGCCGAGCGTCCAGCCCTTGATCGTCTTGGCCAGGATCACCGTCGGCTGACCGGTGTGCTCCATCGCCGCCTTGTAGGCCGCGTAGAGCTTCCGGTAGTCGTGCCCGCCCCGCTTGAGGTTCCAGATCTCGTCGTCCGACAGGTGCTCGACCATCTTGCGGGTCCGCGGGTCGCGGCCGAAGAAGTGCTCCCGGACGTACGCCCCGGACTCCGCCTTGTAGGTCTGGTAGTCACCGTCGGGCGTGGTGTTCATCAGGTTGACCAGCGCACCGTCGGTGTCCGCCGCGAGCAGCGGGTCCCACTCCCGGCCCCAGACCACCTTGATGACGTTCCAGCCGGCGCCCCGGAAGAACGCCTCCAGCTCCTGCATGACCTTGCCGTTGCCGCGGACCGGGCCGTCCAGGCGCTGGAGGTTGCAGTTGATCACGAAGGTGAGGTTGTCCAGCTCCTCGCGGGCCGCCACGCCGATCGCGCCCAGCGACTCGACCTCGTCCATCTCACCGTCACCGAGGAACGCCCAGACGTGCTGCTGGGAGGTGTCCTTGATGCCCCGGTGGTGCAGGTAGCGGTTGAACCGGGCCTGGTAGATCGCGTTGAGCGGCCCGAGGCCCATCGAGACGGTGGGGAACTCCCAGAAGTCCGGCATCAACCGCGGGTGCGGGTACGACGGCAGCCCGCCACCCGGGTGGGACAGCTCCTGCCGGAATCCGTCGAGCTGGTCCTCGCTGAGCCGCCCCTCCATGAACGCCCGCGCGTACATGCCGGGGGAGGCGTGACCCTGGTAGAAGATGTGGTCGCCACCGCCCGGGTGGTCCTTGCCCCGGAAGAAGTGGTTGAAGCCCACCTCGTAGAGCGAGGCGGAGCTGGCGAAGGTGGAGATGTGGCCGCCCACGCCGATCTCGGGGCGCTGCGCGCGGTGCACCAGCATGGCGGCGTTCCACCGGATGTAGGCCCGGATCCGCCGCTCGATGTGCTCGTCGCCCGGGAACCACGGCTCCCGCTCCGGCGGGATGGAGTTGATGTAGTCGGTGGTGGTCAGGGACGGCACCCCGACCTGTCGCTCGCGGGCCCGCTCCAGCAGGCGCAGCATGACGTACCGGGCGCGCTTGGTTCCGCGCTCGTCGATGACACCGTCGAGCGACTCGACCCATTCGCCGGTCTCTTCAGGGTCGATGTCCGGAAGCTGGCTCGGCAGACCAGCGGTGATCACCGGGCGCTTGCGTTCCGTAGCCACAGGCGTTCCCTCGGTTGTGTGTGGGATAGGTCTCTAGCGCCATCCTGCCCCCTGGTGACGCCAGTCGTCACCTCTGGCTCCCCCAGACGCGACGCTCAACACAGGTACCCACCAGTAACTTTGTCCGGCGGCGGTTCCCGACGCGCTGCGGGAGAATGAGCCTCATGCGCAGTGAGGTGATCACCGTCCAGACCGGGTCCCGGCCGACCGTCCGGGACATCACCGCCGAGGCCGAGCGGTTCGTCTCCGGGCAGGGCGACGGCCTGCTGCACGTCTTCGTACCGCACGCCACCGCCGGGCTGGCGATCATCGAGGCCGGTGCCGGCTCCGACGACGACCTGCTCCGGGCGATCGACGACCTGCTGCCCACCGACGACCGCTGGCGGCACCGGCACGGCTCGCCGGGGCACGGTCGGGACCACGTGCTGCCGGCCTTCGTCCCGCCGTACGCCTCCCTGCCGGTGCTCGACGGGCGCCTCGCCCTCGGCACCTGGCAGTCGATCTGCCTGGTCGACACCAACGGCGACAACCCCACCCGCAAGGTCCGCTTCTCCTTCCTCCCCGGGTGACCGGCGGGAACGCTCCTTACCGGTGGGTACGGTGGTGAGCATGGCGCAGCTCTCCACCGAGGCGGCCGGGGCGGACCGCTCCGGCCTGGCCGGTGACGCCGTGCGCCGGATCCTGCACGTCGCCGCCGCGATGCGGCACCACCAAGACGTCGAGATGGCCGGCCTGGGGCTCACCCCGGCGACCGCCCGGGCCCTGCACGAGCTGGACCCGGACCGGCCGCTGCCCGCCCGCGACCTCGCCGAACAGTTGGGCTGCGACCGCTCCAACGTGACCGCGCTGGTCGACAAGCTGGAACAGGCGGGCCTGGTGGAACGCCGGGTCGACCCGACCGACCGGCGGCAGAAGACGCTGGTGGTCACCGACGCCGGCCGGCGGACCCGCGACCGGGTGCACCGGGCGCTGTCCGACTCCCGACTGCTGGACGGGCTCAGCACCGCCGAACTGGCCACCCTGCGCGAGCTGGTGTGGAAGGTGTCCGACGGCGGCTGCCCGGAGCGGTGCGACACCGACTGAGCCGGCGCGGGCGGAACGTGTCCGACTGGGCGAGGTGCCCCTCCGTCGGTAATGCTGTCCGACGTGACCACCCCGCAGGATCTCGACGACCGGCTCCGGGAGGCGCTGGCCGCGCTCGCCGGCCCGGCCGAGCGGCGTGACCCGGACGCGCCCCTCGTCGCCGGCACCGCGCTGACCGGCGCGCAGGCGCTGGCCCTCTTCGACGCCCAGGTCACCAGCCGGCAGCTGGACCTCGCCGGGCGCTGGCTGCGCGGCTTCGGCGAGGGCTTCTACACCATCGGCTCGGCCGGTCACGAGGGGAACGCGGCGGTCGCCGCCGCGCTGCGCCCGACCGATCCCGCCCTGCTGCACTACCGCTCCGGCGCCTTCTACTGCCTCCGCGCCGCCCAGGCCGCCGGGACCTTCCCCGCCGCGTCCGGCGGCGCCGACGACGAGGGTACGGAGGAGACCGCCCCGCCCACCCCGGTCCCGCCGGACGCGTCCGACGTGGACGGGTCGGTCCCGTCGGCGGCGCACGACCCGCACGGGTCCGTCCCGGAGGCCCTCGACCCGTCCGGGTCCGTTCCGCCGGACGCTCCCGCCCACCCGTCGACCGGCGCGGGCGAATCCGTCCGGGAGGCGCTGGTCGTACCGGTGGGGCGGGAGGAGGCTCCGGTCCGGGAGCCGCTGCGGGTGCCGGCCGCCGTGACCGCCCCCAGCGTGCCGGTCGGCGCCGGGGTGGCCGTCGACGCCACCGGCGAGGCCGTGGTCGGGGTGCCGGCGGCGGCGACCGGGGACGCCCGTCAGGACGGCGCGGACGCACCCTCGGCCGGCGGGGACGGGCACCCGGAGGCGGAGGACGCGTTCACGGAGGCGGCGCGGGACGTGCTGCGCGGGATGGTCGCCTCGGCGCGGGAGCCGATCGCCGGTGGGCGGCACAAGGTGTTCGGCCGCGCCGACCTGGCCGTCATCCCCACCACCTCCACCATCGCCTCGCACCTGCCCCGGGCGGTCGGCCTGGGGCTGGCCCTGGAACGGCTGCGCCGCGGCGGGCGGCGGATCGGCCCGCCGGTGCGCATCGACGGCGGCGACCGGACCGCCGAGGGACCGTGGCCGCCGGACGCGATCGTGGTCTGCTCGTTCGGCGACGCCTCGGTCAACCACGCCAGCGCCACCGCCGCGTTCAACACCGCCGGCTGGTACGACCACACCGGCCTGCGCATTCCCGTGCTCTTCGTCTGCGAGGACAACGGCCTCGGGATCAGTGTCCGGTCGCCGCGCGGCTGGGTGGCGGCGACGTTGCGGGCCCGGCCCGGGATCCGCTACTTCGCCGTCGACGGCTGCGACCCGGTCGAGACGTACCGGGTGGCGGGGGAGGCGGCGGAGTGGGTGCGCCGGCACCGGCGGCCCGCCGTGCTGCACCTGAGCACCGTCCGGCTGATGGGGCACGCCGGGGCGGACGCCGAGACCGCGTACCGGGGGACGGCCGAGCTGACCGCCGACGCGGAGCGGGACCCGCTGCTGGTCACCGCCCGGCTGCTGGTGTCGGCCGGCGTCGCCACCGGTGAGGAACTGCTCGCCCGCTACTCCCGGCGCGGCTGGCAGGTCCGCCGGGTCGCCGAGGAGGTGCTGGAGGAGCCGAAGCTCGCCTCGCCGGCCGAGGTGGTCGCCGCGCTCGCCCCGCGCCGCCCGGCCCGGATCGCGCGGGCGGTGGCCGAGGCGGCGGCCCGGGCGGCCGGGCCGGACGCCGCCGCGCGGGTCGAGGCGTTCGGCGGCAAGCCGCCGGAGCTGGCCGGCCCGCTCACCCTGGCCCAGAGCGTCAACGCGGCGCTCGCCGACGGGATGCTCGACCACCCCCAGCTGGTGGTCTTCGGCGAGGACGTGGCTGCCAAGGGCGGGGTGTACGGGGTGACGAAGGGGCTGCGGGACCGGTTCGGCGCGGCCCGGGTCTTCGACACGCTGCTGGACGAGACCTCGATCCTCGGGCTGGGCCTGGGCGCGGGGACGGCGGGGATGCTGCCGGTGCCGGAGATCCAGTACCTGGCGTACCTGCACAACGCCGAGGACCAGCTCCGCGGCGAGGCGGCCACCATGCAGTTCTTCTCCTCGGGGGCGTTCCGCAACCCGATGGTGGTGCGGGTGGCCGGGCTGGCCTACCAGGAGGGGTTCGGCGGGCACTTCCACAACGACAACTCGGTGGCCGTACTCCGGGATGTGCCGGGGTTGGTGATCGCGGTGCCGGCGCGGCCGGACGACGCCGCGCCCATGCTGCGGACCTGCCTGGCCGCCGCGGCGGGGGAGGGGAGCGTCTGCGTCTTCCTGGAGCCGATCGCGCTCTACCACACCCGCGACCTGTACGCCGAGGGCGACGGCGAGTGGCTGGCGGAGTACGCGGAGCCCGGCGGCTGGGCGGCCGGGCACGTCCCGATCGGCCGGGCCCGGGTGTACGGGGTCGGCTCCGCCGAGGATGTCACCATCATCACCTTCGGTAACGGGGTGCGGATGTCCCTGCGGGCGGCGGCCGTCCTCGCCGACGAGGGCGTCGGGACCCGGGTGGTGGACCTGCGCTGGCTGGCCCCGCTGCCGGTGGCGGACATCATCCGGGAGGCGTCGGCGACCGGCCGGGTGCTGGTCGTCGACGAGACCCGCAGGTCGGGCGGGGTGGGCGAAGGGGTGATCGCGGCGCTGGTGGATGCGGGCTACGTCGGCGCCGCGCGCCGGGTGGCCGGAATCGACTCGTTTGTACCATTGGGTCCGGCGGCACGTCAGGTTCTGGTCTCCGAGGAAGCCATCACCCAGGGTGCCCGTACGCTGCTGGCACGGTAAATTCCGTTCCACCCGGTGCGCCACTTGCGCGGGGAGCCACAACTGTGTGGACTTGGCGCGACGGCGTCGCCGCGACGCCGCGAGCAGGGATGAGATGAGGAGGCACGCGACAGTGAGCGCGACCGCTGGTCAGGCCGCCGACGGGGTACGCAGCCTGGCGGACCGGTTCGGGATCGAACCGGGGATGGTCGTCATGGAGATGGGGTACGACGAGGACGTCGACCAGGATCTCCGGGACGCCCTGACCGACCGCTGTGGAGAGCTGGTCGACGAGGACACCGACGAGGTGGTCGACTCGGTCCTGGTCTGGTACCGCGACGGCGACGGTGACCTCTTCGAGCTCCTCGTCGACGCCCTCGGCCCGCTGGCCGACAACGGCGTGGTGTGGCTCCTGACCCCGAAGGCCGGGCGCGACGGTCACGTCGAGCCGAGCGAGGTCGCGGAGAGCGCGCAGACCGCCGGCCTCCAGCAGACCTCCACGATCAACGCCGGCCGGGACTGGAGCGGCGCCCGCCTGGTGCTCCGCCGTGGCTCCAAGGCGAAGAAGTAACGGTTGTGGCAGGCTGATCATCTCCACCGACCCGATTCGAGGAGCTCGCATGCCCGTCGAGGTTGGCGCCGAGGCGCCGGACTTCGTGCTGAAGGACCAGAACAACCAGGAGGTCCGACTCTCGGACTTCCGGGGCAGCCGCACCGTGCTGCTGGTCTTCTACCCCCTCGCCTTCACCGGCATCTGCCAGGGTGAACTCTGCGAGGTGCGGGACAACCTCAACGAGTACGTCAACGACGACGTCCAGGTGCTGACCGTCAGCGTCGACTCGGTCTACGCCCACAAGATCTGGGCGGACCGGGAGGGCTACCAGTTCCCGCTGCTGGCCGACTTCTGGCCGCACGGCGCGGTCGCCCAGGCGTACGGCGTCTTCAACGACGTCGCGGGCATCGCCAACCGCGGCACCTTCGTGATCGACAAGGCCGGCGTGGTCCGGTTCGCCGAGATGAACATGCCCGGCGAGGCGCGGGACCAGCAGGGCTGGCGCAAGGCCCTCGCCGAGGCCGTCGCCGCCTGATCCCACCCCAGGCACGCCGCTGCGTCGGGCCGGCGGCCGGCAGGTAAGCTTGCCGGTCTCCGGCCCGCCGCGACGGGCGTTCCGGGCGCGTAGCTCAGTGGGAGAGCACTCGCCTTACAAGCGAGGGGTCGCAGGTTCGAAACCTGCCGCGCCCACACTTCGACCAGCGACGAGAACGGGCCGCCGATCATCGGCGGCCCGTTCTCGTCGCCTGCCTCGCTGCGAGGCGCGGAACGACGAAGAGGTGCGCGCCGAGACGCCTGGGCACCGCGAATACATACCCAGTATGCTCGCCGCCATGCGACCCCCTCACCGAACCGTGGCGCTCACCGCAGTACTCGGCGGCATTCTGCTCGGCGTCCTCGATTTCATCTGGATCAAGTACGTGCCGTACCCCTTCGGCGACCTGGGGAACTCCAGCGCGGTGTGGGCGGTCGCCGCCTTCTTCTTCGGCTTCTGGGTCCGGTCGGGCCGGCTACGCGCGGCGGTGGGTGCCGCTGCCGGTCTCGTCGTCGCGGTGCCCAGCTACCACGTCGCGGCGGCCCTCATCCAGGGCGACGAGTGGGCCGTGCTGTCGGCGCCACCCGCGCTGCTCTGGATGTTCTTCGGCGTCCTCGCCGGAGTGCTCTTCGGCATCGCTGGGACGTGGGCGCGCGGGCACGGGTGGCGGGAGATCCTCGGCCCCGCGCTACCGGGCGCTGTGCTCTTCGCCGAGGGGGGACTGGCGATCCGCCGGATCGGTGACCCGGACTACGGAACCGCTCCACTGTGGGACGCGCTGATCAGGATCACGCTCGGTGCTCTGGTCGTCGTTCTGGCCAGCCGCACCAACCGGCAACGAGCACTCGCCCTGGCCACGGCGCTGCCCCTGGCCCTGGCCGGCCTGGCGGCGTTCCTGCTGGCGGGCTTCCGATGACCGGATCGGCCGGCGTGCTGCTGGCGGACGTGGCGGTGGCTTAGCCGTTGTGGCGCCGACCTGCCCTGCCGTGCCCGTAGCACCAGCCGGAACCGCCCCGAGGCGAGCACTCCTCGGGGCGGTTCTCGCGACGCCGCGGCGTCCGGTCGCGCCGGGCGGCACCCGACGCGCTCAGCGACGGGCCAGGCGACGCACGCCGGAGACGGCGTCGTAGGGCAGGCCGTAGTGCGCGAACACCGACGGTTCGTCATTGGCTGCCAGCTCACCGTTGGTGTCGATGGAGGGAGCGTCGCCGGCCTGCTTCTTGTCGTACCGCACGCGGACGGCGTCCGGCGACACCGTCGCGCCGTCCAGCGGGACGAAGGCCAGCCGGTGCCGGCCCACCATGCCGACCCTGACGGTGGCGAACGCCGGCTCGTCCGTCGCCGTGTCGACGTAGACGCCCTCCAGCTCGCCGATCTTGTCGCCCTGTGGATCGATCACCTTCTGGCCGTGCCAGTCACGCAAATTCTCTGCTGGAAACATGCGACTGTGGTGCCCCGACAGCACGGGCCAAAACGTGGCCGGGAGCCGCACGACCGCGTACGTCTCACCCGTCGACGCACCTGACTCCGGCTCGTCTCCGGCCTGCATCCGATCAGGAATCGAGAAGCGCCGGGGGGTGTCGGGGACCTAGCGTTTGTCCTGGCCGGCAGCGCGCCGAGCCCCAACGTCGAAAGGCGGCCGGAGATGCCCGCGAAGAACGCCACCACCGATTCCGACGGCTTCAGCGCCGAGGAGCGCGCCGCGATGAAGGAGCGCGCCGCCGAGCTGCGCGCCGAGGGCAGGAAGGGGGCCAAGAAGGCCGACGACCTCCAGGCCGTCCTCGACCGGATCGCCCAGATGGCGCCGGCGGACCGGACGCTCGCCGAGCGCGTCCACGCGACGGTCACCGCGAACGCCCCGGAGCTGTCGCCGAAGACCTGGTACGGGATGCCCGCCTACGCGAACGCGGCCGGCAAGATCGTCGTCTTCTTCCAGGACTCGGGCAAGTTCAACTACCGCTATTCGACCCTGGGCTTCCAGGACGCGGCCACCCTCGACGACGGCGATCTCTGGCCGGTGTCGTACGCGCTGAAGCAGTGGAGCCCCGAGGTGGAGAAGCGGGTCGCCGAGCTGGTCCGGGCCGCGGTCTCCTGACCGGGGGGCGGTCACGACTCCGCCGCGGGCCGGGTGCTGCGGAAGGTACGGCGGTAGGTGTCCGGCGGGACACCCACGGTGCGGTGGAAGTGCCGGCGCAGCGTCGTCGCGGTGCCCAGACCGGCCGCCCGGGCAATGACGTCGATGCTCTCGTCGGTGTTCTCCAGCAGCTCCTGGGCCCGGCGGATCCGCTGCGTCGACAGCCAGTGCAGCGGGCTGGTGCCGGTCGCCGACCTGAAGTGGCGGGCCAGGTTGCGGGAGCTCATGTTCGCCCGGCGAGCCAGGTCCTCCACGGTCAGCGGCCGGTCGAGCCGTTCCATCGCCCACGGGAACAGGTCGGCGAGCGGATGGTCGTCGCGGGCGGGCACCGGGGTGGTGACGAACTGGGCCTGGCCGCCCGCGCGGTGCGGCGGCACGACCAGGCGACGGGCCACGGCGTTGGCGACCGTCGCGCCATGGTCGCGGCGGATCAGGTGCAGGCACAGGTCGATCGCGGCGGCCTTGCCGGCGGAGGCGAGCACGGTCCCGTTGTCGACGTAGAGCACGTCCGCGTCGACCTCCACCCGGGGATAGCGGGCGGCCAGCGCCTCGGTGTGCGCCCAGTGGGTGGTCGCGCGCAGCCCGTCCAGCACCCCGGCGGCGGCCAGCACGAACGCGCCGGTGCAGAGCGACACCAGCCGAGCGCCCGCCGCGTGGGCGGCGCGCACGGCGTCGAGCAGGTCGGCCGGCACGTCGGCGTCGACGTCCGCCACGGCCGGGATGATCACGGTGTCGGCGCGGGCGAGCCGGTCCAACCCGTCGTCGGGTTCCAGCCGGAACCTGCCCATCCCGACCGGGCCCGGCCCGCACACCACGAGGTCGTACCACGGATCGGCCAGGCCGGACGGGTCGCGGACGAAGACCTCGCACGCCAGGGCGAACTCGAAGTGCAACATCCCGTCGGTGGCGGCGAGCGCAACGGTGGCCATGTCCGAAACTGTACGGGGGATGGCGTTCCAGACACTCGTCCGGGCTCGTCGCGGCGGAGAGGATCTTCTCAGTCGTTCTTCGAGGAGGAGCTGGGATGGGTACCGAGCAGATCGTGGCGGTGTTCGGCGCGTACGGACACACCGGCCGGTTCGTGGTGACGGAGTTGCGCGAGCGCGGGTTCGTCCCGCTGCTCCTGGGCCGCGACGCGGAGCGGCTCCGGGCGCTGGCGGCGTCCCAGCCGGGGCTCGCCCACCGGGTGGCGTCGGTCGACGATCCGGTCTCGCTCGACCGGGCGCTGGAGGGTGCGGCGGCGGTCGTCAACTGTGCCGGCCCGTTCGCCTCGACCGCCGCCCCCGTGATCGAGGCCGCCCTGCGCGCCGGCATCCCGTACGTGGACGTGGCGGCCGAGATCGAGGCCAACGTGGACACCTTCGCCCGCTTCGCCGAGCGCGCGCGGAGCGCGGGCGTGGCGGTGGTCCCGGCGATGGCGTTCTTCGGCGGACTCGGCGACCTGCTGGTCACGACGGCGATGGGCGACTGGACGGCGGCCGACGAGGCGCACGTCGCGTACGGGCTGAGCAGTTGGCATCCGACCGCCGGGACCCTCGCCTCCGGCACGGTCTCCCGCGAACGGCGGGACGGCCGACGAGTCCGCTACACCGGCGGTCGGCTCGACTACCACGACGGGGAGGGCGAACTGCCCCGTCTGGAGTGGGACTTCCCCGCTCCGCTGGGCACCCGGACCGTCCTCGGCGACTTCACGATGGCCGACGTCGTCACCGTCCCCCGCCACCTGGCCATTCCCGAGGTGCGCACGTACATGACGCTCGGTGCGGCCGAGGACCTGGCCGCACCCGGCACACCGGCACCGGTCGCGGTCGACGGGCACGGCCGGTCCGCGCAGACGTTCACCGTCGACGTCGTCGTCCGTGCCGGCGACACGCGGCGCCGCGTCGTCGCCAGCGGCCGGGACATCTACGCCGTCAGTGCGCCGCTGGCGGTCGAGGCGGTGCGGCGTGTTCTCGACGGCCGGACGAGGACGACCGGCGTCGCCTCCGCCGGCGAGATCTTCGACGCGCCCGACTTCCTCCGCGCGCTCTCCGCACACCTCTCGGTCGCACGGCACGACGCGGATCCGCTCCCGCTGGAGGCGGGGAGCGGCCGGCTGAGCGGGTAGGTCAGCGTCGGCGGCGCGCGTCGGCCTCGGCGTCGAGCATGTCGTTCAGCGCCAGTGCCGTGTTGATCAGGGCCAGGTGGCTGAACGCCTGCGGGTAGTTGCCGATCTGCTCGCCGGTGGCCGCGATCTCCTCGGCGTAGAGGCCGAGATGGTTGCTGAAGGTGAACATCTTCTCGAAGGTGAGCCGGGCGTCGTCCAGACGGCCGGAGCGGGCCAGCGCCTCGACGTACCAGAAGGTGCACATGTTGAAGGTGCCCTCGTGGCCGGGGAGGCCGTCGGGGGAGTGCACCGGGTCGTACCGGTGGACCAGGCTGTCGGAGACCAGCTCCCGCTCGATGGCGTCCAGGGTGTCGAGCCAGAGCGGGTCGGTCGGCGTGATGAAACCGACCGCCGGCATGGCGAGCAGCGCCGCGTCCAGCACGTTCTCCCCGTACGCCTGGACGAAGGTGCCGCGGCCCCGGTGGTAGCCGCGGGCCATGACCTGGTTGTAGATCTGGTTCCGCTGGTCGGTCCAGCGGGCGACGTCACCGGGACGGCCGGTCCGGTCGGCGAGCCGGATGGCCCGGTCCAGCGCCACCCAGGACATCACCCGGCCGAAGGTGTAGTTGCGGGGGTGGTGGCGGCTCTCCCAGATGCCCGCGTCGGGTCGGTCCCAGTGCTCGCAGAGCCAGTCGACCAGCCGGACGGTGCTGCGCCACACCTGGTGGGAGACGCGGATGCCCTGCTCGTCGGCGAGGTGCATGGCATAGAGCGCCTCGCCGTGGATGTCGAGCTGGAGCTGGTCGGCGGCGCCGTTGCCGATCCGCACCGGGCCGGAGCCGCGGTAGCCCTCCAGGTGGTCGAGGATCTCCTCGTGCAGGTCCGACGAACCGTCGACCCGATACATGATCTTGAGTGGGTCCTGGTGGTCGCCGGCCTCGCGGACCCGCTCGTCGAGCCACTCCATGTAGCGGCTGACCTCCTCGGTGAAGCCGAGACCGAGCAGGGCGTGCACCGAGAAGGACGTGTCCCGGATCCAGGTGTAGCGGTAGTCCCAGTTCCGGGTGCCGCCGATCAGCTCGGGCAGTGACGCGGTCGGCGCGGCGATCATCGCGCCGGTCGGGGCGTACGTCATCAGCTTCAACGTGATGGCGGAGCGTTCCACCATCTCCCGCCACCGGCCGGTGTACCGGGAGCGGTCGACCCAGCGTCGCCAGTAGTCCCGGGTCCACTCGAACATCCCCTGCACCTCTTCGGGCGGGACGATCCGGGGTTCGGCACCGGCGGCGGTCTCCAGCACCACGCCGCCGGTGTCGCCCTCGTTCAGGGTGGCGTACCCGATCAGGTCGCCGTCGCGCACCTGGATGTCGCCGGAGTCGATCAGGCGGCGGACCGGGGCGACCGGGTTGAAGGTGAACGCCGCCGTGCGGCCGCGGAAGACGTACCCGTTGCGGTGCTGCTCCACCTCGTGCGGGTCCCGCGCGTAGTCGAAGCGGGGCCGGCACTCCAGCCGGAAGCGCATGCTGCCCCGCACCATGGTCACCATGCGGACCAGGCGGTGCACGTCGGTGGCCCGCTCGCCGGTGACCGGCATGAAGTCCACCACCTCGGCGACCCCGTCGGCGCTGATGAAGCGGGTGATCAGGATCGGGGTGCCGGGCAGGTAGAGCTGCTTGGTGACGTGCGGGACGTCGTCCGGGGCGATCCGGAAGTAGCCGCCGCGTTCGGCGTCCAGCAGGCCGGCGAAGATGCTGGGCGAGTCGAAGCGCGGCGCGCAGAACCAGTCGATCGTCCCGTCACAGGTCACCAGGGCGGCGGTCTGGAGATCGCCGATCAGTCCGTGGTCCTCGATCGCCGGATAGGTGTGCACGTCGACCCCCGGTTTCGGCTGCCCCTGGGCATTGACTTTAGAGAACAAATGTCGGTTTGACGGGCTTTTGCCGCACCTCCCTCGCCGGTCCCAGTGACCTTGGCCACCGGGCAGCGCGTGGAGTGACCGGCGGTCGTTCAGCGGTCCTTACCCGCCGGTTAAGCTGGTGCCGCGAAGTCGCTCCCCGACCGGGGTGCGGCTTCGTAGTGCTTCGCGGGATCCGTGGAGCCCAGCCGTACCGACGTTCTCCGGGCCAACCGCTCCGGGACGGCTGCACCCCCTTCGCCCGTCCGGCGCGCCGGACGGGCCAACCCGGAACGGAGTGAGCCACGCCATGAGCGTGACCGCGCAGGATCCTGCTGCCCCGATCGAGCCGGCGGAACCCGCCGAGCACGGTCGTCTCGACCGCTTCTTCGAGATCACCCGGCGCGGCTCGACCGTCCGCCGTGAGGTGCTCGCCGGCCTCACCACCTTCGCCACGATGGCGTACATCGTGGTGCTCAACCCGCTGATCATCGGCACCGCCCCCGACGCCGACGGCAAGCTGCTCGGCATCGCGCCCGTCGCCGGGGTCACCGCCCTGGTCGCCGCCGTGATGACGATCATGATGGGGATCGTCGGTCGGGTGCCGTTCGCGGTGGCGACCGGGCTCGGCCTCAACGCCTTCGTCGCGTACGCCGTCGCCTCCCAGATGAGCTGGGCCGAGGCGATGGGCCTGGTGGTGATCGAAGGTCTGATCATCACCGTGCTGGTGCTCACCGGCTTCCGGAAGGCCGTCTTCCGCGCCATCCCCGCCGAACTCAAGGCGGCCATCGCCGCCGGCATCGGCCTCTTCATCGCGCTGATCGGCTTCGTCGACGGCGGCCTGGTCCGCCGGGTGCCGGACGCCGCCGGTACGACCGTCCCCGTGCAGCTCGGCGCGGACGGCACCCTGCGGGGTTGGACCACCGTCGTCTTCCTGGTCGGCCTGCTGGTCACCGGCATCCTGGTCGCCCGCAAGGTGAAGGCCGGCATCCTGATCGGCATCGTGGCCACCACCGTCGTCGCCGTGATCGTCAACGCGCTGGCCAAGCCCGGCCCGGCGTTCGTCGACGGCAAGCCCAACCCGACCGGCTGGCAGCTCAACGTGCCGACCCTGCCGGACCCGCTGGTCAAGGCGCCCGACCTGCACCTGGTCGGCAACGTGTCGTTCGGCGCGTTCGCGCACGTCGGCGTGATGACCGCGCTGCTGCTGGTCTTCACCCTGGTCCTCGCCGACTTCTTCGACGTGATGGGGACGACCGTCGGGCTGGCCAAGCAGGCCAACCTGGCCACCGAGGACGGCACCGACATGCCCCGGCTGGGCAAGGTGCTCTTCGTCGACGGTGTCGCCGCGGTCGCCGGTGGCGCCGGCAGCGCCTCCTCGGCCACCACGTACGTCGAGTCCTCCTCGGGCATCGCGGACGGTGGGCGTACCGGCCTGACCAGCGTGGTGACCGGTCTGCTCTTCCTCGGCGCGCTGCTGCTCACCCCGCTGGTGTCGCTGGTGCCCAGTGAGGCCGCCGGCCCGGCGCTGGTCGTCGTGGGCGCGCTGATGATCCGCCAGGTGAAGGACATCGACTTCACCGACGTGGGGGTGGCCGTCCCGGCGTTCCTGACCATGACGCTCATGCCGTTCACCTACTCGATCACCAACGGCATCGGCGCCGGCTTCGTCAGCTGGGTGGCGATCCGGGTGGCGCAGGGCAGGGCTCGCCAGATCCACCCGCTGATGTGGGCGGTCGCCCTGGCGTTCGTCGTCTACTTCGGCATCAACCTGGTCAAGGCCGTCACCGGCGTCAGCTGACCGGCACCCACCGCGCCCCCGTACGTCCCCCGGCCCGGGGACGGCGGGGGCGCGGTGGGTCCGAGCCCGGGTCGCGGTGCCGTCGTTGTACGGACATGAGCTACGCGGACGTCAACGGGGTGCGCCTCTGGTACGAGGTCCACGGCGCGGGCCGGCCGCTGGTGCTGCTGCACGGCGGCTACGGGTCGGTGGAGATGTTCACCCCGATCCTGCCCGCCCTGGTCGAGCGGCGGCAGGTGGTCGCGGTCGACCTCCAGGGCCACGGCCGCACCGCCGACGTGGACCGCCCGTTGCGCTACGAGTCGATGGCCGACGACGTCGCGGCCCTGCTGCGGCACCTGGGCCTGCCGGAGGCGGACCTGCTCGGCTATTCGCTCGGCGGCGGCGTCGGGCTGCGTACCGCGATCCAGCATCCCGGGCTGCTCCGCCGGCTGGTGCTGGTCTCCACCCCCTGTCGCCGGCACGGCTGGTATCCGGAGGTGCTGGCCGCGATGTCGGCCCAGGACGAACGGACGGCCGAGCAGATGCGGGGGACCCCGCCGCACGAGCTGTACACCCGGATCGCCCCGCGCCCGCAGGACTGGCCGCGGCTCTGGGCCCGCACCGGCGACCTGCTGCGCCGCGAGTACGACTGGTCGGCGGAGGTTGCCGCGCTGACCGTGCCCACCATGCTGGTCTTCGCCGACGCCGACTCCGTCCCGGTGAGCCACATGGCGGAGTTCTTCGGGCTGCTCGGCGGCGGGCACCGGGACGCCGGCTGGGACGGCACCGACCGGCCGGTCGCGCGGCTGGCCGTGCTGCCCGGGTTGACCCACTACGACGTCGTGACCTCGTCGGCGCTGCCCGCCGCCGTGCTGCCCTTCCTCACCCACGAGCCGCGGTCGCCCGAGTGAGGGCTCCCGCCCGCCCGCCGGGTGGGGCCGGTCAGGGCAGCCGGCGCCGGAGCCAGGACAGCACCGCCTCGCCCTGGGCCCGCTGGAACGCGCGGACCGTGGGGATGCCGGTCGGCGGCGGTCGGCGGGACCCGTCGAGGAAGAACCCGGCGAAGCCGGCCAGCACGCCGGTCACCGCGTCCGGGTCCACGCCGGCGGTGACCGGGCAGGCCCGCAGCAGGGCCTCGGTGTCGTGGCCGCCGTGCAGCTCGACGTTGATCAGCAGGAGCACGGTGTCCAGCCAGGCCGGGCCCCGGCAGGCCCACGGCCAGTCCACCACGCTGACCGCGCCGTCCACCTCGATCAGCAGGTTGTCGGCCCGGACGTCGAGGTGGCAGAGGGTGTCGCCGGTCAGGGCGGCCAGTCCGGTCGCCGCCGCGCCGACCAGCTCCGGCAGCCGCCGTCGCGCCCACGGGTCCAGGTCGGCGGGCGGGTCCCCGGTGATCCGGTGCCAGCCGGCGAAGTCGTCCCGGAGCTGGTCGGCGGCCGTCGGCGCCGCGGGCACCGGCGCCGGGGTGAGCGCCGCGGCCATCCGCTCCAGGGCGGTCAGCACGGCCGCCAGCTCGTCGGCCCGCCAGGGCGTGGCCGGGGTACGCCCGTCGACGTCGGCGAAGACGAGCACCACCCAGTCACCGTCGTCGTGGGTGCCGAGCAGGCGCGGGGCCGGGGCGTGCGGCGGCAGCGCGGCGGCGATCCGTGCCTCCTGCCGGTGCAGCCCGGGGCTGTGCTCGTTGAGGGCGGGGCTGACCGCCTTGACGAACGCCCGCCGGCCACCGACGGTGCGGACCCGGTCGGCGGTGCCGGGGGAGTAGCCGCCCACCTGGGACACCGCCTCCACGACCCGGTCGCCGAGGAGCTCCTCGACGGCGGCCCGGATCGCGGGCGGCAGGTCGGCCCAGCCGATCCGGCTCCGCGTCGCGCTCGTCATCCGTCCACGGTGCCGCCGCCCCCGTCGCCCGGCAAGCCGATTACCGCCCGGTCGCGGCATAGCGCAGGAGCAGCACCCCGTTGGCCACCGGTCGGGAGTCGACCAGCGTGAGGCGGTACGGCTCGAAGCCCCGGGCGACGAGCGGGATGCCGCTGCCGGCGACCACGGGGTTCAGCTTGACGACCAGCTCGTCCACCTCGGACAGGAGCTGACCCGCCAGTCGGCCACCGCCGCAGAGCCAGATGTCCCCACCTGGTTGCTGCTTCAGCTCGCGTAGCAGGGTCGTCGGGTCGCCCGCGACGATCTCCACCCCGGGGTCGTCGGACGGCGGCAGGGAACGGGAGAAGACGTACTGCTTGAGGTGGGCGTACGGGCTGGTGACGCCGATCGCGAGGGCCGGCTCGTAGGTGCCGCGTCCCATCAGGACGGTGTCGAACCGGCCCTGTGGCGCGTCGAGGCCGAGGTGCGGATGCACGGCGGTGGGGAAGGTCTGGGGCCACTCGGCGACCAGTTGGGGGTCCGGTTCCAGCGGGAAGAAGTCGAAGGATCCGTCGGGTGCGGCGATGAAGCCGTCGAGGGTGCTGGCGACGTAGTAGACGAGCTTGCGCAAACCTGCTCCGATGTCCGGTCTCAACCACAACGGCCGTCGTGGTTGAGACAGAATCTACAACACCTGTCGTGGTTTTGCTAGGGTCATCGGGTGGCCAGGAACCCGGAACGACGTACCCTCCTCGCCGACGCCGGGCTGCGGGTGCTCGCCGCCGCCGGCGCGCGGGGGCTGACCCACCGTGCGGTCGACGCGGAGGCGGGCCTGCCGACCGGCACCGCCTCCAACTACTTCCCGTCCCGGGCCGCGCTGCTCGCCGGGCTCGCCGAGCGGATCTTCGACCGGATCGCGCCCGACCCGGCGGCCGTCGCCCGGCTCGGCGAGCGGGAGCCGTCGGTGGAACTCGTCACCGACCACCTGCGGGACATCGTGGCGCGGACCACCCGGGAGCCCGACCTCACCCGGGCCCTGTTCGAACTGCGGCTGGAGGGAGCCCGCCGGCCCGAACTGCGCCGCGCCCTCGGCGACGTGCTCCGCCGGGGGTACGCCGACGACGTCGCCTTCCACGTCGCGGCGGGGCTGCCCGGCGGCGCCTTCGAGGTCGCCCTGCTGCACTACGCCGTCGACGGCCTGCTGCTGGACCTGCTCACCACCTCGGTCGACGCCGGTTTCGACCCCGACCAGGTGGTCTCGGCCCTGGTGTCCCGGCTGGTGGGTCCGGCGACCGGCTGACCGCCCAGGTATGTCCACCGGCCCAACGGGAAACCGCGCTGGAGGCGACCTGGGGAGGAGCGCGGATGAGGGACGGTGCCGGACTGACCATCGGTGTGCTCGGCTCGTACGGGGGCCGCAACCTCGGCGACGAGGCGATCCTCACCGGCCTCCTCGCCGACCTGCGGCGGCAGGAGCCGAGGGCCCGGATCATCGTCTTCTCCCGGAACCCGGCGCACACCGCGCTGGCCCATCCCGACGTGGAGGCGGTGCCCTGGGAGGGCGTGAGCCGGGCCGACTCGTCGGTGATCCTGGCCGAGCTGGACCTGCTGATCCTCGGCGGCGGCGGCATCCTCTACGACCGGGAGGCGCGGCGCTACCTGCGGGTGGTGCGGGTCGCGCAGGAGCGCGGGCTGCCGCTGCTGACGTACGCGGTCGGGGTGGGGCCGCTCAGCGACGGCGTGGACAGCGGCATGGTCCGGGAGACCCTCGCCGAGGCCACCGAGGTCACCGTCCGGGACCAGGAGTCCCGGATGGTGCTGGAGGAGGCCGGCCTGGTGAACCCGATCACCGTCACCGCCGACCCGGCGTTCCTGCTGCAACCCGAGGAGTTCCCGGAGAACTGGCTGCGGGAGGAGGGCGTACCGGCTGGCAAGCGGCTGGTCGGGCTGAGCGTACGGGAGCCGGGCCGGGCCGCCGAACGGCTGGACGTGGACGGTTACCACCGGCTGCTCGCCCAGATCGGCGACTTCCTGGTGCACCGGATCGACGCGTACGTGCTCTTCGTGCCGATGGAACGCGACGACATCCGGCACTCGCACGGCGTGATGTCGCACATGATCGCCGCCGAGCGGGGGCGGATCCTGCACGGCGACTATTCGCCCCGGCAGGTGCTCGGGCTGATGAAGCACTTCGACCTGGCCGTCGGCATGCGGCTGCACTTCCTCATCTTCGCCGCCATGCAGGGCACGCCCTTCCTGCCGCTGCCGTACGCCGGGAAGGTCTTCGACCTGGCCCAGCGGCTCGGGGTGCCGGCGCTGCGCGGCGTGGAACGGGAGGTGGAGGGCCCCCTGCTGGCGGAGGTCGACCGGCTGTGGGACGAGCGGGCGTCCCGCGCGGAGGCCACCGCCCTGCGGGTGGCCGAGGTCTGCGAGCAGGCCCGCGGCACCTCGCACGTGACGCGCGGGGTGCTGGAGAGCATCCGTTCGCGGGTGATGTCCCCGGTCGGCGTGCGGTGATCCCCGCTCAGACCGCGGGCCCCCGCCAGGTGTAGATCCACGGCTGGCCCCGGCCGTCGTCGGACTCCAGCTCGTAGATCTGCGCCCCGGCGAGCCCCTGCTCGCCGAGGTGGTGGTGGGTCAGCGGCGGGCGGCCGTTGCTGTCCAGCTCGACGGTGACGGTCTCACCGTCGGCCTCGCCGCCCACCAGGGGGATCTGCGCCGTGGATGCCATGCGCCCATCCTGCCCCGGCGGCGACCCCGGCGCAGCGGATAGCGGGGCGGCGCGGGACGGTCGCCGTGGCTACGGTGTCGAGATGGCGGACATCCAGATCGACCCCACGCTCGCCCCGGTCCTCGCCCGCACGGGCGACGAGCGGGCCGTCCTCGACGCGTTCCTCGACTTCCACCGGGGCATCGTGCTGCGGAAGGTGCGGGGGCTCTCCGACGCCGACGCGAGCCGTCGCCTGGTGCCGTCCCTGACCACCCTCGCCGGCCTGCTCAAGCACCTGGCGCTGGTGGAGGAGAACTGGTTCCCTCTGCTCTTCGCGCCCGAGCCGGGCGAGGTCCACCGCACCGACGAGAAGGGCACCACGGAGGGCTTCACCCTCGACGCGGGGGAGACCGTCGAGACGCTGATCGCGGCGTACGAGGCCGCCTGTGCCCGGTCCCGCGAGGTGGCAGCCCGGTTCGACCTCGACCACGTGGTGCCGCACCCGCTGCTCGGCGAGGTGTCGCTGCGCTGGGTGCTGGTCCACATGGTCGAGGAGACCGCCCGGCACGCCGGGCACGCCGACATCCTGCGCGAGCTGACCGACGGCGAGACCGGGGCGGTCTGACGGCGGATCAGGGTCGGGGCAGCAGGCCCGGCGGATACTCCATGCCGTCGTGGGTGATCGCGGCGGCGGCGACCCGCGCGGCGTAACCGACGGCGTCGGGCAGCGCGTCGCCCCGTCGTCGGGCGGCGACCACACCGGCGACGAAGGCGTCGCCCGCGCCGTTGGTGTCCCGCACCGGGGCGGGCGGCACGGCGGCGGGCACCCGCAGCGGCGGCGCGTCCGGGGTGTGCAGGACGGCACCGGCCTCGCCGCCGGTCACCAGGACGGTGCGCGGGGCCAGCTCGGCGGCGAGCGACGCGGCCCGGTCGCCGAGGCGTACGCCGCTGACGAAGACCAGGTCGGCGGCCTCGGCGAAGGGCCGGTGGTAGGGGTTCTCGCCGTCCCAGTCGTGCAGGTCGGTGGAGAGGGACACCCCGTCGCCGAGCCCGGCGCGCAGCTCCGGCAGGGCCTCCCGCGCCCAGTCCATGATCGAGACGTGCACGTGTGCCGCGTCCCGGACCAGCGCGGTCAGCTCGGCCGCCGGGAAGGGTGCCGGCCCCTGCCAGGGGCGCGGGTCGTAGAGCGACATCCGCCGCCCGGCCGGGTCCACCAGGTTCACCGACCGTCGGGTGCCCGCCGGGGCGTCGACCAGCACCGCGTGCACCGACGTACGGCCCAGCGCCGCCCGGACCACGTCACCGGCCGGGTCGGTGCCCAGCACGTCCACCAGCGCCACCCGCAGGCCCAGCGCGTGCGCCGCCAGGGCCACCCCGGCACCGGTGTTGCCGATCCGCAGGTCGATCGGGGGGACGGGGAGCGAGTCGACGGCCGGTAGCGGGAGCCCGGGCACCTGGGTGCGGATGTCCACGCCGAGCCCGCCGAGCACGAGAAGATCGAACATGGCGCCGACGGTAGCCGGCCCGGGCCGCCTATCCTGGGGCGGGCGTCGACGAGGGGGAGCGTGTGCTGGTCATCCACGGGGTGTGGCTGTCCGGCGTCGGTCTCGCCGTCTGGGCCGAGGAGAGTTCCCGGCCGCCCCGGGCACCGCGCCGGCCCGGCCGGGCCCCGGGGGAGCGGCCCCACCCGTTCGCCGCGGACCACGCCACGCTGGCCGCCGTGCTCGGCGACCCCCCGGCCGAGGCGAGCACCGTACGGCTCCGCCTGCCGACCCGGGCCGGCTCACCGCTGGACTCCCCGGAACTCGTCCGGACCACCGTCGCGGAACCGCTGCGCGGTCCGGTCACCCTCGCCGGCTGGCGGGCCCCCACCCTGGTGTACGCCCCGGACGCCGCGCTCGCCCTGCTCCGGGCGCTCGACGACGTCCCGGCCGTGCCCGGGGCGACCCTGCGCCACCTGGCCGAGATCGCCGACTTCGCCACCGACCTGGTCGGCCGGGGCCGTCTCCTGCCGGCCGTCGCCGATCCCGTCGCCGGGTCCCCGGCCGTCGCGCCGCCGGCAGCGCCGGTGTTCCCGCCCTTCGGCGGCGCGGCAGCCGCGCCGGACGGCCGGTCCGGTGCGGCCGTCGACCAGGCGCAGTCCGCTCGCGCGGTGCCGCGGACTGCCGACCCGGTGACCGCCCGGGCCGTCTGGCGGCCGCTGCTCACCGGGACCGACGCCGGCTGGGCGCGGGCCCTCGCCCTGGCCCTGCCCCCGGCGGCCCGCGCCGCGACCCCGCCGGACGCCGTCGGACCGACGCGTCGGACCGGCTCGTCCGCGCCCGAAGCCGGCGCGGGCGGACCCACCGACGGGCGGGACGCCCCCGCGACCGACGGGCCGGGTGACCTGGTCGCCGATGCGCTGGACGCGCTGACCGACGCCGCCGCCCGGGCCGCGCTCGGGGAGACCGGGCTGACCCGGGGCATCCGGCCGGGCGGAGCGGTCCCGGCCTGGCTGGCCGCGTTGACCGGTCAGCGGCGCGAGTTCGCCACCGACCCGGCCGCGCTGGAGGTGCTGCGGACCGAGCTGGAACGGTGGCAGCGGGACGCCGTCGGTGGGGCCGTCCGGGCCAGCTTCCGGCTGGTCGAGCCGGACCCCGACGAGATCGACGAGCCGCTCCTGGTGGTGCCGGCCGACCCCACGGCCGTGGTGACGCAGGGCGGGCGGTGGCGGGTGGAGTTCGGCCTGCAACCGGCCGACGAACCGGGGCTGCTGGTCGAGGCGGCCCAGGTGTGGCAGGCCCCGGGCCCGCTGGCCGCGCTCGCGGTGGACGCCCCGCAGGAAACCCTGCTCGCCGAGCTGGGCCGGGCCAGCCGGCTCTGGCCGGAGCTGGACGACGCACTGCGTACCGCCGCGCCGGAGGGGATGGAGCTGGACCCGGAGGGGGCGCACCGGTTCCTCCGCGAGGGCGCGCCGGTGCTGCACGCGGCCGGTTTCGGGGTGCTGCTGCCCACCTGGTGGCGGCGACCCTCGTCCCGGCTCGGGGCGCGGCTGCGGGCGCGCAGCCGGACCGCCCCGGGCACCGTCGCCGCCGCGAGCGCGCTCGGGCTGGACGCGCTGGTCGACTACCGGTGGGAGGTGGCCCTCGGCGACCAGCCGCTGACCGCCGAGGAGCTGGCCGCCCTGGCCGAGGTGAAGTCCCCGCTGGTCCGCCTTCGCGGACGCTGGGTCGAGCTGGACCCGAAGCGGCTGGCCGCCGGCCTGCGGCTGCTCCGCTCGGCGGGCGAGCTGACCGTGGCCGACCTGCTCCGGCTGGGGCTCGCCGACGGCGACCGGCCGGACGAGCTGCCGGTGCTGGAGGTGACCGCCGACGGAGCGCTCGGTGAGCTGCTCGCCGGGGAGGCGGAACGACGGCTCACCCCGGCCGATCCGCCGCCGGGCTTCCACGGGACGCTGCGCCCCTACCAGCGGCGGGGGTTGGCGTGGCTGGCGTTCCTCCAGTCGCTGGGGCTGGGGGGCGTGCTCGCCGACGACATGGGGCTGGGCAAGACGGTGCAGCTGCTCGCCCTGCTCGCCGGGGACCCACCCGGGGCGGGGCCGACCCTGCTGGTCTGCCCGATGTCGCTGGTCGGCAACTGGCAGCGGGAGGCGGCGAAGTTCGCCCCCGGGTTGCGCGTACACGTGCACCACGGGGCCGAGCGGGCGCGCGGCGAGGGGTTCGCCGCGGTCGTGCACGCGGCGGACCTGGTCCTCACCACCTATTCGGTGGCCGCCCGGGACGCCGTCGAGCTGGCCGGGATCGACTGGCACCGGGTGGTGGTCGACGAGGCCCAGGCGATCAAGAACGCCTCGACCCGGCAGGCGGAGGCCGTCCGGTCGCTGCCCGCCCGGCACCGGGTCGCGGTCACCGGTACGCCGGTGGAGAACCGGCTCGCCGACCTCTGGTCCATCATGCAGTTCGCCAATCCGGGGCTGCTCGGCCCGGCAGCCGCGTTCCGCAAGGCCTACGCGGAGCCGATCGAGCGGCACGGCGACGAGGAGGTGGCCGCGCGGCTGCGCCGGATCACCGGGCCGTTCGTGCTGCGCCGGCTCAAGACAGACGCGTCGATCATCTCCGACCTGCCCGAGAAGCTGGAGATGGAGGTGCTCTGCAACCTCACCGCCGAGCAGGCCGCCCTCTACCGGGCGGTGGTCGACGACATGCTGGCGAAGATCGAGTCCAGCGACGGGATGGAACGCCGGGGGCTGGTGCTGGCCACCATGACCCGGCTCAAGCAGGTCTGCAACCACCCGGCGCAGCTGCTGCGGGACGGCTCGGCGCTGCCCGGCCGCTCCGGCAAGCTGGAGCGGCTGGAGGAGATCGTCGACGAGGTGCTCGGCGTGGGGGAGAGGGCCCTGCTCTTCACCCAGTACGCCGAGTTCGGCGGGATGCTGCGCGGGCACCTGTCGGCCCGCTCCGGCCGGGAGGTGCTCTTCCTGCACGGCGGGGTGGGCAAGGCCGAGCGGGACGCGATGGTGACCCGGTTCCAGTCCCCGGACGGCCCGCCGCTCTTCGTCCTGTCGCTCAAGGCCGGCGGCACCGGGCTCACCCTCACCGCCGCCAACCACGTGGTGCACGTGGACCGGTGGTGGAACCCGGCCGTCGAGGACCAGGCCACCGACCGGGCCTTCCGGATCGGCCAGCGCCGCCGGGTGCAGGTCCGCAAGTTCGTCTGCGCGGGCACCGTCGAGGAGAAGGTGGCCGCGATGATCGCGGACAAGCGCAGCCTGGCGTCCCGCGTGGTGGGCAGCGGCGAGCAGTGGGTCACCGAACTCTCCACCGGGGCGCTGCGGGAGCTGTTCGCGCTGGAGGCCGGGGCGGTGGTGGAGTGAGCGGCCCCTTCGCCGAGTACGGCCCGCCCCGCCGCGTCGAGGGCGGACTGAAGGCGCGCAGCACCCGCGGCGCGATCGGGCAGTCCTGGTGGTCGCGGCGGTTCCTGGAGGTGCTGGAGTCGTTCGCGCTGGGCACCCGACTCACCCGGGGCCGGGCGTACGCGCGCCGGGGCCAGGTGCTGCGGCTGGACGTGACGCCCGGGCTGGTCACCGCGGCGGTGCAGGGTTCCCGGCCGGAGCCGTACCAGGTGCGGATCGGGTTGGCGGCGTTCCCGCCCGACGGCTGGGAGCGGATCGAGGCGGACCTCGCCGGCCAGGCGTTCTTCAGCGCCCGGCTGCTCGCCGGTGACCTCCCGCCCGAGCTGGAGCAGGTGTTCGCCGACGCGGGCGCGCCGCTCTTCCCGGCCGGCGTGGCCGAGTTGACGCAGGCCTGCTCCTGCCCCGACTTCGCGGTCCCGTGCAAGCACCTGGCGGCGAGCTTCTACCTGCTCGCCGAGGCGTTCGACGCGGACCCGTTCCGGCTGCTGCACTGGCGGGGTCGCAGCCGCACCGAGCTGCTGGACCGGCTCCGTACGCTGCGCGCCACCACCCCCGCCGTGGCGCCCGTCGACGGGCCGGCGGCGGCGGATGCGCCGGCACGCTCCACGCCGGAGCTGCCGGCCGCCGGAGCGGCGCGGGTGCTCGGTACGGTGCCCGCACCTGCGTTGGCCGACGCGGTGGACCGGTTCTGGCTGCCCCCGGTGCCGCTGCCCGACCGGCCACCCACCCTGGCCACCGGCTCCGAGCTGCTGCTGCGTCAGCTCGCCCCACCGGGGCCGGCGATCGGCGGCCCCGGCCTCGTCGAGCGGCTGCGCCGGGCGTACCGGGAGTTCGGCCGGTCCGGGCCGGACGCGTCATAGCCAGCGTCGCCGGAACCGCCACATGAGCCCGGCGTTGGCCACCAGCACCACGGCGCAGATGGCGCCGGCCAGCCGGCCGGCCAGCACGGTCATCGCCGGCAGCGAGGCCCACAGCACGATGGTCAACAGCATCAGGTAGCGGCCACGGCGGCCCCGGGCACGGTGGTCGAGCCGGGCGAAGAACTGCGGATCGCTCTCCCGCAGCTGACGGGTGATCTGCTCGAACCTGCGCTGATCCTCTTTGCTGAGCATGGCGGTGCCTTCCCCTCAGGCTTCAGCGGTCCGGCGGCATACCCGCAACTCAGGGCCGTCACGCGCTCCTGCTGCTGCTACTTTCCCGGTACGGGCGGACCGGATCCGCCGCCCGGGCGAGCACAGGGCAGGCTTATCGCCACCTTAAGTTTCCCTGTGGCAATGAACGGTCGCGTCAGCGTCGCAGCGGACCGAAACGTTACGTGGTCGCCGTCCGGGGCTGTGTCGTCCCTGCTCCGGACGCCGGGGACCGGACCGGGACGGACCGGCCAGCGGGGACACGCCCTGAGCACCGTCTTAAGTGCCCTCGCGGGTGCCGTCGGACCGCCTTGAGACCCGTCCGGCCCGTGGCTACTTTCCCGTAGCAACTCCTCCGCAACAGTCGCCGCCGCTGCTGCCCTTCCCCCGGTCGCAGGTGTGTCGGCGCTCGAAGAAAACGGGATTGGTACATGGCCGACCAGAATGTGCCACCACGTCGACCCCGGCCCGACCGCGGCTGGGACGGACGCCAGCGCCCCACCGCCGACGGCTACCGCGACCGGCACGTCACGCCGTACGGCGTCGAGGCGGGCCAGGGCGGCTACGCCGGCACCACCGGCACCCTCCCCGCCGCCGGTCCACAGTGGGTCGGCCCGGACGGCTTCGGCCGGCAGGGCCAGCCGCAGCCGGCCGGCTACCCGCAGCCCGGCCCGGGACTGCCCAACCTGGACGATGACGACGAGCCGGGCCGACGGGTCGGCCGGCGGCGGGCCCTCGCCGCGCTCGGTGGCACCGCAGCGGTGGTCGCCGGTGGCGCCGCCCTCGCGATGACCCCCCAGGTGCGTGGTCTCTTCGCCGACGCCCCGCAGGCCGGTGACGCCACCGGCACCACGGTCACCGACGGCACCGCGGCCCGACCCAGCGGCCAGCAGCCCAGCACCGTGCGCACCTACACCGAGCAGAACGAGAGCTACATGGGCTCCCGGGCCGGTGCGGCGCTGAAGAAGAACTCGCCGACCGGCGGACGGATCTTCTCCGGCCCGGCCGCCGCCGCGGCGGAGACCCAGGTGACCGTCAAGACGGTCCTCGCCAAGGACCCGATCCGGCACCTGGCCAGCCGGGCCACCTTCGGCCCCACGCCGAAGGTGCTGGCGGACATCAAGCGTCTCGGCATCGACGCGTGGCTGCGCTGGCAGCTCGACCCGGAGAAGATCGCGCCGACGAAGGCCGAGCTGAAGCTCGCCGAGCTGCCCAGCCTCAAGCTCACCCCGCAGCAGCTGCGGGACCAGCGGGACCAGCTCAACGAGCGCGGCGTCCAGCCGGAGAAGGAGACGATCGACGCGACGATCGCCCGGCAGATCTGGTCGGACCGGCAGCTGTTCGAGGTGATGGTCGACTTCTGGAACGACTTCCTGCACGTCGCCGCCGACTTCGACGGTGGGGAGACCTACCGCAACGCGTTCGACCGGGACGTCATCCGCAAGCACGCGCTGGGCAGCTACCCGGAGATGCTGGTCGCCGCGAACAAGCACCCGGCGCTGCTGCTCTATCTGAACCAGGTGGACTCCCGCAAGGACGCGGTGAACGAGAACCTCGCCCGGGAGAACCTGGAGCTCTACTCGGTCGGCGTCGACGGCGGCTACACCGAGAAGGACGTCCGGCAGGCCGCGATGCTCCAGACCGGCCGCGGCGTCGCCGACGGGAAGTACATGTTCTTCCCCGAGCGGCACTACCTCGGCAAGGTCAAGATCCTCGGCTTCAGCGACCCCAACGCCTCGGCCGACCCCAAGGTCGCCGACGCGACGATCGACCGGTACATCGCCTACATCGCGCTGCACCCGTCGACCGCTCAGTACGTGGCCCGCAGCCTCGCCACCCGGTTCGTCTCGGACACCCCGCCGAAGTCGCTGGTGGACCGGCTGGCCAAGACGTACGCGGCGAACAAGGGTCTGATCAAGCCGCTGCTGATCACGCTCTTCAGCTCGTCGGAGTTCTGGGCGGCGGTGGGCCAGAAGGTCCGCCGGCCGATGGAGTACCTGGTCGCCACGTACCGAGCCCTCGGTGTGACGCCGGAGGCGTCGGCCGGGTTCTCCGGCGACGACCGGCGCACCCCCTACCAGCAGGGGCTGCGGCAGATCCAGGACAAGATGCGCGAGCTGGGCCAGTACCCGATGGGCAAGCCCACCCCGGACGGCTACGCCGACGTCTACGTCGCCTGGACCTCGGCCGGCACCATGGTCGACGGCTGGAACGAGGCCGGCGAGCTGCTCGGCGGCTGGCGCAAGCAGTTCACCTACACCGCGCCGGAGAAGCTGGTGGCCCGTCCGCCGGCCACCGCCGGGGCGTACGTGGACGCGCTGGCCGTGCGGCTGGTGCACCAGAAGCTGAGCGCCAAGGAGAAGGCGCTGGTCCTCGGCGTCGCCGGGGTCTCGGCGACCGCCAAGGTCGACGCCACGTTCAACGGGGCCATCGCCGCCGTCGCGCGGACGATCCTCGCTTCCCCCCAGCACCACCTCCGGTGAGGCATTCGATGGAGAAGACTGTGTACTCGTACCCCCTGCACCCCGAATGCCCGGACGTCCAGCGACTGGCCGACAACCCGGTCGAGGCGCTGCTGCGTGCGGAGGCCGACGTCGTCGCGGCGGAGAACGCCGCCGAGGCGGACCGCTACCGCCGGCTGGAGGAGCTGGAGGAGGCCCAGCAGGACGGGCGGGGCGTCACCCGGCGTACCTTCGTCGCCGGCGCGGCGGCCACCGCCACCGCACTGGCCACCGCCCAGTTCGTCACCACCTCGGCCTCCTTCGCGGCGACCAAGACCGGCACCCTGATCCACGTCTTCCTCTACGGCGGGCTGGACGGGCTGAGCCTGGTCGCCCCGGACGGCGACCCGGTGCTCACCAAGAGCCGCCCCGACCTGCTGCTCGGCAACGACTCGCTGGCCCTGGGCCGGGGCTTCAAGCTGACCAGCGCCTTCGCCCCGCTGGAGCAGTGGCTCAAGGCCGGTCAGCTCGGCTTCGTCCCGGCGGTCTCCGACCCGCGGCTGTCCCGCAGCCACTTCCAGGCCGCGGACGCCTGCAACCTGGGCGGCCTGCCCGGCGAGACCGGCGGTCGGGGCTGGCTGGACAGCCTGGTGGACACGCTCGGCAAGGGCACCGCCTTCCGCAGCGTCGGCATCGGCAGCACGCTGCCCCGCTCGCTGGTCGGCGTGAACGGCGCGATCTCCCTCAACAACGTCGGTGAGCTGCGGCTCAACGGCGACGACAAGTACCGGGCCGCGACCGAGAAGGCGATCCGGGGGCTCTTCACCGGGATCAACCACCCGGTCGAGGAGGCGGTCCTGGAGGGGATGGGCGCGCTGGCCACCGCGCAGAAGCTCGCCGCGAAGCCGTACCAGGCGGCGGCCGGGGTGAAGTACGAGGGCGTCGGCGGCGCCTTCCAGCAGCTCGCCCAGCTGATCAAGGGCGGCGCGAACGTCCGGGTCGCCACGGTCGGCATGGGCGGTTACGACACCCACGAGAACCAGGGCACCCAGGACGGCGGGAACCTGTGGCGCAAGCTCAACGAGCTGGCCACCGCGCTGGCCGCGTTCTTCACCGACCTCGGTGACCGGTCCGCGGACGTGACGGTCATGGTGACCAGCGAGTTCGGTCGCCGGGTCGCCTCCAACCGGGGCGGCACCGACCACGGGCACGGTGGGGTGGTCACCATCCTGTCGGGGCGTAAGCTCGCCGGGTCCCTGCTGGGGACGTGGAACGGGTTGAACGAACTGGACTCGGGCGACGTACCTGAGTACAACAACATGTTCAACGTCTACGGGTCCGTGGCGCAGGGGCGGTTCGGGCTGACGACCGCGGAGGTGGACAAGGTGTTCCCGCGACAGAAGTACACCCCGATGAAGCTGTACGCGTGACGTATCAGGACATCTCGGCCAGCGGCCGTCGTGCGGGGACGAACTCCCCGTACGGCGGCCGTTCGGCTGCCCCCGTACCCCCGCCCGGGCTGCCGCGGCGCGGACCCGGCGGCCGGCGGGCGCTCGCCGCCCTGTTCTGGCTCGGCCTGGTGGCCGCGGTGCTGCCGTGGTGGTTCGACACCCCGGCCGGCTCGCTCGCCGGCCGCACCGACCTGCTCACCGCGGCCGGCCGGATCACCGGCCTGGTCGCCGGCTACCTGCTGCTGGTGCAGGTGCTGATGATGAGCCGGGTCGGCGTGCTGGAACGCTGGATCGGTGGGGAACGCCTCTCCCGGCTGCACCGCGACCTCGGCGCCACCCTGCTCGTCGCGGTGCTCGCCCACCTGTCGCTGATCGTGGTCGGCTACGCCGGGCTGGAGCGCAAGTCCCTCCTCGGTGAGGTCGGCTCGCTGCTCGGCAACTACGAGGACATGGTCTCCGCCTTCGTCGCCGCCGGGATCCTGCTGACGGTCGGGCTCACTGGCATCCGGGCGATCCGCACGGTGCTGCCCTACGAACTCTGGTACCACCTGCACCTCACCAGCTACGCCGCGCTGCTGCTCGGCTTCGGCCACCAGTTCAGCAACGGCGCCCAGCTCTTCGAGCCCGGACCGGTCCGCACCGGCTGGATCGCCGGCTACCTGCTGGTGCTGGCCGCGCTGGTCTGGGGGCGGGTGGTCGCGCCGCTGCACTTCAACCTCCGGCACCGGCTCCAGGTCGCCGACGTGGTGGCGGAGAGCCCCGACACCATCTCGATCTATCTGACCGGTCGGCGGCTCAACCAGATCGACATGCTGGGTGGGCAGTACTTCCGGTGGCGCTTCCTGAACGCCGGCGGCTGGTGGCAGTCGCACCCGTTCTCGCTCTCGGCCGCCACCAACGGCCGCTGGCTGCGGCTGACCGTCAAGGTGGTCGGCGCGCACACCGCCGACCTGCGCGACCTGCGGCCCGGCACCCGGGTCTGGGCGGAGGGCCCCTCCGGCACCTTCACCGCCGCGCACCGCACCCGGGAGCGGGCGTTGCTGATCGCCGGGGGCAGCGGCATCGCCCCGCTGCGGGCGATGCTGGAGGAGTTGCCGCCCGGCGCGGCGCTGATCTATCGCGCGCGCACCCCGGCCGACGTGCTCCTGCACCAGGAGCTGGACTGGCTGGCCCAGGCCCGGCAGACCTCCGTGTGGTACGTGATCGGTTCCCGCAACGACTCCGGGCCCCGGCAGGTGATGAGCCCCGAGGGGCTGCGCCGGCTGGTGCCCGACGTGACCCGCCGCGACGTCTACCTGTGCGGGCCGGCCGGGCTGGTCGACGAGGCCGTCCGGGCGCTGCGCCGCACCGGCGTGCCCCGCCGGCAGATCCACCTCGCCACCTTCGAGCTGTAGAGAGGCACTCCCGTCATGCGTCGCGCCGTCCTCGCGATCACCGGCCTGGCCGCCAGCACCACCGCCCTGGTGGTGCTCAAGGGCTCCCCGGGGGCCAGCCAGGTCGCCCAGGAGCGCCCCGCCGGCCAGGCGCCGGTGGTGCCCGGGGGCACCGTGCCGCCCACGTCGGGGGTCACCCCCACCCCGGGAGCCGCCGCGTCGGCACCGACCCCGGAGGCGTCCCGGTCGGCCCGGCCGAGCCGGACCCCGACGACGAAGCGGAGCGGCACCGCCCCGGCGACGACAGCCGCACCGAGGACCACCACCACCGCCCCGAAGCCGGCCACCCGCACCATCACCGGCCCGGTGGTCAAGTACGGGCAGGACCCGGCCAAGGGGGACGTCTACGGCTCGCTCCAGGTGCGGATCACCCTCTCCGGCACCCGGATCGTGGACGCGACGGCCATCGGCATGCCGGTGGGCGGCCAGTCCGGGCTGCGCGCCGACGACGTGCAGGCCCGCTACAGCGGCACCTCCGGCGAGGTGGTGGCGAAGCAGAGCGCCAACCTGAACACCGTCTCGGGGGCCACCTACACCAGCAACGCCTACAAGCAGTCGCTCCAGGCCGCGATCGACAAGGCCTGACCCGGATGACCCGGCCCGGTCCGTCGGCCCGTCCCGGCCTGCGCCGGGTCGAGCAGGTCATGGGTACGGCGATCAGCCTCGACCTGGCCGACGACCTGCCCGCCGCCACGCTGCGGGAGCTGGCCGACGACACCTTCGCCTGGCTGCACGAGGTGGACGCCCGGTTCAGCACCTACCGGGACGACAGCGAGGTGTGCCGCCTCGACCGGGGTGAGCTGCCGCTCGCGGACGCCTCCGCCGACCTGCGCACGGTGGTGGAGCGCTGCGCCGACCTGTGGGCCGCCACCGACGGGTTCTTCGACGCGTACGCCACCGGCCGGTTCGACCCGTCGGGTTACGTCAAGGGCTGGTCGGCGCAGGTCGCCTCGGACCGGCTCCGCGCCGCCGGGGCGGCCAACCACTGCCTGAACGCCGGCGGTGACGTGCGGGTACGCGGCCGGTCGGCGACCGGTGAACCGTGGCGGATCGGCGTCCGGCACCCCTGGGACCCGGCCGCCACCTGCCTGGTGCTCACCGGCACCGACCTGGCGGTCGCCACCTCCGGGGTCTACGAGCGCGGCCACCACGTGGTGGATCCCCGCCGGGGCGTACCGGCGCAGGGTCTGCGCTCGGTCACCGTGGTCGGCGCCGACCTGGGCGTGGCGGACGCGTACGCCACCGCCGCCGTGGCGATGGGGGCCGCCGGCATCGGTTGGCTGGACCGCCTCCCCGACCACCGCCACGCCGTCGTCACCGACGACGCCCGCCTCCTCACCTCCCGCACCCTCCCCCTCACCGACTGACCCCGCGCCCGCCCCAGCCTCCCCGGCCCTCCGGGTTTCCCCAGCCCTCCGGCCTCTCCCCGGTTGATCATGAGGTTAGCGTCGCTGTGGATCTCCCAGAGTGACGCTAACTCCATGATCACTGGGCCGCGCCGGGTCGGGCGCGGGCCGCGCCGGGTCGGGCCGCGCCGGGCGGAGCGCGAGCCGGGCCGGGTCGGGTCGGGCGCGGACCGGGCTCGGTGGAGGCCGGGGCCGGGGCCGGGGCCGGGTGGTGCCGGGCCCGGCGGGTGGGAGCGGCGGGGGCGGGTCAGCGTGGGGGGCGGTAATTGGTGGCGGGGCGGGAGAACGGGGGGCGGGGGCGGCCGGGGCGGGCGCCCGGCGGGCGGGTGCCGGCCCAGCGCCGGAACCGGCGGTGGTGCCGTGGCGGCTCGGTGCCGTCGGTGTGCCGTGCCGCGTCGTCCCTGGACATCTCTACCCCCGCTCAAGGCGCCGAGCGCGCCGTCACCGGTTCAACGAGGGCGGCACCGCCGGGGTCGCTGTCGGGCTGCCGTCGTTCACCAGCCGCGCCGGGGCAGCGGGAGATGGCCGGGGAGCAGGTCGGACGTGAGCCGCACCCCGGCCGCGCGTAACGCGTCGATCAGCGCGTTCTGCACCAGGTACGAGTCGGGCAGCTGCCAGCGGGCCTGCTCCGGGGCGACCACCCAGCGGACCGTCCCCTCGGGCAGCCGGGTCGGGGGTGCCGCGATCCACGAGCCGGGGCCGTGCCGGACCACGTGGAAGCAGTGCTCCAGCTCGGGGCGGAGCGGGTCGCCGGGGCGGACCAGGAACATCCACCGCCCGGTCGGGGTGACCAGCACCGGTCCGCGTACGCCCGTGCCGGCCGGGTGGGTGGCGACGGCGGTCAGCACCCGCCGGCCGAGGTGGGCCGGGACCTCCAGCACGTCGAAGGCGCGTCCGGTGGGCAGCAGCACCCCGTGCGGTCGGCTGCGCCACCAGGTGGCCACCCGGGCCGGGTCGGTGCTGGCGGCGTGCTCCCAGTTCTCCAGCGCCGGATGGCAGCCCACGGTGGGACAGCCGGCCCGGCCGCAGACGAAGCGGCTGTTGGCCAGGCAGGCCCCGGGGGTGACCTGCCAGCCGTGCGCGGCGTAGCGCACCGCCACCCGACGCAGCCGGACCCGCTCCAGGGGCGACAGGTGAGTGACGCGCGGTACGACGTTCCCCCACATGTGTCCGTCTCCTCTCGTCCTGATCGACCGGTTCCCATGTCACACGTCGAGCGCCGTCACTGCCGTAACCCACGGTCGTTGAGTTGACGAACGGCTCATGCAACTTGCACGAAAACTACGAGGACTGGCTGTACGGCTGACGTACAGACTGTGCGACCAGCGAAAACCTGAAGACCTACGGGCAGAGCCGGTCACCGACCCGGGGAGCGCCACCGGGGTCGGGGGAGGGACGGGACGATGGACGAGTTGCCCATAGGCCGGCGGGTGGCGTACTGGCGGGGCCGGCGCAAGATGTCGCAACAGGTCTTCGCCGACCGGTTGGGCAAGTCCAAGAGCTGGGTGGACAAGGTCGAGCGCGGGGTGCGCCGGCTGGACAAGTTCTCCGTCCTCCACGAGATCGCCGACATCCTCACCGTCGACGTGCAACTGCTGCTCGGCAAGGACCCGGAGCGGCGTACCGACGCGTTGAACTGCATCGACCAGGTCGAGGTCGAGGAGATCCGGGCCGCCCTGGAGCGGTACGACTCGATGAGCGCGTACTTCGACGCCGCGCCGTACCCGCCGCCGCTGTCCGACATGCGCAAGGCGGTCAACCACGCCTGGCTCACCTACCAGTACGGCCGCTACGGCATGCTCACCCGCGCCCTGCCCAAGCTGCTGCGCGACGCCCAGGCCGGCGACGCCGGGTACGGCGGCGACCAGGCCCGGGAGGCCGCCCACCTGCTCGGGCAGGTCTACCAGATCGCCTCCTCGGTGCTGCGCAAGCTCGGCGAGTGCGACCTGGCCTGGCTGGCCGCCGACCGCTCGATGGCGGTCGCCCAGCGGGCCGACGACCCGCTGCTGGCCGGCATCGCCACCACCCGGGTCTGCAACGCCCTGGTCGCCATGGGCCGGGCCCGACCGGCCCTCGAACTCAACGTCACCATCGCCAACCGGCTCGCCCCCGGTGGCGGCAACGACGCCTCCCCGGGCCGGCTCTCGGTCTACGGCATGCTGCTGCTCCAGGGTGCGATGGCTGCCTCCCGGATCGGCGACTCGGCCACGGTGGACGACCTGCTCACCGGGGCGCAGGAGGCGGCGACGCTGCTCGGCGGCGACCAGAACCACTACTGGACGTCGTTCGGCCCGACCAACCTGGAGCTGCACCGGGCCGCGGCCGCGGTGGAGCTCGGTGACGGCGGCCGGGCGGTGGAGATCCACCACCGGATCTCCGAGCCGGCGTTCAACGCGCTCCTGCCCGAGCGGCGGGCCCACCACCTGCTGGACATCGCCCGTGGCTACACCCAGCTCGGTGACGTGGCCAACGCGGGGGAGATGCTGCTGCGCGGCGACCGGCTCGCCCCGTCCGAGATCCGCTGCCGGCCGATCGCCCACGAGGTGATGTCGGACGTGCTCCGTCGCACACGGGGTGCGCCGCCCGCGCCGATCGCGGAGTTGGCTGAGCACATGGGAGTGGGAGTGTGAGCGGGCACCGGCAGGTGCTCTATGTGATCGTCTGCGGTTCGCCGCTGGCGCGCCAGGTGGGTCGGCTCGTGGAGCTGGCCCAGCAGGACGGTTGGGACGTCTGCGTGGTCACGACGCCGGACGGCGCCAAGTTCGTGGACCGGACGGCGCTGGCCCGGCAGACCGGCCACCCGGTCCGCAGCCACTACAAGAACCCGGGCGACCCGGACGTGCTGCCCCCGGCGGACGCGATGCTGGTCTGCCCGGCGACGTTCAACACGGTCAACAAGTGGGCGGTCGGCATCACCGACACCCTCGCCCTCGGGCTGCTGACCGAGGCGCAGGGCGCGGGGGTGCCGATCGCCGCGGTGCCGTACACGAATGCGGCGATGGCCACCCACCCGGCGTTCCGGGCGAGCCTGGCCCGGCTGCGGGAGTGGGGGGTGACGGTGGTCTTCGGTGAGCACGTCGTCCCGTTGCACCCGCCGGGCACCGGCGAACGGCACCAGGACGCCTTCCCCTGGGCCGCCGCCCTGGCGGCCCTGCCCGGCGTACGCCGTTCCGCCGTCCCGGTCGCCTGAGGTGCGGGCGGGGCCCTCGGGTCGGCGCGACTCGCCACACCGCGGGCCCCGCTCGTCAACCGAGGGCGTGACGCGCGCCCCGCGCCGGTAAGCTGGCCGGCCGTGAGGACAACCGCAACCCCGCCCACGGTGGCCGACGTGGTGGCCGTGCTGGACCGCCGCTTCCCACCCGGCTGGGCGGAGGAGTGGGACCGGGTCGGCCTGGTGCTCGGCGACCCCGCCACCCCGGTACGCCGGATCGCCTGCGTGGTCGACGTGGTGCCGGAGACGGTCGCCGAGGCGCTGGCCGCCGGGGTCGACATGATCGTCGCGCACCACCCGCTGCTGCTGCGCGGGGTCTCCTCGGTGGCCGCCACGACGTTCAAGGGGCGGATCGTCCACCAGCTGATCAAGGCCGACGTGGCACTGCACGTGGCCCACACGAACGCCGACGTGGCGAACCCGGGTGTCTCCGACGCCCTCGCCGCCCGGTTCGGCCTGACCGGGCTGCGCCCGCTGCACCCGCCCCGGTCCGGCTCGCCGGCCGACGGCGAGGGTCGGGGCATCGGCCGGATCGGCGAGCTGCCCACCCCGATGACCCTCGCGGAGCTGACCCGGCACGCCGCCGCGGTGCTCCCCGTCACGGCCTGGGGAGTTCGCGCCGCCGGGGATCCCGGGCGTATGGTTCGTACCCTCGCCGTCAGCGGTGGCTCGGGGGACAGTTTCCTCGCCGAGGCGACCGCCGCCGGGGTCGACGCGTTCCTCACCGCCGACCTGCGTCACCACCCCGCCGGCGAGCACCTCGCCGCCGGTGGCCCCGCTCTGCTGGACGCCGCCCACTGGGCGACCGAACGACCCTGGTTGGACGACCTGGCCGCCCACCTGCGGGACGCCCTGGGCGTCGAGACCGTGGTGTCCGACCTGGACACCGACCCGTGGACCGTGCACGCCGTCGCACCCCGTCCCGACGACAAGGAGCCCCGCCCGTGAAGGCTGACCCGAAGGTCCAGCGCCGCCTGCTCGACCTCCAGTCGATCGACACCGCCCTCGCCCAGCTGGCCCACCGCCGCCGGACGCTGCCCGAGCGGGCCGAGCTGGAGGCCCTCGCCCGGGACCTCTCCGCGCTGGAGGACGAGCGGGTCCGCGCCCAGGTCGCCGTCGACGACCTGGACCGGGACATCACCCGGCTGGAGAAGGACGTCGAGCAGGTCCGGGCGCGCAAGAGCAAGGACGAGAACCGCCTGGCCGGCGGCGGCATCCCGGCGCGGGAGCAGGAGGCGCTCCAGCACGAGCTGGCGTCGCTGAACCGCCGGCAGGGCGACCTGGAGGACGCCGAGCTGGAGCTGATGGAGCAGCGGGAGACCGCGCAGGGCGTCCTCGACGGGGTCGAGCGGCGGATCGCCGAGGCCCGGGAGCGGCGCGCCGCCACCGAGCAGCGCCGGGACGACAGCCTCGCCGAGATCGCCCGTGAGGAGGAGTTCAAGCGCTCCGCCCGCCAGCCGCTCGCCGGTGATCTCCCGACCGACCTGGTCGGCCTCTACGACAAGATCCGCGAGGACACCGGGCTCGGCGCGGCGCTGCTCACCGGGGCCCGCTGCGGCGGGTGCCGGCTGGAACTCTCCGGCGCGGACCTGGCCCGGATCCGCAAGGCCGCCCCGGACGACGTGGTCCGCTGCGAGGAGTGCCGACGGATCATGGTGCGTACCAACGAGTCGGGCCTGTAGTCGCCGTGGCGGTGCGCGCGGTCGTCATCGAGGCCGACGGCGGGTCCCGGGGCAATCCCGGTCCCGCCGGTTTCGGCGCGGTGGTCCGGGACTCCGAGACCGGCGAGGTGCTCGCCGAACGCTCCGAGTCGATCGGCACCGCCACCAACAACGTCGCCGAATACCGGGGCCTGATCGCCGGGCTGGAGGCCGCCGCCGAGCTGGGCGCGACCGAGGTCGAGGCCCGGATGGACTCGAAGCTCGTGGTCGAGCAGATGTGCGGCCGCTGGCAGATCAAGCACCCCGGCCTGCGCCCGCTCGCCGCGCAGGCCGCCGGGCTGGTCGGCCGGTTCGCGCAGGTGCGGTTCAGCTGGATCCCCCGGGAACGCAACACGCACGCCGACGCGCTGGCCAACGCGGCGATGGACGTCGCCGCCGGGAAGCCCCCGGCCCGCGCCGTCGTCGCGTCACCCCGGATCGTGGAGCCGCCCCGCGAGGTGGCCGCCCCTGATTCGGCCGCCCGTGCCGCGGCGCGCGAGGTGGCCGCCCGGGCGGCCACCGGCCGCGCCACCGGCACCGACCCGGCCACCACACCGGCCTCCTGGGAGCCGCGCCCGACCGAGGAGGCCACCCGGCTGATCCTGGTCCGGCACGGCGAGACCGAGCGGACCGTGCAGAAGCGCTACTCCGGCCGCGGCGACGTGCCGCTGACCGAGCGGGGCCGGGCCCAGGCCCGGGCCAGCGCCGCCCGGGTGGCCGCGCTCGCGCCGTCCGTCGCGGCCGTGGTCAGTTCCCCGCTGTCCCGGTGTACGGCCACCGCCGAGGCGATCGCCGCGGTCGTCGGCAACCCGCCGGTACGCACCGACGACGACCTGATCGAGTGCGACTTCGGCCTCTGGGAGGGGCGGACCTTCGCCGAGGTGCGCGACGGTTGGGCGGGTGAGCTGGACGCCTGGCTCGCCTCCACCCGGATCGCTCCGCCCGAGGGGGAGTCCTTCGTCGCCGTCGCCGAGCGGACCGCCCGCGCCGTCGACCGCCTGCGTACGGCGTACCCCGGGGAGACCGTCGTGGTGGTCTCGCACGTCTCCCCGATCAAGCTCGTGCTGCGCGACGCCCTCGCGGCCACCGACGCCTTCCTCCACCGCCTCTACCTGGACACCGCCGGCATCTCCCTGCTCGACCTGTACCCCGACGGCGGCGTCGCCGTCCGCCTGGTCAACGACACCGCCCACCTCTGACACCTCCCCCCTCCCGTTCCCCCGCACTTTCACGGAAAGAGTGGCCATTCCGCCGAGAATGGCCACTCTTTCCGTGTATTCGCGGCCGGGGGAGGGGTGGGAGGGGGGAGGGGGAGGGGTGGGGCCGTTCGGCGCAGGTGGGGGGCCGTTCGGCGCATCGGCGAACCCGGGGTGAACGTGACGGGGCTCACAGGGTCGTAGCCTCCGGCCGTCACATGGCGAGTTACGACTTCCCGGAGGTGTGTCACATGGCAGCACCCGAACCGGAGGCGCCGACCACGGCGCGATCCAGGGCGAAGGACCACAGCCCCTGGAACTGGTTGCTCTTCATACCGATCGTGGTGCCGCTGATCCCGGCCTTCTTCAACGCCGACTCACCCCGACTGTTCGGGTTCCCGCGCTTCTACTGGCTGCAACTGGCCTGGATCATCCTCGGCGTGGCCACCACCACGCTGGTCTACCAGATGACCAAGAAGCGGGGTGAGCACTGATGTGGCGTGACCACCTGACCGAGATCATCGTCTTCACGTTCCTCTTCCTGCTGGTCAGCGCGATGGGCTTCGTGGCGGCCCGGTGGCGTGCGCCGCGGGACATGGCGCACCTCGACGAGTGGGGGCTGGGCGGCCGCAACTTCGGCGGCTGGATCACGTGGTTCCTGATCGGCGGCGACCTCTACACCGCGTACACCTTCGTGGCGGTGCCGGCGCTCGTCTTCGGCGCGGGCGCGATGGGCTTCTTCGCGGTGCCCTACACGATCGTCATCTATCCGATGGTCTTCCTGGTGCTCTGCCGGCTCTGGTCGGTGTCGCACCGGCACGGCTACGTCACCCCGGCGGACTTCGTCCGCAACCGGTTCGACTCGCCGATCCTGGCGCTGCTGGTGGCGATCACCGGCATCGTCGCGACCATGCCGTACATCGCGTTGCAGCTGGTCGGCATCGAGTCGGTGCTCAAGACGATGGGCGTGACCGGCGACAACGCCCTGGCCCGGCACCTGCCGATCATCATCGCGTTCGCCATCCTGGCCGCCTACACCTACCAGTCCGGGCTGCGCGCCCCGGCGCTGATCGCCTTCGTCAAGGACTCGCTGATCTACATCGTGATCCTGGTGGCGGTCATCTACCTGCCGTACAAGCTGGGCGGCTGGGGGAGCATCTTCGACGCCGCCGACGCCAAGTTCAAGGCGTCACCCGCGCCCGGGGACGGCATCCTGCTCAACGCCAACAACCAGCTCCAGTACGTCACCCTGGCGTTCGGGTCGGCGCTGGCGCTCTTCCTCTATCCGCACAGCATCACCGGCGTGCTCTCCAGCCGGAACCGTGACGTGATCAAGCGGAACATGTCGGCGCTGCCGGCGTACAGCCTGCTGCTCGGGTTGATCGCGCTGCTCGGCTACATGGCGATCGCGGCGAAGGTGAAGCCGCTGCCGGGGGCAACCGCGGGCAGTGTGGACAGCAACACGGTGGTGCCGTTGCTGTTCGACCAGCAGTTCCCGGACTGGTTCGCCGGGGTGGCGTACGCGGCGATCGGCATCGGCGCGCTGGTGCCGGCGGCGATCATGTCGATCGCGGCGGCGAACCTCTTCACCCGCAACATCTACAAGGAGTACCTGAAGCGGGACGCCAGCCCGGCGCAGGAGGCGCAGGTCTCGAAGATCACGTCGCTGCTGGTCAAGGTGGGCGCGCTGGCGTTCATCATCTTCCTGGACCCGCAGTTCTCCATCGACCTCCAGCTCATCGGCGGCGTGATCATCCTCCAGACGCTGCCGGCGGTGGCGCTGGGCCTCTACACCCGCTGGTTCCACCGGTGGGCCCTGATCGGCGGCTGGGTGGCCGGCATGGGCATGGGCATGTGGATGCTCTATCAGATCGCCAACCCGGTGACCGGCAAGAAGCACTTCGCCGGCTCGGCCTTCCCGCTGTCGGAGTTCGGCTTCGACACCAAGAAGACGATCTATGTCGGCATCGTGGCGGTGCTGGTCAACCTGGCGGTGGCCGCGCTGCTGACCCTGGCCCTGCGGGCCGGGAAGGTCGCCGACGGGGTGGACCACACCCGGCCGGACGACTACTTCGCCGACGAGGGCGACCCCCGGGTCGTCCCCGGCACCGACCGCGACGCCGACTCCGCCCGCGAGCCCGTCGCCTGAGGTGAGTGGAAGGGGCCCCCGGCGACGAGCCGGGGGCCCCTTCAGCGCGTCGACCGGGAGCGGTTGCGGGAATTCAGCGCCTCGTTGAGCCGGCGCAGCAGCTCCGCCAGGGTGTCCCGGTCGCCCTCGTCCCAGGCGGCGAGGATCTCACCGTAGAGCCGGGTGCGGGCCGCCTGCACGGCGGCCATCCGCTGGAGGCCGGCGGCGGTGGGGGAGATGACGGTGCCGCGTCCGTCCGCCGGGTCGGGGGTACGCGCGATCAGGCCGTCCCGCTGCATCGCCGAGACCTGCCGGGTGACCGTGGAGCCGTCCAGGTTGAGCGTGGCGGCGAGCGCGGAGACGTTCTGCGGCCCGGCCGTGTCCAGGTGCCGGAGGATCACGTACGCCGCCCGGTCGAGCACCCGGTGCTCGGCGGTGCCGGTGGCCCGTCGGGTGGCCTCGCCGAAGCGCATCAGCAGGGCCACCTCGGTCTCGATCCGGCCCAGGGTGATCTCGTCCGGCAGCGGTCCGCTCGTGTGGTCGTCCGTCATAGCTGTATGATACAACAGAATTACCTGTACGATACAGCTATCTGTCTGGAGGCGCGGAGTGGATCGGCGATCCGAACCCAACCGCAGTGCCATCTACGCCACCACGCTGGTGGCCTTCCTCGCCATCGCCGGCATCGCCGTGGTGGACCCGATCCTGCCCGCCATCGGTGAGGCGATCGGAGTCACTGCCTGGCAGGTCGAGCTGCTCTTCACCGCGTACATCGCGGTGATGGCGGTCGGCATGATCCCGGCGACCCTGGCCAGCGGCCGATTCGGCTTCAAGCCGGTGCTCATCACCGGCGTCTCGGTGGTCGGTGTGGCCGCCATCCTCGCGTCGTTCAGCAACAACATCGTGCAGCTGTCGGTGCTGCGGGGCGTGTGGGGGCTGGGCAACGCGATGTTCTTCGCCACCGCGATGGTGGTGCTGGTCAACCTCGCCGTCGACCGGGAATGGGTGGTCGGCCTCTTCGAGACCGCGCTCGGGCTCGGCTTCGCCGTCGGGCCGCTGATCGGTGGCCTGCTCGGGCACGTGAGCTGGCGACTGCCGTTCTTCGTCTGCGGCGTCTTCATGGTGCTGGCGCTGGTCGTCGCCGCCCGCAAGCTCCGCGAGCCGACCAACCGGCAGGCCCCCGTACGCGTCGGCCAGATCTTCGCCACCTACCGCAAGCCGGCGTTCATCGCGCTCTGCGTGGTCACCGGCGCCTACAACTTCGTCTTCTTCGTGGTGCTCGGCTACACCCCGCTCTTCCTGCACCTCGACGTGGTGCCGCTGGGGCTGGCCTTCACCGCCTGGGGCCTCGGCCTGGCCGCCGGCATCCTGGTGATCGGGCACCGGCTCGCCCACCGGATCGGCGCGGTACAGACCGTCGGTGTCGCCATCGTCGGCCTGCTCGCCTGCATGGCCCTCTTCGCCACCTCGCACTCCACCGCCCGTTCGCTGGTGGTGCTGGTGCTCGCCGGCCTCTGCATGGGCCTGGCCAACGCCAACCTCACCGACCTGGCGCTCGGCCTCGGCTCCAGCGACCGCCGGGTCGCCACCGGGGCGTTCAACCTGGTCCGCTGGGGCGCCGCCGCACCGGCGCCGATCATCTCCGGCAAGCTCGCCGAGCACGGCCTCGCCCTGCCGTTCTGGGTCGGCTTCGGCGTCCTCGCCGTGGGCGTGCTGGTCTATCTCGCCTTCGGGCACGTGATGGCCGCCGGTTACGGCGAGCGGGTGGTGTGGAACCGGGCCGCCCGTCAGGCCGAGCACGCTCCGGAGGAGCCGGTCGGCGAGGCGTACTGACCGACGCGCGGACCGCCCCGGCGCTGCGGCGTCGGGGCGGTGCGTCGGCTCAGCGCAGCGCGCGCCACAGCAGGTAGAGCCCGATGACCGTGCCGAAGACGACGATCAGGGTCTTCAGCACCACCGGCGGCAGCCGGCGGACCAGCCGGGCACCCGCGTACCCGCCGACCAGGGTGGCCGGCGCGACCACCGCGACGGCCGCCCAGTTCACCGGGCCGAAGAGGGCGAACACCACCAGCGTGGTCAGCCCCACCACGGCGGAGAGCAGGTTCTTGATCGCCGACACCCGGGCCAGCGTCGCGTCCAGCACCAGGGCCAGCCCGGCGACCAGCATCACGCCGAGCGCCGCGCCGAAGTAGCCGCCGTACACCGTGCCGACCGCGACCATCGCCTGCACCGTGACGGTGCGGCGGCGCGGGCGCAGGTCGGCCGGATGGCCGACCAGCCGGCGCAGCGGATCCTGGAAGGCCAGCACGGCGGTCGCGCCCAGCACCAGGAACGGCACCACCAGCTCGAAGGCCCGCGCCGGTGTGGCCAGCAGCAGAACGCAGCCGACGACCGTGCCGAGCACGGCGGTGGGCAGCAACGGCCACAGTTGCCGCCCGGGCGGCAGATCCGCCCGGCTGCCCGCGACGCTGGCGACGTAACCGGGGAAGACCGAGACCGAGTTGCTGACGTTCGCCGCCACCGGGGGCAGGCCGACCGCGATCAGCGCCGGGAAGGTGATCAGGGAACCACCGCCGGCCACCGCGTTCACCGTGCCCGCGGCGAGACCGGCGGCCACCAGGAGTACGGCGTCGGAGATGTTCATGGTCCCCAGAGGCTAGCCCGGCCGACCGGCCTGCGCAGGAGCAGCCGGCCGGGGCGGGCCCGGCAATGGAGCCCCGCTCGTCAGTCGCCGGCCGGGGGCGCCCCGTCCGCATCTGATGCGGCGCTCAATACCGGAATCGGTGCTCCGGCGTGGCGGGGCGGTCCACCGGGGCGGAAATGGCGGTGCCGTCCACGTCGTTAGGATGAGGGCGCGACGGACGAGTCGACCGGGCGGTCGCGTCGACGGGCTCCGGCCCGTCGCCGAGGAACGTCCGGACTCCACAGGGCAGGGTGGTTGTTAACGGCAACCCGGGGCGACCCGCGGGACAGTGCCACAGAAAACAGACCGCCGACCCCAACGGGGACGGTAAGGGTGAAACGGTGGGGTAAGAGCCCACCAGCATCCCGGGTGACCGGGATGGCTCGGTAAACCCCACCCGGAGCAAGGCCAAGCAAGGGCCGTCACCGCAAGCTGACGACCCGGCGCAGACGCTTGAGGGCTGCCCGCCCGATGTCTGCGGGTAGGCCGCTGGAGCCTGCCGGCGACGGCAGGCCGAGATGGATGGCCGCCGCCGACGCGCCCTCGGGCGCGTCGGTCACAGAATCCGGCGTACAGGTCGACTCGTCCGTCGCCCACCAGGTCAGCCGCCCTCATGTGGTAGCTGACCTGCTGTTTCTTCGGGTGCTACTGGTTGTCCTCGGTCATCTTTGGTCGGCGTTTGACGGCCTGGCAGCGGCCCAGACGGCCCAATGGCGGCCCAGCCGGCCCCATGCCTGTAGGGCGTTGCCGGCGAGAGCCGTAGAGCGTCCGCCGATGTCCACTGGGCCCGGCCCGGAGGCGGACACC
Organism: Micromonospora sp. CCTCC AA 2012012; assembly: GCF_040499845.1. NCBI lineage: Bacteria > Bacillati > Actinomycetota > Actinomycetes > Micromonosporales > Micromonosporaceae > Micromonospora > Micromonospora mangrovi. The sequence goes on from NZ_CP159342.1 coordinate 272,365, forward strand.
TGTCCCCACTGATCCGACGCCGGCTGCCACCGTTGATGTCAACGGCTGATGTCAGGTCGCCTATCGAAGCGAGGAGGGGGACTTACATCAGGGGAGCGGTCTCAGGCTACGGGCCGGGTGCCCGCTCGCTTCGGCCCGTGCAGGCCGCAGGTGACGAGAGTCGTCGATTTGGTGGGCGCTGATGGCCGCCGTTAGTTGGCCTGTAAGGGCTCGTGCTCAACTCACCCTCCTATGCCCCCGGCCGACCACTCCTCGAATCGCTTAACAATCTCTTGCCATGTCATATCTCGACGCTCGACACGAACAGCCAACTTTACTTGGGCGGGAAAAGGAGTGGAATCACTGGAGTAAATCGTCGCGTCAAAGAGAACGTCACAGTCAGATTCGGCGTTGATCCAGAAAGCGTGCTCTGTAACTACAGTGCGTTGCGCCTGCACGACGGGCAATTCAAGTTCCATGCGCCACTCATCGGGACGGCTCCGACTCACATTGAACTTGGACGAGGGGCGGAGAAATGGCTGACTAATGGAAATATTGCCAGTAATCATCCCGTAGGATTCTTGATAGCGCTTCGGCGCGCTCAGATTGAAATCAGGAAACACGCCAAGTTCGCCGACCAGTCCGCTAATTCGGGCTTCTACATATAGGTCACGCACGCCTTGATCAGCCAGACCCGTGACAGCCAAGCGCAATGGCCCATAGGCAGGAGACCGACGAAAGTAATCGACGATTTCACGGTAGTAATTCGGGTTTACTCGCTTTGAAATCCCGATCCGTAGGCCCGCATTATCAGGATCTGCCTTATCCTCATCCTCGATGTAATCCGGAATTTCGGTGAGGTTGGAGCACTCGACTCGTGCCAGCGTGACAGTAGCGGGGTTTGGAAGAACTGCCGCCTCCTCCTCTGCCAACGCGAGAGAGACAAGCTTTTTAGTCGCAGATCTTCTTTCGTTGTCGACCGCGTCCTCCGCAACGACTTCCAGCATTTTAATTGCCAATTGCCGTGCAAACTTGTCTCGGAACTCCGAGGTTGAGGAATAGCTTTCAACGAGCCCTCGCGGGTAAGTATTACCTCTGAATTCGCGGAGCCGCCCGTACTCCTCTATGTCGATAGATTCGGGATCGACCTTGGATCTGGAGAAGTAAAGCATCACAGGCTTTCCCGCACCCCCTACGCGTGCGATCTCTTCCGCCGTGCCGCTTTCAGCCTTCCCTGTGGGCGTACCGAGGCGTGTCCAAAATACGCCGACCACCATGTCGCATTGGTCGACAACTTGCCTATTGATGACGGCTTGCGCCCGCGATCCCATTTCTGGGGTTGCATGCGTTTCCCAGCGGAGCGGGAGGAGCACAACGCCGCGATCACGGGAGTTTACGTGATTCCATTCATAAACTACCTCGGCAAGTATCTCCCGCTCCTGGTGAACGTCGCCGGGGGACGCGATCAAGACCTGGAATACCCGCGCATCGAACGGCATTTGTATGACCCCTCCTGGGAGTTGACCCCCCGTCAATGCCCAAGCTGGCTTTAGAACGGGGGCTCCTCGTCGAAATTGCCGCCGCTGGAGGCTTGCTGTGCCTCAAGGCTAGCGACCCAACGTTCGTACGACTTTGAGGTATTCGCCGCCGACATAAGTTCGAAAATATCGGCGTTCGTAAGGCGTCCATCTTTCCCCAGTCTTTCAATGAATCCCCGCATGGCAGAGAAATCGGAGGCTAGGTGGCTCCCAGAACGAGAACGATCGTTAAGGAGCCTTGCTTCGAGCCTTCCAACCGACTCGATGAGCTGTGCGATTCCCTTCTCTTCTGGATCTGCGGAGCCACGCAGGTCCTGAAGATTCAGGGCAAAGGACATGGGAGTCTCGACGGCGGCCCCGGATTCAATTGAAAGAATCGAGTTCCGTATGCGCTCCTTCGCCTCGGCCACGCTATCGAGGTCGCGATGATCGACCAAAATCGTGCGTTGATTTTGAATATCAAAGGGAAGTACCTGCCCGGCCTCAGCGATTTGAATAAAGGGCTTTCGCAGCGCATGTCGCAGCGCAAGCTCATAAAAGACATTCGGATTTAGGTCAGTCAAGTCAGCGATTACCAGGTCGTCGCTCGCGATGCGGTCAATGACCTGGCTCGTAATTTGGCCAGAATGGTCGATGTCGTCCGCTCGGTCTATCTGATAGTTGAATTCCTCGACGATTGGGCGGACTATGTGCCTCAACACCTTGTCGCTTCGCCGTCGTGTATCGCTGTTTGGCAGACCAATCGGCGCGATCATGAAGCAGCGCTTAACCGGCTCCCCAACAGGGTCCTTCATTTCGCCTCCCGCAGTGATAAGGCCAGAGCTAAGCTCTCATGGCCGTTGGCCGCCCCGGCGGGCAAGCCAGGAAGTATGCTCCCTAGAGATGGCTTGCTCTGCATCATCGACAAAGCGCGACCATGGCAGCTCGTCGCCCAGATCCGCAGCCTCCCCGAGCGTGCGCACTAGCGAAACTTCTCTGGCCGTCAAGGCATAGGACTCCGCAAGATTCTGGTGATCTTTCGTCTGAATCCAAGCACTTATGCCAGCCACAATTGCTGCTGCAATACCAAGCATGTCGATTTCAGCAACGCCGAAGGCCTTGAACATACCGAGCAGGACGCCTAAAAGCTGAAGGAATATCGCCAGCGCAAACCAGCGCCTCACACGAGCCTGATTGTAGAATGCCTTGTCTGAGTACCACTTGATTTGGCCATCTAGACGCTCAGTAAGATAGGTAGCGCGACGCACCGCAAGAGGCTGCCGGCGTAGCAGTTCCATTTCATCGGTGATCTGGCTTCCGGCTGTGATGGCCCCCAACTCGATCGCCTTCATAGACCCAACCACTTCCCGCAGACGGCTGAGGAGCAGCTCGGCCGCACCCTGCGGACCAGGCAGGGCGAAGATTCCACCACCTACGCTGTATTGCCAGCAAAGTGTTTTTATTGACTCTGCCGCAGCGCGCCCCTCATACCAGCCGCGCTCCGGCTTGGTGACAAGCAAATAGATAGCAACACCGATGCCAGCCAGAAAAGCTAGGCTAGCCGCCATCCCTCCCAAATCAAAATGATGTCTACCTGCTTCCAGGTCGATATTCGTCGCGCCACCCATGGCCGCGACGATAGCCGCGAGCAAACCAGCAGCCGTTAGTCGGGTAAAGCTGGCTTGGCCCTTCTTTGAGGCCACTTCGGCATCATCAAGCAGGCTTGGGAAATTTCCTTCGACGGGCATTGGCTACGCGCCTATCCAATCCATCGAACAATTTCGTCGATATCCCAGTTGAGAATCATCGCTCTATTGCGGGTAAGGGCGGCCGGCACCCGCTCACCTTTCCTGCTAGAATGCAATCGGATGCCGGCGAGGCGCTTGCCCTGCTCGGCGGCATATTCAATCTCCCAGTCAACCCAAGAGCTCATGTGGGTAGCGGTGCCAATGAGACATACCGTTATGGATGCCGCTCTAATAAGCGGCCTGATTTGTCCCTTGATGTAGGCGGCGTCTGTGCTGTTGTACGGCGTCTTCACGGAATAATCGTCGAACGCTAGCGACAGGTTCTTGTTCCTCGCCTGACCGCGGAACATCCAGACGAGGTCCAAGTCCTCTTCAACAAAGGACAGAAAGACATGTTTGGCCATACTTTCTCCCTTAATCTGGTTAATAACGGCAGTCTCGGCAGCATAGCGGCACCATGAGTGATCCGCTATGAGGGATCTCGGACGGGCTGTAACGGCTAGGACAGGCGTTGCGCGACGAGGCCGTGGTGGGGATGCGGTGCGCGCCTCCGGGCAGGCACCTGGCCTGCCGGCAACGCCGGCCCGAGGGGTCGCAGAGGCTCCAGGGTCAAGGGCGGCCCGCAGGGCCGTCGCGCAGCGACGCGAAGCGCCCTTGACCTTGGAGGGGCGGCCCCGCACACTCCGCGACGCATCCCCACCACGGCCGGCGGTGACTCGCCCTACGGCGCGGCGGTACGACCGCCGCCGCGCCCAGGCCGGCTGCCGGCCCACCAGCTCCACCGCTCAATACCCGTCGTCCTGAGGCGGCCCTCCGGGGCTCCCGCTGTCCGCGCCAGCCGCCGGGCATCCGGCGTGACGGCCGCAGAGCGGCAGCGGCAGCGGCCGTCACGCGCCCAGGCGGCGGCGCGTGCGGCCCGCTCAGGGCCGCCTTGAAGACGTACAGAAACTTTGAACCACCCGCCGGCAGTCGGCCGCCAGTCGGCCGTCGTACTCCGCTCGACGCGACGCGCGGTAACCCCAATTGATGGATTACGCACGGGCCTTGAGCGTGGCGGTTACGAACCGTGACGCCGGCTCTCCACGACGGCTGGTGTGTCAGTGATCCCCTTCTGTCGATGGCGCTTGGCGGTCTGTACTGACGGGATTGGCGAGCCCTTCCTATAGTGGATCCATGCGATGTACAGCACCCAGTCAGGGCCACCGCACCCGCAGCGGTGCCGCTGCATGTCCCGTCCATGGTGGATCGTCGTACCGGTCGTCCTACCCGTCCTATCCGTCCCCGTCGAACTATGCTTCTCCAACCCCGGCCCGCAGCGGAGGCGGAAGCGGGTCCTCTAGTGGCGGCGGTGGCAGTCGGTCGGCGCGGCCTCGGTGGTCGCCAGCAAACTCGCCCGTTGCCTACACCTCTGACGAGGTCGCGGCGCTGGACCGCTATCGCAGCAAGGTCGAGGCGATAGGACCTCGAGCCAAGTCGTACGACCTGTTCCTTTGTCACGCCTGGGACGACCGGCGAGGGATCGCGACTGAGCTGCACAACCTCCTCGAAGCCGAGGACGTGTCGGTCTGGTTCAGCGAGAGGGACATCATCCTCGGCCAGCCGTTCATGCGGGAGATCGACAAGGGCCTGGCCAAGACGCGCATCGGTCTCGTGCTCATCACGCCCGCACTCCTCAGGCGCGTCGAGAGCGGCGGGGTGTCCGAGAAGGAACTCTCGGAACTGCTGTCGCGTGACCTGCTGATCCCTGTCGCGCATGAGGTCACTTACGGGGAGATTCGGTCGGTCAGCCCGCTGCTCGGCTCCCGCAACGGGTTGAGCACGGAGGAGGACTCCCTGGAGGACATCGCCAAGAAGATCGCTGAACTGATCGCCTTGTAACATCCCGGCGCTACTAGTCGGGTAGTGACCATCGACCATGTCGTACCGCGTCCTCGGCCCGCCAGACGTTAGCCAGATCTGCCGCTGACCGGACGTCTTAACCGGCGGCGAGATTGCCCCAGCGATAGGCGGCCCGCCAGCTAGGCAGTGTGACAGCCGAGCCCGGAGAGAGTGCTGCCAACTGTCACCCATCAAGCGAAGCTGATATGTAAGCATCAGATGGAGCGCGACACCGCCAGGTCCCGGCCGGACAGGCGCTATTGGCGAGTCGTAGTCGGCGCTATCGTCTGTGCATGTCTCTCGTCTCGTGGGCCTACGAGGTCTCCCGCCGGAACCTCTCAGGCACGTTGCCTCGTCGGTGGGCTCATGTTCAGGGTGTCGCCCTAAAGGCCCGGACGCTTACCGCGGCTGTCGGTGACGACGGACCCCTGTTGGAGGCAGCCGCGATACTTCACGATGTCGGCTACGCACCTCACCTAGCAAAGACGGGCTTTCATCCGCTGGACGGCGCGTTCTACCTCCGAGGCTTGGACGCGCCCGATCGCTTGGTCCACCTGGTGGCCCATCACTCCTGTGCTGTTAGGGAGGCTCGTCTACGTGGGCTCGACGCACAGCTAGCTGCCTTTCATGACGAAGAAGGTCCCGTGAGAGACGCACTTTGGATGTGCGACCTCACCACGACGCCCGACGGAGAGCCCACGGACTTTGCGAGCCGGGTTGCCGAGATCAAGGAGCGGTACGGTCCCGGCGACCTGGTCACGGTCTTCATCGACAGCGCTCAGCAGGATCTAGCCGACGCTATTGCAAGAACAAGCAGCCGGCTCCAGGCCGTGGCCGGCTAACCAAGGTAGGGCGTGTCGTCCTTCAAACCGTGCCGGATGCGCAGGAGCATGGAAGGGTGGATCGGAAGCTCCTCAATGGTCTCCGGCTCGACCCACTTCACCTCTGACGATTCGTCACTAGTTCGGAGCGCGCCGCCGATCGGTCGGGCGCGAAGGCAGATTGCGAGCTCCTGCCGCACCTCGCCGTCGTCGTACGCGATGACGTGCCCTGGGTCGGAGTAGATACCGGACACGCCGGTCAGCTCGACGTGTAGCCCCGTTTCCTCTTCAACTTCTCGTCTGGCTGCCTGTGCCGTGGACTCCCCCAGATCCTGCGCCCCTCCTGGCAGAGCCCAGAGGCGGTTGTCGGAGCGCCGTATGAGGAGGACGCGGCCGACGTCATCTTGAACGAACACAGTCACAGCTACCACTAGCGAGTTGGCTTTCGGCGCTCGCGGATCATTAAGGTAGTCGGTCTTTGGCATCTGCTAGAGCCTGCCTTCTGATGGCCTCGACGATTCCCAGACCGCCTCGAAGCTGCCGGCGTAGGTATCGAAGAGGCCGTAGGTTGCCGTCTTCCGTAGGTGCATCGCCGGTGCCATGGGTGCTGTCTTGCCGTAGACATGCGGGTTGACGATCATTTCCCTGTCGAAGCGGTAGATCGAGTTGTAAAGCACGGTTGAATGGCTTTTCACCTCAACCCCCGCCACGCTGCGAAGCGGCCGGAAGAATGCGTTGGCGTGGTCGATTTTCGCCGAGATTGTCTCGCGTCCAATTCCCTCCTCGATGCTCCGCTGCTTTACAGCACTGCTGTCCCGGTCACCTAGCAGGATCCGGATCCTTGCGCCGGCGTTTGCCTTCTGGCCTAGGCGGTCCAGAAGATCGGGCTTCTCGGTAAGGAACATCCCGACGTAGACAAGGATGCCAACTTCCTCCGTTGCTTCATCCAGAAGTCGATCCCAGAGGTTGTGAGGGACCGCTCCGCGAGTCGGGTAAAACTGGACCATCCCTGCCGAGTTTGATGTCTCGTCAGCGGCTCTTCGGGCTCCCGGCCAGAGGTACTCTTCGTCTTCCCTTAGCCGCTTAGCGATTTTGAAGGGAGTAACTATAAACGTCCCAAGTGTCCCCGCAAAGCCGTTCCGGAGTCACTTTCTTCGATGTCTCCTTGGGGTGCGAGCGAAAGCCGCGCAAGAGCAGTCGTCCACGAGGGGCGCGCTCAACTACAGGAGGTCTGTTGTGAAGCTGTACGTGGACACCACGAGCAAGCAGGTGACGGCGTCGAAAGACCCGGAGCCGAAGAACGACCAGAACGGCAACCAGAAGTCCGAGAAGAACACGGGCCGGCCGATGTGGTCCACCCAGGTCTTCGTGCTCGACGAGACGGGCGGGGAGGTCATCACCATCACGACGGCGGGTGAGAAGCCGAACGTGAAGGTGGGGGACTTCCTCGCGGTCGAGCAGTTGGAGGCTATTCCGTGGGCGACCAACGGGCGTAACGGCGTCGCGTTCCGGGCGGTGTCGCTGAAGCCGAAGACTGGTTCTCCGGCCAAGTAGGTCTCTTCGCACGTCGTGCTGTGTGAGCCACAGGTGTCCGTGGCTCGCTGAGGCGGCCTGATGGTCCGCTGATTCAACCCCATGCGGTTCCGGGAGTGTTCCTGACTCCTACGTTCCCGGTCCGGTCGTCACGACAGGTGGCGACGAAAAGGAAATTGGCCCGGGGTCGGTACTGACTCCTACATCTGCCGACCCCGGTGCCGTCCAACTCATCCGATCCCAACTTGCGATTGGGAGGACTCGTCGTGTCCAAGTCTAGTCCCCGCCGGTTCGCCGGCAAGTCAACCGGAACGGTGACGGTCATCGAGGCCAGGGTTCACCGTTCTTCGGCGCGCAACGCCAGGGTGGCGTTCATCCTCACGGGCATCGTGGTGGGCATTCTCGCGGCTGTGGTGGCCGCTGCTCACTGGCACCCGGTCGTGGCTCTGTTTGTGGGTGCCCTAGTCGGTGTGCCGACCGGTGCCGTTGCCTGGTTGCTGGTGCGAATCTGGCCGGTTCTGCGGCTGCTGTGGTGGTGGATGGCCGAGGTCGTGATCGTGGCTGGTCTGCTCACCGCCTGGGTGCAGCTGGTCGACCACACGCCAACGGTGGTGACGCTGCTCGTTGTCGCCCTGGTCGTCGGTGTTCCGGCCGCTGTGCCGGTGATCCGTCGTCAGGTCGTCGCCTGGGTCTGGTGTCTCGTGGTTCGGCATCGGCTGCGGGTGTGCTTCGCGCAGTTCATCATCGCCAACCAGTCCGGCAGCCTGCCGCTGATCCTGTGGGCACGTCCCACGCCGGTCGGTGAGCGGGTCTGGGTGTACCTGCGCCCCGGCCTGTCGGCCAAGGACCTGGAAGGCCGGCTCGACAAGATCGCCGTGACGTGTCACGCCTCCACCGTGCTCATCGAGCGCGCTGCGGAGAACAACGCCGCGTACCTGCGGTTCGACATCAAGCGCCGTGAGGTGCTGACCGCTCATGTGGGCTCCCCGCTGGTCGACAAGATCGACCCGACCGCGCCCGTCTCGGCGTCGCCGCTGACGGTGCCCACCGCTCTGGACCTGCCGGACGTCGGCGTTCCGACGATCACCCTTCCGACCCAGGGCAAGCCGCCGGCGAAGAAGCCGCCGGCGACCACGGCCAACGGCAGCAAGCCCGCGGCTTCGTCCTCGGCCCCTGAGGACGACGTTTCCGACTGGATCTGACCCACACCTATCCGGGACGCGAGGAGCCCTGCGGCTCGTTCGTGTGGCTTCTCGCGCCCACTACTCGCCCAAAGGAGGGCAGTCATGTCCACCACGGTTCCCGCCCCCGCTGCCGGGGTGCCGGTGGGTCCTGGCCTGTCGATGTTCGACCCGATCTTCATCGGCATCGACGAGTTCGGCCAGCCCGTCTACCTGGATGTCATCTACCGCAACATCCTGATCGCCGGTGAGCCGGGCGGCGGCAAGTCCGGCCTGGTCAACAACATCTGCGGCCACGGTGTCCTGTGCGACAACACCCGCCTCGTCCTCTTCGACGCCAAACTCGTCGAACTCGGCCCCTGGCGCGACCTGGCCGACGCGTTCATCGGCCCCGACATCGACCAGGGCATCGAGGTGCTGCGTCGCCTCCTGGTCGTGGCCACCAACCGCTACACCTGGCTTCTCGCCAACCGGCGCCGCAAGCTCGCCCCCGGCGACGGTATGTCGGTCATCGTCACCATCATCGACGAACTCGCCATGTTCTCCACCGTGCTGGGCACCAAGCCCCAGCAGGAAGAGTTCTCCAGCCTGCTGCGCGGGCTCGTCTCCCTCGGCCGCGCCTGCGGCATGCCCGTCGTCGCCGCCACCCAGCGGCCGTCGTGGGACATCATCCCCGCCAGCCTGCGGGACCTGTTCGGCTACCGGGCCGCGTTCCGCTGCACCTCGCTGAACAGCTCGAACATCATCCTCGGCCAGGGCTGGGCCGAGCAGGGCTACACCGCCTCCGACATCTTGCCCACCAACCAGGGCGCTGCCTACCTCCTCGCCGAGGGCGGCGTTCCCCGCCGCATCAAGGCCGCCTACCTCAGCGACACCGACATCTACAACATCGCCGACTACGCCGCCTGGACCCGCCGCCCCACCGGCACCAGCACCCCGGCTGGCGACACCACCGAATGGGAGATGGCGGCATGACTACCCGAGAGCGCGCCTACGCCCGCGCCAACCAACAGCGGGCCGCGCAGTACGCCGAAATCTGGATCGTCGCCCAACCGGCGGAGATCGCCGCCATGGTTCAGGTCGCCTCCACCAGCGGCCGACTCGTCTACGTCGGCCCGCCCCAGCCCATGGGAGGCGACGACACCCGCCACCGCCGCTACCTGCGGCTGCGCACCACCTGAATCGGCCGACAGGACCAGGTCTCGCCTGGCAGCAGTGCTGGTCCTGCCGACCTCCACCAACAGCCCCGAAAGGACGTGGCTGCCATGAAGGCTACCCAAAACCCACCCACCGAAGTCCAGGTCACGCCTGCTGACCTGCTCCGGATGGCTGCCCTCTACCTGCGCCGGCACGGCTGGCACCAGGGCACCTACTACGCCCCTGTCGACACCCCGACTCCGCCGGCCTGCGCCGTCGGAGCCATCGGCGTCGCCTGCACTGGCCAGCGCATCGAGCGCTTCGCCCAGCTCGACCCTGACGCCCTGGTCGACTACCTCTTCGCCGTCCGCGTGTTCATCGACTACCTCGACACCGATACGCCGATCTTCGGCACCGACAGCGCCGGCTTCGTCTTCGACGAGGACGACGACTACCTGCCCTACTCGTGGAACGACGCTCCCGGCCGCACGGCCGAGCAGGTCATTGCCGCCCTCGAAGGCGCGGCTGACGAGTGGGACCGCCTCCACACCGACGGAGGCGAGAACTGATGTTCACCGTCAAGGCGTCCTTGACGCACACCCCTCGACAGAAGCGGCGTGAGGTCGTCGAGAACGACGAGTTCGCCGCCTTCGCCCGCCGGATCATTCGCGCCCACGGCCGCCGCGTCGCCGCCGGTGATGTGGAAGCCCTTCGCGACCTGGTCGCCCTCTCTTCGTCCATCGACGACGCGATCGGCGACGCCGTCATCGGCCTACGCCAGTTCGGCTACTCCTGGGCCGAGATCGGTGCCCGGCTCGGCATCTCCAAGCAGGCTGCCCAGCAGCGCTGGGGAGGCTAGTCATGACCATCACCTACGACCCGACCGGGTTCGACACCTTCCCCTACCGCATGGCACCCGACGGGCTGGCAACCCGCCGTCAACTGCGCGCCGCCGGCCTCCGACCCGGAGGACATGACCCGGTCGCCCAGATCGTGTGGCGGCGCGGCAAGCGCGTCGCCTACCTCTACCGCCTCGACCTGGCCGCCCCCAAGCGGGTCGCCACCCCCGCCCAGCGGGCCGCCATCGCCAAGGCCCTTCGGGCTCGGCGTACCTGCCGCGTCTGCGACGTGGTGAAGCCCTACTACATCCCCCGCCGCTACGGCTGCTGCTTCGACTGCCACGGAGGCACCCGATGAGCTTCCACCTGTCCGACCCGTGCCTGTGGTGCATGGAGGGCAGCTCGCCCGCCGGCATCCACGACATCCTCGGCCCTGTCTACAAGCCCTGCCCCGTCTGCCTCCGGGCCTGCATCCTCTGTGAGGGCAAGGGACTGTTCCCGGCGGACTTCACCTGCCTGCCCTGCTTCCGCCAGCAGTTCGCCGCTCAGGGCCTGGCTCCGATCATGTGCGCCCACTGCTCGGGCGTGGTCGACCTCATCCCGCTTGACACCCTCCCGGCCCCGGAGGTGACTCCCCATGCCCACCACTGACGCGCACACCGTCACCGAACAGTTCGCCGCCGAGTACGCCCGCAACGCGGTGCCCACCATGCTCAGGGCAATCGGCTCGATCAAGCGGTACAACCGCTTCGTTCTGCTCGGCGCGTTGGCGACCAGCTACCTGCACCAGGCCCACTACCTGTGGACCCAAAACGCCGGCTACTTCGCCTACCTGGTGCCGCTGATCTTCGACGCCGCGATGGTGTCGATGCTGACCGTCGTCCGCACCTCCGGCATTGCGAAGGATGCCAAGCGCGGAGCCCTGGTCGTCTTTGCCGCCGCCGCGCTGCTGTCGGCCACCATCAACTTCGCCTCCCCGGGCAGCCTCGGCCTGCGCCTGGTCTTCGCCCTGGTCGTCGTCCTCGTCATTGGCGTCGAACTCGTTGCCGGACGCATCCGACCCGACTTCGCCGCCATCGAAGCCGAAGCCGCCGCACTACTCACCGCCGCCCGCGACCTGGCGGCCAAAAACGAGCCGACCACCGAACCCACCGACACCGCTGGCGTCGCCCAGCTTGTCGACGAGCCGCCCGCTGCCGACACCCCGCCGGCCGTGAGGCCGGCCGTCGACACTCCGCCGGCTGTCATCGAGGCACCCGTCAACCCGGTGCCGATCACCCGACCCGAGGTGCCCGCGCACCTCGTCCCCACCGCACGCTTCGTCATCGGCCGCCACGAACAGAGCACCGGCCGACCCATCACCATCGACGAGCTGGCCGGGCTGCTGTCGGTCAACCCGGACATCGCCCGGGAACTGCTGCACACCCTCGGCGGCCACACCACCGCCGTCAACGGCACCCCCGTCGCTGGTGGTGCCCGATGACCATCCACGTCGTCGACATCGAACACATCACCCACACCTGCCCGGCCTACCCGGACGAGCCCCACCCCTACGACACCCGACGCACCGTCATCCACGTCATCCCCGGCGGACCCTGCCGGACCCCGGTCACCATCCGCTGCGGCCAGGTGACCACCACCATCGCGTGCCACCGGCACGAACCGGCCGCCCGCCAGTGCGGAGCCTGCCGGACCATCGTCACGCAGCACTCCATCATCACCCGGCACCTCGACGAGGTGTCCGCCTGATGGTTTCGACGCTGGACCTCACACCCCGGACCCTCGTGGCCCGGGGTGTGGGCTCGAACGCCGACACCACCGCCCCCGTCTATGGCTACACCGCCGCCGGCTCCGCGTTCCACCGGGCCACCCAGCCCGACTACTTCGGCTGGCTCGACCACGTCCGCGCCGCCGCCGGCTGCACCCGACCCATCCGCCTCGCTGGGCAGCTCCTCACCGTCGAACCCGGCACCGGCCGCATCCTCGACCAGCGGCACACCGACGCCATGCCCGACGCCGCGATCTACAAGGCGTGCGGCAACCGCCGCGCCACCGTCTGCCCCGCCTGCGCCCGCACCTACCAACGCGACGCCTATCAACTCCTGCGCGCCGGCCTCGTCGGCGGCAAGGGCGTCCCCGAGACCGTGTCCCGGCACCCGGCGGTGTTCCCCACCTTCACCGCCCCCTCGTTCGGGCCTGTTCACGCCCGGGTGATCAAGCGGCACACCTGCGCCGACCGCCGACGCTGCGACTGCCGGCCCGACCCCTGCCACGCCCGCCGCGACACCGGCCAGTGCGAGCACGGCCGACCCGCCGTCTGCTGGGCCAGACACGAACCCGACGACACAGCGCTCGGGCAACCGCTGTGCCTGGACTGCTACGACCACGACCACCAGGTCGTCTGGAACCTCTTCTCGGGCGAGCTGTGGCACCGCACCAAGCAAGCCGCGGAACGCCACCTCGCCAAACTCGCCCGCAGCCGCGGCATCCCCCGCGTCCCGGTCGTCACCCCCTCCGGCAAGACCCGCACCGTCTCGCCGGTCCGGCTCTCCCACGGCAAAGCCGCCGAGTTCCAAGCACGCGGAGCCGTGCACTTCCACGCCCTGGTGCGCCTCGACGGCGTCGACCCCACCGACCCGACCGCCGTCGTCCCACCGCCCGCCGGCTTCACCACCGCCGACCTCATCGACGCGCTTCACGCCGCCGCACAGGTCACATTCACAACCCCCGGCCACCCAGACCGACCGCAGGGCTGGCCCATCGCCTGGGGCGACCAAGCCGAGATCCGCCCGATCTCGCTGACCGGCCGTGGTGAGGTCACCGACAGCATGGTCGCCGGCTACCTTGCCAAGTACGCCACCAAGAGCACCGAGGTAACCGGCCACCGCTCCGTCAGGCTCACCGCCGACACCATCGGCGACTACGCCGACCCCGACGGCGACCACACCGCCCGCCTCATCGACGCCTGCTGGCGACTCGGCCGACCCACGCAAACACCCGTCCCGCTGTCCCAGCGACCCCGGGACCACCGGCCCACGCCCGGCTTCGTCCAGCCGTGGGAGTGCCCCGACTGCGGCACCCACACCCGCTACGCCGCCTGCCCCGTCTGCGTCGACCACCGTCAAGCCACCCTTGACGCCCAACCGGCGAAACCGGCCGACGCCAACCCGTACACCCGACTGCGGCGCTGGGCGCACATGCTCGGCTTCGGCGGCCACTTTCTCACCAAAGCCCGCCGCTACTCGGTGACCTTCCAACTCCTGCGCGACACCCGCGTCACCTACCGCCGCAGCGAGGACCACGACCAGGGCGCCGGCGAACCCATCCACGCCGTCGACCACCTCGACGACACCACCCTCATCGTCGGCACCCTCACCTTCGCCGGCGTCGGCTGGCACACCACCGGTGACGCCCTGCTCGCCAACACCGCCGCAGCCCTCGCCCGCGAGCGACACGCCACCGGCCGCGAAGAACTCGCCCACGAACTCGGCACCACCCCGGCCGGCACCGTCTCGGCCGCCGCCTGATGACACGAAAGGATGACCGTGACTGCGCGAGAGCTCGTCGACGAACTCTGGTCCGTCGAAGACGTTGCCGCCTTCCTGCGAGTGCCGGTGGAAACCCTCTACCGCTGGCGCAAGGTGAAGTACGGGCCGCCGGCTGCCCGCATCGGTCGGCACCTGCGCTACGACCCGGTAGAGGTCCGCGCCTGGGTGAGAAGTCGGGTGGCCTGAGCATGGGCCACATCGAGGATCGGTGGTACCGGACCGTCACCGCCCCGGACGGAAGGACCAAGCGGGAGAAGACCGACCGGCACGGCATCGGCAAGCGCTACCGGGTGCGCTACATCGGCCCGGACGGAAGGGAGCGGAGCCAGTCCTTCCCCGATCGGGGCAAGCGGGACGCGGAAGCCTTCCTCGTCTCGGTCGAGTCGGACAAGCTGCGCGGCGCGTACGTCGACCCGGCCGCAGGCCGGATCACCTTCGCCGAGTACGCCGAAAGCTGGCTCCGCACTCGGAGCTTCGACGAGTCGACCCGAGAGACCACCGAGATTCGGGTACGTCGGCATCTACTCCCGTCCTTCGGCAATCGCCAGCTGGCCGCCATCAAGCCGGGCCACATTCGCGAGTGGGACGCGGCCCTGGTCGGCAAGCTCGCTCCATCGACCCGCTCCGTGCTCTTCGCCCATCTGCGCACCATCCTCGGTGCGGCCGTCGACGACGAACGCATCCCGAAGAACCCGTGTGCCGCCCGGTCGGTCACCCAACCGCGTCCGGTCGAGCGGCGCGTGGTGCCGTGGAAGCCCGACGATATCGCCGCTATCCGGGCTGGTCTTCCCGAGCGGTACCGGGCCGTCGTCGACCTCGGGGCCGGCTGCGGCATGCGACAGGGTGAGGTCTTCGGCCTGGCCGTCGATGACACCGACCTCGACGCCGGCTGGCTGCACATCCAACGTCAGGTCAAGCTCGTCCGCCACCGGCTCGTCTTCGGCCTGCCCAAGAACAACCGGGATCGGCGGGTGCCGCTGCCGGCGTCAGTGGCCGATGTATTGCGGCAGCACATGAAGGACCACCCGCCGCTGACCCTCACCCTCCCGTGGGAGAACCCTGCCAGTGCGGAGCAGGTGACCGCCGGCCTGATCCTGACCACTACCTGGCGCAAGGCGATCAACCGCTGCTGGTTCGACGCCAAAGCGTGGCGACCGGCCGTCTCGGCGGCCGGCATCGTGCCGTCCAGGTCGACCGGCATGCACGCGCTGCGGCACTTCTACGCCTCGGCGCTACTCGATGCGGGGGAGAGCATCAAGGCCCTGGCCTCTTACCTCGGCCACTCCGACCCCGGATTCACCCTCCGGGTGTACACGCACCTCATGCCGGCCAGCGAGGAACGCACCCGCAACGCCATCGACCGGCTCTTCCGGCCCGACCCTGCCGACGGCCCCGAGACGGCCTGACGTGGGGGAGTGGTCGTATCCGCCCAGCTCAGAGGCTATGTGACCACTAGAATCCGGCGTACAGGTCGACTCGTCCGTCGCCCACCAGGTCGCAGCCTCGATCAAGCTTGCGACCCGGTATCTGCCTGGCCCGTTTCGGCACCCGCGTGCCAGCATCAGTCGATGGCCGATCCCGATGCCTGGTGCCCCTCACGGGAGACCCGGCCCGCCGAGTCTTTCCTGCGTCCGCTGCTTGTCTTCGCTGCGACGCTCGCAGCGTTGGCATGGCTGGTTGTCGGTTCCCTTGTCCTCATGGCAGTGTCCGCCCGTTTTGCCGGCGGTTCGGAGAACCTGACGGGCTTGGCAGTTGCCGTCCTTCTCCCGCCCGCGCTGGTGCCCGCCCTCTGCCTCACGTCCGCTTCGGCGTGGTGCTACCGCGGCGTCCGGGGTGGCCGGGCGTCCATGGTGATCGCGATCGGAACGGCGGTCGCGGCGGTCGTCGCGGTCTGCGTCTGGCTTTGGGCCCCTGTCACTGGAATCGCCCCCTGATGTGTACGCCCCAGCACACGCGCAGGTAGGGCTGGGGGGCGATGGCGCTGAACAGGCGGGGCAGTCGTCCCATTGCTGTGGACGGCAACCGCTACCGCTGGTTCGTCCGTCGGCCCGGCGTCGGGATGCGCGATGGTCCGTCGGCCGATCAGCTGGCGAGGCGGACGTCGGAGAGGTCGAGCCAGTTCGCCAGCGCCGCCAGCTCCTCGTGCACGGCGGCCGTGGTCGCCGCGTCGAACGGCACGTCCCCGTGGATCGCGTCGACCCGCAGCACGGACGCCTTCCGGTCGGCCGTGGTGTCCACCTTGCCGATCAGCCGGTCGTGGTGGAGTACCGGCAGCGCGAAGTAGCCCCAGCGGCGGTTCGCCTTCGGCACGTACATCTCCAGCTTGTAGTCGAAGTCGAACAGCTCCAGGGCCCGCCTGCGGTCGTGGATCAGCCGGTCGAACGGGGACAGCAGCGCGGTCCGGCCGGCAAACGGCCGGCCGAGGGCCTCGGGGTCGACCCGCCAGGTGCCGGTCGTGCCGGCGACCTCGGCCGGCTCCCCGGCGTCGCCCACCACCGAGGCGCGGGCGACGCCCATCGCCCGGAGCCATCGCTCGTCCCGTAGCCGACGGGCTTCCTCGGCGGGGACGACCGGGGTGCCGGTCGGATAGACCCGCTCGGCGAGGTCCCATCGGCGTTGCCGGCCGATCCGGCCGGAGATGGCGATCTCGCCCCGGGCGGCGAGCAGTTCCAGCATCTGGGTGACGTTGCGGTTGTTGGTCCACCCGGTCGACGGCCAGGGGACGGTGCTGCGGTCCTCCACCTCGCGGGAGAGCAGCGGACCGGAGTCACGCAGCAGGTCGAGCACGTACCGGCGGAAGGTGTCGTTGGCCCGCAGCCACTCGCGCTGCCGGGCGTGCTCCGGCAGCGTCGCCATCTCGGCGAGGTGCAGCCCGAGGTCGGCCATCGGCCGCACCATCGCCCGGTGCTCGAAGAGCGCCCGGTCGTGCTCCAGCGCCCGGGTCAGGTGGCTCGGTCGGTACGCCGCGCCCAGCCGGGTCCAGGCGACCAGGTCGGCGCTGGGCGCCACCGCGGCCGTCGGGTCGAGCTGGAGGAACGTCAACCGGTGTACGACCGACGCCAGGTCCGTGGGCCGGTGGGCGTCGAGCAGTTGGGCGCGGACAGCGATCCGCCGCGCCTCGTCGCGGTCCAGCCGGTGGTGCGTCATGCCGCGACGCTAGTACCGCCCACCGACACCGCGCCGCCCGGTGCGACGGTCCGACCGGCTGGCGACCGGGGCACCGGTCGGCCGCGTACGACGGCCGACCGGTACGCCCGTCAGAGGGCCAGGTAGTAGCGGACCAGGGGCATGGCGGTCATGCCGAGGCTGTCGTAGAACGCCCGGGCCGAGTCGTGGAACCGGTCGCCTCCCGTGCCGATCGACACCACCTCGGCCC
The DNA here is from genome assembly GCF_040499845.1 of Micromonospora sp. CCTCC AA 2012012. Classification (NCBI taxonomy): domain Bacteria; kingdom Bacillati; phylum Actinomycetota; class Actinomycetes; order Micromonosporales; family Micromonosporaceae; genus Micromonospora; species Micromonospora mangrovi. Next base: position 289,922 of record NZ_CP159342.1, read on the forward strand.
CGGCCTGCTTCATCGCTTCGAACGCGTAGGTGCACAGCGCCGTGCCGACGTGGTGCCGGCGCTGATCCGCCGCCACGCCGATGATGTCGATCTCGCCGCTGCGCTTCTCCGGGTGCACCTGCCAGGCGGCGAATCCGAGGAGCGAACCGCCCTTCTCGGCGACCACCACGTGCTTGTTCTGTCGCGGGTCGTGCAGCCCGACCCACATGTCGCGGTAGTCCTCCCGCCAGGTGCCGTGCTGGTTGGTCATGATGGCGTCGCCCACGATCGACCGGAACGAGTCCTCGAAGAACGGCCCGAAGGTGGCGATGGTCAGTTCGAGCAGGGGCGCCAGGTCGGCTGGCCGGAACGGACGTAGATCCATGGTGTGCAGTGCCTTTCGTCTGAGGGTGTGGCGAACAGCCCGACCTGACCGGCAGGTCGGGCAACGCGCGGCTCAGAACGAGCCGCCCCTCAGGAGCGGGTGCGCCCGGCGGCGAAGCACTGCATGACCCGGACAGTACCCACGGGCGCGTCACGTGGCCATCCCGCCGGGAAGACGTCAAACCGGGGACAGCGCCCCTATGTAGAGTTCCGATATAGTTCCCGCATGCGGATGACCGTTCCGGTGGCGAAAGTGCTCTCCGCGCTGCTCGCCGACCCCGACTCCGAGCGGTACGGCCTCGACCTGATGAAGCTCACCGGCCTGCCCAGCGGCACCCTCTATCCGGTGCTGCAGCGGCTGCGGGAGGCCGGCTGGCTCACCGCCGACTGGGAAGAGGTGGAGCCGACGGCGGTGGGCCGACCGGCGCGGCGCTACTACCGGCTCACCGCGCAGGGCGTCCGCGACGCCCGGCAGGCCCTGGCCGAGCTGCGTGCCCTCGACCCGGGCGGGCGTCCCGCCCCGGGTGGCGTCGCACCGAAGGGTGCCCCCGCATGGTGACCCGGTGGCTGGCCGAGGCGCTGCTGCGGACGGCGGCGCGGCGCTGGCCCGTCGCCCTCCGCGCCGACCTGCGCCGCGAATGGGCCGCCGAGCTGCACGTCCTCGCCGTCCGGGGGGACCGGCTGCGGATGCTGCGGTTCGCGGCGAGCCTCGCGGCCAGCCGTACCGCCGGTCCGCTCGTGGACCGGCCGCGCGTGCCGGGCCAGGCCCGTCGTACGGCCGCCACGCTGCTCGTCGCGCCGCTGGCCGGGGTGGCGGTCCTGCTGGTCGCGGCGGTCGTGATGAACGTGGTGACCGGTCCGCTGCTCGGCTCGACCGAATGGGCCATGGACGCACAGGTGCCGCTGCTGACCACGGTGACGGTCGTCCTCGCGCTGCTGCTCGCCCGGATCACGGGCCGGGCCGCCGGCCGCACCGCCCTGCGCGGGCCGCTGCGCGTCGCGCTCGGCGTCGTGCTGCCGCTCGCCGTGACCGCCGTCGGCGTCGAGTACGCCTCCCACGGCACCGTCGAGCACCTGCTCCGGGTGGCGCCCGGGCTGGTGGTCTGGCTGCCCGGCCTGGCCCTGGTGCTCTGGTGCGCCGGGACACTCGCCGGCCGGGGCCGGTCCCGGGCCGCCTGGTGCCTGGGCCTGCTCGGCGCGTTCGTCGTCGCCGACCTCGCCGTCGTGCTTCTGGTGGTCGCGCACATTCCGGCCGGACCGGAGACCGTCATCGACGGAGTGGCGCAGGGCGACACCGTCGATCGGATCTCCGCGCCGCTCTGGCTCCTCGCCACCTGGACCGACTCGTCGCTCGGGCTGCCCCGACCGACCGGGCCGGAGGTCTTCCTGATCACCGACCTGACCGACCTGCAACCCTTCCTCTATCTGGCCTGCACGCCGTACGCGTTGGCGTACGCGATCGGGGCGGCGCGGCCGGCGGCGCCGTGCCTGGCCGACGCTCCCGACCCGCTGCCCGCGCCCGCCTGACCCGGCTCAGTCGGCGCACGACACCCGTTCCAGCACGATCGGGGTGGCGGCCGGCCGGACGACCTGCGCGAAGCAGCCGACCGCCGTCGTCCGCTGCCAGCCGAAGACGGAGGCGGCGGTCTTCGCCACCCGGACCCGGAAGACCAGCCGTACGCCGACGGGCGGCGGCCCGGCCTCCACGGTCAGGACGTCGACCCCGTCCACGTCCTCGGCGACGTCCCGCAGGGCCGCCGCCGGAGCGGCCGGACTGGCCAGCAGCGCGCCGCGGGCCTTCTGCGCCGTCGCGGTCACCTCCCGGTCGGCCTGCCGTTCCAACCGGTGCTGGGACCGGTCCCGCAGCGCGGGCACCCCGGCCAGCACGCCCACCACGACGAGCACCCCGACCGCGACGCCGGCCAGCAGTCCACGGCGCCGCCGTACCGATGTTCCTCCCCCGTAACGCACCCGGGGATTCTCCGTCACCGGGCCGCCTCCCGGCTGCCCCGTCTTTTCCCGTTCCGCCTCCCGGCGGCCGGAGCACGTCTAATGTGGAGAGCATCGACGACATCTTTCGGTGATCCGGTGGCGGCCGGACGCTGCGCGGTGCACAGTGATCCCATGAGCGACAGCGGAAGTGGTGCGCACTACTACTGGTGCACCCGACACCACCGGGTCGAGACCGATGCCGACGTGTGCCCTGCGAAGCACGTTCTCGGCCCGTACGCCTCAGCCGCCGACGCGGAGAACGCCCTGCAGCAGGTGCAGGAGCGCAACGAAGCGTGGGACGCCGAGGACGCCCGTTGGGCCGGGGAGGACAGGTAGACGGCGCGGGACGGCCCGCGTCGAGGTACTCCGTGCCCCGCGAGGAGGCACGCGAGAGCATGTCCCCAAGGAGGGAACCGAGATGGCCGAAGCACAGAAGGCCACCACCCGCCCGGCCGCCAAACGTACGACCGCGAAGACGACCGCCGCGACGAAGCGGACCACGGGCGCGGGCACGGGCCGGGCGGCCACGGTGACCAAGGCGTCGCCGAACGCCTCGGGTGCCGGCGCCGGACGGGTGCCGGCGAAGAAGGCCGTCGCGAAGAAGGCGGCGGCGAAGAAGGTCGTCGCGGCGGCCCGCAAGGCGCCCGCGAAGCAGGCCCCGGCGACGAAGACCACCGCCAAGAAGGCTCCGGCCAGCCGGACCACCGCCAAGAAGACCACCACGGCGAAGAAGACCACCACGGCGAAGAAGACCACCGCCGCCAAGAAGACCACCGCCGCCAAGAAGACCACCGCCGCCAAGAAGACCACGGCCGCCAAGAAGACCACCGCGGCGAAGAAGACCACGGCCGCCACGAAGACCACGGCGGCGAAGAAGGCTCCCGCGAAGACCACCGCGGCGACCCGCAAGGTGACCTCCAGCGCGCGGAAGACCACCGCCACGGTCAGCAGGACGGGCGCGGCGGCGAAGAAGACGGGCACGGCGACCGCCAAGAAGACCACCGCGGCGAAGAAGGCCCCCGCGAAGAAGACCACCGGGTCGACCCGCCCGACCGCGCGCAAGACGGCGGCGACGAAGGCCCCGGCGAAGAAGGCGACCGGCACCTCCTCGACCGCCACCCGTACGGCGGCGGCGACGAAGGCACCGGCCCGCAAGACCACCGCCGCGAAGAAGGTCACCGCCCGCAAGGCGCCGGCCCGGACCGCCGCCGCCCGGGCGACCGCGCCGCGCAGCGCCCGCTCGACCGCCCGCAAGGCCACCGGCTGAGGGCACGCTGACCGGTCGTACGCCGGGCCGGTGAGCGGATGTGGCGGTGCGCTGTCAGGATTGACCGCGTGGTGATCCGACGCGTACTGGCACCCCGCATCGACTTCGGCGCGCTGCGCCGCGAGCTGGGCCTGCCCGAGGGCTTCCCGGCCGCGGCGCAGCGCGAGGCGGACGAGGCAGCGGCCGCGCCGCTGCCGGCCGCCGCCGACCGCACCGACGTCCCCCTCGTCACCCTCGACCCGGCGTCGTCGCGTGACCTCGACCAGGCCATGCACCTCAGCCGCCGACCCGGGGGCGGCTTCCGGGTCCGGTACGCGATCGCCGACGTCGCCGCGCACGTCCGCCCCGGCGGCGCGCTGGAGGAGGAGACCTGGCGCCGCGGGCAGACCGTCTATCTGCCCGACGGCAACGTGCCGCTGCACCCGCACACGCTGAGCGAGGGGGCGGCCAGCCTGCTGCCCGACGCCGAGCGGGTGGCGGTGCTCTGGACCATCGACCTGGACGCGGAGGGCGACACGGTCGGCGTGACGCTGGAACGGGCCCGGGTCCGCAGCCGCGCCAAGCTCGACTACGTGGGGGTGCAGCGCGACGCCGACGCCGGCCGGCTGCCCGAGCCGATCGCCCTGCTACCGGAGCTCGGCACACTGCTCACCGCCCGGGGGCTGCGCCGGGGCGCGGTCAACCTGCCCCTGCCCGAGCAGGACGTCGAGCCGGACGGCGACGGGTGGCGGCTGGTGCTGCGCGGCCCGGTCCCGATGGAGGACCACAACGCGCAGATCTCCCTGCTGACCGGCATGGCCGCCGCCGACATCATGCTCGCCGGCCGGATCGGGTTGCTGCGGACCATGCCCCCGCCGAAGCCGGAAGCGGTCGACCGGCTGCGCCTCGCCGCCGCCCCGCTCGGGGTGGACTGGCCCGCCGACCGGAGCGTCGGCGAGGTGCTCGCCGGGCTGGACGCCTCCCAGCCCCGGGCGGCGGCCTTCATCGACCAGGCGGCCGAGCTGATGCGCGGCGCCGGTTACACCGCCTTCGACGGGCAGTTGCCCGAGCAGCCGGAGCACGGCGGGGTCGCCGCCGCGTACGCCCACGTGACCGCGCCGCTGCGCCGGCTCGCCGACCGATACGCGACCGAGGTCTGCCTGGCCCTGCACGAGGGGCGGGAGGTGCCGGAGTGGGCCCGCGCGGCGTTGCCGAAGCTGCCCGAGGTGATGGCCACCACCGACCGGACGGCGTCGGCGGCGACCCGGGGCGCGATCGAGCTGGCCGAGGCGGTGCTGCTGGAGCACCGGGTGGGGGAGACCTTCTCGGCCGCCGTGCTCGACGTCGACACGCCGCGTCCGCCCGCCGAACCGCCCCACCAGTCCGGCGGGACGTCGACCCCGCCGCCCCGGCAGTCCGGGAACGGGACCGGTAGACCGGCCCGTCAGCCCGGTGGCACGGTCGCCCTGGACGAGCCGCCCGTCCGGGCCCGCTGCCTCGGCGAGCTGCCGCTCGGCGAACGTGTCCCGGTCCGCCTGGTCACCGCCGACCCGGTCGACCGCAAGGTCCTCTTCGAGCGCGCCTGACGCCCCCGCGACCCCGGATCCGGACAGTTTCCCGTTCCCACCGGACGGCTCGACGGGGGGATTGTCACAGCGGCTCGGACTGCTGGTCGGTGGCACGGTTTGCGAGGATGACGGCATGGCTTACGACGCGACCACGCTGCCCGACGTCTCCGGGCTCACCGTCGGCATCATCGGTGGCACCGGCGACCAGGGCCGAGGGCTGGCCTACCGGTTCGCCCGGGCCGGGCAGCGGGTGCTGATCGGCTCCCGCTCCGCCGAGCGCGCCCAGCAGTCCGCCGCGGAGATCGCGGCGCTGCCCGGGATGCCGGCCGGGGTGGACGTGACCGGCGCGGCGAACGACGAGGTGGCCCGGGGCAGCGACGTGGTGATCGTCGCCGTGCCGTGGGACGGGCACGCCGCCACCGTCGCCGCCCTGGCGGAGCCGCTGGCCGGCAAGATCGTGGTGGACTGCGTGAACCCGCTGGGCTTCGACAAGCAGGGCCCGTACGCGCTGGTCGTGGCGGAGGGGAGTGCCGTGCAGCAGGCCGCCGCGCTGCTGCCGGACTCGCGCGTCTGCGCCGCCTTCAACCACGTCAGCGCGCCGCTGCTGGCCGACCCGGAGGTCGCGCGGATCGACCTGGACGTGCTGATCTGCACCGAGGACCGGGAACTGGTCGACGTGGTCGGCGCGCTGGCCGCCCGGATCCCCGGCATGCGCGGCATCTATGCCGGCCGGCTGCGCAACGCCCACCAGATCGAGGCGTTCACCGCCAACCTGATCGCGATCAACAAGCGCTACAAGGCGCACGCCGGGATCCGGGTGACCGACCTCTGAGCCCGCCGCGGCCCGCGACGGGCTCGCCGATGCGTGGACAGAGGCCCCCTGCTCGACGACTGGCGTCGGCAGGGGGCCTCTGCTGACCGGTCAGAAGACGACGGTGACGCCGGCCTTCCCGCAGGAGGCGGAGAGCGTCGCTCCGGCCTTCGCGAATTCGGGGTTGTCGGCGGCGCTCGCCGGGTCCGCGGCAGCGGCCGCCTCGCCGGCCTCCTTGGCGAACGCCGTCAGTCCGGCGGTCACCTCGCTGTCCGGCGCGCCGGTGGCAGCCACGGCGTTCATCTCCTTCTCCACCCCGGTCAGGATCTTGGCGAAGTCGGCCGGAGTCGGGGTCGAGCCCGAGGTCATGGTCTCGGCGAACTTGGCCTTCATGCTGGCGTTGGCCTTCTTGGCGCTCTCGCAGAGCTGCTTGTCGTCGAGCGCGGCCGCTGCGGGGGCCGTGGTGGCGGAGGTGGTGGGGGCGGCCGTGGTGGTGGCCGACGCCGACGCCGTGGGCGCGGCGGCGCCCGACGATTCGGTGGCCTTGTCGCCACAGGCGGCGAGCGCCACCAGGGAGAAACCGGTCAGGAGGAGGGGAAGAACGCGAGTACGAATCACGTTGTCCGACGATAGTGGATCATCGGTCACGCCGGCGCCCCGCCTCCAGCCGGTTTCCCGCCCGCGTCAGAAGGTGTGTTCGGTGGCGGGGAACTCGCCGCCGCGGACCTCCTCGGCGAAGCGACGGGTGGCGTCGGTCAGCGCCCCGGCCAGGTCGGCGTAGCGCTTGACGAAGCGCGGCGCCCTGCCGGTCCGCAGGCCGGCCATGTCCTGCCACACCAGCACCTGGCCGTCGGTGTCCGGGCCGGCGCCGATGCCGACCGTCGGGATCGGCAGCTCGGCGGTGATCCGCTTGGCCACCTCGCCCGGCACCATCTCCAGCACCACCGCGAACGCGCCCGCCTCGGCCACCGCCCGCGCGTCGGCGATCACCTCGTCGGCGGTGTCGCCGCGGCCCTGCACCCGGTAGCCGCCCAGGGTGTGCTCGCTCTGCGGGGTGAAGCCGATGTGCGCCATCACCGGGATGCCGGCGCCGACGATCGCCTCGATCTGCGCGGCGCAGCGCCGGCCGCCCTCCAGCTTGACGGCGTGGCAGCCGCCCTCCTTCATGAACCGCACCGCCGTCCGCAGCGCCTGCGTCGGCCCCTCCTCGTACGAGCCGAAGGGCAGGTCGCCGACGATCAACGAGTGCCGGGTCGCCCGGACCACGGCGCGGACCAGCGGCAGCAGCTCCTCGGCGGTGACCGGCAGGGTGGTCTCGTAACCGAAGACGTTGTTCGCCGCCGAGTCGCCCACCAGCAGCACCGGGATGCCGGCGGCGTCGAAGATCGAGGCGGTGTACTGGTCGTACGAGGTGAGCATCGCCCAGCGCTCGCCGCGCTCCTTGGCGGCGATCAGGTCGCGGGTGCGGATCCGCCGGGTGGCCGGCCCGCCGTAGAGGGCGGTCACCTCGGACGGGGTGGACTCCACCATGGTTCTCTCCTTCCTCGAGGCCGCGCTCGCGGTCCCCGGGTTCCGTCGCGATCGTCGCACCGGACGACCGGGCGGCGGCAGGGCAGAGTGGAGGATTTCACTCCCGGGTCGGCGCGCCGGGCGGGGCGTCAGCCGTGCTCCCGCCAGCGGTTGGTGATGGGCAGCCGCCGGTCCCGGCCGAACGCCTTGATGGAGATCTTGGTGCCGGGGGCGGACTGGCGTCGCTTGTACTCGGCGGTATCCACCATCCGCAGCACCTTGTCGACCATCGCCGGGTCGTGCCCCGAGGCGATCAGCCCGTCCCGGCCCAGATCGCCGTCGACGTAGCCGATCAGGATCGGGTCGAGGACGTCGTACTCCGGGAGGCTGTCGCTGTCGAGCTGGCCGGGGCTCAGCTCCGCCGAGGGCGGCTTGCCGATCGAGTTCTCCGGGATGGGCGGGGTCTCGCCCCGGCGGGTGGCGTCCGCGTTGCGCCACTTCGCCAGCCGCCAGATCAGCGTCTTCCAGACGTCCTTGACCGGGTTGTAGCCGCCGACCGAGTCGCCGTAGAGCGTCGAGTAGCCGACCGCCAGCTCGCTCTTGTTGCCGGTGGTGAGGACCAGGTGGCCCTCCTGGTTCGACAGCGCCATCAGGATCACCCCGCGCACCCGGGCCTGGAGGTTCTCCACCGCCACGCCGGAGAGCGAGATGTTGGCCAGGTAGGCGTCCACCATGGGCTGGATCGGTTCGACCCGGTAGTCCAGGCCGGTCCGCTTGGCCAGCTCCTCGGCGTCGGCGCGGGAGTGCGCGGAGGAGTGCTGGCTGGGCAGGGAGACCCCCACCACCCGGTCCGGGCCGAGCGCGTCCACGGCGAGGGCCGCCACCACCGCCGAGTCGATGCCGCCGGAGAGGCCGAGCACCACCGACGGGAAGCGGTTCTTGTCGACGTAGTCGCGCAAACCCAGCACCAGCGCCTGCCACACCTCGGCCTCGTCCGCGACCGGTTCGATGATCCCGCCGCGGGCCAGCGCGCCGGTGGGCGCCGGGGGCAGGATGTCGCTGATCTTGGTGTGGACGATCCGCATGTCGTCGGCGATCTCCTCGTCGCCCTCGACGGGCTCCTTCGCGGGCGGCAGGTCCACGTCGTGCACCAGCAGGTGCTCGACGAACTGCGGGGCCCGGGCGAGCAGCGCGCCCGTCGCGTCGACGATCATCGAGTCGCCGTCGTAGACCAGCTCGTCCTGGCCGCCGACCATGTTCACGTACGCGATGGTGGCGCCGGCCTCGGCGGCCCGGCGGCGGACCAGCGGCAGCCGGATGTCGTCCTTGTTCAGCTCGTACGGCGAGCCGTTGATGTTGAGCACCAGCCCCACACCGGCCCGTCGGGCCACCGCGAACGGGCCGCCGGCCTGCCACAGGTCCTCGCAGATGGTCAGCGCCACGTCCACCCCGCCGATCCGGACCACGAGCAGGGTGTCCCCGGGCACGAAGTAGCGGTCCTCGTCGAAGACCCCGTAGTTGGGCAGGTGGTGCTTGAAGTAGGTGCCGACGACGGTGCCCCGGTGCAGCAGGGCCGCCGCGTTGCGGGCCCCCCGACCGGGTTGGGCGTCGGCGCTGACCTGCGGTGGGCCGTCCGCGTCGAGGTAGCCCACCAGCACCGGCAGGTCACCGAGCCCGTCGGCGGCCAGGTCGGTGGCGAGCTGCTCCAGCGCCGCCTTCGACGCGGCCACGAAGGAGCGGCGGAAGACCAGGTCCTCGACCGGATAGCCGGTCAGCATCAGCTCGGGGAAGAGCGCGAGCTGGGCGCCGGCCTCGGCGGCCTGCCGGGTCCAGCGGCGAACCAGGTCGGCGTTGCCGACGAGGTCGCCGACCGTCGGGTTGACCTGGCACAGTGCGAGACGCAGGGTGGGCATGCCCTCATCTTGCCCCAGCCGGCCACCCCGCAGCCGGCCGGACGGCGACACCCCGGGTGGCCGGGGACGGCGGCGCCGACGCGGTGGGACACGGCGGGACGGCGGCCGGAGGGTCGCGTAACGTCGGCGTAACGAGGCCGGTGAAGACTGGGCGGTCAGGCCGGACCGGCCCGACCGGCGCCGGACAAAGAGTGTCACGAGGGGTGGAAGTGGACCGTCAGCAGGAGTTCGTCCTCCGTACGCTGGAAGAGCGGGACATCCGGTTCGTCCGGCTGTGGTTCACCGACGTGCTGGGCACGCTGAAGAGCGTCTCGGTGGCCCCCGCCGAGCTGGAGGCGGCCTTCGAGGAGGGCATCGGCTTCGACGGCTCCGCGATCGAGGGCTTCGCCCGGGTCTTCGAGTCCGACATGGTGGCCATGCCCGACCCGACCACGTTCCAGGTCTTCCCCTTCGAGGGCGGCGTCAGCGGCGAGAGCGCCCGGATGTTCTGCGACATCCTGCTTCCCGACGGCAGCCCCTCCTGGGCCGACCCGCGGCACGTGCTGCGCCGGATGCTCTCCCGGGCCGCCGAGAAGGGCTTCACCTTCTACACCCACCCGGAGATCGAGTTCTTCCTGCTGGAGAACGGCCCGCAGGACGGCTCGGTGCCCGTCCCGGTGGACACCGGCGGCTACTTCGAGCACACCACCCACGCGGTGGCGCGGGACTTCCGCCGGCAGGCGGTGCTCGCCCTGGAGCGGATCGGCATCTCGGTGGAGTTCAGCCACCACGAGGTCGCGCCCGGCCAGCAGGAGATCGACCTGCGGTACGCCGACGCGCTGACCACCGCCGACAACATCATGACCTTCCGGCACGTGGTGAAGGAGGTGGCGCTCTCCACCGGCGTGCAGGCCACCTTCATGCCGAAGCCCTTCACCGACCAGCCCGGCAGCGGCATGCACACCCACCTGTCGCTCTTCGAAGGGGAGCGGAACGCCTTCCACGACGCGGGCGACCCGATGAAGCTCTCCAAGGTGGCGAGGTCGTTCATCGCCGGCCTGCTGATGCACGCCCGGGAATACACCGCCGTCACCAACCAGTGGGTGAACTCCTACAAGCGGCTCTTCCCCCTCGCGCTGCCGGACCGGATCACCGAGAGCCCGGCGTACGTCTGCTGGGGTCACCTGAACCGGTCCGCGCTGGTCCGGGTGCCGGCGTACGGCAAGCCGAACTCGGCCCGGGTCGAGGTGCGGTCGCTGGACTCGGCGACCAACCCCTACCTCGCCTTCGCGGTGCTGCTCGGCGCCGGCCTCAAGGGCATCGAGGAGGGCTACGAGCTGCCCCCGGGCGCCGAGGACGACGTCTGGTCGCTGAGCAGCGCCGAGCGGCGCGCGATGGGTTACGAGGCGCTGCCGGAGAACCTGGCCGAGGCGATCGACGTGATGGCCGGCTCGGAACTGATCGCCGAGGTGCTGGGCGAGCACGTCTTCGACTTCTTCCTGCGCAACAAGCGGGCCGAGTGGGAGCAGTACCGCCGCGAGGTCACCCCGTACGAGCGGCAGCGGTACCTCTCGCTCTAGGTCGGCTCAGGCGGGGCGTTCGGCGAGGGTGTACCGCACCCGCTGGGTCAGCCGGATCGTCCCGTCGTCGCCCCGCAACCCCTCGGCGAAGTCGGTGGTGGCGGCGCGCAGCGTCGCGCGCTCGTCCTCGGGTACGGCGTCCCACATGGCGCGCTGGCCGTGCGACATGGAGAACGCGTACCAGTGGTCCGGGTCGGTGAAGACGGCCTGGACGTCGACGCCGGTGGTGCGTACCCGTTGGTAGCCGGCGGCGGTCAGCAGCTCCTCGACCCCGGCGTCGCTGGCGAACGGGCCGGCGGTGCCGCTGGTGCGGGCGTCGAGCAGCTGCGGCGGCAGGTACGGCCGGAAGAGCGCGTCCAGCGCCTCCCAGCGCGGGTCCCGGGCACCGAACGTGGCGATGCCCAGCCGGCCCCCGGGCACCAGCAGCTCCCGCCAGGCCCGCAGCGCCGCCGCCGGGTCGGGCAGGAAGAACACCACCAGCGACGAGGCCACCAGGTGGTAGCCGCCGGCCGGCAGGTCGGGCGCGGTGGCGTCCATCAGGTGTACGTCCACCCCGGTCAGTCCCCGCCGGGCCACCTCGGCACGGGTGGCCGCCACCATCCCGGGCGCCAGGTCGATCCCGGTCGCCGAGCCGGTCGGGGCGACCGCCTCGGCGAGTGGGAACAGGGCCGCCCCGCGCCCGCAGCCGACGTCCAGGGCGCGTTCCCCCGGCCGGGGGGCGAGCGCACGGACCAGCCCCTGGGCGATCGGGGTGAACCAGGGCACGTCGACCTTGTCGTACGTGTCGGCCACCCGGTCGAAGACCGCCGCCACCCGTGCGCTCGCCGCTGCGTCCATGCCGAGGATTCTCGTCCCGCCGGTGCCGCCGGCACAGCGCCCGTACGGTCCGTCGCCGTGGCCACGGGTACCGGTCGTGCCGCCCCGACGGGTCCGGGCGGCTCGGGACTGCCGGCGGTGGCGTGCTGCCGCTATCGTCTCGATCACCGTGCCGGCACCACCGTCGGCCGGCGGAGGGTGGGAGGCAGCCGGGTGCTGGAGGATCTGTTCAGCGGGGCGTGGCAGAGCATCGTGTTCGGGGTCGTCGGGGTGGCCCTGATGGCCGGCGGGTTCCTGCTGGTCGACCTGCTCACCCCGGGCAGGCTGCGGGAGCTGATCTGGGTGCACCGCAACGGCAACGCCGCCCTGCTGCTCGCCGCCAACCAGCTCGGCGTCGCCGGCATCGTCTTCACCGCGATCCTGACCAGCTACCACGACTTCGGCAAGGGGCTCGCCTCCACGGTGATCTTCGGGCTGGTCGGCCTGCTGGTGATGGCGCTGGCGTTCTTCGTGCTGGACCTGCTCACCCCGGGTCGACTCGGCGAGGTCATCTGCGCGGACGAGCCGCACCCGGCGGCCCGGGTCAGCGCCGCCACCCACTTCGGGGCCGCGCTGATCGTCTGCGCCTGCATCGCCTGACCGGTGTCGTACCCCCGGTCTAGCTTGCGGGGGTGAACCGGACGGACCGTCTCTACGCCCTGGTCGAAGAGCTGCGGGCGGTGGCGCCGCGCCCGCGCAGCGCCACCTGGCTGGCCCGGCGCTTCGAGGTGAGCAGCCGGACCATCGAGCGTGACATCGGCGCGTTGCAGGCCTCCGGCGTGCCGATCTGGGCGGAGCCGGGCCGCACCGGCGGTTACGTGGTCGACCGGGCGCGCACCCTGCCGCCGGTCAACCTGACGCCGGGCGAGGCGGTGGCGATGGCGCTGGGCCTGCACGGGCTCGCCGGCACGCCCTTCGCGTCGGCCGCCGGCGCCGCGCTGCGCAAGCTGGTCGCGGTGATGCCGGCCGCCGACGTGGCCGAGGCGCACCGGCTGGCCGGCCGGGTGCACCTGATCGGCGACGGGCCGGCCACGCCCGTCCCGGCCGCCGTCGCCGACGCGGTCGCCGCGCGGCGCGTGCTCCGCCTGGCGTACGCGGACCGCACCGGCGCGGTCTCGTCGCGGGACGTGGAGCCGCTGGGCTATCTCGGCAATCCCCGCCACTGGTACCTGGTGGGCTGGTGTCGGCTCCGCGGCGAGCTGCGTTGCTTCCGCACCGACCGGATCGCCTCGGTGCGTCCGCTCTCCGAGGTGGTCACCCGCGAGCTGGACGCGACCGACCTGGACATCCCGAACGCCCGGATCCGCGCGCTGAGCCTCGTCTGAGTTCGCCCGGAAACACCGACAGGACGCTGTCGTGGAGGTGCCCGAGGCTGACTCCTGACGACGCCGGCCACCCCGGCCGGCGGCACGACGAGGAGGCAGCATGTCCCGCACGCCCATCACCTGGTTCGAGATCGCCTCGGACCGCCCGGACGAGGCGCAGCGCTTCTACGCCGACCTGTTCGGCTGGACGTTCGAGGAGCAGGGCGAGCCGGGTGCGTCGTACCGACAGACGGAAGCCGGTGGGGAGCAGGGGATCCACGGCGCGATCCGGGCGACGAACGGCGAGCACCCGAACTACGCGATCTTCTATGCCGAGGTGACCGACGTGGCGGAGACCTGCCGGCGGGCCGAGGCGGCCGGCGGCAAAATCCTGGTGCCGCTGCACACGGCGGCGAGCGGGCTCACCTTCGCGCACCTGATGGACCCGTCCGGCAATCACCTCGGCGTCTTCGCGCCGCCCGCCGCGGCCTGACCGCGCCGTCGGCCCTCGGGCGCGTTCGTGGTCTCCCGACGACGAGCGCGCCCGACCCGTGGTTCCATGCCCCGTAAGGCATTTCCGCAGGTGCAACCTCTTTCACTGCGGGGCACCTGGGAGATTGTCGTCTGTCGATGGTGAACCGCTGGTTTCCAGGGATTGAAGCTGGTAGCTTCCTGGCACCACACCCCGCAACTTCTTGCAACGCCTTCATCCTTGTGCGTCCGTCGCGCGGGCGCGGGTGTCAGGAGAGCCACCATGAGGCGTACCACGACCAGCATCCGACGCCGGTGGGGCGCCCTCGCGCTCGTCGCCGGCCTGACCGCCGGCCTGTTGCCGCTCACCGCGGCGGCGGCGGCCAACACGGTCACCGTCTACTACCGACCGCCGACCGCCTGGGGCGGCTCGGTCAACATCCACTACGGCGTCGACGGCGCGGCCTGGACGCCCGTACCGGGCGTCGCCATGGACGCCGCCTGCACCGGCTGGCGGCGGCGCACCATCGACCTCGGCGCGGCCACCGGCCTCCAGGTCGTCTTCACCAACGGCAGCGGCGTCTGGGACAACAACAACGGCGCGAACTACCGCCTCGGCACCGGCCCGGTGACCGTCGCCGCCGGGAAGATCGGCACCGGCGACCCGTGCGCCACCGCCACCCCGACACCCACGGCCAGCCCGGCACCGACCGTGAGCCCGTCGGGCAGCACTGCCGAGGTGTTCTACCACCTCACCCCGCGCGGCTGGAGCGCCGCGAACCTGCACTACCGGCCCACCGGCGGCGCCTGGACCGCCGTGCCGGGCGTCGCCATGACGGTCGCCTGCGCGGGCTGGGCCCGCAAGGTCGTCGACCTCGGCGCCGCCACCGGGCTGACCGCCGCGTTCAACGACAACGCCGGTGCCTGGGACAACAACAACGGCACCGACTACACCCTCGGCACCGGACGGAGCACCGTCGACGGCGGCCGGGTCACCGCCAACGCCGCCGACCCGTGCACGCCGGTCAGCCCCGACACCACGCCGCCGGCCACGCCGGGCGGGCTGACCGCCCGCGCCGACGGGCTCGCCGTCACGCTGACCTGGTCGGCCGCCACCGACGACCGGGGCGTCACCGGGTACGAGCTGACCCGTACCGGGGGGACCGGCGGGAGCACCACCGTCACCAGCACCACCACCTCGTACGTGGCGTACGACCTCGCGCCGGCCACGGCGTACACCTGGACGGTGCGGGCGCTCGACGCGGCCGGCAACCGGTCGGCGGCGAGTGCGTCCGCGTCCGCGACCACCGGGACCGCCCCGGCCGGCGGGGCTCCGCTCGGCAGTGACCCGCGCGAGGACAGCATCTACTTCGTCATGACGGCGCGCTTCGCCGACGGCGACAGCGGCAACAACCGGGGCGGCAGCCAGCACGTCAGGTCGGGCAACGCGGCCAACAACGACCCGATGTTCCGGGGCGACTTCAAGGGGCTGGTCGACAAGCTCGACTACATCAAGGGACTCGGCTTCTCGGCCATCTGGATCACCCCGGTGGTGCTGAACCGCTCCGACTACGACTACCACGGCTACCACGGCTGGGACTTCTACCGGGTCGACCCGCGGCTGGAGAGCCCCGGCGCGTCCTACCAGGACCTGATCAACGCGGCGCACGCCAAGGGCATCAAGATCTTCCAGGACGTGGTCTACAACCACAGCTCCCGCTGGGGCGCCAAGGGACTCTTCGTCCCCACCGTCCACGGCACCCGCGACGACCAGTGGAAGTGGTACTACGACCAGCCGCAGGCGGGCCGGGAGTACGACCCGATGGTCGAGGCCACCGGCACCGACCCGACGCTCACCCCGGCGCAGAACGCGCTCGCCAAGGGTCGCCCCTACAGCGGCGACCTGTGGTCCTCGACCGCCCCCACCGGCAACCAGTGCCTCAACTGGGGAACCCCGACCGGCGCGCGCAGCGCCGAGGGCTACACCCTCTACCACTGCCAGTGGCCCACCCCGACCAGCCGGCTCTTCCCCGCCGACCTCTACCACCAGTGCTGGATCGGCAACTGGGAGGGCGAGGACGCGCGCAGCTGCTGGCTGCACGAGGACCTGGCCGACTTCAACACCGAGAACCCGACCGTCCAGCAGTACCTGATCAACGCGTACAACCGGTACATCGACATGGGGGTGGACGGCTTCCGGATCGACACGGCGGTGCACATCCCCCGGGTCACCTGGAACCGCCGCTTCCTGCCCGCCATCCAGCAGCACGCCGTGAGCCGGTTCGGCGAGAAGGGCCGGGACTTCTACGTCTTCGGCGAGGTGGCCGCGTTCGTCAACGACAAGTGGAACCGCGGCTCGGTCAACCACTCCGCGCAGTTCTTCACCTGGAAGGAGCGCAAGGAGTACAGCCCGGACGACGTCAAGGCCGCCATCGAGCAGTACGACTACGAGTCTCTGCTCGGCCCGAACGGCCAGCCGACCACCGACAACGCGTTCCTGCGCGGCAACGACTACCACGCCCCGGACCACACGAAGTTCTCCGGCATGAACGTCATCGACATGCGGATGCACATGAACTTCGGCGACGCCACCAACGCCTTCCTCAACGGGAAGGACTCCGACGACAGCTACAACGACGCCACCTACAACGTCGTCTACGTCGACAGCCACGACTACGGCCCGAACAAGTCCGCCACCCGGTACGCGGGCGGCACCGACGCCTGGGCCGAGAACATGAGCCTGATGTGGACGTTCCGGGGCGTCCCGACGCTCTACTACGGCTCGGAGATCGAGTTCCAGGCCGGGGCGCGGATCGACTGCGGACCGACCTGTCCGCTCGCTACCACCGGCCGGGCCTACTACGGCGACCACCTGGCCGGCAGCGTCACCGCCACCGACTTCGGCGTGGTCGGCTCGGCCACCGGGGCGGTCGCCACCACGCTGAGCCAGCCGCTGGTCAGGCACGTGCAGCGGCTCAACCGGATCCGCCGGGCCGTACCCGCCCTGCAGAAGGGGCAGTACTCGACCGAGGGGGTCAGCGGGAACACGCTGGCGTACAAGCGGCGCTTCACCCAGGGCGCGGTGGACAGCTTCGCGCTGGTCACCGTAACCGGCAGCGCCACCTTCAGCGGGATACCGAACGGCACGTACACCGACGCGGTCACCGGTGACGTGAAGACCGTCACCGACGGCACCGTGACGGCCACCGTCAGCGGCAAGGGCAACCTGCGGGTCTACGTGCTCAGCCTGCCCGGCAACCCGGCCCCCGGAAAGATCGGCGCGGACGGGCCGTACCTGCGCTGAGCCGGCGTCCGTCCCGGCAACGCCGCCGGGACGGACGCCCTGCGGCGCCGTCGTCACCCGACGGGGCGGCAGGAGTACGCGGGCCGGCGGCTCAGTTGCCGGGCATGCCGGCCGGGCCGCCGTGGTGGCCGCGCCCGCCGGGACCCGGGAAGACGCCCGCCTCGACGGCCTTGGTGATCGCGTCGGCCTGCTCCTGGGTGAGCTTGCCGTCCTTCACCGCCTGGGCCAGCCGGTCCTTCAGGGCGGCCTGCCGGTCCTCGGCGGAGGGGCGCTCCGGCCGGTCGGCCTGGTGCTGCTCGCGGATCTTGTCCAGGGCGGCGGTCACCTTGTCGGTGGGGACGCCCAGCTCCTTGGCGAGCGCCGCGGCGAACTCGGCCTGCCGGTCGGCCCGCTGCTGCTGCCGGTCGGCGCCCTGGTCGCTGCCGGCGCTCGGGGTCGGGGTGGCGCTGTCCGTGGCGAACGCCACCGTGGGCGCGGCGATCCCGACGCCCAGGACCCCGGCGGCGGCCAGGCCGGCCAGCAGGTGCTTCTTCGACATCGTGCGGGACATCAGTCCTCCGGTTGGTCGGTGGTGGTGCGCTGACGTCACCGACTGTGACCGGCCCGGCTGGGGGCAACCCGTGGTGACCCTGTGCGCGAGCTGGCAATACCGGACCGGTGGTCGGGCAGGAGTCAGCGGACCGCCGGGGAGACCGTCAGGGTGCCCGCGTCCGCGTCGAGCACGGCCGACGTGCCGACCGGGACGGTGAGCTGGCCGGGGCCGTGGCCGATCGGGAGGCCGCCGAGGACCGGTACGCCGAGGTCGGCCAGGCGCTCGGTGAGCACGTCGGTGACGCCTGTGTCCCAGCCGTCCGCGCACTCGGTGAACTGACCCACCGCCACCCCGGCCACCCCGTCCAGCGCGCCGGCCCGCCGCAGGTGGGTGAGCATCCGGTCCACCTTGTACGGCGGCTCCTGCACCTCCTCGACCAGCAGCACCGCCCCGGTCAGGTCCGGCATGTCCGGCGTGCCGAGCGACGCGGTGATCAGGCACAGGTTGCCGCCGAGCAGCCGCCCCTGCGCGCGACCCGGCACCCGGACCGCGTACGTCTCCTCCTCGGCGACGGCGGCCACCGTCACCGGCTCGGTGGTCATCAGCGCGGCGTGCATCGACTCCGCCGAACTCAACGGCAGACGTTCGTCCCGCCAGGCGGCCCCCGGGCCGTGCACGCCGGCCAGCCGGGCACCCCGCCAGAGCGCGAACTGCAGGGCGGTGATGTCGGAGAAACCGGCCAGCACCTTCGGGTCCCGCCGGACGGCGGCCATGTCGATCAGGTCCACCACCCGCTGCGCGCCGTAGCCGCCCCGGGTGCAGATCACCCCGCGGATCGTCGGGTCGGCGAAGGCGGCGTTCAGGTCGGCCGCGCGCAGCGCGTCGTCGCCGGCCAGATAACCCCGCCGGGCGTACGCGTTCGGGGCGAGCACCGGGCGCAGCCCCCAGCCGGTGAGCAGCTCCACGCCCCGCGCCACCCGCTCCGGGCTGGTCGGTCCGGACGGGGAGACCAGCATCACCCGGTCACCGGGACGCAGGACGGGCGGGCGCAGGCAGTCGTCGGTGGGCACAGCGGGAGCCTAGTGCGCGCCAGGGTGGAGCCGTTCCGGGCGTTCGGCCGCGTACCCGATAGCCTCGACGTCGTGGCGACCGCGCTGGTGATCGAGAACGACCCGACCGACGACCTCCGCCGGCTGGGGGAGTGGCTGACCGAGGGGGGCCTCGACCTGCGGGTCGTCCGCCCGCACGCGGGCGAGGAGCTCCCCGCCGACCTGGCGGGCTTCGCCGCGCTCGTGGTGCTCGGCGGTGAACAGCAGGCGTACCCGCTGCCCGACGGCACCCCCGGCGCGCCCTGGTTCCCCGCGCTGGAGGGGCTGCTGCGCAAGGCCGTCCGGCACCGGCTGCCCACCCTCGCCGTCTGCCTCGGCGCCCAACTGCTCGCCACCGCGCACGCCGGCGAGGTCACGCGCAGCACGTCCGGGCCCGAGGTCGGCCCCGGCGTGGTCGGCAAGCGGGACGCCGCCGATACCGACCCGCTCTTCCGGTACGTGCCGCTCATCCCGGACGTGCTCCAGTGGCACTCCGACGAGATCACCGCGCTGCCCCGGGGCGCCACCCTGCTCGCCGCCTCCACCCGCTATCCGCACCAGGCGTACCGCCTCGGTGACCGGGCCTGGGGCCTCCAGTTCCACATCGAGTGCGACACCGCGATGATCGCGGACTGGGCCCGCGACTCCGACCTGCTGGCCGAGCTGGGCTACGACGAGGAGCTGGTGGTGGCCGCCTGTGACCGGGTGATGGCCGACGTCGAGGAGGTCTGGCAGCCGTTCGCCGTCCGGTTCGCCGCGCTCGCCCTCGGCGAGCTGGACGACGCCCCCCGGCGCAGCCTCCCCCTGCTCGGGCAGTGAGATGACCCGCTCCACCCGGGGCCGCCTCGCCCGGTACGGCTTCGCCGAGGGCGACGGCGGGACGCGCGCCGCCGACCTGCTCGGCCCCGACGGGCTCCGGCTGTGGCGGCCGGAGACCCAGGAACCCACCGACGAGCGGGCCACCGAGCTGCTGGCCGCCCTCTCCCGCGCGGCCGACCCGGACCTGGCGCTGCGCCAGCTGCACCGTCTCGTGGAGGCCGAACGGCACGCCACCGCCGGTCGTGACGCCACCGCGGCCGACACCCCGTCCCCGCTGCTCGACGCGGTGCACGACGACCCGGGGCTGCGCCGCCGGCTGGTCGCCGTGCTCGGGGCCTCCTCGGCCCTCGGTGACCACCTGGTGGCCAACCCCGGTCAGTGGCCGGTGCTGGCGACCGCCCCGGACGGGCTCGCCCCGACCGCCGACGGTCGGCTGGACCTGGTCGCCGCCGGTCGCCACACCGCGTCCACCCAGCCGGTCGCGGTGCTCCGGCAGGCGTACCGGCTGGCGCTGCTGCGGATCGCGGCGGCCGACCTGACCGGCGGGCGGGGGCTGGAACAGACCATGGCGGCGCTCTCCGCGCTCGCCGACGCCACCCTGGAGGCCGCGTACGGGATCGCCGTCCGGGAGCTGCCGGAGGGGACCGCCCCGCCCCGGCTCGCCGTGGTGGCGATGGGCAAGTGCGGTGGGGACGAGCTGAACTACGTCTCCGACGTGGACGTCATCTTCGTCGCCGCCGAGGACGACGACCTGGCCGCCGCCACCCTGGTCGCCACCCGGCTGATCCACGTCTGCGGGCTGGTCGCCTGGCCGGTGGACGCGGCGCTGCGCCCGGAGGGCAGCCGGGGGCCGCTGGTGCGTACCCTCGCCAGCCACCTCGCCTACTACCGGCGCTGGGCCCGGACCTGGGAGTTCCAGGCCCTGCTCAAGGCCCGGCCGGCGGCCGGCGACCTGGCGCTGGCCCGGGAGTGGATCGACCAGCTCGCGCCGCTGGTCTGGTCGGCCGCTGAGCGGCCGGAGGCGGTCGAGGACGTCCGGGCCATGCGCCGGCGGATCATCGACAACGTCCCGCCGAAGGAGCTGGAACGCGAGATCAAGCGCGGGCCGGGCGGGCTGCGCGACATCGAGTTCGCCGTCCAGCTGCTGCAACTGGTGCACGGTCGGGTCGACGAGTCGCTGCGGGTGCCCGGCACCATCCCCGCGCTGCGCGCCCTCGTCGCCGGCGGCTACGTCGGCCGCGCCGACGGCGAGGCGCTGCTGCGCGGCTACCGCTTCCTGCGCGGCGTCGAGCACCGGCTGCAACTGCAGGGACTGCGCCGCACCCACACCGTGCCGACCGAGCCGGCCGCGCTGCGCTGGCTGGCCGCCGCGCTGGGCTACGCGGCCACCCCGGGCCGCAGCGCCGTCGAGGAGTTCCGCGCCGAGTGGGTCACCCACGCCACCGAGGTACGCCGGCTGCACGCCAAGCTGCTCTACCGGCCGTTGCTGGAGTCCGTGGCCCGGGTGCCCGCCGACGGGCTGCGGCTCACCCCGGAGGCGGCCCGACGCCGGCTGGAGATCCTCGGTTTCGCCGACCCGGCCGGGGCGCTGCGCCACCTCCAGGCGCTCACCGGCGGGGTCAGCCGCACCGCGGCCATCCAGCGCACGCTGCTGCCGGTGCTGCTCAGCGAGTTCGCCGACGCCCCCGAACCCGACCGGGGGCTGCTCAACTACCGGCAGGTGTCCGACAAGCTCGGCAGCACCCCCTGGTATCTGCGGCTGCTGCGCGACGAGGGGCCGGTGGCCCGCCGGCTGGCCCGGGTGCTCTCCTCCTCCCGGTACGTCCCGGACCTGCTGGCCCGGGAGCCCGAGGCGTTGCGGATGCTCGCCGAGGACAGCGAGCTGACCCCCCGGCCCCGGGAGGTGCTCTGCGAGGGCTTCTCCGCCGCCGCGGCCCGGCACGCCGACCCGGAACAGGCCACCCGGGCGGTCCGCGCCCTGCGCCGCCGGGAACTGCTCCGGCTGGCCTGCGCCGACGTGCTCAGCCGAGCCGGCGCGCTCGCCCCGCTCACCCCGCGTCCCGAGCGCCGGCCGGTCCTCGCCGACGTCCACGCGGTCGGCACCGCCCTCTCCGACGTCACCGACGCCACCCTGGCCGCGGCGCTGCGAACCGCCCGGGCCGCCCAACCGGGACCGCCCGGCCTGCGCTTCGCGGTGATCGGCATGGGCCGGCTCGGCGGCTACGAGTCGAACTACCTCTCCGACGCCGACGTGCTCTTCGTCTACGACCGCCCGGCCGGGACGAACGAGGGCGCGGCCAGCGCCGCCGCGCACGCCGTCGCCGAGGAGCTGCGCCGGCTGCTCGGGGTGCCCGCCCCCGACCCGCCGCTCGGCGTCGACGCCGACCTGCGCCCCGAGGGACGGCAGGGCCCACTGGTCCGCAGCCTCGCCGCGTACGCCCAGTACTACGCCCGCTGGTCCAAGGTGTGGGAGGCGCAGGCGCTGCTGCGCGCCCGGTTCGTCTGCGGCGACGCCGACCTGGGCGCCGAGTTCGAGACGATGGTCGACCCGGTCCGCTACCCGGCGGACGGGCTGACCCGCGAGCAGGTGGTGGAGATCCGCCGGATCAAGGCGCGGGTGGAGACCGAGCGGCTGCCGCGCGGCGCCGACCCGGCCACCCACACGAAGCTCGGTCGGGGCGGGCTGTCCGACGTCGAGTGGGCGGTGCAGCTGCTCCAGCTGCGGCACGCCGGCCGGCTCCCGGCGCTGCGTGGCACCCGTACCCTCGACGCGCTCGCCGCCGCCCGGGACGCCGGGCTGGTCGACCCGGAGGACGCCGCCGAGATGGCCGCCGGGTGGACCCTGGCGGCGCAGGTCCGCAACGCGCTGATGCTGATCCGGGGCCGGTCGGGCGACCAGCTGCCCCGGCACGGCGTGGAGCTGGCCGGCGTGGTCCGGCTGCTCGGCCGCGAGGACCCGGGCGAGTTCCTCGACGAGTACCTCCGCACCACCCGCCGCTCCCGCGCCGCCATGGAACGCGTCCTCGACACCCCGTGACGTCCGCCCGCACTCGGCCGCCGGTTGCCCCGGTTTCGCCCGGTCGGTCGCGTTGGCCGGGGGCAGGGCGGCGATGCGCGCTACGAACTTGATGGCAAGGATGGGTCACACGCTCGCGCGGTGATCCGAGAGAGGAACCTTGCCGGGCAAGTGCCTCCAGGCTCGCCCGCTGCGATCCGGTGCGTGATTCATCTTTGTCATCAAGTTCGTAGCGACGACGGAACGGTCTCGGCCGCCGCCGGCCCGGCGCAAGCGGTCCCGGCCTCGGCTCAGTCGCCCAGGGTGTAGGTGCCGGGGCGGGGGACGGTCACCGTGGTCCACGCGCCGTCGGCGGCGAGCGTCGCCCCGCCGGTCACCGGGAGCCAGCGGTCGTGCCGGACCCGGACCGGCACCTGGCCGGCAGCGGCCGTCCGGAAGGTGACCGACGCGCCGTCCTGACGGACCAGCACGCCCGGGGCACCCACCAGCGGCGTCGGGTCGGCGACCGCGTACAACCGCCAGTGCCGGTCGGACCAGACCTCGCTCAGGTACGGCAGACCGGCCCGGACCAGGTTCGCCTCGTCGCGGCCCACCCAGGACAGCTCGGCGTCGGGGACGGCCACGTACTGCACCGCGTTGTCGGCGAGCCAGGACCGGTAGCTGGCCGGGGTCAGCGCGACGCCGGTGCCGGTGGCCCCGGGGACCGTGGTGAAGAAGAGCGGGTTGCGGTCGATGTCCGCCTGGCGCAACCAGCCCCGGGCCAGCGGCACCTCGCCCATCCGGGCCGCCTCCCAGTAGTTCCGCGTCGGCGGCACCTCCACCCGGCCGGTCAGCCCTCGCCGGGCCAGTTCGGCGCGGAGCGGAGCGAAGTACGCCGGGTCGCTGGTCGGGTCGCTGCCGCTGCCCAGGTCGGCCGCCACCACCGGGGGCTGCCACCAACACACCACGCCCAGCAGCACCGCCACTGCGACCGCACCGGGGAGCCGTCCGTCGGCCCGGCGGGGCAGCCGGCGGTCGGCCCACCGGGGCAGCCGGGCGGTGGCGGCCAGCACGGGCAGGGCGAACATCACCACCAGACGGGTGGCGTTCAACCCGACCGGGGTGTGCACCAGCGCCGCCGCCAGCACCCCGACCGCCGACAGCAGCGCGCCCAGCCGTACCGGCCGGCCGGCCGCCAGCGCGGCCACCAGGAGGCTGGTCAGCACGGCGTGCAGGGTGTCGGTGCGGCTGATGTTCATCCAGCCGCCCTCGCCGAAGAGCAGGCCGGTCACCGCCAGCGGCAGCGCGGCGGGCAGGCCGAGCACCAGGCCGTCGGCGTAGCGGCGGGACAGCAGCAGGGCGGCGCCGGCCAGGCCGACGAAGAGCCCGGCCACCGGGCTGGCCGCCGAGGCGAGCAGCGCCGCCGCCCCGGCCGGCGCCCAGCGCCGCCACCGGCGGCCGGCCGGCCCGTCCACCCCGGCCGGCCCGGTTGTCGGCAGGGTGAGGGCGAGCAGCGCGGCCAGGCCGAAGGCCACCCCGAGGGCGTACGTCACCCGGCCGGAGACCAGGTTGCCGGCGATGGTCAGCACCCCCACCAGGCTGCCGAGCAGCGGCCGACGCACCCTCGTCCGCACCAGCAGGGCGGCGAACGCGGCGGCCGAGGCGACCAGCGCGAGCACCCCGGTGGGGCGTACGCCGAGCAGGGCCATCAGCGGCGGGGAGACCAGGCTGTAGCCCCACGGGTGAACGCCGCCGTACCAACGCAGGTCCACCGGGGCGGCCCCGTGCGCGGCGAAGAACCCGGCGCGGGCCACCTGGGCCGACAGGTCCGAGCCCAGCGGCGGGAGCAGCAGCAGGAGCAGCCCGGCCAGGAGGGCGGACCCGGCGGCCAGCGCCACCACCCGACTGCCCCGCATGCCCACCTCCTGACCGCGACCACCGTACTGGCAGCATGTCCGGCGTGCCTCACCACCTCTCGCGATGGACCGGCCTGGCGGGTTCGGCCCTGCTCGCCCTGGCCGCCTGGCTCGGTGGCGCGCTGCCCCACGGCGACCTGCGCCCCACCCCGGTCAGCATCTGGCAGGGCCCGCACGGACCGCTGGTCGTCGGCGCCTGGCTGGTCGGCACCGGCCTGATGGCCTGGGCCTGGTGGTCGCTGCGCACCGGGCCGCCGTCGACCCGCTGGGTGCTGGTCACCGTCGCGCTCTGGCTGCTGCCGATGCTGGTCATTCCGCCCCTGGGCAGCCGGGACGTCTACGCGTACGCCTGCCAGGGCGCCAGCTGGTCCGGCGGGATCAACCCGTACGAGCAGGGTGTCTCCGCGCTGCCCTGCCCGTGGCTGGACACCATCTCCTACATCTGGCGGGACACCGCGGCGCCCTACGGACCGCTCTTCGTGGTGCTCGCCGGGGCGGTGGTGAAGCTGACCGGGTCGCTGACCGGCAGCATCGTGCTGTTCCGACTGCTGGCCGTGGCCGGCGTCGCGCTGACCGCGTGGTCCCTGCCGGTGCTGGCCCGCCGCTGCGGGGTGCCCGTCGAGCGGGCGCTCTGGCTGGCGCTGGCCTCGCCGCTGGTCGCCGTGCACCTCGTCGGCGGCGCACACAACGACGCGTTGATGGTCGGCCTGCTCACCGCCGGGCTGGCCGTGGTGGCGTCCCGCCCGGGCCGCCCCGGGCCGCTGCTGGCCGCCGGGGTGCTGCTCGGGCTGGCCGCCGCGCTCAAGGTGACCGCGCTGGTGGTGGTGCCGTTCGCGGCCCTGGCCGCGATCGTCGGGCCGTACCGGTTCCGGGCGCTGCTGCGCGACGGCTGGTGGGTGGTCGCCGCCTCGGTGGTCACCGTCGTCGGCATCACCTTCGCCGCCGGGCTGGACTTCGGCTGGGTCACCGGTCTGGAGCAGGGCAACCTGGTCATCGCCTGGACCTCACCGCCCACCGCGGTCGGCCAGACCGTCGGGTACGTGGCGGCGCTCTTCGGCGCGCACGTCGACGCGCTGCCGGTGACCCGGGCGATCGGCGTACTCGTGTTGGCGGTGCTGCTGATCTGGCTCTGGTGGCGGGCCCGGCACCGGGAACCGCTCTGGCACGCCGGCCTGGCGCTGGCCGCCACGGTGGCCCTGGCCCCGCTCTTCCACCCCTGGTACTGGACCTGGCCGCTGGCGGTGCTCGCCGCGACCGCCCGACGGACCGGCTGGTTCAGCCTGGTCGCGCTGGTCTCGTCGTTCCTGGTGCTGGCGGACGGCACCGGCCTGCCCCGGTTCACCAAGATGCCCGGCGCACCCCTGATGACGCTGTTGGTGATCGTGGTGGCCGTCCGGTTGGTACGGTCGGCCCGAGCGGCCCGCGAGCCGTCTCCCGCCGACTGAGGAGAGGTGCCGGTGACCGGTCCCGGCGCGGTGCCCGCCGTCCGGGCCCGGTCCGTCCGGTACGCCGGACTGCTCGGTGCCGGCCTGCTCGCCGTGGCCGGCTGGCAGGGCGGGGCGTTGCCCGACGCCACCGGCACCACCCCGGTCGACATCTGGCGGGGGCCGTACGGGCCGCTGGTCATCGGCTGCTGGCTGCTCGGCACGAGTCTGCTGGTGGGTGCCTGGTGGGCGCTGCGGCACGGCGCCCCGTCGACCCGCTGGGCCCACCGGACCGCCGGGCTCTGGCTGCTACCGCTGCTGGCCGCGCCGCCGCTGGGCAGCCGCGACGTCTACTCGTACGCCTGCCAGGGCTGGACCTGGGCGCAGGGTGCCGATCCCTACCGGGTGGGGGTCGCCGCGGCCGGGTGTCCCTGGACGGACGCCGTGTCGCCGATCTGGCGGGACACCCCGGCGCCGTACGGGCCGTTCTTCGTGCTGCTGGCCGGGGCGGCCGTGCTGCTCGGCGGCGGCCTGGTCGGGACGCTCGTGCTGCTGCGGGTGCTCGCGGTGGCCGGGGTGCTGCTCGCCGCGCTCAGCGTGCCGGGGCTGGCCCGGGCGGCCGGGGTGCCGGCCCGGCGGGCGGCCTGGCTGACGCTGGCCTGCCCGCTGGTCGGAGTGCACCTGGTGGCCGGCGCGCACAACGACGCGTTGCTGCTCGGCCTGCTCCTGCTCGGCCTCCTGGTGCTGGTCCGGTCGCCCGGTACGCCGCGCGCGCTGCTGCTGGCCGGGGTGCTGCTCGGCCTGGCCGTGCTGGTGAAGGCGGTCGCGGTGGTGGTGCTGCCGTTCGCGGCGCTGGTCGCCGTGCGGGGCGCGCGCCCGGTCGGCGCCCTGCTGCGCGCCGCCGGCTGGCTGGCCGGGGGAGTGCTGGTCGCGTCGCTGGTCACCACGCTGGTCACCGGCCTCGGGCCGGGCTGGGTGGGCGGGCTGACGCACAGCGGTGACTCCGCGCAGTGGACCTCCCCGCCGACCGCCGTCGGCTTCGTCGTCGACTACGCGGGCGGGCTGGTCGGCCGGCGACCGGACGCGGTGCCGGTGGCCCGCCTGGTGGCTCTCGTGCTGCTCGCGGTGTTGCTGGTGGCGCTCTGGTGGCGGACGTGGCGGGCGTCCCGCGGGTCGGCCGGTCCACGGGTAGCCCTGACCGGGGCGGGGCTCGCGCTCGCCGCCACCGTCCTGCTCGCCCCCGTCTTCCACCCCTGGTACGCCACCTGGCCCCTCGGGGTGCTCGCGGTGGCGACGGTGGCCGGGACGGTCCGGTTCGTGCTGCCCTGCGCGGTGGTCTGCTTCCTCACCCTCCCGGACGGCACCAACCTGGCCCGGTTCACCAAGGCCCCCGGGGCGCTCGCGATGACCCTGCTGCTGGTGCTGCTCGCGGTCCGGGCGGCGCGGCTGGCCCTGGCCCGCCGCGCCGCACCCGGCTGACCGCCCGCTGTACCCGACCGGTCCCGCCCCGAGCCGGGACCGGTCGGGTGCGTCAGCGGGTGGGCCGGGTCGCCGGCACGGTGGTCGACCGTCGGCGGCCGGCCGCGAGCAGTGCGCCGGTGAACCCGACCAGGCCGACCACGGTGACCAGGACCGCCGCCGCGGCGAAGGTGGACCACGTCGGGGTGGCGTACCCGTGCAGCGACGCGGCGGTGAGCACCAGCGGTCGCAGCGTGAGCAGCCCGACCGGGACGCCGAGGGCGAGCGGCACCCAGAGGCCGTTGCGGTGCCGGCGCAGCAGCGCGCCGCCGACCAGCACGCCGGCCACGAACAGCGCGGCACCGACCACCGGCATGATGCGCAGCCCGCCCCAGCGGTAGTAGCCCCACAGGTCGCCGAGCACCTGGCGACCGATCAGCAGGGCTGCCGTGACGGCGCCCAGGAGAGGCGCGTACCGGGCCGGGGTCGAGGGCCGGTCGGGCAGGCCGAGGGCCACCAGCCCGAGCGCCACCTGCGGCAGCAGCACCAGCAGCGGCGGTCGGGGCAGCCCGGTCAGCGCGCCGACCGGCACCAGGGCGACGGTGAGCGCCACCGCCGTGGCCAGCGTCGCCCGTGCCCACCGTCCCGGCCGGACCGCCAGGGCCAGGATGGCCAACAGCCAACCGACCCAGGCGAGCACACCGATGGTGGCGAAGGGGCCGAACTGCGGCACCGCCAGGTCCGCCGGCAGGGGATGACGTTCCGCCGCCGCCCATGCCCCGGCGAGCGTCGCCCCGGCGGTGAGCGCGAGGACGGCCGCGAGGCGTACCCCGGGCACCAGGTCGCCGGCCCCGGCGGCCCGCAGCCGCTGACGGAGGCCGCCGCGGGCGAGGTCGGCGGCGTCCGCGATCGAGGGCCGGCGCCGCCCCGGTCCGGCCAGGTCGAGGTACGTCCCGATGATCTCGGCGCCGCGCTCCCGCCGGTAGTCCGCCGGGTACGTCCACAGCAGCCGCCGGTAGCGGCGCTCCAGGTCGCTCATGCCGCTCCTCCCGCCAGGCGCAGGGCATTCGGCTGGGTGGCGGCGCGGCGGCGCAGCCGGGCGGTGGCCGCCTCGACGTTGCGTCGCAGCCGTTCCGTCTCGGCGGTGAGGGTGGCGGCTCCGGTGGGGGAGAGCCGGTAGTAGCGGCGCAGTCGGCCGTCCACCCTCTCCTCCCGGTCGACCTCCACCAGGGCGGCGTCGACGAGCCGGTCCAGGGCGCCGTAGAGGGTGCCGGGGCGCAGCGTCACCCGGCCGTCGGAGAGGGTGCCGACCTCGCCGATGAGGCCGTAGCCGTGCATGGGCCCGGCGGCCAGCGCGGTGAGGATCAGGTACGTGGGTTCACGTAACGGGGTGTCCATGCCCCGCAATATATCGGACGCGAAGGTATCCGGGTGCCCGTAGCAAAGCCGACGGGCCGGCCCCGCGAGTCGCGGAGCCGGCCCGGCCGGTGGACGTGCTGGTGTCGACCGCTCAGCAGTCGAAGTACATGGCGAACTCGTGCGGGGTCGGGCGCAGGCGCACCGGGTCGACCTCGTTGGCCCGCTTCCAACCCACCCAGGTGGAGATGAGGTCCGGGGTGAACACCCCGCCGTCGAGCAGGTAGTCGTGGTCGGCCTCGAGGGCGTCGAGCACCTCGGGCAGGGAGCCCGGCACCTGCTTGACGTCGCCCCACTCCTCCGGCGGCAGGTCGTACAGGTCCTTGTCGATCGGCGCCGGCGGCTCGATCTTGTTCTTGATGCCGTCCAGACCGGCCATCATCATCGCCGAGAAGGCGAGGTACGGGTTGCTGGACGGGTCCGGCACCCGGAACTCGACCCGCTTGGCCTTGGCGTTGCTGCCGGTGACCGGGATGCGGGTGCAGGCGGAGCGGTTGCGCTGCGAGTAGACCAGGTTGACCGGCGCCTCGTAGCCCGGCACCAGCCGGCGGTACGAGTTGACCGTCGGGTTGGTGAAGGCCAGCAGCGACGGCGCGTGGTGCAGCAGACCACCGATGTACCAGCGGGCGGTGTCCGACAGGCCGGCGTAGCCGGTCTCGTCGTAGAACAGCGGCTCGCCGTTGAGCCAGAGGCTCTGGTGGGTGTGCATGCCGGAGCCGTTGTCACCGAAGAGCGGCTTCGGCATGAAGGTCGCGGTCTTGCCGTTGACCCAGGCCTCGTTCTTGATCAGGTACTTGAAGAGCTGGAGCTGGTCGGCCGAGTGCAGCAGCGTGGAGAACTTGTAGTTGATCTCCGACTGGCCGGCGGTGCCCACCTCGTGGTGCGAGCGCTCCACGGTGAACCCGGCGTCCACCAGGCGACGCACCATGCTGTCGCGCAGGTCGGCGTAGTGGTCCACCGGCGGCACCGGGAAGTAGCCGCCCTTGTACGCGGTCTTGTAGCCGCGGTTGCCGCCCGGCTCCTCACGGCCCGAGTTCCAGGCGCCCTCGATCGAGTCGATGTAGTAGAACGACTGGTGGGCGGAGGTCTCGTGGCGGATCGAGTCGAAGATGTAGAACTCCGCCTCGGCGCCGAAGTACGCCGTGTCGGCGATGCCGCTCGCCGCCAGGTACGCCTCGGCCTTCTTGGCCACGTTCCGCGGGTCCCGGGAGTAGGCCTCACGGGTGAACGGGTCGTGGATGAAGAAGTTCAGCGCGAGGGTCTTCTGGGCGCGGAACGGGTCGATGAAGGCGCTCGCGACGTCCGGGAGCAGGAGCATGTCCGACTCGTGGATCGCCTGGAAGCCGCGGATCGACGAACCGTCGAACGCGAGGCCGTCGTTGAAGACGCTGTCGTCGAAGGACTCGACCGGCAGGTTGAAGTGCTGCATCACGCCGGGCAGGTCACAGAACCGTACGTCGACGAACTTCACGTCCTCGTTCTTGAGGTATCGCAGGAGTTCCTCGGGATTGGCGAACACACGTCCTCCTGGCACGTCCACGGGTGGCTAGGCTGCTGGCGACGCTATGACCGTGCGGTTGCCCGGCGGTGTCTCCTCTGTTTCCGCCGTGTTACGTCGCTCGCGGAGCGTCATCCCGGCCGCTCGGTCACCGCTGGTTCTCCGTTCGGACGATACCGGCAGTAACGAAGTCGCGCTAATTGACAGACTTCGTCCGATTTGGCGGGGAGAGCGGATCCGGACCGCTCCAGCCGGCTGGCTACCCTTGACCGCTGTGACCAACCCGCAGCACCCCGCGCCGCCCGCCACGGACCCCGCGTTCACCCCGCCGACCCTCGGTCGCCGTTTCGGGGCGCTCGTCATCGACTGGGTGCTCTGCCTGCTGGTGTCCAACTTCTTCGCCGACCCGGTCCGCGACGGCTGGGCCCCGGTGCTGGTCCTCGTCTTCGAGTACGGCTTCTTCCTCGGCCTCTTCGCCCAGACGCCCGGCATGTACATCACCCGGCTGCGCTGCGTCGCCTGGTCCGACGGCGGCCGGATCGGCGTGATCCGCGGCCTGCTGCGCGGTGCCCTGCTGGCCCTGGTCGTTCCGGCCGTGATCATGGATGAGAACCGGCGCGGCCTGCACGACCGCCTGACCGGCGCAGTCGTCACCGACGCCCGGCGCTGACCCGCCGCCGCGCTCACCGGGCCGCCGGGCCGCCCGCCAGCCGGTCGAGGTCGCGCACCCCGGCCACGACGACCGTCCGGGCGGTCCGGGTCAGACTGGCGATCGCGTCGTCCGGTGTCAGGCCGACCAGGTCGGTCAGGGAGAAGAACGCCTCGGCGCTCAGCACCGCGGCCAGGTCCTGTTTGAGCTGCGTCAGTCGGGCGCGCGCCGGATCGCCGGTCACGGGCAGCACCGGATCGAGCGCGGCGTCGATCAGCCCGAACCGGAACCCGGGCCGGGCGGAGGCGCCGCCGGGCCGGACGATCGTGGCGGCGATGACGGCGCGGACCGAACCCTGGAAGGCGTGTACCCGGCGGAGCAGGAACTCGCAGGCGAAGACCGTCCGCTCCACCGGGTCCGCCGAGGCCGCCACCGGGGCCAGCGCCTGCGCCGGTTCGGGCCAGAGGCCGGCCAGCGACTCGTTCGCCAGGGAGACCAGGTCGGGGAAGTGCCGGTAGGCGGTGGCCTCGGAGACCCCGGCTCCGGCCGCGACGGCCGGCATCGTCACCAGGGCGCCGGAACGGATCAGTTGACGGCAGGCGGCCACCAGCGCCGCCCGGGTCCGGCGCTTCTGTTCGGCCCGGCCGATCCGTTCGGCCTCGGTCCGCTCCGACTGCGCCATGGCTGCTCCGATCCGGGTGGATGCCCGCACCGCTCCGGGTCGGGAACGGGGCGGGCGAGATTTTCATGAGAGCGTACTCGCGCGAACGCCGGAAAGGGGCTATGTTCGTGAGAGCGAACTCTCGCGAAACGTCGGCCGTCGCCTCGTCGGCGGTCCACCCCCAGCCCCCTCAGGACGGAGCTCCATGACCACCCACCACGTACCCCTGCCCGGGATGGAACCGGTCGAGCTGACCGTCGACGAGTACGGCACCGGCGCGGCCCCCTTCCTGCTCCTGCACGGCGGAGCGGGCCCCCAGTCGGTGACCGGGTTCGCCGCGCTGCTCGCCGAGCGCCACCCGGCCCGGGTGCTCGTGCCGACCCACCCCGGCTTCGGCGGCACCACCCGCCCCGAGCAGCTCACCGGCGTCACCGACCTGGCCGCCCTGTACGTCGGCCTGATCGAGCAGGCCGACCTGCACGACGTCACCGTCGTCGGCAGCTCGCTCGGCGGGTGGGTCGCCGCCGAAATCGCCCTGCGCGCGTCATCCCGGGTCGGCCGGGTCGTCCTCCTCGACGCCGTCGGGATCGAGGTCCCCGGACACCCCGTGGCCGACTTCTTCGCGCTCACCATGGACGAGGTCTTCCGCCTGTCGTACCACGACCCCGCGCCGTTCCGGTTCGACCCGACCACGCTGCCGCCCGCGGCGCAGGCCGTCGCCGCCGGCAACCGGGCCGCCCTCGCCGTCTACGGCGGCCGGGCGATGACCGACCCGACCCTCGCCGGCCGCCTCGCCGACGTCTCCGTCCCGACGCTCGTGCTCTGGGGCGACAGCGACCGGATCGTCGACGTCGACTACGGGCGCGCCTACGCCGCTGCCATCCCCACCGCCCGGTTCGAGCTGCTCAGCCGGACCGGGCACCTGCCCCAGCTGGAGACCCCCGAACAGACCCTGCGCGCCCTGCTGGACGACGTCACCGCCACGGTGCCGGCCGGGTGACCGGAGCAGGCACACACGGCGGGAGCCGGCTCCGCGTGGCGGAACCGGCTCCCGGCGTACGCGAAGAGGTCAGCGACCCCGCGACTGGCGGAACGCGCCCCGCGCGGGCCGCATGTTCTTGGGGATCGCGCCCTTGGGCATCTGCGGGCGGGCGGTGAGCGCCTTGAGCCGCTTGTCGAGGGCGTTGACGTCCTTCGGGCTCAGCGTGCGCGGCATCCGCATCAGGGTCATCCGCAGCTTGCGGATCGGCAGCTCGCCCTCGCCCTGGCCGATCACGTAGTCGTGCAGCGGGGCCGAGCCGATCACCTTGGCCAGCCGCCGCTTCTCCTGGCCGAGCAGGCCCCGGACCCGCTGCGGGTTCCCCTCCGCCAGCAGGATCACGCCCGGCCGGCCGATGACCAGGTGCACCATGTCCATCTGGGTGGTGGAGCTGACCGCCGGGGTGACCCGCCAGTCGCCGCGCATGCTCTCCATGATCTGCGCCGCCGCGCCCGGCTGCCCCTCGGCGGCGTTCATCATCGCCTTGTTGGACCGCAGGTTGAGCACGATCAGCACCGCGAGCAGGGTCAACAGGATGCCGATCGGCAGCCAGATCCAGCCCCAGAGGATCACCGCGACCACGGTGAGCGCGAGCGGGATCAGCACCGCGGCCGCGGTCAGCGGCGCGAACCACCGGTCCTGCTTGGCGGTGAACTGGAACACCATCCCGATCTGCTTCAGCCGCTGGCCGAACGAGACCTTCTCCTGGGGCTTTGCCATGCCGGAGAGTCTAGTGGTCGCCGCCCGCGCCGTTGATCCGCGGCCGGCCCTCCACGCGGCTGAGTACCTTACGTCGCCTCAGGGGCCCCCGACGGCCCCGGTAAGGAGGCCGGCGGAACGAAGATCAGGCACCGTCCCCATGCCCGGGGGGCACCTTCGCGCGGAGAGTCAGTGTCGACAGCGAGACGACACCGCACGACAGGGAGACCGCCATGTTCGGCAACGACGCAGAGTTCCTGCTCAGCATCCACCGTACCCACGCCGCCGAGTTGCAGGCCGAGGCGGCCGGTGAGCGGCTCGCGCGGGCGCTGCCCCGCCGCCACCCGCGCGGCTGGCTGGGCCGGCGGACCCACGCCGCCCGCGCCGTCGACGCCCGCCGGTGACCACCACCGCGCCGCCGGTCCGACCGGCCGCCACGGGGGCGGCCGGTCCCGGACCGAGCGGCGCCGCCGGGCGGCCGGTCGGCGGGGCCGCTGCGGGCGGCCGTCATGGCATGCTCGACCCCGTGACCGTACGCGCCAGCACCGTCCTCGTGGGCCGTCAGGACGAGCTGTCAGCCCTGCGTGACGCGCTCACCCGGGCCCGCGCCGGGGAGCCCACCACCGTCCTGGTCGGTGGCGAGGCCGGGGTCGGCAAGACCCGGCTGCTGGAGGAGTTCGGTGTGCTGGCCCGCGACGCCGGGGCCCGACTGCTGATCGGCCAGTGCCTGGAGCTGGGCGAGGCCGGGCTGCCGTTCGCGCCCTTCGCCGCCGCGCTGCGCGAGGTGCTGCGCCGCGACGGGCCGGGCGTCTTCGCGGGCTACGAGGCGGAGTTCGCCCGCCTCCTGCCGGAGCTGGCCCGGGTGCCGGCCGGGGTCGCCGCGCCCACCGGGCTGCCGGTCTCGGACACCCCGCGCGGTTACCTGTTCGACCTGGTCGCCGAGCTGTTCCAGCGGATCGCCGACGGGCAGCCGCTGGTGCTGGTGATCGAGGACCTGCACTGGGCCGACCGCTCCACCCGGGACCTGATCGGCTTCCTGGTGCGCGCCGCGCGCACCACCCGGCTCCTGCTGGTCTGCACCTACCGCACCGACGAGCTGCACCGCGGCCACCCGCTGCGGCCCTTCCTCGCCGAGCTGGACCGGGCCCGGGGCGTCGAACGCGTCGAGCTGGGCCGGCTCGACCGCGACGGCACCGCCGCGATCCTGGCCGACCTGCTCGGCGGCGAACCCGCGCCCCGCGCCGTCGACGACGTGCACGAGCGCACCCAGGGCAATCCGCTCTTCATCGAGGAACTGGCCGCCACGGGCAGCCCCGTCGGCTGCGCGGCGCTCCCGGAGACCCTGCGCGACCTGCTGCTCGCCCGGGTCGACCGCCTGCCCGAGCCGGCCCAGCGGGTGCTGCGGATCGCCGCCGCCGGGGGCACCCGCTTCGCCCACCAACTCCTCGCCGAGGTGGCCGGCCTGCCCGAGTACGAGCTGGAGGACGCGCTGCGCGCCGCCGTCGCCGCCCAGCTCGTCGTCGCCGACCCGGACGGGGACTACGAGTTCCGGCACGCGCTGGTCCGCGAGGCCGTCCACGACGAGCTGCTGCCCGGCGAACACGCCCGGCTGCACGCCCGCTTCGCCGCCGCCATCGAGGCCCAGCCGCACCTCGTCGCCGCCGGGCGCGCGCCCGCCGAGATCGCCCACCACTGGTACGCCGCGCACGACCACCCCCGCGCCCTGGTCGCCGCCCGCGCCGCGGCCTGCGCCGCCGCCGACCGCTACGCGTACGCGGAGCAGAGCCGCCTGCTGGAGCGGGTGCTGGAGCTGTGGGAACTGGTGCCCGACGCGGCCGACCGGCTCGGCATGGACCACCTGCGGGTGCTGGAGGAGACCCTCGACGCGGCCACCACCGCCGGTGACTACAGCCGGGCGGTCACCCTGACCAGGGCGGCGCTCGACGAGGTGGACACCGGGGCGGAGCCACTGCGCGCCGCCCGGCTGCTGGACCGGCGGGGACAGCTGCTGGGCGTGCTCGGCAAGAGCGACGGCGGGGCGGAGCTGCGCGAGGCGTACCGGCTGGCGGCCGGGGTGCCGGACGGGCCCGAAAGGTTGCGGCTGCTCGCCGACGTGGCCGCCCACCTCGCGAAGATCGACCCGGAGCAGGCCGCCGCGATGGCCGCCGAGGCGATGGCCGCCGCCGAGGCGCTCGGCGCGGACGTGGGGCTGCTGCCCACCCGGATCGCCCTGCTCGGCCGGACCGACAAGGCCCCCGACCTGGGGCTGGTCGAGCTGCGCCGGGCGGAGACCCGGGCCCGCGCGACCGGCAACGCCCCGGCACTGGTGAGCGCCCTCGTCCACCTCTCCGACGTGCTCTACGAGCTGGGCCGGTACGCCGAGTCCGAGGAGGCGGCGGCAGCCGGCGTGACCGAGGCGCGCCGGGTCGGGATCAGCCGCTCCACCGGGGCGTACCTGCTGTCGAACCGGGCCGAGGCGCTGATCGCCCTGGGCCGCTGGGACGAGGCCGACGCGTCCTGCGCCGAGGCCGCCCGGATCGACCCACCCGGCGTCTCCGGGCTGCACTGGCTCCAGCTGCGCGCCGGACTACGGCTGGCGCGGGCCCACCCGGCCGCCGACGAGCTGGTCAGCCGTGCGCTGGCCTTCCTGGCCCGCCCCTACCTCTGGCCCAACCACCGGCTTCCCCTGCACGAACTGCGCGTCGAGGCCGCCCTCGCCACCGACGACAAGGCCGAGGCGGTACGCGCCGCGCACGCCGCGCTGGCCGACGACCGGCTGCCCGGGCTGCCCCGCGAGGGCTGGCCGGTGCTCAGCGCGGTCGCCCGTACCGCCGCGTCGACCGGCGACGCCGAGCTGGCCGGTGTGGTGTCGGCGGTGGCCGCCGCCCTGCCGGCCCGCTATCCGGCGGAACGGGCCCACGCCGCACAGGTCACCGCGATCCTGGCCGGCCTCGGTCTCGCCCCCGGTGCCGCCCCCACTCTCGGCGCCGGCGCCGGCCTCGGTCTCGGCGCGGGTGCCGGCCTCGGTCTCGGTGCCGGTGCCGGCCTCGGTCTCGCCCCCGGTGCCGCCCCCGGTCTCGGTGCCGCCGGCGTCGACGACGGCCGGACCGGCGCGGTGCTGGCGGCCTGGCGGGCGGCGGTGGAGGCGTGGCGGGCGGACGGGCAGCCGTACCCGCTGGGCCGGGCGCTGCTCGGGCTGGCCGAGGCGGCGGCCACGGCGGGCGAGCGGGACACCGTCGCCGCCGCGGTCCGCGAGGCCGGGGAGATCGCCACCCGGCTCGGCGCCACCCCGCTGGGCGAGCAGGTCGCCACCCTGGCCCGCCGGGTCGGGCTGCGCGGCGGTGGACGTCCCGGAGCCGACCTGCTGACCAGCCGGGAGCAGGAGGTGCTGCGGCTGGTCGCCGAGGGGCACAGCAACAGCCGGATCGCCGCCCAGCTGTTCATCTCGCCGAAGACGGCCAGCGTGCACGTCTCCCGGATCATCGCCAAGCTGGACGTGAGCAACCGGGTCGAGGCCGCCGCCCTCGCCCACCGCCTCGGCCTCCTCGACAGCGACACCCCCGCCGTCCCCCGCCCCCGCTGACCCACCCCGCTTCCCTCTGCCCCGCAACCCCCCGCCTCCGGCGCCGCCCCCGCCCACTCCCGCCCATCCCCGTGCCCCTGACGGCCGGTTCGGTGACGCAGTTTCCGGGAAAGAGTGGCTTCGGCTGGGCGGGAAGGCCCTCTTTCCGGGAAAGAGTGGCATCCCCGCGCGGGAGCGTCGCCGCGCGTCTCCGGGCCGTTGACCCTGCACTTTCGCCCACTCCCGTGCCCCTGACGGCCGGTTCGGTGATGCAGTTTCCTGGAAAGAGTGGCATCGGAAAGTGGCATCCCCGTGCGGGAACACCCCGTTGTCGGAGGGTCGGCGGCGCGGGGGTCAGGGGTGGGGGAGGTAGATGCGCCAGCCTTCTACGGTGACCAGGCGCAGGTCGCCGGGGCCGGTGCCGAGGCGTTGGTCGAGGCGGGCAGCCAGTGGGGAGCCGGTCGGGGCGACCCAGGCGGCGTCGGGTGCCCTCTCCACCGCCCGCCGGTACGCCGGGTACCGGTCGTGGCCCGGGCGCAGCTCGTCGTCCACCACCGCGCAGAGCACCTGCTCCGCGCTGGCGAAGATCAGCCGGTTGCAGGTCCAGTAGCCGCCGCGTACGTGCTGGACCCGCAGCTCGCGGAGGGTGTCGACCAGGGCCCGGTGCCGGTCCGCCTCGGCGTGGGTCGCGGGCGCCGTAGCGACCGCGCCGGCCGTGGCCACCGCTGCGCTGCCCAGCATGGCGACCAGCACCGCGACCGCCGCGACCCGAGCCCCGCCAAGCGACCGTTCCTCGCCGAGCGGCGGTGCCGTGGCGGGCGGCCGTGGCGGGCGGGGCCGCAGGGCCGCCGCCAGCGGCCAGAGCAGGGCCGGTATGGCGACCGCCAGGCAGGAAAGGTAGCGGGCGCTCTCCACCGGGGTCCGCCCGGCCGCGCTGCTGACGGTGTACGCCGCGAGCACTCCCACCGCCCCCAGCAGCAGCGCCAACCGCACCGCCGCCGCCACCCGTTCCGCACGCAGAGCGGATCGTGGACAGTCGCCGTCCCGCCCGGACGACTGCTTTCCAAGGTCCACAGTCGGCGGGGCGGGCGGCGGTGGGGCAGGGGTGCGGAGGAGGGTGCGGCACGCGCCGAGGATGGCGAGGACGAGCAGCGCCGGCAGCGCGAGGGACCACCAGAGTTGCCAGGTGGCGCAGTGGCCGGGCGAGCAGAAGCCCATGCCGAGTGACGGACCCAGCAGCAGGCCGCCGTGCAGGCGCTCGCCCCAGCCGGCGGTCGCCTCGCCCCCGCCGGCCGCCAGCACGGCGGTGAGCGGGTCGCGCCCGTGCCGGAGGCTGTCCAGCAGCATCGGCGCGGCCCCGAGCAGGAACGCTCCGACGACCACCACTCCCGCCCACCCGACCAGCTCGTGCCGCCCGGCCCCGGTGCCCCGGACGCCGGCCGTGCCCGGACCGCCGGTGGGGGCGGTACGGCGGGACGGGGGTCGGTGCCACATCACCAGCAGCCCACCGGTGGTGAGGATGTACGGCAGCAGCAGCGGGTCGACCCAGAGCATCAGCCCGGAGATCAGCCCCCAGCCCGCCCACCGGGGCAGTCGGGCGCCGGGCCGGCCGGTGCAGAGGTCGAGGGTGAGCAGGGCCAGCGCGACGCCGGCCGGGTTCAGCTCGGGATAGCCGCCCCCGGCGATCAGCTGGTTCTTCACGATCCGGTCGGAGCCGAGGGCGAGCAGGCCGACGACGAGCAGGGCGAACCACGGCTCCCCGCCGAGCCGGCGGGTCAGCCGCCAGGCCAGGGCGAGGAAGAGCGCGTAGAGCGCGAGGACGGGCAGCCGCAGCGCGAACGTCGACGGCCCGGCGACCGCGAAGAGCGGCGCGGCCAGGTACGCCTCCAGCGTCCCCATGTACGCCTGCCCGTAGAACCAGACCGGGAAGTCGTCACCGCGGGCGATGTGCAGCGCGGCCAGCCCCATGGTGGCCTCGTCGCTGTTGGTGGGCGGGGCGTCGGCGAGCAGCAGGGCCAACCGGTAGCCGACCCCGGCGAAACCGACGAGCAGGGCGGCCAGCACCGCCGGCCGGGGTCGCCGGGGCGTACGCGACGGAATGCGCTCGCGTGGCTCCTGGCGTACCCCGGCGGTCATGCCTGCGATCATGGCATCCGGTCACCGGCGGACGGCCGGTGACGCGGCGGACGGCCGGCCTCAGCCGGCGGCGGTGACCTGCTCGCGGGCGGCGAGGGCCTGCTGGTAGAGCCGCCCGGCCCGGTACGACGAACGGACCAGCGGCCCGCTCATCACGCCGGCGAAGCCGATCTCCTCGGCCTCCTCGCGCAGCTCCACGAACTCCTCCGGCTTGACCCAGCGGGTGACCGGGTGGTGCCGGGGGGAGGGGCGCAGGTACTGCGTGATGGTGATCAGCTCGCAGCCGGCGGAGTGCAGGTCGCGCAGCGCCTGCGAGACCTCTTCCCGCTCCTCGCCCATGCCGAGGATCAGGTTGCTCTTGGTGACCAGGCCGTCGGCGCGGGCCTGCCGGATCACGTCGAGGGAGCGCTCGTAGCGGAAGGCCGGGCGGATCCGCTTGAAGATCCGCGGCACGGTCTCGACGTTGTGCGCGAGCACCTCGGGGCGCGAGCCGAAGACCTCGGCGAGCTGCTCGGGCACGGCGTTGAAGTCGGGGATCAGCAGCTCGACGCCGCAGCCGGAGCGCAGCGCGTGGATCTGCCGGACGGTCTCGGCATAGAGCCAGGCGCCGCCGTCGGGCAGGTCGTCGCGGGCGACACCGGTGATGGTGGCGTAGCGCAGCCCCATCGCGGCGACCGACTCGGCGACCCGGCGCGGCTCGTCGGCGTCGAACTCGGCGGGCTTGCCGGTGTCGATCTGGCAGAAGTCGCAGCGCCGGGTGCACTGGTCACCGCCGATGAGGAAGGTGGCCTCCCGGTCCTCCCAGCACTCGTAGATGTTGGGGCAGCCGGCCTCCTGGCACACCGTGTGCAGCCCCTCGCGGGAGACCAGCCCGCGCAGCTCGGTGTACTCGGGGCCCATCTTGGCCTTGACCTTGATCCACGGCGGTTTGCGCTCGATCGGCGTCTCGGCGTTGCGCGCCTCGATCCGCAGCAGCCGTCGCCCCTCGGGGGCGGCCGTCGCGGTGCGCGCTGCCTGCTGAGTCGTCGGCGCGGAGTGCTCGATCGTCACAAAACCGAGCCTACGCCCGACGGCGGCCGTCGATGAACCGCGGGCGACCGGCGTCACCCCGCAGACGTTGTGACACCGGACACCGCCACCCCCGGAAATTCCGTCACAGGGAACGCGGCGGCGGTGCTAGCGTCCCCGGCAGAGCTGTGACGGAGCCGAGTAGCGCGCCGACCCGCCAGCCCAGAGAGCCGCCGGTTGCTGTGAGGCGGTCTGGCCCGGCGCGCGAAGACCCTCCCGAGCTGCGGGAAGAACGACGCGTCGACGCGCCTGGTAGACCCCGCCCGGCTGGCCCCGGTGAAAAGGCGACGAACGAGGCTCCCGCGCGAGCGGGGGCGAAGGTGTGGTGGCACCGCGAGGTTCCCGCTCGCCCACACCTCCCGGGGATCGCGTTGCGATTCATCAAGGAGGACCGCCGTGCAACGCATCCTGTCCCACCAGCTTCCCACCCGGGTCGGCGAGATCGTGCGGATCGCCGGCTGGGTGCACCGCCGCCGGCTGCTCAAGTCGGTGGCGTTCCTGATCGTCCGGGACGCCGCCGGCCTGAGCCAGGTGGTGGTCACCGACGGCGACGTCCGCGCCGAGCTGGAGAAACTCACCGAGGAGACCGTCGTCGAGGTCACCGCCACGGTGGTCGCGAACCCGACGGCGCCCGCCGGGGTCGAGCTGGCCGACCCGACGGTACGACCGCTCGGCCCGCCCGCCGTGCCGCCCCCGTTCGACCTGTACCGGCCGGCGCTCACCGCGACCCTGCCCACCCAGCTCGACCACGCGCCGACCGCGCTGCGACACCCGACCCGCTCGGCGGCGCTGCGCATCTCGGCGGCGGCGGTGGCCGGTTTCCGGGCCACCCTGGACGCTCGGGACTTCGTGGAGATCCACACCCCGAAGGTGGTCGCCTCGTCGACCGAGAGCGGGGCGAACGTCTTCGCGCTGGACTGGTTCGGCCGGCCCGCGTACCTGGCGCAGTCCCCGCAGTTCTACAAGCAGCTCATGGTCGGCGTCTTCGAGCGGGTGTACGAGGTGGGCCCGGTGTTCCGGGCCGAGCCGCACGACACCGTCCGGCACCTGGCCCAGTACACCTCGCTCGACGCGGAACTCGGCTTCGTCGCCGACCACCGGGACGTGATGGTCGTCCTGCGGGACACCGTCGCCGGGATGCTCGACGCGGTGGCGGAGCGGGCCGCCCCGGTGGTGGGCACGCTCGGACTGGAGCTGCCGCGGGTCCCGGCGGAGATCCCTTCGGTGCACTTCACCGAGGCGTTGGAGATCGCGGGCGCGCCCGCCGACGAGCCGGACCTCGCCCCGGCCCACGAGCGGGCGCTGGGGGAGTGGGCCCGCGCCGAGCACGGTTCGGACTTCCTCTTCGTCACCGGGTACCCGATGGCGAAACGGCCCTTCTACACCCACCCGGACCCGGCGCGGCCGGCGTACTCGAACGGGTTCGACCTGCTGTTCCGGGGGTTGGAGCTGGTCACCGGCGGGCAGCGGCTGCACCGGCACGCCGACTACCTGGCCGCCCTCGCGGCGCGCGGCGAGCCGGTCGAGCCCTACGCCGGGTACGTCGACGCGTTCCGGCACGGAATGCCGCCGCACGGCGGCTTCGCCATCGGGCTGGAACGCTTCGTCGCCCGGCTGACCGGCGCGGCGAACGTCCGCGAGGTCACCGCCTTCCCCCGGGACCTGCACCGGCTGACGCCCTGACCCGTCGGGGTGACGTGCGGGAGCCGGCCGTTCACGGCCGGCTTCCGCACCACCCGGGGACGGCATAGATTCGGGTGAAGGTGACGCCACGGGTGTCGGGCGGGAGGGCACGATGCGGATCGGCGAGCTGGCGGGCCGGACCGGGGTGAGCGCCCGCTCGATCCGGTACTACGAACAGCAGGGACTGCTCGTGTCGAGGCGCACGGCGAGCGGCCAGCGGCTCTTCGCGGAGGCGGCGGTCGAGCGGGTCCGGCTGATCCAGCGGCTCTTCGACGCGGGCCTGAGCAGCAAGCGGATGTACGAACTGCTGCCCTGCATGACGAATCCGGACATCCGCACGTCGTGGCTGACCGACCGGCTCCGCGAGGAGCGCGGGCGCATCGTCGCCGAGATGGCTCAGCTCGCCGCCACGGTCTCGGCGCTCGACGGCGTCATCGACGACCTGACGGTCGAGGAACCGGCCGGCGAACCGCGCGCCGCGGCCTGAGAACCGGTGCCGCCGCGGGCTTGCCCCTGACACCGGTGTCAGCTCCTAGCGTGAGGGCATGACCGCACCCTGCGCCCCTTCCCCCGAACTCGACCTGCCGGTGGCACCGCTGCTGGAGCCGGTGACGTTCGCCGGTCTGCCCCTGTCCTCCCGGTTCGTCATGGCACCGATGACGCGGGCCCACTCGCCCGGCGGGGTGCCGACACCCGAGGTGGCCGGGTACTACCGCCGTCGCGCCGAGCACGGGATCGGGCTGATCGTCACCGAGGGGGTCCTGATCGGCCATCCCACGGCGGGCCACGAGGACGCGGTGCCGCGGATGACCGCCGGTGCCGCCGAGGCGGGCTGGCGGCGGGTGGTCGACGAGGTCCACGCCGCGGGTGGTCGGATCGCGGCGCAGTTGTGGCACCTCGGCAGCCTGCGCGAGCCCGTCGACGGGCGGCCGGCGTGGACGCCGTCGGGAGTCCGGGAGCCGGGGCGGCCGGTGAGCCACGCGATGACGGTCGCCGACCTCGACGAGCTGCTGGAGGCGTACGCCGGGGCGGCCCGGGTGGCGGCCCGGGTCGGGTTCGACGCGGTCGAGATCCACGCCGCGCACGGCTATCTGCTGGACGAGTTCCTGTGGTCGTTCACCAACCGGCGGACGGACGCGTTCGGCGGCTCGCCGGTGCGGCGGGCGGCGTTCCCGGCTGCGGTCGTCCGCGCCGTCCGGACCGACTTCCCCGCCGACCGGCCGGTGATCGTGCGGTTCTCGCAGTTCAAGGAGCGGCGGTTCGACGCCCGGATCGCGCAGGACCCCGGCGAGT
Source organism: Micromonospora sp. CCTCC AA 2012012 (assembly GCF_040499845.1). Classification (NCBI taxonomy): domain Bacteria; kingdom Bacillati; phylum Actinomycetota; class Actinomycetes; order Micromonosporales; family Micromonosporaceae; genus Micromonospora; species Micromonospora mangrovi. The sequence goes on from NZ_CP159342.1 coordinate 332,753, forward strand.
TGGAGGCGATCCTCGGTGCGCTCGCGGAGGCCGGGGCGAGCGCGCTGCACGCGTCCCAGCGGCGGTTCTGGGAGCCCGCGTTCGCCGGCTCCGCGCTGAACCTCGCCGGCTGGGCCAAGCGGCTCACCGGCCTGCCGACGATCACGGTGGGCTCGGTCGGCCTCACCCGCGACTTCCTCCGGTCCACCGGCCCCGAGTCGGTCTCCGGCCTGGCCGCACGCGTGGCGGCCGGCGAGTTCGACCTCGTCGCGCTCGGCCGGATCCTGCTGGGCAACCCGGCCTGGGTGAGCCACGCCGGTGCCGGACGACTCGACGCGATCGTCGACTACCGCAAGGCTCACGAGGACACCTACCGGTGAGCCCACCGGCAGCGGACCTCGGGGTCCGTCACCGGTGGGCGGCGGACCGGTCAGGCCGGGGCGATCGGCAGTTGCCGCTTGTGCGCGGTCGCCCGGTAACGGGCCACGAGGGCCGCCTCGACCTCCGCCGGGACGTCCCGGCCCTCCAGGTAGTCGTCGATCTGCTCGTAGGTCAGGCCGAGCGCGTCCTCGTCGAGCTTGCCCGGGGCGAGGCTCTCCAGGTCCGCCGTCGGCGCCTTGCCGACCAGTTCGGCGGGCGCGCCGAGCAGGGCGGCGACGGCCCGTACGCGGCGCTTGGTCAGCCCGGTCAACGGCACCACGTCCGCCGCGCCGTCGCCGTGCTTGGTGAAGAAGCCGGTGGCCGCCTCGGCGGCGTGGTCGGTGCCGACGACCAGCCCGTTCATCGCCCCGGCGACCGCGTACTGGGCGATCATCCGCTGCCGGGCCTTGATGTTGCCGTGCACGAAGTCGCGCTGCCCGGCGTCCCGGAAGGTCAGCCCGGCCGCCTCCAGCGCGTCGAGGGCGGCGTCGCTGGCCGGCTTGACGTCGACGGTGAGCAGCCGGTCGGCCCGGATGAACGCCAGCGCCGCCTGGGCGTGGTGCTCGTCGGCCTGCACCCCGTACGGCAGCCGCATCGCGACGAAGACCGCGTCGTGGCCGGCGGCGCGGGCCCGTTCGACGGCGAGCTGGCAGAGGCGGCCGGCGGTGGTGGAGTCCACCCCGCCGCTGATGCCGAGGACCAGCGCCCGCAGCCCGGTGTCGACGAGACGGTCGGCGAGGAAGACGACCCGCCGTTCGATCTCGCCGGCCGCGTCGAAGCTCGCCGCCACCTGGAGCTCGGCGGCGATCTGCTGCTGCGTCGACAGCACGTCGGTCATCGGGGGTCCTTCCGTCGGGGGTGGTTCTCGACAGCACCCAACCTGCCCCGGGGCGGGCCGGTCAAATCCGGTGCCGACGCGCCGACGGAGGATCAGGCGGGGCCGAGCAGGTCCCAGGGGTTGCCGGCGATGTCGCGGAAGACCGCCACCCGGCCGTACGCCTCGGTGCGCGGCGGGCGGACGAACTCGACGCCCGCGTCGACCATCCGCCGGTGGGTGGCGTCGAAGTCGTCGACCTGGAGGAAGAAGCCGACCCGCCCGTGGGTCTGGTCACCGACGGCGGCCTCCTGCCGCTCGCCGTCGGCGCGGGCCAGCAGCAGCCCGGTCCCGCCGCCGGGCGGCCGGACCACCACCCAGCGCTTCGGCCGGCCGTCGTTGGTCAGCGAGGGGGAGTCCTCGGCCAGCTCGAAGCCGAGCACCTCGGTGAAGAAGGCGATGGCCGGGTCGTAGTCGGCGACGACGAGGGTGACGAGGTCGATCCGCACCCGGGCCTCAGCCGGTGACGAGGGTCGACAGGCGGCGCTCGACGGCCGGCAGCACGTCGGCGACGGTGACGGGACGGCCCAGCTCCGCGGTGAGCGAGGTGACGCCCGCGTCGCGGATGCCGCACGGCACGATCCGGTCGAAGTACGTCAGGTCACAGTCGCAGTTGATCGAGAAGCCGTGCAGGGTGACGCCCCGGGCGACCCGGATGCCGATGGCGGCCACCTTGCGGGCGGGGCCCCGGTCGTCCTCGGGCACCCAGACGCCGCTGCGCCCCTCGACCCGGCCGGCGGCCAGCCCGAACTCGGCGCAGACGTCGATCAGCAGCTGCTCCACCCGCCGAACGTAGGCGACCACGTCCACCGGGTCGGGCAGGGTGAGGATCGGGTAGCCGACGAGCTGCCCCGGCCCGTGCCAGGTGATCTTGCCGCCCCGGTCGACGTCGACCACGGGGGTGCCGTCCATCGGGCGGTCCCACGGCTCGGTGCGCTTGCCCGCGGTGTAGACGCTCGGGTGCTCCAGCAGCAGCACGGTGTCGGGCTGCTCGCCGGCCACCACGGCCTCGTGCAGCCGGCGCTGCTCGTCCCAGGCGGCCTGGTAGTCGAGGAGCCCGGCGCGGACGGCGGTCGGTCCGGAAGTCGTCACGGTCACCCGTCCAGCCTAGTCCCGTCGACGGCCGGTGACCGGCGTGAGCCTCGTCGCGTCAGGCGGGTGGCACCTTCCACAACCAGACGTCGTCGACCCGCTGCGGCGGCCCGAGCAGCGCGGTGGCCGTCCGGCGCAGGGCGTCCTCGTCGATGTCGTACTTGGCGCCGTGCACCCGGTCGGCCAGCACCACCACCTCGACGTGCCAGTAGTGCAGGTCGGCCAGGGACTCCCGGACGCTGCCGTCGGTGATGATCGGGACGAGCCCGGTCCGCCCGGCCTGGTCCATCAGCGTGTCGAAGGTGCGTGGCACCGGCCCGATCCGGCCCCGGCCGTCCGGGCCGCCGGGGCCGAGGAAGAACCCGGCCGGGATCCGGAACTCGCCCTGCCGGTGGGCCAGGGCGTACGCCTGCCAGCGCTGACCGTCCGGGGTGACGTCCACGGTCAGCGGCAGCGGCGTCAGCACCCCGTCGGGCGGGACGTACCGCTTCCAGGTGCCGGCGGTGATGAAGGCCGGGATCGGCTCGCGCACGCTGGTCAGCAGCGGGGTGGGCAGCAGCGGCAGCAGGGCGGCGGCGAAGCCGAGCGCCCAGGCCGCCCCGGCGAGGCGATGCCGGGGTGGCCGGGCGCGCAGCCGGTCGACCGTGTACGCCAGCAGCAACCCGATCACCGGCGCCACCACCAGCGCCAGCCGCGACGGGAGCGCCGCGTTGACCACCGGCAGGTTGTCCAGCACCCCGAACGGCAGGAGCTGGTCGGTGCGGCGGCCGTTCCACTTGGCCTCCGGTCCCCAGGAGAGCACCGCGAAGACCGCGGCGGTCACGCCGAGCGCGGCGAGGGTGGCCCGGAACGCCCGGTCGGCGTGCCACCAGAGGAACCCGAAGCAGGCGGCGGCGAGCAGCAGGAGCGGGACGCCGAAGAAGCTGTTCTCCTCCGTCGGGTTGGGCGCCAGCGAGGTGCCGAAACCGGCCCACCCGGCCAGCGACCGGCGCGGGTACGACCCGTACGCGGCGATGTCCTCGGAGTGCACGCCCGGGTCGAAGCCGGTGCCGTGGAAGCGCTGCGGCCCGGCGAAGTGCAGCCACAGCGGGTACGCCAGCAGCACCCCGGCGACCAGCGCGGTGACGCCGAGCCCGCGCAGGAAGCGCGGCAGCGCGGCGCGGACCTCGGCCCGGCGGGCCGGGTGCAGGGCCCAGACCAGCAGGAACAGGGCGAGCGCGAGGGCGGTGAAGAAGAGCCCCTCGGCGGCGATCGAGAAGGCGACCGCCACCAGCACCCCGAGCAGCACGCCGCCGCGCACCGCGTTGCCGGGTCGGCGCAGCGCGAACACGCCCTGGATCAGCAGCGGCACCAGCCAGCCGGCGGTCCAGTTCAGGTGGGCGTTGGCGTGCGACACCATCGCCGGGCAGTAGCCGATGAAGAGCGCGCCCACCCCGGCGGCCAGCGGGCTGCGCACCAGGTGCCGGCTGAGCAGCCAGTACCAGGCGACCGCCGTGGCGGCCAGATTGAGGGTGAGGATCACCAGGAACGTCGCCGGCGGCCCGACCAGGTACGTCAGCGGCGCGAAGACCCACGCGTAGACGGTGATCGAGGTGTTGACCGCGAGGTTCACCCCGTCGGGCACGTTGATCAGGTGGGTGAAGAGCGGGTTCTGCCCGTGGGTGAGGGTGTGCCCGCCGAAGGCGAGCAGCCACTCGAAGAGCGCCTGGTCGCTGGAGTTGACGGTGATCATGCGGGTGCCCGGGTTCCGCCACATTCCGCTGGTCACCCAGAACGCCAGCGCGAGCGCCGCCAGCACCACGATCAGGTCGGCCCGGCGGTCCCGGACGGCGGGCGGCGACGCGGGCGACGGGTCGGTGGCCACGGACGGGGAGGTCGGCACGCAGCGGACGTTACCAATCGGACCGGGAACCACCGGTCAGACACGAAAGCTCACCGCGCCACGGCGGGGCCGGCCATATTGCCGCATCGACAAATGTGGTTGCCCTCGCCATGTCGGCCGGCGGAAACATCGACGTAACGTCACGGCAACTCGGGGGTGACCCAGTTCACATTTCTCTCAGGAGGTCGCCGTGCGCCGCTGTCCATCCATCCTCACTCGGCTCGCCGGGGTGGCCGCCGGGATCGTGCTGGCCGCCGCCGCGGTGCTGACCGTCGCCGTGCCCGCGCAGGCCGCCACCCTCACCCAGGTCACCGGCTTCGGCTCCAACCCGGGCAACCTCGCCATGTACGCGTACCGCCCGGACGGCCTGCCGGCGAACGCGCCGGCCGTGGTCCTGCTGCACGGCTGCACCCAGAACGCCACCGGCTACTTCACCAACTCCGGCTGGCAGAAGTACGCCGACCTGTGGAAGTTCGCGCTGATCGTGGCGCAGCAGTCCTCGGCGAACAACTCCAGCTCCTGCTTCAACTGGTTCGAGACCGGGGACACCGCGCGCGGCCAGGGCGAGGCACTGTCGATCAAGCAGATGGTCGACTACGCGAAGTCGAACTACACCCTCGACCCCAGCCGGATCTTCGTCAGCGGGCTGTCCGCCGGTGGGGGGATGAGCGCCGTCATGCTCGCCACCTACCCGGAGGTCTTCGCCGCCGGCTCGGTCATCGCCGGGCTGCCGTACCGCTGCGCGACCAGCACCACCAGCGCGTACTCCTGCATGAACCCCGGGGTGGACAAGACCCCGGCGCAGTGGGGCGACCTGGTCCGCGGCGCCTACCCGGGCTATGCCGGCGCCCGGCCGCGGGTGGCGATCTGGCACGGCACCTCGGACACCACCGTGGCGCCGCTGAACGCCGCCGAGTCCCGCGACCAGTGGACCGACGTGCTGGGCGTGTCGCAGACCCCGACCAGCACGGCGTCGCTGCCCGGCGGCACCAGCCTCGAGGTGTACGGCAATGACGCGGTCCGCCTCTACCGGGTCGCCGGGATGGGGCACGGCACCCCGGTCGACCCGGGTTCGGCGACCGACCAGTGCGGAACGGCCACCGCGTACTTCCTGGACACCATCTGCTCGACCTACCGGGACGCGCTCTTCTTCGGCCTCGGCGGCGGCGTGCCGCCCACCCCGACGGCCACCGCCTCGCCGACCGTCCCGCCCAGCCCGACGACCTCGCCGACGCCGACCCCGACGACCTCGCCGGTCTGCGTCACCGCCAGCAACTACGCCCACGTGACCGCCGGCCGCGCCTACCAGTCCGGCGGGTACGCGTACGCCCTCGGCAGCAACCAGCGGATGGGCCTCTACAACACCTTCTACACGACCACCCTCAAGCAGACCGGCCCGGGTTACTGGGTGATCGGCTGCTGACCCGCGCCCCGGTGACAGGAGGAGCGTCGGCTCCTCCTGTCACTCGGTCAGGGCGGCGTGCAGGGCGCTGGCCAGGTCGGGATGGGTGAAGGTGAAACCGGCCCTGGGCAGGACGCCGGGCAGCACGCGGGTGCTGGTGAGGGCCTCCTGGGCGAAGCCACCCAGGGCCACCTTGAGGGCCAGCGCGGGGATCGGCATGATCGCCGGGCGGTGCAGCTGGCGGGCCAGTTCCCGGGTGAACTCGGCGTTGGTGACCGGGTTCGGGCCCACCCCGTTGACCGGGCCGGCCACGTCGTCCCGGTCCAGCAGGAAGACCGCCGCGTCCAGCCAGTCCCGCATCGAGATCCACGGCAGCCACTGCCGGCCGCTGCCCAGCTTCCCGGCGATGCCCAGCTTGAACGGCAGGAGCTGCGGCTTGAGCAGGCCGCCGTCGCGGTGCAGTGGCAGCCCGGTGCGCAGCCGTACCACCCGGACCCCGGCGTCCTCGGCGGGCCGGGTCGCCGCCTCCCAGACCCGGCACACGTCGGCCAGGAAACCCTCGCCCGCCGGGGCGTCCTCCTCCACCACCCGGTCGCCGGTGTTGCCGTACCAGCCGACGGCGGAGGAGTTGAGCAGCACCTTCGGACGTTCGGCGGCGGGCAGCCCGGCGATGGCGATCGCCAGGGTGGTGGTGCTGTCCACCCGGCTCGACCGGATCAGCTTCCGGTAGTCGTCGTTCCAGCGCTCGTCGCCGACGCCCGCACCGGCCAGGTTCACCACCGCGTCCGACCCGGCCACCACGCCCGGGTCGAGCTGCGCGGCGGAGGGGTTCCACCGCCGCTCGTCCGGGGTACGCGCCGGCCGCCGGACCAGGCGGGTGACCTGGTGCCCGTCGGCGGTGAGCCGGTCGACCAGCCGGGTGCCGAGGAAGCCGGACGCGCCGGCCATGAGGATCCGCATGCTCCCATCTTCGGTCACGGACCCCGACTTGGATGCATTGCGTCGAATCGGTCCCGGTCACCTCGCGACTGCGGCGGCCCGGGTGGGCGCGGATGCCTGGTCGGTCGCTACGAGTTCGATGACGTGAATGAATCGGAGGCGTCAGGTCGGGGTCGCCCGGCTCGTGCCCCGGCCGATCGGCTCGGGTGGCGCCCACGCGTTCCACGAGCGTGTGGGCGGTCACCCGGCCGCTGGGGCGCGTCAGTGGAACGCCATGGAGGTGAAAGCGCCCCGATGACGTACCTGACGTTCCACTGACGCCCGAGGTTCGCGCCGGCGGCGCAGCGGTGCGGTCAGGCGGTCGCCGGGGCGCCGCGCAGGTCGGCGAGGAGCCGCTCCACCTCGGCGAAGGCCGCGTCGGGCAGCGGGCCGTACGCCAGGGCGCCGAGGTTCTCCTCGGCCTGGGCCACCGTCCGGCAGCCGGGGATCGGCAGGGTACGAGGGCTGCAAGCGAGCAGCCAGCCCAGCGCGCCCTGGGCGAGGGTCCGGCCGTCGGCGGTCAGCGCCTCGCGTACCCGGGCCACCCGGTCGGCCCACTCGGCGCGCGGCACCCCGTCGGTGAACCAGGGCAGCCACTCCGGGGCGACCCCGCGGACGTCGTCACCGCCCCGGGCGGCGGGTGCGCCCTGGTACTTCGCGGTGAGCAGCCCCATCGCGAGCGGCCCCCGGTTGAGGCTGGCCAGGTCGAACTCGTCGCAGACCGCGAACATCCCCGCGTTGTCGCGCAGCACCGACTGGTCGTGCTGGATCGCCGCGCAGTGCGGTCCGGCCGCGGCGAACGCCCGCGCCGAGGCGGGGTCGTCGGTGCTCCAGCCGTACGCCCGGATCTTGCCCTCGGCGACCAGTTCCTCCAGCGTGTCGACCAGGTCCAGTGCCTGCGGCACCGGCAGTCCGTTGATGTGCAGCTGGTACAGGTCGACGTGGTCGGTGTCGAGCCGGCGCAGCGAGCCCTCCAGGCTGCGTCGCGCGTACGCCGGGCTGGCGTCCTCGCCGGTGGCCTGCCGGGTGGCCTCGTCGGTGGGGTGACCGAACTTGGTCGCGATCACCGCGCGGTCGCGGCGGCCGGCGAGGGCCCGCCCGAGGACCCGTTCGCTGTGCCCCGCGCCGTAGTTGCTGGAGGTGTCGAAGAGGGTCGCCCCGAGGTCGAGTGCCCGGTGGACGGTCCGGACGGACTCGTCGTCGTCCACCTCGCCCCAGCCGAGCGGCTGGGCGCCCGCCCAGAGCGGGCCGCCGATCGCCCAGCAGCCCATGCCGATGGCGCTGACCTCGATGCCGCTGCGTCCCAGTCGTCGTGTCGTCGTCATGGGACCACTCTTCAACCTGGAGCGCGCTCCAGGTCAAGCGGTACCCTCCGACGGTGAGCGGACGACATTCGCCGTCGGAGACGGCCCGGCGCAGTGGGTTCAGCCTCGACACCCTCCGGTACTACGAGCGGATCGGCCTGCTCAGCGGGGTGAGCCGCACGTCCGGCGGGCGTCGCGTCTTCACCGACGACGACCTGGGCTGGCTGGCGGTGCTGCGCTGCCTGCGCGACACCGGCATGCCGATCGCCGAGATGTGCCGCTACGCGGAGCTGGCCCGGACCGGCGACCACACCGCCCGGGACCGGCAGGAACTGCTGGAACGGCACGCCGAACGGGTCGAGGAGCAGATGGTCCTGCTCGGCCGCCAGTACGACCACCTCCGCGAGAAGATCCGCTTCTACGAGGAGCTGCGGGGCGGGCCCGAGAGCCCCGTACCGGTCGCCGAACGTCAGGACGCCTGACGCCGTGTCGACGCACCGGCCGGTGGTGGCCGAACGACTGCTCCTGCTCGACCGGGTCGGGTGGTTCGTCCTCGCCCGGCCGGTGCTGATCGAGGCCGGCCAGACCTACCGGGTCGACCACGAGGCGAACGAACTCCACGTGGACCGAGGTGCCGGCCGGAGCAGCCGGATCCCCGGCCGGACCTGCCGCTGACCGGTCAGCGGGCCTCGGCCAGGCGGGGCAGCAGCGGGCCCAGCGGCCCGACCGCGTCGGCCCGGACGACGAAGCGGGTGACGCCCCAGCGGCGTCGGTGTGCCGCGACCGCCGCGACGATCTCCTCCGGCGTCCCGATCAGCACGAACGGCGTGGCGAGGAGTTCGGCGACGGTCAGGCCGGTGTCGGCGGCGATGGGCGCGGCGGCGGCCGCCGCGTCGTCGGTCACCGCCACGTGCTGGACCAGGACCTCCACCGCGGGCGGCGCGGCCCGACCGGCCGCGCCGGCCGAGACGTGGGCGAGCTGCGCGTCGAGCTGGTCGGCCCGCCACCGCACGTCGTGCGCGTGGCCGTCGGCGAGGGTACGACCGAAGCCGGTCAACCCCACCACGTCGGCGTACGCGCCGGCCCAGCGCAGCAGCGTCGAGTTGGCCGTACCCAGGGTGAGCGGCACCCGGGCCTGGACGGGCCGCGGCCCGGTCAGCCGGGCCGACCGGACGACCAGCTCCGGGGTGTCCACGGTGACCTCCTGACCGGCGAGCAGGTCCCGTACGGACTCGGCGACGGCGACGCAGCGGCCCACCCGGGTGGCGACGTCGGGCCGTTCCCGCCCGACGGCCCGCCACTCGGCGGGGGTGTGGCCGGCGCCCAGGCCGAGTCGGGCCCGACCCCCGGAGAGCACGTCCAGGGTGGCCACGTCGGTGGCGAGCAGGATCGGCTCCCGGACACCGGCGTTGGACACGTACGAGCCCAGGCCGAGCGTCGAGGTCACCGCCGCGGCGGCAGCGAGCGCGACGAACGGCGACGCGCCGTGACCGGGGTGGTCGCCGGCGAGCAGGGCGTCGAAGCCGGCCGCCTCGACCCGCCGGGCCAGGTCGAGCCAGCGCGTCGCGTCGGTGGGGTTGGCCTGCACGGAGAAGATCGCCATCGCCCCAGCATCGGGGGTCCGGGCCGGCGTGGCGACCCCGTCGCGCCCGCTTCTGCCGAGGGCCGAACCGGGCCCGACCGGTCAGCCGGCCCGGTGCAGGGCGTCGAGGCGGGCGAGATCGGTGGGGGAGAGGCGCAGCGCGCCGGCCGCCACGTTCTGCGCCACGTGGTCCGGGTTGCCGGTGCCCGGGATGGCCAGCACGTTCGGCCCCTGGTGCAGCGTCCAGGCCAGCCGGACCTGGGCCGGGGTCACCCCGTGCGCCGCTGCGACGGCCCGCACCTCGTCGTGCTCCGCGCCGCTCGCGCCGGCCTCGCGTCCGCTGGTGGCGAGCGAGAAGAACGGCACGAAGGCGATGCCCTGCGCCGCGCACTCCCGGACCAGCTCGTCCTGGCCCGCCCGGTAGCCCAGGCCGTAGGAGTTCTGCACGCAGACCACCGGGGCGACGGCCTGCGCCTCGGCGAGCTGCTGCGGGCGGATCGCCGAGACGCCGAGGTGGCGGATCAGCCCCGCGTCGCGCAGCTCGGCGAGCGCGCCGAAGTGCTCGGTGAGCGGCTCCGGGCCGTACACCCGGAGGTTGACCACGTCGAGGTGGTCCCGGCCGAGCTGGCGCAGGTTCTCCTCGACCTGGCCGCGCAGCTGGTCGGGCCGGGCCATCGGCAGCCACCCGCCGGACGGGTCCTTCCCCGGCCCCACCTTGGTGACGATCACCAGATCCTCCGGGTACGGCGACAGCGCGGTGTTGATCAGCTCGTTGGCCGAGCGCAGCGACGAGAAGTAGAACGCGGCGGTGTCGACGTGGTTGACGCCCAGCTCGACCGCCCGGCGCAGCACCGCGATCGCCCTCTGCCGGTCGCTCGGGCCGCCGTCGGCGTTCGTGGTCAGCCGCATCGCGCCGAGACCGATCCGGTTGACCGTCAGGTCACCCAGTCGCCAACTGCCCGCCGCCGCGGCGTCGATCGTCCCCGTGGTCATGCTCTGCTCCGTCCCCGTGGTCGGCGCCCGGGTGCCGGCCGCCGGTTCCCGACACGCACCGTACGACGTTCCGGTTCAGCCCGCCGTCCCGCTCAGGTGGACGGCTCGTCGCGCTCCGGCTCGTGCCAGCGGGCCCGGTACGCGGCCTCGTTCGCCTCGTGACTGCTCCGCTCCTCGAAGACCAGCGCCCGCAGCGCCTGCCGGGACTCGCTGAAGACCACCACCTCGGCGGCCACCAGCCCCACGCAGATGACGGTCAGCAGGATCAGGCTGACCAGCGCCGGCAGCACGCCGGCGACCGGGATACAGCCGGCCAGCAGGAGCACCGTGCCGACCCGGGTCCACGAAACGGTGCCCAGCGTCCGGAACTGAAACAGCATGTTGCCGCACAGATAGCAGATCACCCCGCCGAACAGCAGCGCCTCAGCCGAGTGGTGGGCCGACTCGTGGATGGGGACGTTCGGGGCCGCGATCTGGTGCACGATCTGCTCCGCGCCCAGCGCGAACAGGATGATGCCGGCGATCATCGGTAGGTAGAAGTAGGCGTAGGCGTCCCGGGCCATGGCCACCCGGGGGCCGTCCTTCGCGGCGTGCAGGGCGATCCGGGCCGCCGGCCCGATGACGTCGTAGTGCACCCACCACAGGGCGGCGGTGAAGAAGATGCCGAGCACCGCGGCGGCGACCGCGGGCCAGGTCGGCGGCTGGCCGAGCAGATTGCTCCCCACGCCGACGGAGATGACCGACTCACCGAGCGCGATGATCAGGATCAGGTCGTACCGCTCGGTCCAGTGCTCGGCGGAGGCGACGCCCCAACCCCAGGTGCCGGCGATGAGGCCGGTGGAGTACTGGAGCACCACGACGGTGGCCCACAGCCCGTCCCGCAGCAGCGCCGCCGAGGCCAGGCCCGCCAGTTGCGGCGGGATCAGCGCGGCGGCGAGGAGCAGCATGGTGCTGCCCACCAGCTCCGGCGCGAACCGCATCAGCTGTCGGCGCTCGACCGGACTGTCCCGCACGGCGTGCAGGTAGAGCGACAGGTGGATGATCCGGATCACGGTGTAACTGACCGCCGCCACCATCGGGCCGGCGGCGTTGCCGCGCGGGTCGCCGAACGCCTGCGGAAGCGACAGGGCGAAGGTGAACAGCGCCGCCATCGCGATGGTCATCAGGACCGGGACGAAGCCCTCGCCCAACCGGACCCGGGTGGCGACCACGCTGTGCACCACCCACGACCACCAGAGCACCGCGAGCACCAGCAGGGCGTGCAGCAGCGAGGTCCCGCTCGGGTTCAGCGCGGTGGCCCGGGTGATGATGAAGAACGAGAAGACGAAGACCAGGTCGAAGAAGATCTCGAACCGGCCCACCCGGGCGCCCGGGGAGACCGCGACCGCCGGCCCGAGCCGCCCACGCCACCTGCCGCCGCCCACCGACCGAGTCTGTCAGCCGTACGGTCGGCCCCGGGCTGGAATCCGCGCAGCCGCCGCCGGCCGGCCCGAACAGAAGTGGGCGCCCCGGTCCAGGAGACCGGGGCGCCCATTCCGTGCGGGGTGTTACAGGCCCAGCTCGGCCTCGAAGTTGCCGGCCTCCAGCCGCTCCTTGACCGCGACCAGGAAGCGGGCGGCGTCGGCGCCGTCGATCAGCCGGTGGTCGTAGGAGAGGGCCAGGTAGACCATCGAGCGGACCGCGACGACCTCGCCCAGCTCCGGGTCGTTGACCACGACCGGGCGCTTCACCACGGCACCCGTGCCGAGCATCGCCGACTGCGGCGACGGCACGATCGGGGTGTCGAAGAGCGCGCCCCGGCTGCCGGTGTTGGTCAGCGTGAACGTCGCCCCGGCGATCTCGTCCGGGCTGATCTTGTTGGTCCGGGTGCGCTCGGCCAGGTCGGCGATCCGCTTGGCGATGCCACCCAGGTTGAGGTCACCGGCACCGTGGATGACCGGCACCATCAGCCCACGCTCGGTGTCCACCGCGATGCCGAGGTGCTCGGCGTCGGGGTAGGTGATCGTGCCCGCGTCCAGGTCCATGCTCGCGTTCACGATCGGGTACGCCTGGAGCGCCTCGATGGCCGCCAGGGCGAAGAACGGCAGGAAGGAGAGCTTCACGCCGTGCTTGGCCAGGAACGAGTCCTTGGCCTGCGCCCGCAGCTTGGCGATCCGGGTGACGTCCACCTCGACCACCGTGGTGAGCTGCGCCATCTCGTGCAGCGACTGCTGCATCCGCTTGGCGATGGTGGCCCGGATCCGCGGCAGCTTCTCCGTGGTGCCCCGCTTGCCGCTCGGCTGCGGCTTCGCGGCCGGCTTGGCGGGGGCCGCACCGGCGGCGGGAGCGGCGGCCGGCTGCGCGGCCGGGGCGGCCTTCGCGGCCTTGGCCTTCTCGGCCGCCTCCAGCACGTCCTGCTTGCGGATCCGGCCGCCGACACCGGTGCCGGTGATCGAGGAGAGGTCCACGCCGTGCTCGCCGGCCAGCTTGCGCACCAGCGGAGTCACGTAGCCGGCCGCCTCCTCGCCGCCACCCTGCACGGGTGCCGAGGGACGCTGCGGGGTCGGGGTCGGCGCGGCGGGCTGGGCCGCCTGCTCGGCCTTCGCCGGCTCGGCGGCGGTCTCCGCCTCCGCGGCCGGCTCGTTGTACGACATCCCCGGGGTCGGCTCCTCGACCGTGGGCTCCGGCTTCGGCGCGGGCTTCGGCTCGGCCTTGGGCTCCGGCTTCGCCTCGGCCTTCGGCTCCGGCTTGGGCTCCGCCTTCGGCTGGGCCGGGGCGGCACCGGCCGCGCCGATGATCGCCAGGTCGGCGCCGACGTCGGCGGTCTCGTCCTCGGCGACCTTGATCTCCAGCAGGGTGCCGGCGACCGGCGAGGGGATCTCCGTGTCGACCTTGTCGGTGGAGACCTCCAGCAGCGGCTCGTCCACCTCGACGGTCTCGCCGACCTGCTTGAGCCAGCGGGTGACCGTACCCTCGGTGACGCTCTCACCCAGGGCCGGCATCTTCACCGGGGTGCCCTCGCCCGACGGCGCCGGGGCGGCCTCGGCCGCCGGCTCCTCGACGGCCGGCTGCTCCGCCTCGGCCTGCGGCTCGGCGGCGGCCTCCTCGGCCTGCTCGGCCGGGGCCTCCTCCTGCTGCTGCGGGGCGGCCTCGCCGGCCGACTCGCCCTCACCCGCGATGACGGCCAGCTCGCTGCCGACCTCGGCGGTCTCGTCCTCACCGACGACGATCCGGCTCAGCACGCCCGCCGCGGGCGACGGGATCTCGGTGTCGACCTTGTCGGTCGACACCTCGAGCAGCGGCTCGTCGACCTCGACGGTGTCGCCCTCCTGCTTGAGCCAGCGCGTGACGGTGCCCTCGGTGACGCTCTCGCCGAGCCGGGGCATGGTGACCGATACCGGCATGTTCTCCAGACTCCTTCATTCCCCTGGTGGGATCTTCGCCCGTCGCCGGACGCCGCGGGTTGTCGTGTCAGGCGTGCGCGTGCAGCGGCTTGCCGGCGAGGGCCAGGTGCGCCTCGCCCAGGGCCTCGTTCTGGGTCGGGTGGGCGTGCACGAGCTGCGCCACCTCGGCCGGGTACGCCTCCCAGTTGAAGATGAGCTGCGCCTCGCCGACCATCTCGCCGACCCGGGCACCCACCATGTGCACCCCGACGACGGGGCCGTCCTCCACCCGGACCAGCTTCACGAAGCCGGCCGTCTTGAGGATCTGGCTCTTGCCGTTGCCGCCGAGGTTGTAGTTGTAGGTCTTGATCTTGTCGGCGCCGTACTGCTCCTTGGCCTTCGCCTCGGTCAGGCCGACCGACGCCAGCTCCGGGTCGGAGTAGGTGACCCGCGGGATGCCGGCCTCGTCGATCACGGCCGGGTTCTGGCCGGCGATCTCCTCGGCGACGAAGATGCCCTGCTGGAAGCCGCGGTGCGCGAGCTGGAGGCCCGGCACGATGTCGCCCACGGCGTAGACGTTCGGCACGCTGGTGCGCAGCCGCTCGTCGGTCAGCACGTAGCCGCGGTCCATCTTGACGCCCTGCTCCTCGTAACCGAGGTCGGCGGTGTTCGGGCCGCGGCCGACGGCGACCAGCAGCAGCTCGGCCTCGACCGTGTCGCCGCCGGAGATGGTCAGCTTGACGCCGTTCTCGGTCTTCTCGACCTTCTCGAACGGCTTGCCGACCTTGAAGTTGATCTTCCGCTTGCGGAAGGCCCGCTCCAGCGCCTTGGACGACTCCTCGTCCTCGGCGGCGACCAGCCGGGGCAGCGCCTCGACGATGGTCACGTCCACCCCGAAGGACTTCCAGACGCTGGCGAACTCGACGCCGATCACGCCGCCGCCCAGCACGATCACCGACGACGGGACCCGGTCCAGGGTCAGCGCGTGGTCGCTGGTGATGATCCGCTCGCCGTCCACCTCCAGGCCCGGCAGGCTCTTCGCGTACGAGCCGGAGGCCAGGATGACGTTGCGGCCGGTGTAGCGCTTGCCGTCGACCTCGACGACGTTCTTGCCGACCAGCTTGCCGGCGCCCGCCACGAAGGTGATGTTCTTCGAGCTGCCCACCAGGCCCTGGAGGCCCTTGTAGAGCCGGGCGATCACGCCGTCCTTGTACGAGTTGACGCCGGCCATGTCGATGCCGACCAGCTCGGCCTTGACGCCGAACTGCTCCGACTCACGGGTCTGGTCGGCGATCTCGGCGGCGTGCAGCAGCGCCTTGGTCGGGATGCACCCGTTGTGCAGGCAGGTGCCCCCGAGCTTGCCCTTCTCGATGAGCGCGACGGAGAGATCCAGCTGGGCGGCACGCAGCGCCGCCGCGTAGCCGCCGCTGCCACCTCCGAGAATGACGATGTCGAAGGTTGCGTCGTTCGGCTCGCTCACGTCCAACTCCCAGGTCGCGTCGCTGCTTCGGGGGTTACGGCGGAGTAACAGGCACACCCCACCTCGGTCATCTTGTCACCACCCCGGCCGGAGCGCGTACCGAGGTGCCCAACGACACGTCGCCGACACGTACGCTTGGCACCGTCTTCGATGACGGCGCACGGGGGGAGAGGGTTCGGTGGGTCTGTTCCGACGACGCCGACGTTCGGGCGTGGTGAGCCGCGAGCGGACCGTCGACCCCGCCGATCTCGACCACCTGGAGAACTTCGTCCGCACCCGGCGCGGGGTCGAGGCGTACATCGAGCCCCGGACCACCGTCACCGAGACCACCGTCATGCTCATCGCCGACGACGGCGAGTGGACCCGCCGCCGCGTGCACACCCCCGAGGCCGCCCGCCGCTTCGCCCACAAGCTGGCCATTCCGATCTACGACGTCCGCCTGATGGGCTACCCGCAACGCATGCGCGACTACAACGAACGCCGCAAACGCCGCCCCGACCTCTTCTGACCCCCGCCGCCCCGCCGCCCGCCGCCGCCCCCGGGCGGGGTCTCTTTCACGGAAAGAGTGGCCATTCCGCACGGGATGGCCACTCTTTCCGTGAAATTGTTGCGGGTCGTCGGGCCCGCGGGGTGGGTCAGCCGTTGGTGGCGACGTCGTCGACCAGGTGGAGCAGGGTGCGGACGGGGACGCCGGTGCCGCCCTTGGTCCAGTAGCCGGTGGGCTCACCCGAGTGGTAGCCCGGGCCGGCGATGTCGATGTGCGCCCAGGCCACGTCGTCGGTGACGAACTCGCTGAGGAACACGCCGCCCTGCAGCATGTGACCGGCCCGGTCCATGCCGGCGTTGACCTGGGAGATGTCGGCGACGGCCGACTCCATGCCCTTGCGGACGTCGTCCGGCAGCGGCATCGGCCAGGCCGGCTCGCCGGTCGCGTCGCCGGCGACCTTGACCCGCTCGCACAGCTCGGGGCTGCCCATCACGCCGGCGATCCGCTTGCCGAGCGCGATGACCTGACCGCCGGTGAGGGTGGAGGTCTCGAAGAGGTAGTCGGCGCCGTCCTCGCAGGCCCGGGCGATGGCGTCGGCGAGGATCATCCGGCCCTCGGCGTCGGTGTTGAGCACCTCCACCTTCTTGCCGCTGTACATGGTGATCACGTCACCCGGGCGGTAGCTGGTGCCCGACGGCATGTTCTCCGCCATCGGCAGGTAGCCGGTCACCGTCACGTTCGGCTTCAGCGCCGCGATCGCCAGCATGGCCGCGCCGACCGCCGCCGCGCCGGCCATGTCGGACTTCATCTCCCACATGCCCTGCGCCGGCTTGATCGAGATGCCGCCGGTGTCGAAGGTGATGCCCTTGCCGACCAGCGCGACCCGCTTGCCGTTGCCCCCGCCCTCCGGCGTCCAGGTCAGCTTGACCAGCCGCGGCGGGGCCTCCGAGCCCTGCCCGACGGCGATGATGCCGCCGTACCCGCCGGCCTTCAGCGCCGCCTCGTCGAGCACCTCGACGCCGAGTCCGGCCTCGCGCGCGGCGGTCGCCACGGCGTCGGCGAACGACGGCGGGCGCAGCTCGTTGGGGGCGGTGTTCACCCAGTCCCGGCTGAGCCGGACCGCGCCGGCCACCGCCTGCGCCCGGTCGATCTCCGCCCGGGCGGTCGCGTCGCCCGCGTCCGGCACCGCGACCAGCACCTCGGCCACCGGCTCCCGCCGGGTCGGCTGCGGCCGGGTCTTGTAACCGGCGAACCGGTAGCCGCCGAGCAGCGCACCCTCGGCGACCGCGCGCAGCGCGGCCGGGGCGTCGGCGTCGTCCGGCAGCGGCAGGGCCAGCGCCACCCGGGGCGCGCCGGCCAGGGCGCGGACGGCCCCACCGGCGGCCCGGCGCAGCGTCTCCGGGGCCGGGGCGGCACCGGTCGGCTCGGCGCCGAGGCCGACGGCGACGACCAGCGGTGCGGTGACCGTGCCCAGAGTGGCCAGCTTGATCACCTCGCCGGGGCCGCCGGTCGCGCCGAGCAGCGCCAAGGTCTCGGTCAGCTTGCCGTCGAAGGCGGCGGCGATGCTCTCCGCGCCGCTGGCCAGCAGCAGCGAGCCGGCCGGGGTGGCGCCCTGCTCCGCGGGCTGGCAGTGCACGCCGATCACGATCGCGTCGACGGCGAGTTCGGCGGGGTCGGTGTCGACCAGGCTGAGGGTGGTGCTGGGCGATGTCACTGAAGCCACTCCGGGCGGGCCGGGCCGGTCGCGTCGTCGCGTACCGGCGATGAAGGTCTCCGGCGGCAACCTACCCGCCGGACGTCGGGTGTGCCCGCCGATCGTCCCGACGGGTCCCGCCGATGCTAACGAGCCGCTCATACACCGGTAAGTTGCCACCCATGACCGAGGTGACCTCCGCCGCCGCCGCGACCCGGCTGCGCCGTTCCCCGCTGCACGAGCGGCACACCGCTCTCGGCGCCAAGTTCGCCCCCTTCGGAGGCTGGGAGATGCCGCTGGAGTACGCCGGTGGCGGCGTGCTCAAGGAGCACACCGCCGTCCGTACCGGGGTCGGCGTCTTCGACGTCTCGCACCTGGGCAAGGCCCGGGTCACCGGGCCGGGCGCGGCGGACTTCGTCAACGCCTGCCTGACCAACGACCTGGGCCGGATCGCCCCCGGCAAGGCGCAGTACACGCTCTGCTGCGACGACGCGACCGGCGGCGTGGTGGACGACATCATCGCCTACCTGCACGCCGACGACCACGTCTTCCTGATCCCCAACGCGGCGAACACCGCGCAGGTGGTGCACCGGCTGCGGACCGCCGCGCCGAGCGGCGTCACCGTCACCGACCAGCACGAGCGGTACGCCGTCCTCGCCGTCCAGGGCCCCCGCTCGGCGGAGCTGCTCGACGCCCTCGGCCTGCCCACCGCGCACGAGTACATGAGCTTCTCCACCGCCACCCTGCACGGCACGCAGCTGACGGTCTGCCGCACCGGCTACACCGGCGAGCTGGGCTACGAGCTGGTCGTCCCGGCCGAGCACGCCGTCGCGGTGTGGGACGCGCTCTTCGCCGCGGGGGAGGCGTTCGAGCTGCGGCCCTGCGGGCTGGCCGCCCGGGACACCCTGCGCACCGAGATGGGCTACCCGCTGCACGGGCAGGACCTGTCGCTGGACATCACCCCGGTGCAGGGCCGCTCCGGCTGGGCCGTCGGCTGGGACAAGCCGGCCTTCTGGGGCCGCGACGCGCTGCTGGCCGAGAAGGCCGCCGGCCCCCGGCGTACGCTCCGCGGCCTCGCGGCGGTCGACCGGGCCATCCCGCGCCCCGGCATGGCCGTGTACGCCGGTGACACCCGGGTCGGCACGATCACGAGCGGCACCTTCAGCCCCACCCTCAAGCAGGGCATCGCCCTGGCCCTGATCGACACCGACCCGAAACTCCCCGACGGCGACGTGATCGAGGTCGACATCCGCGGCCGCCGCGCCCCGCTCCGCCTCACCCGCCCCCCCTTCGTCCACCCCTCCGTCAAGTAACCCCCACCCACGCGCCCCCCACCCGCCCTCGTGCGTTGATCATGAAGTTTGCGTCTCCGGACGGCCGGATCCTGACGCAAACTTCATGATCAACGCGGGTGGTGTGGGGGTGGGGTGGGGGTGGGGGGTTACTCGGGGGTGGGGCGTTCGCCGGCGTCGAGGACGGCCTGGGTCCAGCCGCCTTCGATGACGCCGGTGCCGTCGAGGAGGGCCCAGTCGACGACGTCGGTCGCTTCGACCACCACGGGGGCGCCGATCCGGACGGTGGGGTCGGTGGCGGCGTCGCTGGCGCTGGCGCCGACGATCCGCTCCGGCGTCTCCCACGACGTCACCCCGGCCCAGACGAACTCGGGGCCCTCGTCGCCGGGCAGGCCGTACTTGACCACGAGCTGCGTCTCGGTGGGCAGCTGACCGGCCAGGAACCGGGCCCGGATGTCGCCCAGCCCGGCCCGGGCGGTGGCGATCGCCCGGCTCATCGCGTCGCCCGGCCGGGCGTACCGGACGTCGGGCTGGATGCCGGCGAAGAGGGTGGCGCAGGCCGCCGCGAAGTAGCGCCCGTCCGGCCCCGGGTGCCCGGGCGGCGGGCGGAGGCTGAGGAACGAGTCGGCGTCCGGGTCGGTCGCCGGGTCCAGTTCCAGGCGCAGCAGCACCGGAGCCGTCGCGCCGTGCTGCTCCGGATTGCCGTACGCGACGGCGATGTCGTGGCCGGTCACCGTGGCCAGCACCGGCAGCTGCACGAACGCCGGCACCTCCTCGCCGGCCAGCCCTTCGGTCCAGTCCCGCAGCAGCCGCCGCGCGGCGCCGGTCATCACCGCGCCCCAGGCCCGGGTCAGGTGGTCCGGTACGCCCTGGGTCTGCAACTCCAGCAGCCCGAACCGGCGCAGCCCCTTGGTGGTGAACCAGAGCCCGTCGGCGTCCGACGAATAGGGCACCAGCACCCAGTCGACCAGCCGGATCCGGCCCTGCTCGTCGGGCAGCGAGCGCAGCGCGGTCGCCGGGTCGAGGAACTGGAGGCCGAAGACGTCCACCACGTCCCCGTCGACCGTCTCGGCGACCGCCGCGGCGACGGCCCGGGCGGCCCACTCGTGCGCGGGCGGCCAGCCCGGCCGGTACTCCGCCTGCACCACCACCAGGTGGGTGGCGGCGGCCAGCCGGGCGAGTTGCGCCTCGGTGGCCCCGAACGCGGTGAGCAGGTCCGGCGGCAGCTCGGGGAACTCCTCGATCGGCCGGGTGTCCACGCTCATCAGCGGGCTGTCCAGCATCTGCTTCGCCAGCCCGTACACCGGCTCGGCCAGCCGGCCGGCGAGCCCCGCCACGGCGGTCTTCGGGCTGACCTTCGGCAGCCCGCTGATCGGCACCAGATAGGTGGCGTCCAGCGACTCCGGGACCGGTACGGGCAGGAAGTCGTCCGTGATGAGCATGCCGTCCCCCATCGACCGCGCCGCTGCTGTCGTCTCAGCACGCTACCCGGCCCGGCGGTCCGCGCTCAGCCGGACAGCACCAGTCCCAGGTAGACCAGCGTGGTGACGATCTCCACGACCGCCCCGAGCACGTCACCGGTGATCCCGCCGAGCCGGCGTACCCCGTGCCGCAGCAGCCCCACCGCGACGGCGAGCGCGGCCAGCACGGCGACCGGGCCCTGCCACGGGCGGCCCGGCACGGCGGGCACCGCCAGCAGCGCGACGGCGGCCGTGCCGACGACCAGCGCGACCGGCCCCACCGTCCCGGCGACCAGCGCGCCCAGCCCGTCCGGCCGGGCGGCCGGCACCCCGCGTCGGCAGGCCACCGCGACGCCGAGCCGACCGGCGGCGGTCGCCGCGACCACCGCGGCCAGCGCCGCCGCCCACCCCCGCCCGGCCAGCTCCGCGAGCACCGCGGCCTGGAGCAGGAGTACGACCACCAGCGCGACCACCCCGAACGGGCCGACGTCCGGCTTCTTCATGATCTCCAGCGCCGCCGCCCCCCGCCGGTACGACCCCAGCGCGTCCACGGTGTCGGCCAGCCCGTCCAGGTGCAGGCCCCGGGTGAGCAGCGCGCCGAGCGCGACGGTGACCCCGGCGGCGACCAGCGGTGGCGCGAGCGCGGCGGTCAGCAGCAGCACCCCGCCGAGCAGCGCACCGAGCAGCGCGCCCACCGCCGGGGCGAGCGCCATCGCCCGGGCCGCCGCCGCCCGGTCCACCCGACCGGCGCGCAGCGGCAGCGTGGTGAAGGTGGTGACCGCCAGGCGGACGCCGTCGGCGAGCCGCGCCTCAGCCGGCACGCCGGCCGCTGGCGTCCGACACCGCCTCGTCCGTCCCGGTGGAGTCCGGCCCGGTGGTGGCGGGTCCGGGTCCGGGGCCGGCAGGCTCCGGCTCGGCGAAGTCCGGCTCGGCGGTGGCGGGCTCCGACCCGGTGGTGGCGGGTCCCGGGCCGGTCGGCGCCGGCTCGGTGAAGTCGCCGTCGTCCGGGTCGCCGCCGAGCGACGGGTGCACCGGCAGCGTGGCGGCCAGCGCCAGCGCCGAGCGCAGCAGCGGCAGCGCGGCCAGCGCGGCGGCCCCCTCGCCCAGGTCGAGCCGCAGGTCCAGCAGCGGGGTCAGGCCGAGCACGTCGGCGGCCAGCCGGACGGCCGGCTGCCCACCGTGGTCGGGCAGCAGGCACCAGTGCCGGGCCTGCCCGGCCAGGTCCCGGCTGACCATGCCGGCGGCCACCCCGACCGGCCCGTCGAGCAGCACCGGCAGCCGCCGGGCGGTCGCCCCGAGCAGCACCCCGGTGGCCACCGCCACGTCACCACCGCCCAGCTCGGCCAGCACGTCCTTGGCGTCGCGGGTCGAGCGCCGGGTCCGGTGCAGGGCGTCGCGGACCGCCGCGCAGCGCGTCATCC
Organism: Micromonospora sp. CCTCC AA 2012012; assembly: GCF_040499845.1. Lineage (NCBI taxonomy): Bacteria > Bacillati > Actinomycetota > Actinomycetes > Micromonosporales > Micromonosporaceae > Micromonospora > Micromonospora mangrovi. Next base: position 354,454 of record NZ_CP159342.1, read on the forward strand.
AGGCGGCGTCGTCGACCTCACCCGCCCCGTTCACCACCCGGCCGAGCACCGCCGGCGGTTCCGCCCCGGCGGTCGCCGCGAGCACCGCCGCCGCGGCGGCCTCGGTGCCCGCCCCGCACGCCGCCAGCACCAGCAGTTGCACGCCCGCCTCGGCGGCCTGCTCGGCCAGCCGCCAGCCCTGCCGCAGGGCCGCCTCCACCTCGTCGGGGGTCAGCGCGGGCCCGTCCTCGATCGGCGCGGCGGTCGGCGCGTCCACCACCTGGAGGCTCGCGCCGCTCTCGGCGGCCAGCCGGGCCAGGGCGCCCCGGCCGGCGCGGGCCTGCCGGGCCCGCCGGGCCGACTCGCCGGGCGCGGTGCCGGCCGCCGCGCCGCCGGTGTGGTCGCCGTGCAGCAGCAGCACCCGTACGGACGTCCACGGCGTGGGGGTGCTGGTGCCCTGGGTGGCGGCGGCGAAGCCGACCACCCGGTCGAGCACCCCGAGCCCGGCGCCGGGCACGTCCAGCGTGGCGAGCCGCTCCACCGCGAGCGGACCGGCGTAGTCGTCGGGCATCGGCAGTTCCATGCCGGGCTGGATGACCAGGCCGGTGCTGACCATCGGCAGCGCCATGGTCGGCGCCGCCCAGGCGGCGGCCGGCTCGGCGGGCGCGGGTGTCGGCGCCGGGGCCACGGTCGGGGTCAGCACCTCCGGCAGCGCCGGCTCGGCCGGCCGGCCCGGCGCGACGCCGTTGGACGCGGCGGTCGACCCGTCCGGCGCGCCGGCCTGACCGGGACCGGGCTGGACCGGCACGCCGAGCGGTCGGGGCGCGGCCGGCTTCAACCAGGACGGTTGACCGGCGACCACCAGCACCACGGCGTCGCAGGCGTCGGCGATCGCCCGGTTCGTCGCGCCCAGCGCGTCGGTGAAGGCCCGGCCCAGCGGCGTCGTCGGCACCAGGGAGAGCCCGACCTCCGGGCTGACCAGCACCAGCCGGGCGGCGCTCGCCCGCACCGCCGCCGCCAGCTCGTCCACCGTGGCGGTGTCGTCGGCGGGCTGGTGGGTCGGGTCGAGCAGCACCGTCACCCAGCCGCCCAGGTCGTCGACGAGCACGGTGTCGTGCGGCGCGGCACCGGCGATCACGTCGGCCAGCCGGCGCGGATCCCCGGCGGTCTCCTCGGTGGTCCAGCTTCCCGGCCGGCGGGCCCGGTGGGCGGCCAGCCGGTTGGCCCACTCCGTGTCGTCGGGGTCCCCGGCGGGGGCGGTCGCCACGTAGCGGACCGTCGGCGCGTCGGCGACCAGCGATTCCGCGAACTCGGACTTGCCGGACCGGATACCGCCGAGCACCAGGAGCGTGTTCCACCCGTCAACGGACATGCCCGTACCTTAAGGCCGTCCGGCGGACCGCCGCCCGCCGCCCCGGACGCCGCCCGGCCCGTGGGGCCACCCCGGCGGTGGCTCAGCCGCAGTGCTCGAACGCGCTGGCGTAGCTCGCCCCGCCGGTCGCGCCGCCCCACCGTACGCAGGCGCCGGCGGCGGCCGCCCGGACCGGCCCGGCGTAGTAGTCGAACGACCCGCTCGCGGTGTCCCGGGTCTTCCCCCGCACCTCCAGGTACGCCGACACGGCGGTGGCCCGGCCGACGTTCCGCTCCTTCAGGGTGACCACGCAGTTGGTGCCGGTGCCGCCGTTCCAGAGCAGGTACACCCGGCCCTGCCGCACCCCGCCGACGGTCAGCGCCGCCGAGTCGATCACCCGGTAGCCGCTGCCGCACACCTGCGTCGCCGGGTACGGGTTCGGCTTCTCGGGAGCGCTGGCGGTGGCTGACGGCACCGGCGTCGCCGAGGCGGTGGCGCCGCCGGTCGGACCGGTCGCCGACGCGCCGGTCGTCGGGTCGGCGGTCCGGTCGGGCACCGGCGACCGGCTGACCCGCCCGGTACGACCCGGCGTCGGCCGCGCCGACGTCCCGGTGACCACCGGCTGCGCCGACCCCGGCGCGGCGAACGCCGACCCGTCGGCCACCCCGGCGCGACGCTCCGGCCGGTCGGTGTCGCCGGAGGAGTGGCGCGCGGCCACGGCCACGGTGACCGCCACCGACAGCAGCACCACGCCACCGGCCCCGGCGAGCGCCAACCGCCGCCCCCACCCGGCCCGGCCACCGGTCGGCTCCGCCGCGGTCGGCTGCCCCGGCCGGACGACCGGCGTCGCGTCCCGGGCGTCCTCGGCGGCGTCGGCCATCGCGGCGGCGCTGGGATACCGGTCGCCGGGGTTCTTCGCCAGCGCCCGGCGCACCACCTCCCGGACCGCCGGCGGGGTGTCCGGCGGCAGCGGGGCCGGGGCGTCCTGCACGTGCCGCAACGCCACCTGTAACGGGTTCTCCCCGTCGAACGGCGGCCGGCCGGCCAGGCAGTAGTAGGCCACCGCGCCGAGCGCGTAGACGTCGGTGGCCGGCGAGACCGGCTGCCCGACGGCCTGCTCCGGCGACATGTACGACGCGGTGCCGAGCACCGTGTGCGCGGCGGTGATCCCGGCCGTGGCGCCCGAGCGGGCGATGCCGAAGTCCACCAGCACCACGCCGCCGTCCCGCTTCACCAGCAGGTTCGCCGGCTTGACGTCCCGGTGCACGATCCCGGCGGCGTGCGCGGCGTGCAGCGCGCGGGCGGCCCGGGCCACCACCGACATGGTGGTCGCCGGGTCGAGCCGCCCGGCCCGGCGCACCCAGGTCACCAGCGGCTCGCCGTCGACGTACTCCATCACCAGGTAGCTGACCCGGCTGCCGTCGGGCAGTGTCGCCGTACCGACGTCGTGCACCTGGACGATGCCGGGGTGCCGCAGCGCGGCCAGCATCCGCGCCTCGGCGCCGAAGCGGGTGGTGAACTCCGGATCGGCGACCAGCGCGGGCAGCAGCACCTTCACCGCGATCGGCCGGGCGAGCAGCGTGTCGGTGCACCGCCAGACGGCGCCCATGCCACCGGTCGCGATGCGGTCGGTCAGCAGATAGCGGTTGCCGAGCAGCAGTCCTGGAGTCAGCACCGCGCCACCGTACCGGCCGCAGCGGCACCCGTTGATCCACCCGGCGGCCCGTCCGGCGGTGGCGGGCCGGGCCGTCCCGCGTCCGGCCGACTACGCTTGCGGGGGTTCGCGTCCCGTGGGGACGACGGCGGCGAGGGGAGACGCGGCATGGCGTGGAGCTGGCGGTACGAGGGCACGAACGGCGAGTCGGTGGAGGGACCGGCCGAGTCGTTCAGCAGCCAGGCGGATGCCGAGTCGTGGATCGGCCAGACCTGGCGGGAGCTCGCAACGTCCGGCGTCACCTCGGTCGCACTCGTCGAGGACGACCGGGTGGAATACCGGATGAGCCTGCAGCCCCCGGCCGAGTGATGGGCTACGACCGCCCGGGCGAGCGCCTCGTGCTGGGCGTGCCCCGGGCGGCGTTCCGGCCCAGCCCGGTCTTCCTCGCCCTGGTCGCGCTCTTCGTGACCAGCGGCGTCATGGCCTGGCAGCGCTACGGCAACGCCCGGTTCGACGTCTTTCTCTTCGTCGTCTCCGGCTGGCTCGTCTCACTCTGCCTGCACGAGTACGCCCACGCGGTGGTCGCGTTCCGGGCCGGTGACCGCGACATCGCGCACCGGGGCTACCTGACGCTCAACCCGTTCAAGTACACCCACCCGCTGCTGTCGATCGTGCTGCCCGTGGTGGTGGTGCTGCTCGGCGGCATCGGCCTGCCCGGCGGCGCGGTCTGGGTGGACCGGCACGCCATTCCCGGTCGGCTGCGGCACACCCTGGTCAGCCTGGCCGGCCCGGCCACCAACGTGCTGTTCACCCTGCTGCTGGTGGCCGCGCTGCGGGTCGGCTCCGGCACCGGCGGCTCGCCGGAGTTCTGGGCCGGGGTCGCGCTGCTGACGTTCCTCCAGCTCACCGCCAGCGTGCTCAACCTGCTGCCGGTGCCGGGCCTGGACGGCGGCAACATGATCCAGCCGTGGCTGAACCCGCAGTGGCGGCGCGGCTATGACCTGATGGCCCCGTGGGGCTTCATCCTGCTCTTCGCGCTGCTGTGGAACCCGCGGATCAACGGCTGGTTCTTCGGCGCGGTCTTCTGGCTCGCCGACCTGCTCGGGCTGCCGCCCGGACTCTACCTGCGCGGGCTGGACCTGATCCGTTTCTGGCAGGGCTGACCACCGGCCGGCGGCCGACCCGACCGGTGGTCGGTGGCGGGGCCGACCGGGCACCGGCAGCCGGCGCGCAGCGCCGGGGCGGCGTCGGCCCGGCGTACCCGGAAAGGGGCCCGGGCCGACGCGGAGGCCGCGCCGGCCCGGGGGAGCGTCACGGCCGCTGGGCCGGGCTCTCGGTCTTCGCCGCGTCCCGCTCGGTGACCGGCTCGACGATCTCGTCGATGGCCTTGAGCAGGTCGGCGTCGAGCTTCACGCCGGCCGCCTTGACGTTGTCGTGCACCTGCTCGGGCCGGGACGCCCCGACGATCGCCGAGGCGACGTTCGGGTTCTGCAGCACCCAGGCGACGGCGAGCTGCGGCATGGTCAGCCCGGCCTGCTCGGCGAGGGGCTTGAGCCGCTGCACCCGGGTCAGCACCTCGTCGTTGAGCCAGGCCGCGATGAAGTTCGCCCCCGACTTCTCGTCGGTGGCCCGGGAACCGGCCGGCGGCGGCTGACCCGGCAGGTACTTGCCGGAGAGCACGCCCTGCGCCATCGGCGACCAGACGATCTGGCCGAGCCCCAGCTCCTCGCTGGTCGGCACCACCTCGGTCTCGATGACCCGCCACAGCATCGAGTACTGCGGCTGGTTGGAGACCAGCGGGATACGCAGCTCACGGGCGAGCGCGTGCGCCTCCCGGATCTGCGACGCCTTCCACTCGGAGACGCCGATGTAGTGCGCCTTGCCGGCGCGCACCACGTCGGCGAACGCCTCCATCGTCTCCTCCAGCGGGGTGCTGTAGTCGTACCGGTGGGCCTGGTAGAGGTCCACGTGGTCGGTCTGCAGCCGGCGCAGCGAGCCGTCGATCGACTCCATGATGTGCTTGCGGGACAGTCCCCGGTCGTTGCGGCCCGGCCCGGTCGGCCAGAAGACCTTCGTGAAGATCTCCAGCCCCTCGCGGCGCTCGCCCTTGAGCGCCCGGCCGAGGACCGACTCGGCCTTCGTGCCGGCGTAGACGTCGGCGGTGTCGAAGGTGGTGATGCCGCTGTCCAGGGCGGCCCGCACGCAGGCGGTCGCCGCCTCCTCCTCGACCTGCGAACCGTGGGTGATCCAGTTGCCGTACGAGATCTCACTGACCATCAGGCCGGAGCGGCCCAGGTGACGGAATTCCATGCTCCGACCCTAGCGCCGCCCGATCATGGTCGCCGTGCGGCGCTCCCGTGGCCCGGTCAGAGCACCGGTGTGGCATCCGTCAGCAGCCGGTCGAGCGCCGTCACCACCTCGGCGCGGCCGGGATGCACCGGGTCGAGCAGCGGCTCGCCCCGCCGGTCCAGCGCCCCCCACCGGCCGGCGGCCGTACCGACCAGGAACGCCACCGGGTGGATCACCAGGGTCGGGTACGCGGGCTCCACCAGCACCCGCCCCGCCCGGTCCACCACCCCCCGACGACCGGCCAGCTCCACCACGGCCAGCCCCTCCTCGGTGAAGCCGTCCACCTCCCGCCCGTCGGCCAGCGGGGTGCGGAAACCGTGGTAGCGGGTCGGCACGACGAGCTGACCGGTCCGGTCCACCGCGCCCCAACCGCCGTCCCGACGGACCACCGCCACCCCGCCGGTGAACGGGCGGACCTCCTCGAACCCCGGCGGGACCTTCACGATGTTGGTCGGGTCGACCGCCATCCAGTTGCCCTTGCCGTCCATCGAGACCCAGGCCAGGCCGTCGGCGAACGAGCCGACCGCCCGGTAGCCGTTGTTCGCCGCGATCAGCACCGCACCCGACGCGTCGAGCAGCGCCCAGCGGGACGCCTCCGGCCGGCGTACCCAGGCCATCCCCTCCCGGAAGGGCTGCACCTCGGCGAACTCGCAGGGGATCACCAGGTTGCCGTCGGCGTCGGCGTACCCCCAGCGGTCCTCCTCCTCGTCGAAGGTCGGCGCCGGCGGCCGCCCGCTGCCCAGCAGCTCGTCGCGGCTGCGCGGCCGGGGGCCGAACCCGTCCGCCGTGGCCCGCTGCCGGACCGCGTCCAACGCCACCGCCGCCCGGGCCGCCAACTCCGCGTCCGCACCCTGGCGCAGGTCCAGGGCCAGCTCGACGTGCTGGCACGCCTCGATCAGCCGCCCCTGGTCATAGCAGGACCGGCCGGCGTGCTCGTGCAGCACCGCCCGCAGCCGGTCGGGCAGCTCCGGCGAGTTGGCCTCCGCGAAGAGCCGGTCGGCCTCCGCGTGCTCACCCCGCCAGCGCAGCACCTCCGCGAGGCGCGCCCGCGCCAGCGCGGTCCGCCGCAACTCACCGGTGGCTTCCGCGTACGTCAGGGCGAGCCGACCGTCGGCCAGGGCGTCGTCCAGGTCACCGAGGATCCGGGAGGCGACCGCCCGGAGGCTGAGCAGCCGGGCCCGGCTCCGGTTGTCCAGCGCCACGCCCAGCTTGGCGGTCAGCCCGTCCCGTACGCTCCGCAGCTCGGCCGGGTCGGTCACCTCCTCGCGCAGCGTCTCCGGGTTCAGCCGCCACCGGAAGGCGGCGAGCGCCTGCTCGGGATCCGTCGGCGGCGTCTCCCGGCGGTTCTCCGGCAGCGTCTCCGACCGTTCTTCCGGCGTCGTCCCCCGGTCGTTCTCCGAGGGCGCCGCGTCCGGCTGGCGCTCGGCCGGCGCGGTGTCGAGGGTCGGGTCGGTGTCAGCGGTGCGGGACGGCGACTGCGTCGGCGCGGCGACGGGTCGTCCGGCCGGCTCGGTCCCCTCGGACGCGGGCGGCGCGGACACCGGCCGGGTCGCCGCACCGGCCACGGCGGGCGCCGGTGGTCCCGACACCGGCCGGGTCGCCGCGTCGGCCACGGCGGGCGCCGGTGGTTCCGGGACCGGCTGTGCCGGCGTGTCCGGTGCCGCCGGGGCCGGTGGCCTGGGCACGGGCAGGGCGGGCGGCGCGGACACCGGGTGGGCCGAAGCGTCCAGTGCCGGTGGCGTGGACAGGGGTCGAGCGGGCGGCGCGGACACCGGGTGGGCCGAAGCGTCCGGTGCCGGTGGCGTGGACAGGGGTCGAGCGGGCGGTGCGGAGACCGGGGTTGCCGACGCCGCCGGTGCCGGTGGTGCGGAGACGGGTCGGACCGTCGGTGGGGAGGCCGGGGTTGCCGACGCGTGGGGTGCCGGTGGTGCGGAGACCGGCCATGCCGAGGCGACCGTTCCCGGCGCGGCGGATGCGGAGACGGGTCGGGTGGGTGGTGCGGAGACCGGGTGTGCCGAAGCGTCCGGTGCCGGTGGTGCGGAGACGGGTCGGGCGGGCGGTGCGGAGACCGGATGGGTCGAGGCGTCCGGTGTCGGCGGCGCGGACACCGGCCGGTCGGACGGCGATGGTGCCGCCGGACGGGGTGGTGGCGGCAGCTCCGACTCCGGGACGGTGTCGGCGGGTGGCGCCGAGACGGGCCGCACGGGCTGCGGACCCGCCGGGCCCGGCACGGGTGCAGCAGGCGGCGCGGACACCGGCGTGGCCGGTGGCGCGCTGACCGGTGCGGAGGCCCCTGGCGGGACCGGTCCGGCGTGGGGCTGCGTCACCTCCGCCACCTGCTCCGGTGGCCTGCCCACCGGCCGGTACGCGGGCGGCGCCGGAGCCGGACCGGCGACTGCGGCCGTACCGGCCTGCGGCGCGGGCCGGTACGCGGGCGGTGCCTCGGCCCGCAACCGCTCCAGGTCGGGCCGGTAGGCCGGTGGCGCGGACACCGATGCGTCCCGTCGACCGGAGGCCGGCCCGTCGGCGGTGGACTGCCCGGCCGGCTCGTCGGCGGCGGTCTGCCGGGCCGCCGGCTCGTCAACCGGAGGCGCGGGCGGATTCGGTCGGAACCACGCTGCGGCTGCCTCGGCCCGGGGGCGGTCGGCCGCCGTGATCGGGCCGTCCGCGTCCGACCCGGTCGTCTTCGACGGGCCGGAGGCGGCAGCGTCGGCGCGCCGCTCCGCGGTGGGCCGGGAGGCCGCCGGGTCGTCTCCGGCGGAGGCGGGAGCGGCTGCCGGCCGGTTAGTCCCCGGCTCCGGCTCCCCGTCGGCCGGTGCCGCCGGGGTCCCGGAAAGCCCGGCCCCTTCGGCCCGGACCGGTGGCGTCGGTGGCGCGGAGACGGGCGCGCCCGCCGGCCCGGACATCTGCGGAGCCGGTGGCGCGGAGACGGGTGTCGTGGACTCCGGTGGTGCCGGTGGCGCGGAGACGGGTGTCGTGGACTCCCGTGGTGCCGGTGGCGCGGAGACGGGTGCCATGGATTCCCGTGGTGCCGGTGGCGCGGGTGCCGGTGTGACCGGCGGCGCGGAGACCGGCTCCGGAGCCGGCTCGGACATCGGCGCGACCGGCGGGGCGGAGACCTGCGCCGCCGGGGCCGGCACGACCGGCGGGGCCGGGATCGGGGTGGCCGGGGCCGGGGTGGCCGGCGGAGCCGACCCGGGCCGTGGCGGTGGGCCGACCTGGTCCGGACCGGCGGCGGGGACGGCCGGGGCCGACCGGACGACGGGCTGGTCGGCCGGCGGCCCGGAGACGGGCCGCCGTGGCGTGTCGGGTGCCGCCGGGCGGACCGTCGCGGCGGTGGGAGTCGACGGCGGGACCGGACGGGACGTCGGGACCTCGGTCGACTCGGGACCGCGTGCGTCCCCCGGGCTCCCGCCCGACGTGGCGGGGGGACCCGGAACGGAGGGTGCCTCCGGCGGGCCGGCGACCGGCCGTACGGCTGCGGGGCGCTGGTCCCGGTCGGTGCCGGCCGGGGGAGGGGGCGGCGAGCGGAACTCGACTCGCAGCCCGGCGGCGGGCGGTGCGGAGACCGGCGGCGGGACCGGCCCGGCGGCCCGGTCGCGGCTCCCGTCGGTGGGCGGGTACGCGGGCGCGCCCGAGGTGGGCGCGGTCGACCGCTCGTCCGGCCGGGTACGCGCGGCGGGCTCGACGGGTGGCCGCCGGTCGTCCTGCCGTGGCGGGACCGGGGCAGCCGCCCGGTGCGGCTGTTCCTCGGGCCGGACCCAGCCGTCCGGTCCGGTACGCGGGCGCCAGCCCTCGCCCGGGCCGCGTTCGCCCCGGTGGTCCTGCCACTGCTCGGGCCGGGCCCGACCGGTCGGCCGGTCCTCGGGCCGGGAAGCCGTCCGCTCCTCGGGCCGGGAAGCCGTCCGCTCGTCGGGCCGGGAAGCCGTCCGCTCGTCCGGGAGCCGTCGGCCGTCGTACCGGGCGGCGGCCGGGTCGGCCGGGTGCCCGGGCCGGTGTTCGGGGCGCACGCCTCGCCACTCGTCCCGACCGGGGACAGCGGGCGGCGCCGGGTGGCCGGGTCGCGCCTCGGGCGGGACGACCGGCCCGGCCGCCTGCCGGTACCGCTCGTCGGGCCCACGCCGCTCGTCGGACCGGGGGCGCTCGTCGCTGCGGTACCGCTCGTCGCCGCGCGGGCGGCCGTCGGTGCGGGAACCGTCGTCGGGACGCCGGCGCTCGTCGGGGTGGAAGGCCGCCTCGGTGCGGGCGCGCTGCTCGGTCGGCCGCGCGTCCGGGCGGGAGCGGGTCGGGTCGTCGTGGTGGCGGTCCGCCGGGCGATGACCGGGCGGGAGATCGCCGGGACGGGGCTCGTCGCGGTACCAGGGCCCTCGGGCCGGTTCCGGTTGGCGCGGGTCGGCCGGCCACCGCAGCCCGTCGGGCGTGGTGCCGGTGCCGCGGTGGGTCTCGGCCCGGGCCGCCGCGTCCCGACGCGGGTCGCGGGCCGGGTCGTGCCGAGGGTCGCGGGCCGGGTCGTGTCGAGGGTCGCGGGCCGGCTCGTGTCGGGGGCCGCGGGTGGGGTCGTGCCGGGGGTCCAGGTCGGCCGCCCGGCGCGGATCGGCGGCGCGGCGCGGGTCCGGCGTGCCGGGCCGGTGGGGCGGGGTGTCGCGGCGCGGGTCGTCGGCGGCGGGTCGCGAGGACCGGCCGTCGAACCCGGGGTCCCGGCGATCCGCCGGACCGTCCGGCCGGCCGTCGGTCACCGGGCGGCTCCAGCGCCGCTCCGGCCAGGCGGCCGCGTCCGCACCGGCGGACGGGCGCGCGGCGGGGCGGTGCGGGAACTCGTCGGGCTCCGCGAGCCAGCCGGGCTCGGCGGGGGAGGAGGGACGCTGCGGCACGCCGTCAGGCGCCCGCCGGCCCGCCTCGGGACGGGCCCGGTCGCGCTCGCCGTGCCAGCCCGCGCCGTTGCGCTCCACGGTCCACTCGGGGGCGCGCTGGCCGTACCGGCCGGGGTCGCGCTCCGCCGGGCCGCTCCAGCCGCGCCGGTCCCGGTCGGTGGGCGCCGACCGAACGGCGGCACCGTCGGCCGCCGGGCTGACCGGCCAGGTCGCCCGTGGATCCCCGCCCGCCGGGCTGACCGGGTACGTCCCGCGCGGGTCACCGCCCGCGGGGCTGACCGGGTACGTCCCGCGCGGGTCACCGCCCGCCGGGCTGACCGGGTACGTCCTGCGGGGGTCACCGCCCGCAGGGCTGACCGGGTACGTCCCGCGCGGGTCCCCGCCCGCCGGGCTGACCGGGTACGCGTCGTCCTCGCCGGCCGGGGCGGGGCTGACCGGGTGCACCTCGGCGCGGCCCACGGCGGTGGCCCGCCCACGGGGCGGGGGCGGGGTCAGGTATTCGATGCCGATGTCGCCCGGGTAGCGCTGACCAGGGAACTGTGGACGCCACTCGGTGGTGGGTTCCGCCGCCCAGGACGGCTCGGCCGGGTCACGCCAGCGGTCGTAGCCGCCGCTCATCTCCGGACCCTTTCGCCGCCCGCGCGGCGCGGCCCCGGGGCCGGCTCGCGTCGCTCGCTCACGGCGATGTCACCTCGTCGGAAAATTGTCGCGCTGGGCACCCGGGCGTGCCGGTAGAGTCGCCCGGTCCGGCACGTCATGGCTGCGCAAGGAGGGTAGCGGCGTGGGCTCGGTCACCGCCACTGTGGCACTGCGCACCGGCGCAAACGTTACCCCATGGTTTCGGACATTTGGCGCATTGGTCGCAGCCGGCTTCCGTCGGCACGCCACCTACCGGCAGGCGGCCCTGGCCGGGGCGGTGACGAACTCGGTCTTCGGGTTCCTGCACTGCTACGTCTTCCTCGCCGTGGCCGGCGCGGCCGGCACCGCCGCCGGCTACGACCGCGCCCAGCTCGCCACCTTCGTCTGGGCGGGCCAGGGGCTGCTCGCGGTGATCCTGCTCTGGGGCTGGACGGACCTGGCCGACCGCATCCGTACCGGCGAGGTCGCCAGCGACCTGCTCCGGCCGGTGCACCCGGTGACCAGCCACCTCGCCACCGACCTGGGCCGCGCCGGCTGGGCGGCGGTCGCCCGGCTGGTGCCGCCGGTGCTGGTCGGGCCGCTCTTCTTCGACGTCCACCTGCCCCGGCGCTGGGCCACCCTGCCGCTCTTCGTGCTCTCCGTGCTGGTCGCGATCGTGGTCTGCTTCGGCTGCCGGTTCCTGGTGAACGCCACGGCCTACTGGCTCCAGGACGTACGCGGGCCGATGATCCTCTGGACCCTCTGCTCCGGGGTGCTCGCCGGCCTCTACTTCCCGCTGGGCTTCCTGCCCGACTGGCTGGAGCTGCCGCTGCGCTACGCCACCCCGTTCCCGAGCCTCTTCCAGACCCCGCTCGACGTGCTGGTGGAGCGGCACAGCACCCCGGTCCAGGTCGGGCTGGTCGGCCTCCAGGTGGGGTGGGCGGTGCTGCTCGTCGCCGCCTGCCGGCTGGTGCAGCGCCGGGCGGAACGCCGGATGGTGGTGCAGGGTGGCTGACCGGGTGGCGCTCGCGGAGCCCGGGGCGGCGGCCGACCGGCGGCCGGGGGCGCTGGCCGCGTACCGGGCGCTGCTGGGGGCGCAGGCCCGGGCGCAGGCCAGCTACCGGGTGTCGTTCGTGGTGGACCTGGTCGGCAACGTCGGGGCCACCGTCTTCGACGTGGTGACCATCCTGGTGCTGTTCGGGGTGACCCGGGAACTCGGCGGCTTCACGCTGCGCGAGGCGCTGGTGATGGTGGGCCTCTCCGCCTTCGCGTTCGCCACCGCCGACCTGCTGGTCGGCAGCATCGAGCGGCTGCCCCGGTACGTCCGGACCGGTCTCTTCGACGCCGTGCTGGTCCGCCCGTTGGCGGCGCTGCCGCAGCTGCTGCTGATGGACCTGCCGGTCCGCAAGGTCTCCCGGGCGGCCTTCGGGCTGGTCGTGCTGCTGGTGGCGGTCACCTCGGCGGGCATCGACTGGACCCCGGGGCGGCTGGCGCTGCTGGTGGTCGCCCCGGCCGCCGGCGTGGTCTTCTTCGGCTCGGTCTTCGTGGCCACCGCCACGGTGTCGTTCTACTGGGTCGACTCCGGCGAGCTGGCGAACGCGGTCACCTACGGCGGGCGCGACTTCACCTCGTACCCGATCACCGTCTACGGCGGCTGGTTCCGCGGCATCTTCGCGTACGGGCTGGGGTTCGCCTTCGTCAGCTACCACCCGGCGCTGGCGCTGCTCGGCCGGGCCGACCCGCTCGGCCTGCCGTCCTGGGTGGGTAGGGCCGCGCCGGGCGTCGCGCTGGTCGCCGCCACCCTCGCCGCCGCGGCCTGGCGCGTCGGCATCCGCCACTACCGGAGTACGGGGTCATGAGCGTCATCGAGCTGAGCGGGCTGCGCAAGGAGTTCACGGTCCGGGTGAAGGCCGGGCGGCTGCGCCGCGAAAAGCGGACGGTCACCGCGGTCGACGGGATCGACCTGCGGGTGGAGCGCGGCGAGATGCTGGGCTACATCGGCCCGAACGGCGCCGGCAAGTCGACCACCCTGAAGATGCTGACCGGGGTGCTGACGCCCTCGGCCGGCGAGGCCCGGGTCTGCGGGCTGCGGCCGGTGGCCGAGCGCACCCGGCTGGCGCTGCGCGTCGGGGTGGTCTTCGGCCAGCGCTCGCAGCTGTGGTGGGACCTGCCGTTGCGCGACTCGTTCGACCTGCTGCGGCACGTCTACCGGGTGCCGGCGGGGGAGCACGCGACCCGGCTGCGCCGCTGCCGGGGCCTGCTCGACCTGGACGAGTTCCTGGACACCCCGGTACGGCAGCTCTCGCTGGGCCAGCGGATGCGCGGCGAGCTGACCGCCGCCCTGCTGCACGGCCCCGAGGTGCTCTTCCTCGACGAGCCGACCATCGGGTTGGACGTGGTGAGCAGGCAGGCCGTCCGGGGTTTCCTGGCCGAGCTGGGCCGGGCCGGTGACACCACGCTGGTGCTGACCACCCATGACCTGGCCGACATCCAGCGGCTGTGCCGCCGTCTCGTGGTGATCGACCACGGCCGGGTGGTGCACGACGGTTCGATCGCCGCCCTGCACAGCCGGTACGGCTCCCGCCGGCTGGTCGTCGCCGAACTGGACACCGTGCTGGCCGTGCCGCCGGTGCTGCCGGGCGCACCGCTTCAGCGGGTGGAGGCCGACGGACACCGGCTGGTCTTCGCGTTGGAGTCGGCGGGTGTCGCTGAGGTGGTCGCCGGGCTCGCCGGCCTGGCCACGCTCCGCGACATCTCGATCGTCGAGCCCGACATCGAGGACGTCGTCGCCCGCCTCTACCGCAGCCCGGCGCAGGTGTGACGAAGGGCCCCCTCCGCCACGCGTCCGGTGGCGGAGAGGGCCCTGTCGACGGCCGGGCCGGGTCAGATCTTGTCGCCGATCTCCACCTGGGGTGCCGGGGCGCGCATCCGGCGGAAGGTGATCGACCGCATGATCGCGTACAGGTAGAGCGAGCCGAGCTTCTGGTCGCTGCGCGGGAACCGCTCCCGCACCAGCTTCTTGATCTTGCGGGAGATCAGCACCGAGTCGATCACCACGCCGAGCGCCAGCGCGCCCCACAGCAGGTTGGAGACCAGCCGGACGATCGGCGGCATGGCCTGGTTGGAACCGACCAGCACGATCAGCGCCCCACCGAAGAACCAGGTGCCGACCGTACGCCGGGAGTCGACCACGTTGCGGGCCAGCAGCCGCTCCGGGCCGCGGTCACGCGGGCCACCCTCGCGACGGAACTCCGCCGCCGCCTCGGCGCGGGCGACCCGGCGCTGCTCCCGCGCCTCCTCCTTGGTCAGCGGCCCGGCCGGCGCGCCGGGACGTCGACCGGCGGTGGGCCGCTTCGGCGTGACCCGGCCCAGCTCCTTCTTGCTCGGGGTGTAGCCCCGGGGGCGGGCAGCGGCGGACCCCTCGTCGGTCGTCACCGTGGTGACGGAATCCTCGACGAGGTCGGCGGGCTTACGACGAAACAGCGACGGCACGTGGTGCAGGGTAGCCAAACGGTCGAGCCCGGTGCACATCGCGGTGCACCGGGCCCGGCTGCGGGTCGTGTGACGTTACGGACGCTCGACGTGCGCGCCCAGGTCGGCGAGCTTCGCCTCGAAGTCCTCGTAGCCCCGGTTGATCAGGTCGACGCCGTACACCCGGGAGGTGCCCTCGGCGGCGAGCGCCGCGATCAGGTGGCTGAACCCGGCGCGCAGGTCCGGGATGACCAGGTCGGCCGCGTGCAGCTTGCTCGGGCCGGCGATCACCGCGGAGTGCTTGAAGTTGCGCCGGCCGAAGCGGCACGGGGTGCCGCCGAGGCAGTCCCGGTAGACCTGGATGTTGGCGCCCATCGTGTTCAGCGCCTCGGTGTAGCCGAGCCGCTGCTCGTAGACCGTCTCGTGGACGATCGACAGGCCGCGGGCCTGGGTCAGCGCCACCACCAGGGGCTGCTGCCAGTCGGTCATGAAGCCGGGGTGCACGTCGGTCTCCAGCGCCACGGCGTTCAGCTCGCCGCCCGGGTGCCAGAACCGGATGCCGCCCTCCTGGCCCGGGTCGCCGAGCTTCGGCGGGCGGGCGTCGGTGACCTCGTACTCGCCGCCGACGGAGCGGAAGATGTTCAGGAACGTCATCATGTCGGCCTGCTGCGCGCCGAGCACCTCGACGTGGCCGCGGGTGGCCAGCGCGGCCGCCGCCCAGCTGGCCGCCTCGATCCGGTCCGGGATCGGCCGGTGCGTGTAGCCGTGCAGCTTCTTCACGCCCTGGATCTCGATCACCCGGTCGGTGTGGACCTTGATGATCGCGCCCATCTTCTGCAGGATGCAGATCAGGTCGATGATCTCCGGCTCCACCGCCGCGTTGCGCAGCTCGGTGACGCCCTCGGCCATCACCGCGGTCAGCAGCACCTGCTCGGTCGCGCCCACGCTCGGGTACGGCAGGGCGAACTTGGTGCCGTGCAGCCCGTTCGGCGCCGACAGGTGCAGCCCCTCCGGGGTCTTCTCCACGGTCGCGCCGAACTCGCGCAGCGCCTGGAGGTGGAAGTCGATCGGGCGCGGGCCGATGTGGCAGCCGCCCAGGTCGGGGATGAAGGCGTGGCCCAGCCGGTGCAGCAGCGGCCCGCAGAACAGGATCGGGATACGGCTGGAGCCGGCGTGCACGTTGATCTGGTCGGTGCTGGCGCTCTCGACGTTGGTGGGGTCGAAGACCAGCTCACCGTCCTCGCCGCCGTCGGTCACCTTGACCCCGTGCAGGCCGAGCAGCCCGCGGACCACCTCGACGTCGCGGATCTTCGGCACGTCGAACAGCCGGCTGGGGGAGTCGCCCAGCAGGGCGGCCACCATCGCCTTGGACACGAGGTTCTTCGCGCCGCGCACGCGGATCCGCCCTTCGAGCGGAGTTCCTCCGTGTACGACCAGGACGTCGTCGGTCAACGCAACCTCCAGCGCGTTGGTGCTGCCGTGTGAGTGAGTGGGGTCCACGATCTGCATCGCTACCCGGTACGCGGCCTGTCGAAAACGGCCCGCGGTTTGTCGTCGCCCCGGCAGCATAGCCCTCCGTGACGAAAATGGAATCGGTCACATCACCAGCGAGGGCACGAACCGGGGTGTCCGGCGCGTTTCCGTACCAGTGACGTGACCGTCCGTGATCAGGCGCCCGGCAGGGCGAGCATCTGGTCGAGGGCCACCCGGGCGTGGTGCGCGGTGTCCGGGTCGACCGTGATCCGGTTGACCACCCGACCCGCGACCAGCTCCTCCAGCGCCCAGACCAGGTGCGGCAGGTCGATCCGGTTCATCGTCGAGCAGTAGCAGACCGCCTTGTCCAGGAACATGATCTGCTTGTCCGGGTGGGCCAGCGCCAGCCGGCGGACCAGGTTCAGCTCGGTGCCGACCGCCCAGGCCGAGCCGGCCGGGGCCGACTCGATGGTCTTGATGATGTATTCGGTGGAGCCGACCTGGTCGGCGGCGGTGACCACCTCGTGCCGGCACTCGGGGTGCACCAGCACGTTGACCCCCGGCACCCGCTCCCGGACGTCGTTGACGCTGTCGAGGGTGAAGCGGCCGTGCACCGAGCAGTGGCCGCGCCAGAGGATCATCTTCGCGTCGCGCAGCTGCTCGGCGGTGAGCCCGCCGTTCGGCTTGTGCGGGTCCCAGAGCACGCAGTCGTCGAGCGAGAAGCCCATCTCCAGCACCGCCGTGTTGCGGCCCAGGTGCTGGTCGGGGAAGAAGAAGACCTTCGACCCCTGCTCGTACGCCCACTCCAGGGCGCGCCGCGCGTTGGAGGAGGTGCAGACCACGCCGCCGTGCCGGCCGACGAAGCCCTTGATGTCCGCCGAGGAGTTCATGTAGGTCACCGGGACCGTGTCGGCCGCGATGCCCAGCTCGGTCAGCACGTCCCAGGCGGTCTCGACCTGCGACAGCACCGCCATGTCGGCCATCGAGCAGCCGGCGGCCAGGTCGGGCAGGATCACCTGCTGCGCGTCCGAGGTGAGGATGTCGGCGCTCTCGGCCATGAAGTGCACGCCGCAGAAGACGATGTATTCCGCGTCGGGTCGGGCCGCCGCCTCGCGGGCCAGCTTGAACGAGTCGCCGGTCACGTCGGCGAACTGGATCACCTCGTCGCGCTGGTAGTGGTGGCCCAGCACGAAGACCTTCGTGCCGAGCGCGGCCTTCGCCGCCGCCGCGCGAGCCACCAGGTCGGGGTCGCTCGGCGCGGGGAGGTCACCCGGACACTCCACGCCACGCTCGGTGGCGGGGTCGCTGCCGCGGCCGAGGAGCAGCAGCGCAGTGGCGGTGTTGGAGGGCTCAACCCAGGTCGAAGTCACGCCTCCCATGGTCCCACAGCGCGGCGGGCCCGCAGCCGCCGCCGGTGTGGCCTGCCACACTGCTCGACATGCGCGTGCTGCTCTGCCCCGACAAGTTCGCCGGCACGCTGCCGGCCCAGGAGGTGGCCGCCGCGGTGGCCGAGGGCTGGCGGACGGTCTCCGGCACCGACGACCTGCTGCTCCGGCCGCTCGCCGACGGCGGGCCCGGCTTCGTCGCGGTGCTCGCCGAGGCGCTCGGCGGGCGGCGGCTGCCGGTGCCCACCCTGGACCCGCTCGGCCGGCCCGCCGCCGGTGAGATCCTGCTCACCGACGACGGCACCGCCTATCTGGAGAGCGCCCAGGCCTGCGGACTGCACCTGCTCACCGCCGCCGAACGCGACCCGAAGGCCACCACGTCGTACGGGCTGGGGCTGCTCGTGGCGGCCGCGGTGGAGGCCGGGGCGCGGCGGGTGGTGGTGGGGCTGGGCGGCTCCGCCACCAACGACGGGGGCGCCGGCATGCTGACGGCGCTCGGCGGCACGCCGCTGGACGAGGCCGGCCGGGCCCTGCCGTACGGGGGAGCGGCGCTGGTCGCCACCGCGACGCTGGACGGCGTGCCGCGGCTGCGCGGGGTGGACCTGGTCGCCGCCACCGACGTGGACAACCCGCTGCTCGGACTGCACGGCGCCAGCAACGTCTACGGCCCGCAGAAGGGCGCGGACCGCGCCGACGTGCTGCTGCTGGACGCCGCACTGGAGCGCTGGGCGGCGGTGCTGGAGAAGGACCTGCCCGGCTGCCCGCCCGGCCTCGGCGCGCTCCCCGGCGGGGGCGCGGCCGGCGGGCTGGGCGCCGCGATCCTGGCGCTGGGCGGTCGCTGCGAGTCCGGCATCGGCCTGGTCGCCCGGGCCATCGGGCTGGACGCGGCGCTGGACCGCGCCGACCTGGTGATCACCGGGGAGGGCTCCTTCGACCACCAGTCGCTACGCGGCAAGGTGGTGGCCGGGGTGGCCGGGGCCGCCCGCGACCGGGGGGTGCCCTGTGTGGTGCTGGCGGGACGGTTGAGCACCGGCCGGCGGGAGGCCGCCGCGGCCGGCGTCACCGAGGCGTACAGCCTGGTGGAGCACTTCGGCGGCGAGGAGCGCGGCGGCGTCGAGGCGGCGATGGCCCGGCCCGCCGAGGGGCTGCGGGCGCTCGGCGCCCGGCTGGCCCGGCAGTGGAGCCGCTGAGCGGGCCCGCCTGCGGCGCGGCTCACCGGGCCCGGACACGCCACCGGAGGTGACCGCGGCCGGGGCGGCGTACCATCGGTGCTGGACCACACCGGGAATCACTGGGCGACGAGCGACGTTGGCCAGTGCGTCCGGACCCATACCGCGCAGGGAGATTTCCACGTGACCACGCCAGCGCAGACCGAGTCGACCGAGGCCAAGGCCCCTACTTCCGTCGTCCTCACCGACGTCGCGGCGCAGAAGGTCAAGGCCCTGATCGAGCAGGAGGGCCGCGATGACCTGCGGCTCCGGGTCGCGGTGCAGCCGGGCGGCTGCTCCGGCCTGCGGTACCAGCTCTTCTTCGACGAGCGGTCGCTCGACGGTGACGTCGTGACCGACTTCGGCGGTGTCGAGGTCGTCGTCGACCGGATGAGCGCCCCCTACCTGGCCGGCGCGACGATCGACTTCGCCGACCGGATCGACGCCCAGGGCTTCACCATCGACAACCCGAACGCCGGCAACTCCTGCGCCTGCGGCGACTCGTTCAGCTGAGTCGTCCGCTCGCCCGGCCGACGTCGGGAAGCTGATCAGAAACGGCGGAACCATCCCTCGTGGGTGGTTCCGCCGTTTCTGTCGTGGCTGGGGGTTTCCCTAGAGTGACGCCCGGATGTGCGGTGGTGCACCGACCGGAGGCCGGCCGGTGACCCGGACCGGTAGGCTGACCCGCGCCGTGCTCCCGACCACGAGGGTTGACATGAAGATCGCCGTGACCGGCTCGATCGCGACCGACCACCTGATGAGCTTCCCGGGTCGCTTCGCCGACCAGCTCATCGCCGACCAGCTGGACAAGGTCTCGCTCTCCTTCCTCGTCGACGAGCTGGTGCTCCGGCGCGGCGGCACGGCCGCCAACATCGCCTTCGGCATGGCCCAGCTCGGGCTGCGCCCGGTGCTGCTCGGTGCCGTCGGCGCCGACTTCGCCGACTACCGCTCCTGGCTGGAGCGGCACGGCGTCGACTGCGACTCGGTGCACGTCAGCGAGGTCGCACACACCGCCCGGTTCGTCTGCACCACCGACACCGACATGTGCCAGATCGCGTCCTTCTACGCCGGGGCGATGAGCGAGGCGCGCAACATCGAGCTGGCCCCCGTCGCGCAGCGGCTCGGCGGCCTGGACCTGGTCCTGGTCAGCGCCAACGACCCGGCGGCGATGATCCGCCACTCGGCGGAGTGCCGGGACCGCGGCTTCGCCTTCGTGGCCGACCCGTCCCAGCAGCTCGCCCGGATGGACGGCGCGGACGTGATCGGCCTGATCGACGGCGCCGAGTACCTGATGACCAACGAGTACGAGAAGTCGCTGCTGCAGAGCAAGGCCGGGCTGAGCGACGAGCAGCTCCTGGACCGGGTCCGGGTCCGGGTCACCACGCTGGGCAAGCAGGGCGTCGAGATCGCCGGGCGGGGCTTCGACACCATCCGGGTGCCGATCGCGCGGGAGATCCAGGCGACCGACCCGACCGGCGTCGGCGACGGCTTCCGGGCCGGCTTCTTCGCCGCCCTCAACTGGGGCGTCGGCCTGGAGCGGGCCGCCCAGGTGGGCTGCCTGCTCGCCACCCTGGTGCTGGAGAACTTCGGCGGCCAGGAGTACGAGGTCCGCCGTGACCTCTTCGTCAAGCGGCTGGCCGAGTCGTACGGCGACGCGGCAGCCGACGAGGTCCGGCCGCACCTGCTGCCCTGACACCGGTGGCGCAGGGGCCCCACCGAGGGCTCCTGCGCTCACCCCAGTCGGCGCACGTCATAGCCGGGGCCGTCGGGGGAGGCGCCGACGAACTCCTGGCCGCGCATCCGGCACCAGGCCGGGATGTCCACCGCCGCCGCCGGGTCGTCGGCGAGCACCCGGACCACCGTCCCGACCGGCAGCTCCGGCAGCCGGCGGGCGAGATTGATCACCGGCAGCGGGCAGCGCTGCCCCCGGCAGTCGAGCACCTCGTCCGGTCCGCTCACAGGCCGACCTCCGTTCGCGACTGCGGGGCTCGCAAGGGCGGCTCACTCCTCGCGCTCACAGGCCGACCTCCGTTCGCGACTGCGGGGCTCGCAGGGGCGGCTCACTCCTCGCGCTCACAGGCCGACCACCCCGGCCTCGGCGCGCAGGTCGGCGACGATCCCCGGCAGCTCGGCGAGGAAGCGGTCCACGTCCGCCGCGGTGGTCTCCCGGTGCAGCGACACCCGCACGTTGCCGTGCGACAGCACCCCCATCGCCTCCAGCACGTGCGACGGCCGCAGCGTCGACGAGGTGCAGGAGGAGCCGGAGGAGACGGCGAAGCCACGCCGGTCCAGCGCGTGCAGCAGCGCCTCGCCGTCCACGTACAGGCAGGAGAAGGTCACCAGGTGGGGGAGCCGGTCGACCGGGTCGCCGACCACCTCCACGTCCGGGACCTCGGCCGCCACCCGGGCCCGGATCCGATCCACCAGCGGCGCCAGCCGGGCCGCCTCGGCCGCCGCGTCGGCCGTCGCCGCGCGCAGGCTCGCCGCCGCCGCCACGACCGCCGGCAGGTTCACCACCCCGGGGGTACGCCCCGACTCCCGTTCGTCGGCCGGATAGGGCGACTCCCAGCGGGTGCCCTTGCGGACGACCAGCAGCCCGACGCCGGGCGGCCCACCCCACTTGTGCGCACTGGCGGTCAGCACCGACCAGCCCGCCGGCACCGGCACCCGGCCGACCAGCTGCGCCGCGTCGACGTGCAGCGGCACGCCCGCCCCGGCGCAGGCGGCCGCCGCCGCGGGCACCGGCTGGACGGTCCCCACCTCGTGGCTGGCCCCGATCAGCGTGGCGAAGGCCACGCCGGGTGCCGCCACCGCGGCCGACCAGGCGTCCAGGTCGAGTCGACCGGCCCGGTCCACCGGCACCGGGACGGCCGTGCCGCCGGCCGCCACGTGTCGCTCGGCGGCGTGCAGCACGGCGGAGTGCTCGATCGCGGAGTGCACGAGCGTCGTGCCGACCCGCCGTCGCCCGGTCAGGCCGCCGAGCACGGCGGCGTGCGCCGCGGTCGTACCGCTGGGGGTGAAGGAGACCTCGTCGGCGCGGACGCCGAGGGTCTGCGCGGTGGCCTCGCGGGCGGCGTCGAGCAGCTGGCGGGCCCGGCGGGCCTGGGTGTAGAGCCTGCCGGGATCGGCCCAGCCGTCGTCCAGCGCGGCCAGCAGGGCCTGCCGGGCGACCGGGTGCAGCGGCGCGGCGGTCGCCGCGTCGAGATAGACCGGGGGCGCGCTCATGGAGTCAGACGCTATCGCGCCGGTATGCCCGGGATCCCCCCGATGGGGGCGGAGAGTGACCCCACCACGGTCCGGCCCCTCATGGTCGAGTAATCTGCGACCGTCGGTGACGCCTTTGCCGTCGGCGTAGAGAAGAACAACCGCCGCGGCGCGCTAGGGAGGCAGGACCAGGTGGTCGCAAGGAGTTCGGAGGTACGGCCGTCGGCCGTACGGCACAACGCTTCCCCAGGGGCCGGTGGGCGCCGGCGGCGTGGTGCTGGTCGGCTGGCCGGGCTCGGTCTCGGCGGAGCGGCGTTGCTGGTTCTGCTCACCGGCTGCGATGTCGGCAAGACGTTCGGCGGCTTCGGCTGGCCGCAGGGCGGCATCACCCCCGAGTCGCACCGGATGTACGACCTGTGGATCGCCTCCTGCATCGCGGCGCTCGCGGTCGGCGTCTTCGTCTGGGGTCTGATCTTCTGGTGCGTGGTCCGCTACCGGAAGCGCGGCAACGAGCTGCCGGTGCAGACCCGCTACAACATGCCGATGGAGTTCCTCTACACCATCGCGCCGATCCTGATCGTCTCCGTGCTCTTCTACTACACGGCGATCGTGCAGACGGACGTGAACAAGACGACGAAGAACCCCGACGTCACCGTCGAGGTCGTCGCCTTCAAGTGGAACTGGCAGTTCAACTACCGCGACGGCCAGGGCCGCGACGCCAACACCGTCGCCTCGACGCTGGGCACCAGCGAGGTCATCCCGGTCCTGGTGCTGCCGACCGGCAAGTCGATCCGGTTCGAGGAGCAGAGCCGCGACGTCATCCACTCCTTCTGGGTGCCGGAGCTGCTGTTCAAGCGGGACGTCATGCCGGGCAACGTGCGCAACGTCTTCGAGGTCTCCAGCCTCGACCAGGAGGGCGCGTACGTCGGCCGCTGCGCGGAACTCTGCGGCAGCTACCACGCCTTCATGAACTTCGAGCTGCGCGTCGTCTCCCCGGAGAAGTACGACCAGTTCCTCGCGGCGAAGAAGGCCGGCAAGTCGACGCAGGAAGCGCTCACCGCCATCGGTGAGAACCCGTACGCGACGACGACCGAGCCGTTCAAGACGCGCCGCAACACGGCCAACTTCAACCCGGACAGCGCCTCCGCCGGCGCGGGAAGCTGAGGGGGCGGGCATGAAGACCGAGTGGCGGATCTTCCTGATCATCGCGACGTTCCTGCTGGGTGCCACGATCCTCTACGGTGCCTGGACCGCCGGTGAGTCCGGCCGGGTCGAGTGGGTCGGCACGGTGGCCCTGCTGCTGTCGTTCCTGCTCTGCTCGATGTGCGGCGGCTTCTTCTGGTTCGTGTCCCGCCGCATCGACCTGCGCCCCGAGGACCGGGCGGACGGCGAGATCGCCGACGGTGCCGGCGAGATCGGCTTCTTCAGCCCGGGCAGCTACTGGCCGTTCGGCCTGGCGCTGGCCGCCGCGCTCGCCGGCCTCGGCCTGGTGTACTGGCAGTTCTGGCTGCTGGGCCTCGGCCTGGTGTCGGTCATCTTCGCCGCCTGCGGCCTGCTCTTCGAGTACTACACGGGCACCCGGCGCACCGCCGAGCACTGACCCGCACAGCACCTCGAAAGCCCGCCTTCCCCAGGGGAGGCGGGCTTTCGTTTTTGCCTCTGCCGTCGGCGCGAGGGTCGGGCCGACGGCGCGAGCCGGCTGCGGAGGCCCGGGGTCAGGCCCCGTCGGCGCTCACGCCGTGGTGGTGGTCAGGCCGTGGTGGTGGTCAGGCGGCGCGGCGGTGGGCCGAGGGCCGGCTGCGGCGCGCCAGGCGCGGGGCGTGGAAGGCGAAGGTGGCGATCAGCACCGCCGCGCCGCACCCGGTGCAGACCAGCTCGGGGCAGTCGGCACCGTGGTCGTCGACGCAGGGCGGCATCTCGAACAGCTGAACGCCCTCGCAGGTGTCGCAGTAGAGCTCGCGGTCCGACACGGGCGTCTCCTCTCGCTCCGGTGCCCGCCGACGGGCAGGGCCGCCATCGGCGGAAAACGGAAAATTACTCCCGTGTAGTTTGGCACGCCGGTCCGACACTTCCGGACCGGGCCCGCCCCGCGACGGCCGGTACGCCGCCATCGACACGGTCACCCTCTGGGTACCACCCACCCCCGACAGTCCCGTCAGCCGACGGCCCGCACGCCGGGGTGCGGGGGGCGCCGCGCGCGGCGGCAGCGGGGGAGTCCGGAAGCGGGACCGCAGGGAAAGGCGCGGCGGCGGCCGGGAGATCGGCGGCCAGGTTCAGAGGGAGCGGGCGACCTCGAGCCAGCGGTCGAGGGCGCGGGCGGCGGCGCCGGAGTCGACGGACTCGGCGGCCCGCGCCATCCCGGCCCGCAACGCCTCGTGCAGGTCACCGTCGAGCGGGCCCTGGGTGGCCAGCGCGGCGGCCGCGTTGACCAGCACGGCGTCCCGGACCGGGCCGGGCTCGCCGGCCAGCAGCCGACGGGCCACACCGGCGTTGTACGCGGCGTCCCCGCCCCGCAGGTCGGCCAGGGTGGCCCGGGGTACCCCGAGGTCGGCCGCGTCCAGCAGCGCCTCCCTGACGGTGCCCTGCTGGGCCACCCAGACGCGGGTCGGCGCGGCGGTGGTGAACTCGTCGAGCCCGTCCTCGCCGCGCAGCACGATCACCGAGTCACCGCGAGCGGCGAAGACGGCGGCCATCACGGGGGCCATCCGCAGATCGAAGCAGCCGACCGCGCCGGCCCGGGGGCGGGCGGGGTTGGTCAGCGGACCGAGGAAGTTGAACGCGGTGGGCACGCCGATCTCCCGGCGGACCGGGCCGGCGTGCCGCATGCCCGGGTGGAACCGGGCGGCGAAGCAGAAGCCGATGCCCGCCTCCGCCACGCACTCGGCGACCTGCTCGGGGCCGAGGTCCAGCGGGATGCCGAAGTGTTCGAGCAGGTCCGCGGTGCCGCAGAGGGACGAGGCGGCGCGGTTGCCGTGCTTCACCACCCGGACCCCGGCGCCGGCCACCACCAGGGCGGTCATGGTGGAGATGTTCACCGTGTGCGCGAGGTCACCGCCGGTGCCGACCACGTCCAGCGCGGTGCGCCGCAGCTCCTCCGGCAGGTGCACCTCGACCGACCGGCCGAGCATCGCCTCGACCAGCCCGGCCAGCTCGGCCGGGGTCTCGCCCTTGGCGCGCAGCGCGACCGCGAAGGCGGCCACCTGCGCCGGGCTGGCCGCCCCGGTCATGATCTCGTCCATCGCCCACGAGGTGTCGGCGGTGGAGAGCTCCTCGCCGCGCAGCAGCGCGTTGAGCAGCAGCGGCCAGGTCCGTTCGCCCATGGTGGGCCTCCCGAGCGTGCGGATGGGGGTGGAACGGCGGCGACGCCACGGCCGCGGTGCCGTGGCGTCGGGGAGTCCGGTCAGGCGGCGGCGGGCGTCCGCCGGAGCACCTCGGCGACGGTCGTGCCGGTGGTCACCGGGTCGAGCGGGTGCAGCAGGGTGGCGTCGACCTGGGCGTACGCGGCCAGCCAGCGGTCGGCGGCGCGGGCGATCACCACGCAGGTGGGCGGGGCGTCGTCGCGGTCGTCCTTGATCTGCCGGGCGATGCCGATGCCGCCGCCCGGGGAGGCCTCACCGTCGAGCAGGAGCAGGTCGATCTCGTAGTCGTCGACCAGGCGCACGCACTCGGCGTAGTCGGCGGCCTCGACGAACTCGATCTCCAGGCCGGGCGCCGGCCGGGTGCCGACGGCCAGCCGCATCCGGTCCCGGACCAACGGGTCGTCGCTGTAGAGCAGGACGGTGCACAGACGATCGCTCATGGCTGGCTTGACTCCCACCTTCGTAGCTGCCCGCCGATCGTAGCGGGCATCACATTCCGTCGGGTGAGCCGCCCCGCGTACCCCTCCGGTGGGTCAGGCGGCGGATTCCGCGGCGCGCTGGCGGGCCTCCTGGCGGTCCAGCTCGCGGTCGGTCCGGCGGGCCTCGCGCTCCGACTGCCTGATCCACTGCAGCACCAGCACGGCCAGCATGGTGACGCTGACGAACTCGCCACCGGCCCACAGGACGCCACCGGCGACGACCTGGTCGTTCCACGGGTCCGACCAGCTCAGGTGCAACGACGGGTACCAGTCGCCGCCGAAGAGCGTGGTGCTCTGCATGATGGTGAGACCGAGCACGGTGTGGAACGGCACGGAGAGCACCATCAGCAGGGCCCGGGCCGGGTACGGCCAGCGGCCCGGCAGCGGGTCCAGGCCGACCAGCGGCCAGAAGAACACGCAGCCGGTCATGATGAAGTGCGCGTGCACCAGCTCGTGCGCCCACTCGTGCTGCAACGTGAAGTGGTAGAGATCCGTGAAGTAGAGCGCGAACGGGTTCACCACGAAGATGGCGAACGCCACCAGCGGGAAGCTGTAGATCCGCGCGATCCGGCTGTGCACGATCGCCAGCAGCCGCTTGCGCGGCCGGACCGGCAGGGTGCGCAGGGCGAGCGTCACCGGGGCGCCGAGCGCCAGGAAGATCGGCGCGATCATCGACAGCACCATGTGCTGGACCATGTGCACCGACAGCAGCACCGTGTCGTAGGCGTGCAGCCCGCTGACGGTGACCGACGCGATACCGCCGAGGCCGGGGCCGAGGAAGGCGACTGTCCGGGCGACCGGCCAGCGGTCGCCGCGCAGCCGCAGCCGGTGTACGCCGTACAGGTAGAGACCGGCGGCGACGACCAGCCCGAGGGCGAGCCAGCTGTCGAACCGGGTCTCGGTGAACACCCGGACGACGGTGAACGGTGGCGGGACGGCCTCGCCTCCCGCCGCCAGGCTCGGCGGAGCGGCCGAGGTCGCGGCGAAGATCGGATCGACGTGCAGCACGCTTTTCAGCGTATGCCAGGCGAACCGGACCACCCCGATCGGGCCACGGATGGCGCTGGTTTGCCACCCCGCTGATCGCCGGCCCCGGTCAAGGGCAATAATGACCGCGTGACTGCGGCCCCAGCCATTGACAAGAGCCGGATCCACTCCCTGACGCGTCCCAACATGGTCAGCGTCGGGACGATCGTGTGGCTCTCCAGCGAACTCATGTTCTTCGCGGCGCTGTTCGCGATGTACTTCTCGATCCGCGCGGCGGCGCCGGAGCAGTGGGAGAAGCACACCGAGGTTCTCAACATCCCCTATGCGACCACCTTCACGGTGATCCTGGTGTTGTCCTCGGTGACCTGCCAGCTCGGTGTCTTCGCGGCCGAGAAGGGTGACGTCCACGCCCTGCGGCGTTGGTTCACGATCACCTTCGTGATGGGTCTGATCTTCGTACTCGGGCAGGCGAACGAGTACCGCAACCTGGTGCACGAGGGTGTCAAGATCAACGGAGACGGGTACGGGTCGATGTTCTACCTGACCACCGGCTTCCACGGTCTGCACGTGACCGGCGGTCTCATCGCCTTCATCATCTTCATGATCCGCACCACCATGGGCCGGTTCACCCCGGCGCAGGCCACGTCGGCGATCGTCGTGTCCTACTACTGGCACTTCGTCGACGTCGTGTGGATCGGGCTCTACGCCATGATCTACTGGCTTCAGTGATCTTGGCGCGTCACGAACAGCGCCGCTGCTCCGTCCCCTGAGACAAGGTCCAACCCGGTTAAGGACACAGGTCATGACTTCTGACAACGACCGCCGACGCGGTCTGCTCGCGCTGTTGCGCGGGCGGCCCGTGGCGCGCAGCAGGGGCCGCCGCCGGCTGGGCGCCGCGGTCCGGCTGTTCGCCGCGCTGATGCTGGCCGGCGGCGCCTACACCGTCTTCGCCCCCGGCGCCCAGGCGCAGGACAACCCCCCGCTGAGCGCCGCCGCCGGTGAGGGCAAGGCGCTGTTCGACGTGAGCTGTGTGACCTGTCACGGTCGCAACGCCCAGGGCATCGAGGGGCGCGGCCCGAGCCTGATCGGCGTCGGCTCGGCGTCGGTCGAGTTCCAGGTGGGCAGCGGCCGGATGCCGATGGCCCGGCAGGAAGCCCAGGCCATGCGGAAGCCGCCGCAGTTCACCGACGAGCAGGTGCGTCAGCTCGGTCAGTACATCCAGGAGCTCGGCGGCGGCCCGCAGGTCCCCGCGGGCAACGACCTGCACCAGGGCGCGAACGTCTCCGCCGGTGGTGAACTCTTCCGGATCAACTGCTCGCAGTGCCACGCCTTCGGTGGCGGCGGCGGTGCCCTCTCCTCCGGCAAGTACGCCCCGAGCCTGCGGCCGGCGAGCGACCGGCAGATCTACGCCGCCATGCTGAGCGGCCCGCAGAACATGCCGGTCTTCGGCGACAACCAGCTGCGGCCGGAGCAGAAGGCGGAGATCATCGCCTACATCCAGGAGAACCTGAAGCACACCCAGGACCAGGGCGGCTTCAACCTGGGCCGGTACGGTCCGTCGACCGAGGGCCTGGCGATCTTCCTGGTCGGCATCGTGGCGCTGGTCTTCGCGAGCCTCTGGATTGCGGGCAAGTCGTGACCGGAGCAATCATTGGTTTCCGTGCTGTGGTGCCGTCCGCCGGCACCGCCCGTAGCGAGGTGACGGCATGAGCACCCACACCGAGCACCAGGCCCCGCAGGGCCGGGAGCCGCTCGACGTGAACGACCCCCGGCTCTCCCGGTTCGAGATCATGCAGGAGGGCGCGCGGCGGGACGACATCGAGATCGTCCACTACGAGCCGCAGGTCGTCCCCGGCACCAAGGCGGAGCGCCGGCTGACCCGGCTGGTCGCCTCGATGTTCCTGCTGACCGGCCTCGCCGCGACCGCGTTCCTGGTGATCTACATCTGGTGGCCGTGGAAGTGGGAGGCCGGCCGGGGTGGTGACAAGTACTACACCCCGCTGCTCGGCCTGACCCTGGGCCTCGCGCTGCTGGGCATCGGCTTCGGCATCCTCACCTGGGGCAAGAAGCTGCTGCCCAAGGAGGTGTCGATCCAGGACCGGCACGACCAGCCGGGTTCCCCGGAGGACCGCAAGATCACCGGCGAGACGATGCTCTTCCTCGCCGACGAGATGGGCGTCCGGCGCCGGCCGCTGCTCGGCATCTCGCTGCTGGCCGGTCTCGCGCCGGTCGGCGCGGTGGCCGCGGCCCCGCTGGTCGGTGGCCTGATCTCCAACCCGCACAAGAACAACCAGATGTTCACCACCGGCTTCGCGCCGGCGGAGGGCAAGCGGATCCGGCTGGTCCGTGAGGACGGCCGGCCGATCCGCCCGGCGGACGTCAGCGCGGGTGGTCAGCTCACCGTCTTCCCCGGCATCGAGGAGGGTGTGAGCAACAAGCACGCCGACTCCCCGACCCTGCTGATCCACCTGCGGGAGGACGACGCGCAGGCGTCCCGGGAGGCCAACTCCCGGGTCGGCCACGGTGACTACATGTGGGGCAACTACGCGGCGTTCTCCAAGATCTGCACGCACGCCGGCTGCCCGGCCAGCCTCTACGAGCAGCAGACGAACCGGCTGCTCTGCCCGTGCCACCAGTCCCAGTTCCTGATCACCGACAACGCCCGACCGGTCTTCGGCCCGGCCAGCCGACGGCTCCCGCAGCTGCCGATCGAGGTGGACGAAGAGGGCTTCTTCGTCGCGAAGTCCGACTACACCGAAACCATCGGTCCCGACTTCTGGGAGCGGCCATGAAGCGCCGAAAGTTTGACGTAGCAGCGGTGCCGGCCAAGACCGCCGGAGCGGTGGACGACCGCTTCCAGGTGGCGACCCCGCTGCGCAAGCTCCTCAACAAGGTCTTCCCCGACCACTGGTCCTTCCTGCTCGGCGAGATCGCGCTCTTCTCGTTCGTCGTGCTGCTGATGACCGGTGTCTTCCTGACCTTCTTCTACGAGCCGGCGATGACCGAGGTCGTCTACAACGGCAGCTACGCCCCGCTGCGGGGCACGCCGATGTCGGCCGCGTACGCCTCCAGCCTGGACCTGTCGTTCGACGTCCGGGGTGGTCTGATCATGCGGCAGATGCACCACTGGGCGGCGCTGCTGTTCATGGCCGCGATCGTGGTGCACATGCTCCGGGTCTTCTTCACCGGCGCGTTCCGCAAGCCGCGGGAGACGAACTGGATCATCGGTTCGCTGCTGTTCTGGGTCGGCTTCCTGGCCGGCTTCACCGGCTACTCGCTCCCGGACGACGGCCTCTCCGGCACCGGCCTGCGGATCGCCTCCGGCATCATGCTCTCCATCCCGGTGATCGGCTCCTGGCTGACCTCGTCGATCTTCGGCGGGGAGTTCCCCGGCGAGATCATCATCAGCCGCTTCTTCATCGCCCACGTGCTGCTCATCCCGGGCCTGCTCGTGGCGCTGATCAGCGCCCACCTCGGCCTGGTCTTCAAGCAGAAGCACACCCAGTGGCCCGGCCCCGGCCGGACCAACGAGAACGTGGTCGGCGAGCGGATGTTCCCGCGCTACGCGCTCAAGCAGGGCGGCTTCTTCATGGTCGTCTTCGGCGTGATCGCGCTGATGGGTGGCCTCTTCCAGATCAACCCGATCTGGTACTTCGGCCCGTACGAGGCGTGGGTGGTCTCGGCCGCCAGCCAGCCCGACTGGTACGTCATGTTCCTCGACGGCTCGACCCGCCTCATGCCGGCGTGGCAGATCAACATCCCGATCGGCGACGGGTACGTCATCCCGCCGCTGTTCTGGCCGACGGTCGTGCTGCCGGGCATCCTGGTCGGCCTGTCGACGATGTACCCGTTCGTGGAGGCCCGCCGCCTCAAGGACTACAAGCACCACAACCTGCTCCAGCGGCCCCGGGACGTACCCGCCCGGACCGCGGTGGGTGCCATGGCGGTGGCCTTCTACGTCGTGCTGACCCTCTCCGGCGGCAACGACGTGATCGCCGACAAGTTCCACATCAGCCTCAATGCGATGACCTGGGCAGGTCGGGTCGGTCTGCTGGTCGTCCCGCCGCTGGCCTACTACGTGGCCTACCGCCTCTGCCTCGGTCTGCAGCAGCACGACCGTGAGGTGCTGGCCCACGGCGTGGAGACCGGCATCATCAAGCGGCTGCCGGACGGCCGGTTCGTCGAGGTCCACCAGCCGCTCACCGCGGCCGACGGGCACGACGGCCACGCCCCCGCGCTGGACTACGTCGGCTGGGTGGTGCCCAAGAAGATGAACCGGCTCGGTGCCCTCGGGCCCGCCATCCGGGGCTTCTTCTATCCGATCGAGCGGCCGGCCGAGGCGCCGGTCTCGCCGGGGCACCCCCCGGTGGAGCCCCGCCCCGAGCGGGAGGAGATCGGCAGCGGCGAGAGCCGCCGCTGACCGCCCCGGAACGACCGACCGTGGCGCCCACCGGATCTCCGGTGGGCGCCACGGCCTTTCGCGTACGCGAAACGCCCCACCGGGGCGCTCCGGCGGCCGGAACGGACACCGCGCGGGTGTGCCGTGGCGGTCGTCCTGCCCGTCCCTCCCCACCCCCGACCCGGACGGGTGGAATCGCAGGAATAACCCCGGTCAGCCGGGTATCCGTGCGGTCCAACGTCTCAAGGGGGGGAAAGCATGTTGGGAATCAAACGCCTGGGTCTGCTGGCGGCGCTGGTGCTCGTGGGGCTGGCACCGGCGGCGGCCGCGCAGGCGGCGGCACAGCCGTCGACGCAGGACACCCAGTACCTGCAGGCGGTGCACCAGGTGAACCTGGCGGAGATCGTCACCGGCAACCTGGCGCAGCAGAAGGGGCAGAACCAGCAGGTCAAGGAGCTGGGTAAGCAGTTCGTGACGGACCACACCCAGCTCGACCAGTCGGTGCAGAGCACGGCTTCGCAGCTGAACGTGCAGCTGCCGAGCCAGCCCACCGCCGACCAGCAGAAGGTGGTCGACAAGCTGAACAAGCTCAGCGGCGCCGAGTTCGACAAGGCGTGGGTGACGGCCGAGCTGGCCGGTCACGTGCAGGCCATCCAGGCCACCCAGACCGAGATCTCGCAGGGCTCCGAGCAGTCGGTGATCCAGCTCGCCCAGGACGCCCTGCCGGTCCTCCAGGCGCACTACGACGCGCTGGTGGCCCTGGCCCAGACCCTGGGCGTCCCGGTCCCGCAGACCAGCGCCAGCGGCACGCCCGGCCCGGGCGTCAGCACCTCGCCGGCCCCGGGTGGCACCCAGTCCCCGGCTCCGGGCGGCACCGAGTCGCCGGCTCCGGGCACCACGGAGACGCCTGCTCCGAGCCAGAGCTGACGTCGACACACCGGCGGTGGCCGGTCCGCCCTCCGGGGCGGGCCGGCCACCGGCGCGTACGGCGGGATCAGTCGGCGCTGGCCAGCCCGATGGCGAAGGCCTCCTCCAGGTCGTGCTGGGAGTAGGCCCGGAAGGCGATGTGCGACTCGGTGTTGAGCACCCCGGGCACCTTGGAGATGCTGCCGGCGATGACCTGGGCGATCTGTTCGAACTCCCGGACCCGGACCATGGCGATCAGGTCGACGTGCCCGGCCACCGAGTAGACCTCGCTGACGCCGGGGAGGTTGGCCAGGTTCTCGGCCACCTCGGGGATGGAGTCGGTGGCGCAGTCGATCAGCACGATCGCGGTGATCACGGGACATTTCTCCGTTCGTCGGCGTCGTCGCCCATGCTAGAGGTTCTCGTGGTCACGCCGTCCCCGGCTCGTCGATCCGGCCGGCCGGCACGGTCAGGTCGACCCCGGCCCGGACGGCGTCGGTGAGCCGCTCGTCGGGGCCGACCGTGGCGCCCGGCCAGACCACCGTCCGGGTCACCTCGCCGACCACCGTCGCGCCCGCCCCCACCACCGACCGGCGGACCCGGCCGGTGACCGTCGCCGACGGGTCGACCAGGCTGTCGACCCCGGCCGCGTGCAGGTTCGCCGCCAGGTAGTCGGCCGGGGTGCCGGTGTCCCAGAAGGTGCCGGGATAGGCCACCACCTCCAGCGCGCCGGCCGCCTCCGCCGGCCGCCACACCGCCCGGACCAGGTCGCCGAAGGCCGCCGGCAGGTCCCGGACCAGCCGCCACGGCAGCAGCGAGAACCCGACGAACCGGTGGCCGGCGAAGGTGCCGGGTTCGGCCGGGTCGTCGGCCGGCTGGCCGAGCAGGCGTACGCTCCGCCCGTCCCAGCCGTCCAGCAGCGCGGCGATGTCGGGGCCGGGCGGGGCCGCCGGGTCGGCCAGGTAGGCGTCCGCGTTGCCGACCAACACCCCCCGGCCGGCGATCCAGTCCCGCAGGTTGCCCAGGCCGCCGGCGGTGCCCAGCGGGTCACCCGGCTCGACCGACAGGTGGGCCCGCGACCCGACGTGCGCCACCACCTGCTCGCCCAGATAGCAGGCGTTCACCGCGACGCGTCCGGGACCGGTGAGCCCGAGACCGGCCAGCCGGTCCAGGGCGCGGTCGAGCAGCGGCACGTTGCCGACCGGGCAGAGCGCCTTGGGCAGCCGCGCGGTCAGCGGCCGCAGCCGGGTGCCCTCGCCCGCGGCGAGCACCACCGCGCAGACCTCCACCGCCGCCCGCCGGCCCGGGTCCGTGGTCCTGCCCGGCCCGGCGGTCCCGCCCGGTTCCCTGGTTCCGCCCGGTCCCGTCGGGACGGGGGTGGTGCGGCCGGGGACCGGCCGGGAGTCGGTCATGCCCCCGGTCGGGTGGCCGGCGGGACCTGTCCGGCCTGCGGGCCGATGCCGTAGCGGCCGAGCAGCCCGGCGGTGGCCCGGGCCAGCCGGGGCAGGTCGTCCAGCGGGTGCCAGACCGCCTCCAGCACCTCCGCGCCGTCGACCGTCAGCGCGGTGGTCGACGCCGGCAGCTCCACCTCGAAGACCATGTCCACCCAGCCCTTGGCGTGCACCACGGCGTTCGGCACCGCCGGTCGCAGCCGCTCGGGGGCGAGCCGGATGCCGGTCTCCTCGAACAACTCCCGGGCCGCGCCCACCACCGGAGACTCACCCCGTTGCAGCAGGCCGGCCGGGAGGGTCCAGCTGTAACCCGGCGGCTGGCGCAGCAGCAGCAGGCGCCCGGCGCCGTCGGCCTCGCTGTCCCGGACCAGGGTGACCGCCCCGACGATGTACTTCGGCACGGTCAGCCGGACCAGTCGGCGGCGTACCGGGACGGGGAGGCGGTAGAAGAACCGGTAGCCGAGGGCCCGCCCGGTGGCACGTGCGCGAGGGATCATGCCTCCAGGCTAGTGGGCGCACCGGCCCGTGCGTCCGAGTGGCGTGCGGCTACTGCCGGTGGTCGACCAGGTCGATGAGCTGACGGACGACGGTGTCCGGCTCGACCGCCCGGTCGAAGACCGCCACCAGCAGGGTCTCCAGGTCGGGATAGCCGAGTTCCTCCGACAGCCGCAGCAGGGGCAGGTCACTGGCCAGACCCCGGTTGTGCTGGCGCAGGGCCAGCCCGATGGTGGCCCGCCCGAGGCGTACCTTGTCGGCGATCGAGATGCCGGGCTCGGTGTGCTCGGCGAACCAGCGGTTGATCTGCTTCTGCGCGTGCGGGGACTTGACGAAGCCCAGCCACTCCCGGCGCGGGCCGCGCGGGGCGGAATCCGCCTCGAAGCCGCTCTCCGCGTCGGACTCGGTGAAGATCTCCACCACGTCGCCCTCGTCCAGTTCGGAGGAGAGCGGCACCAACCGGCCGTTGATCCGGGCCGCCAGGCAGTGGTCGCCCCGCTCGGTGCCCAGCTCGTACGCCAGGTCGACCGGGGTGGCCCCGGCCGGGAGGACGACCTGCCGGCCGTCGGCGACCACCTGGATCTGCGCCTCGGCCAGGTCGCAGCGCAGCGACTCCAGGAACTGCGCCGGGTCGACGGTGTCCTGCTCCCAGTCGAGCACCCGGCGCAGCCAGGCCAGCTCGTCGTCGGCGCGGTCGGCGGAGCGCCCGGCGGCGCGCGGGAAGCGGTAGTGCGCGGCGACACCGTATTCGGCGGCGCGGTGCATCTCCTCGGTGCGGATCAGCACCTCGACGACGCGGTCCTGCGGGCCCCGGACGGTGGTGTGCAGCGACCGGTAGAGGTTGTTCTTCGGCGAGGCGATGAAGTCCTTGAACCGGCCGGGCACCGGCCGCCAGAGACAGTGCACCGCGCCGAGCGCCGCGTAGCAGTCGGTGGCCGGGCCGTCCACCACGATCGCGATCCGGGGCAGGTCGAACGGGGCCGGGTAACCGCCGGCCACGGTGTCCTTCCAGATCGAGTAGAGGTGCCGGGGCCGGGACGAGACCTTCGCGTCGACCCGGCTGCGCCGCAGCGCCACCTTGGCCTTCGCCACCACGTCGTCCAGATAGGCGTCCCAGCCGGGCCGGTCGTGCACGTGCCGGGCGATCCGGGCGTGCTCGTCGGGCTCCAGGTGCAGCAGCACCACGTCGTCCAGCTCGCGCTTGAGGGTCTGGATGCCGAGCCGGTCGCAGAGCGGGACCAGCACCTCCTGCGTCTTGCGGGCGATCCGCTCCCGCGACGCGGCCGAGCGGACGCCGAGGGTACGCATGTTGTGCAGCCGGTCGGCCAGCTTGATGATCAGCACCCGGACGTCCTTGCCGGCCGCCACGATCATCTTGCGGATGGTCTCCGCCTCGGCGTTCTTGCCGTAGAACGCCTTGTCGAACTTGGTCACCCCGTCGACCAGGTGGGCCACCTCGCGGCCGAAGTCCTCGGCGAGGGCCTGGAGGGTGTAGCGGGTGTCCTCGACGGTGTCGTGCAGCAGCGCGGCGACCAGGGTGGTGGTGTCCATGCCCAGGTCGGCGCAGATCTCGGCGACCGCGAGCGGATGGGTGATGTACGGCTCACCGCTCTTGCGGAACTGACCGCGGTGCATGTTCTCCGCGATCGTGTACGCCCGGCGCAGCACCGAGGCGTCGGCGCTGGCGTGAATGCCCCGGTGGGTGCGGACCAACCCGTTGACCGGGTCGGTGTCGGCGGTGGGCCAGGTGAGCAGGGAGCGTAACCGGCGGGCCAACGGCAGTTCGCCGGGCTGGGTCGGAAGGGCGCCCCCCAGGGCGGCGCCGTGTCCGGCGTCGACGTCCACCTGGGACACCTCCTCACCCCGGCTCCACGGTACCCCTGCCGGGACGACCGGAAGCAGGCCCACGAAACGGGCAGGACTGCACTTCTCCAACAGCCTAAGCGAGTCGACGTAGTCCGATCGGACACTTGGTCATGAGCGTTCGGTCGAGAGTTGGTGGGAACCGCCCCGTTCGGCCTTGGTCAACAGGTCCCGGAAGCGGCCCGCTCCGGTGATCGGTGAGGCCCAGCCGGAGGAGAGTTCCAGCAGCCGGGTCTCCGGTCGTTCCAACCAGGACAGGATGCGCTCGGACTCCTCGGCGGAGGCGCGGGGGACCGGACCGTGCCCCGGCGGCACCGTCTCGGCGGTGGCCCGGATCAGGGTGAGGGTCGGTCGCGGATGGACACCCGGCGGGGACACCCCGGCGCCGGCCAGCCGGCCGTGCCGCACCAGGGCCAGCTCCCAGCCACCCCCGGCGGCCGGCCGGGCGGCGGCCAGCTCGGCGATGGACGTCAGGCCGGCCAGCCGCTGCATCCGGACGGTGGCCCGCAGCACCGCGGCGAGCCGGGCGCGGACCACCGCCGCCTCCTCGTAGCGCTGGTCGCCGGCGAGCACCTCGATCCGGGCGAGCAGGGCGTCCACCACCTGCTGCGGATCGCTGGTGGTGGCGGTCCGGAAGGGGGCGGCGGCGCGGTGGTCGTACTCCTCGGGGGTGATCCGGTGCTCGCAGGGCGCCGGGCAGCGACCCAGCTCGGCCAGCGCGCAGGCCGGTGTGACCGTGCGCAGCGAGAGCCGGTGCGTGCACTGGCGCAGCGGCACCGCGTCGTGGAAGCCGGCGGCGGCCAGCTCCGCCGCCCGGCGCGAGGTGAACGGCCCGAGGTAGGCCTGGTCGCCGGGGGCGAGGCTGCGAACCACCGACAACCGGGGGTACGGCCCGTCGGTGAGCTTGAGCCAGACCATCCGCTCCGGGTACTTCGAGCGCCGGTTGTACGGCGGCGCGTGCGCGGCGATCAGCCGCAGCTCGCGGACCTCCGCCTCCAGCGAGTGGGCGCACTCGAGGGCCTCCACCCGCTCCGCGGCGGCGAGCATCTCCGACATCCGGGCCCGCTTCTCCGCGGCGGTGAAGTAGCTGCGCACCCGGGTCGCGATGTCGCCGGAGGTGCCGACGTAGAGCGGCCGGTCGTCGGCGGCCCGGAAGATGTAGACCCCGGGGACCTTCGGCAGCCCCTCGGCGAGGTGCCGCTTGCGCCGCTGGGTGGGGGTGACCGCCCGGGCGAACTCGATCGCCTCGCCGACGGTGTCCACCCGGTGCCCGCCGAGCCGGCCGATCAGCCCGTGCAGCACGTCCACGGTCGCCTTGGCGTCGTCGAGCGCCCGGTGGGTCGGCTGGGTGGCGGTGCGGAAGTAGGCCGCCAGGGTGCCCAGCTTGCGGTTGGGCACCTCGTCGCGGGTGAGCACCCGGCGGGCCAGCGCCGCGGTGTCCAGCACCCGCGGGTTGGGCCAGCGGTAGCCGTGCTTCGCGCAGGCGGCCTTGAGGAAGCCCACGTCGTAGGGGGCGTTGTGGGCGACCAGCACCGCGTCGGAGATGAACTCCAGGAAGCTCGGCAGCACCTGCTCGATCGGCGGCGCGGGGATCAGCATCGCCTGGGTGATGCCGGTCAGCACGGTGATGAACGGCGGGATCGGCACCCCCGGGTTGACCAGGGTGGCCAGCACGCCCAGCTCGTCACCGCCGCGCACCTTCACCGCGCCGATCTCGGTGATCCCGCCCCCGTCGGGGGCGCCGCCGGTCGTCTCCAGGTCGACCACCACGAAGGTCGTCGCGTACAGCGGCAGCGCCGGATCGACGCCGCCGACGGTGGGATCCAGCCCGGCCAACGCCGGCTGGAGGTATTCCTGTCGGGCCACCCGCGGGACGCTAGCGACCGGGTCCGACACTCCCGTACCAGCGGCCCCAGAAGTCACCATCGGTCTAGGATGAGAGATCGGCTCACTCACCGGGCGGTGGGCCCGCTCGCGGTGGGAGACTTGCCACATGCCCCTCACCGAGCCGTACGACGACCACCTCCCCGAACAGGAGTGGGTGGCGGGCGTGCAGGACGCCGGTGAGGACGAGTCGGCCCAGCTCGGCGCGGGTCCCGTCGACGCCGAGGACACCGCCGGAGTCGAGGACACCGCCGGAGCCGAGGACGCCGCCGGAGTCGAGGACGCCGCGGACGCCGACGCGCCCGAGGCGGAGCCGGTGCTGCCGGAGCCGGTCCGGCAGCGGATCGTCTCGCTGACCGCCGCGGTCCTGCCCGGCCTGCCCGGCGACGAGCTGCCCGTGCCGCTGCGCCGGGTGGCGAAGTTCGCCCCCAACCGGCGGGCCCGACTCGGCGCGCCCGCGATCGCCGCCCAGCTCACCGCCGACCCGCTCTTCCGGCAGCGGGTCACCGCCCGGGTGCTGACCGACGCCGGCGACCTCGGCGCGGCCGTGGTGGAGGGGACCGCCCCGGCGGCGGCCGACCCGGTCGAGGTGGCCGCCCTGGCGTACCTGGTCCGGCCGAAGGGCTGGCGGGACCTGATCGAGGCCAGCGGCGCCGCGGTGCGCGCCGAGGCGGACAGCGCGGTGGTGGCGGAACTCGTCCGCGAGGCCGAGCAGCGGGCCACCCGCGCCGAGCACGACCGGGCGGTGGCCCGGGTGGAGGCCGAGAAGCTCCGCGACGAGCTGGCCCGCGTCCGCGAGGAGCTGGGGCAGCTGCGCGAGGAGAACCGGCAGCTCGGCCGTACGCTGCGGGAGACCCAGGCCCGGGAGCGCCGGGCCAACGAACTGCTCGCCACCGAGCGGGGCCGGGCCGCCCGGGCCACCGCCGACACCGAGGCGGAGCTGCGCCGGGCCCGGGCCCGGCTGGCCGAGGCGGAGGCCGCGGCCGGCGTCGCCCGGGCCAGCGCCAAGGAGGCCCGCTCGGTCGACGACGCCCGGCTCTGGCTGCTGCTGGAGACCATCGGGCAGGCCGCCGTGGGATTGCGCCGGGAACTGGCCCTCGACCCGGTGGAGAAGCTCCCCGCCGACTTCGTCGCCGACGCGTTCGCCGACCAGTCGGCCGCCACCCCGGCCGGTGCCGCCGCCCGCGCCCGGGACACCGACGACCCGGCCCGGCTGGACCAGCTGCTCGCGCTGCCCCGGGCCCACCTCGTCGTCGACGGCTACAACGTGACCAAGCGTGGCTTCGGCGAGATGTCACTGGAGCAGCAGCGCAAGCGCCTGATCACCGGGCTGGGCGGCATCGCCGCGCAGACCGGCGACGAGGTCACCGTGGTCTTCGACGGGGCCGAGCGGATGCACGGGCTGCCGCCCGCGCCGCGCGGCGTGCGGGTGCTCTTCTCCCGCAAGGGGGAGACCGCCGACGAGCTGATCCGCCGGCTGGTCCGGGCCGAGCCCTCCGGTCGCCCGGTGGTGGTGGTCTCGTCCGACCGCGAGGTCGCCGACGGGGTACGCCGGCACGGCGCGTACCCGCTCGGCGCGGACTCGCTGCTGCGCCGACTGGCCCGCTCCTGAGGGGCTTGTGATCGTTTTCGGGGTGACCGATGCCTCGTTGTCCGGTTCTGTCACACCCCTGGCATAGCGTCCGTGGTGACCGACGGTGGCCGGGCGACGACGGACGTCCGCCCGCCTCCGCCGAGACGTGTCAGGAGGCGTTGATGCTCATCGACTGCGACAGGTGCGGGATCCGCGGCGACGGCTGCTCCGGCTGCCTGGTGACCGCGCTGCTCGACACCGGCTCCCCGGCGGCTGACCTGGGCGCCGCCGAGACGTACGCGATCGAGGTGTTCGCCCGGGCCGGCTTCGACGTGGAGGTGCTGCCCCCCGAGCCGGCCGTCCGGCCCCGGTCCCGCCGCGGTCGCGCGGCCTGACCGGCCGGGCACCCCGGCCGCCGCGCCCCCGCCGGGCCATAGGATGAGCGCTCACGGCGGGAGGAGCGGCATGACGAGGGTACGGCGCGGCGACGGGACGGGACGGTGAGCCCGCGCGGCTGGGCGGTGCTGACCCTGGCCGGGCTGGCCGTCGCGCTGCTGGTGGCCGGGGCGCTGCTGATCCCGTGGAGCCGTCCGCCGGCCCCGCGCGCCGACCAGCTCGCCGCGCTGCGGGACCTCCCCGTCGACCAGGTCTCCCGGGGGCGCGCGTTCCACGCCGCGCTGCGCCCCGGCGGCTACGGCGCGCTCGCCGTCAGCCTGGCGGTCGCCCTCGTCCTCGGCCTCACCCCGCTCGGCGCCCGCCTGGTCGAGCTGGCCGGCCGCCCGTTCGGCGGTCACTGGGCGGCCCGGGCGGTGCTCGGTGGGCTGGCCGTGCTGCTCCTGGCCGACCTGCTCACCCTGCCCTTCGCCGCCTGGCGGCAGACCGTGCTCACCCGGTACGGGCTGAGCACCCAGGGCTGGGGCGGCTGGACCGTCGACCTGCTCAAGTCGTACGCGCTCAGCGCCGTGCTCGGCGCCCTCGTCCTGCTCGGCTTCTACGCCGTCGTCCGGGTCGCCCCGCGCTGGTGGTGGGCGTTCGGCGCGGCCGGGGCCGCCGGGCTGGTGGTGCTGCTGTCGTTCGTGCTGCCGGTGCTGGTCGAGCCGGTGTTCAACCGGTTCACCCCGATGGAGCCCGGCCCGCTGCGCACCGAACTGGTCAGCATGGCCGCCCGGGACGGGGTGCCCGTGCGGGACGTGCTGGTCGCCGACGCGTCCCGGCGCACCCGGGCCGTCAACGCGTACGTCTCCGGGCTGGGGCCCACCCGGCGGGTGGTGGTCTACGACACCCTGCTGCGCGAGGCCACCGGAGCGGAGGTGACCAGCGTCGTCGCGCACGAGCTGGGGCACGCCAAGGACCGGGACGTGTGGGTCGGCACGCTCACCGGGGCGCTCGGCGCGGCGCTGGCCGTGGTGGCGCTCTATCTGGTCGGCTCGTGGGCGCCGCTGCTGCGCCTGGCCGGGGTCGACACGGTCGCCGAGCCGCGCGCCTTTCCGCTGCTCATCGCCCTGATCACCGGGGTCGGGCTGCTCGCCACCCCGGTCCAGGCGCTGGTCTCCCGACGGGTCGAGGCGCGGGCCGACGCGCACGCCCTCGCCCTCACCGGCGACCCGGCCACCTTCGAGGCCATGCAGCGCCGGCTGGCCGGGGTGAACCTCGCCGACCCCGACCCGCCCCGCTGGGAACAGCTCTGGTCCGCGTCCCACCCGTCCACCGTGGAGCGGATGGCCGCCGCCCGCGCGTACGCCAGGGAGGCCGGCCGATGAGCCGTACGCTGCTGGTCACCAACGACTTCCCGCCCCGCCCGGGCGGCATCCAGTCCTTCGTGCACAACCTCGCCGTACGCCAGCCGCCCGGCTCGGTCGTGGTCTATGCGTCGAGCTGGCGGGACGCCGCCAAGTTCGACGCCGACCAGCCCTTCGAGGTGGTCCGGGAGCGCACCCGGGTGCTGCTGCCCACCGCGCTGGTCGCCCGGCGGGCGGCGAAGCTCGCCCGGGCGTACGACTGCGACACCGTGTGGTTCGGCGCGGCGGCCCCGCTGGGGCTGCTCGCGCCCGGGCTGCGCCGCCGGTCCGGGATCCGTCGGGCCGTGGCGCTGACCCACGGGCACGAGGTCGGCTGGGCCGCCCTGCCCGGTGCCCGGTCGGCCCTGCGCCGGATCGGTCGGGGCGTCGACGTGACCACCTACCTCGGGGAGTACACCCGGGTCCGGCTGGCCCGCGTGCTGCAGGGGGTGACCGAGCTGCACCGGCTCGCGCCCGGCGTGGACGTGGACACCTACCACCCGTCGGTGGATGGTGAACGGGTCCGCCTCCGGCTCGGCCTGCCCGACCGCCCGGTGGTGGTCTGCGTGTCCCGCCTGGTGCCCCGCAAGGGCCAGGACATGCTGATCCGGGCGATGCCGGAGATCCGCCGGCGGGTGCCGGACGCCGCGCTGCTGATCGTCGGCGGCGGGCCGTACCGGGCGACGCTGGAGAAGCTGGCCCGGCAGACCGGCGTCGAACGGGAGGTGGTCTTCACCGGCTCGGTGCCGTCAGCGGAGCTGCCCGCCCACTACGCGGCCGGCGACGTCTACGCGATGCCCTGCCGCACCCGCAACCGTGGCCTGGACGTCGAGGGGCTGGGCATCGTCTACCTGGAGGCCAGTGCGACCGGCCTGCCCGTGGTGGCCGGCGACTCCGGCGGGGCGCCGGACGCGGTCCGCGAGGGGGAGACCGGCTACGTCGTACGCGGCCGCGACGTCGCGCAGCTCGCCGACCGGGTGGCCACCCTCCTCGCCGACCGGGACCTGGCCCGGCAGCTCGGCGCCGCCGGCCGCGCCTGGGTGGAGCGGGAGTGGCGCTGGGAGACCCAGGCCGAGCGGATGGCCGCCCTCCTCGCCGGCTGACCCATCCCGTCCGTCCGCCCGTCCGCCCGTCCGGCCGGCTCGGCTCCAAGATCGCGCTCGATCCAGGATGGAGTGGCCTCCGGGCGCCGACGAGGCCACCACATCCACGATCGAGTGTGATCAAGGCCGCGCACGGCAGGCAGTCCGCGCCGGCGCAGGCAGGGTGCGCCAGGACAGGCAGTCCGCGCCGGGACAGGCAGGGTGCGCCGGGGGAGGCAGGCCGCGCCGGGACAGGCGGGCAGGGGAGCCGGGGTCAGGGCCGGGGGGCGAAGAGCCGGTCGGCGGGGGCGGGCCGGCCGAAGTGCCAGCCCTGCGCGGCGTCGCAGCCGATCGCCCGGAGCCGGTCGGCCTGCTCGGCGGTCTCCACGCCCTCGACGGTGACCGTCAGCTCCAGCGCGTGCGCGAGGGAGACCAGGGACGCGAGGATCCGCTCGTCGGTACGGCTGGCCGGGTCGTCGGCCGGGGCCCGCAGCCCCGCCACGAACTCGCCGGCCACCTTCAGCTCGGTGACCGGCAGTTCCCGCAGGTACGCCAGGTTGCAGTAACCGGTGCCGAAGTCGTCGATGGCGATGCGGACCCCGAGGTCCTTGAGCACCCGCAGGGCGCGGACCGGCTCCTCCAGGGTGCTCATCATGGTGCTCTCGGTGACTTCGAGCTGGAGCCGTTCCGGCGGCAGGCCGGTACGGGCCAGCACACCGCGTACCTCCCGCACCAGGTCGGGTCGGTGCAGCTGCCGGACGGCCAGGTTGACGCTCACGAAGGGGGCGTCCTCCCGCCCCGCCGACCAGGTGCGGGCCTCCCGGCAGGCCTCGGCGAGGACCCAGCCGCCGAGCCGGACGATCAGCCCGGTCTCCTCGGCCAGCCCGATGAAGCTGTCCGGCCGGAGCAGGCCCAGCTCCGGATGGTGCCAGCGGACCAGTGCCTCCACGCCGAGCACTCTGC
This sequence comes from Micromonospora sp. CCTCC AA 2012012, assembly GCF_040499845.1. NCBI lineage: Bacteria > Bacillati > Actinomycetota > Actinomycetes > Micromonosporales > Micromonosporaceae > Micromonospora > Micromonospora mangrovi. Next base: position 397,236 of record NZ_CP159342.1, read on the forward strand.
CGTCCCGCAGCGACGTCAGCGGCTGGTAGTCGAGGAAGAACTCGCCCCGGTCGAGGGCGCCCGGGATCGCCGCGGCGAGGGCGTACCGGGCCAGCTCGCGGCGGTTGCGGTCGGCGTCGAAGAGGGACCAGCGTGCCCCGCCGGCCGCCTTGGCCCAGTGCAGGGTGCTGTCGGCGGCCCGCATCAGCTCGCCGGGGGAGGTGCCGGCCACCTGCCGCTCGACGATGCCGATGCTGGCCGAGACGGTCAGCTCGTGCCCGTCGACCAGGGCCGGCTCGCTCACCGCCGCCAGGGCCGCCTCGGCCACCTTCACCGCGTCGTCGGTGCAGGCGGTCCGCTCGACCAGGATGACGAACTCGTCCCCGCCGAGGCGGGCCACCAGGTGCTCGCCGAGCGCCCGTTGCAGCCGCTGCGCCACCGACACCAGCAGCGAGTCGCCGACCTGGTGGCCGAGGGAGTCGTTGACCACCTTGAACCGGTCCAGGTCGAGGAAGCAGACGCCCACCCGGTCGGCGCCCCGGCCCGGTTCGTCGATGGCCGCGGAGAGTCGCTCGGTGAAGAGCGTGCGGTTCGGCAGGTCGGTCAGCGGGTCGTGGGTGGCCTGGTGACGGAACCGGGCCTCGCTGTCCCGCAGCGCCCGCTCGGCGTGCGCCCGGGCCATCATCGCGGCCCGCCGGATCGACTCCTGCTCGTCCAGCGTCCGGTCCCGCAGGGCGCGGGCGTACCCGGTGGCCACGGTGGCCAGCAGCCGGGCCATCCGGTCCTCGACGTCGTCGGCGACCAGCCCGAGGTCGCGGACGAGGCGGAGCTGGATGACCTCGATGGTCCGGCCGAGCCCTTCGGCGGAGGCGATGTGCGCGGCGACCAGCTCCGCGCCGACCTGCTGGCCGGTCCGCAGGTCGAACGGCTCCGCCTGGAGCGCCCCGGCCAGTCGCTCGGTGAGCCGTTGGAGCAGGGCCTCGAGCTGGGCCTGGGTCATCGGCAGGTAGCTGGTGCCGGAGACCGCCTTCGCCCAGGCCCGGGCGAAGGTGCCGGGGCAGGTGCGGGGCAGGGCGACCGCCGGCTCACCCATCGAGCCGCCCGACCCCGCCCATGAAGACCGCCTTCTCGGCGTTCTCGGCCTGCTCCGGGGTGTCCGGCCGCCACTGCGGCACCCACACCACACCCGGGTCGACCAGCTCGAAGCCCTCGAAGAGGGCGGTCAGCTCGGACCGGCTGCGGATCCAGAGCTGGTTGTCGGTGCGGCGGTAGACCCGCTCGGCCTCCGCCCGCTCACCGGTCTCGTCGCGACCTTCGTCGCAGGCCTGCGACATCACGAGGTGGCTGCCGGGCACGAGGGACCTGCGCAGGGTCCGCAGGATCTCCGCCGGCTGGTCGGCGTACGGGATGAAGTGCAGCACCGCCACGATCATCACGGCGATCGGCTGGGAGAAGTCGAGCAGCCCGGTCACCTCGGGGTGCCGCAGGATCGCCTCGGGCCGGCGCAGGTCCTCCTGGAGCACGGTGGCCCGGTCGTTGCCGCTGAGGATCTCCCGGCTGTGCGCCACCGCGACCGGGTCGACGTCGACGTAGACCACCCGGGACTCCGGGTCGATCCGCTGGGCGATCTCGTGCACGTTGCCGACGGTGGGGATGCCGGAGCCGATGTCGAGGAACTGGCGTACCCCGGCGTCGGCGAGGAACTGGACGGCGCGGCGGAGGAAGGCCCGGTTGGCCTGGGCCATCAGCGGCGCGTCGGGCACGGCGTCCACCATGGCCCGGGCCGCCGCCCGGTCGGCGGCGAAGTTGTGCGAGCCGCCGAGGTAGTAGTCGTACATGCGGGCCACGCTGGGACGCTCGATGTCGATCGTGTCGGGTGCCCAGTCCGGCCGCTGCATGCCCTTGCCCCTCTTTGTCAACAGCGCGTGAGGTCCGCGGCCCCGTGGGCCACCCGGGTATTCTGCCCGCCCGTTGTCGCGGTGCAAAGACCGCCGTCGCTACGCACCCGGTCCCTCACCGTACGCAGCGGAAACCCCCCGCAACGCCGGAGCGGCCCGGTCCGTGGTCGGGACGCGGGCCGCTCCGGCGTGAGCCGGTGGAGGTCAGAACTTCGGGGCGTCCGGAGCCTCCAGCAGACCGAGCCGCAGCGCGGTCATCAGCGCCTGGGCCCGGTTGGCGGCGCCCAGCTTCTCGTAGAGCTTGGAGATGTGGGTCTTGGCGGTCGACTCACTGACGAAGAGCTGCTTGGCGATGCCGGCCACGCTCATGCCGTCGGCCAGCAGCCGCAGCACCTGACCCTCCCGGGGGGAGAGCTGCGGGCCGGACGGGGCCAGCCGTCGCTTCATCGCCTCGGCCAGGTCGGCCGCGGTGAAGGCGCTCGGGGAGGAGGCGGCGTGCCGGGCGGCGGCCACCACCTCGTCGGCCGGTGCGGTCTTCGGCACGAACGCGCTCGCCCCGGCCTCCAGCGCGCCGAAGAGCTGGTCGTCGCCTGCGTACATGGTGAGCACGACGATCCCCATCGAGGCGCTGGACTTGCGCAGCGCGCGGGTGGCCTCCAGGCCGCTGCCGTCGGGCAGCCGCAGATCCATGATCACCACGTCCGGCTGAAGCGCACCGGCCTGGCGTACGCCCTCCGCCGCCGTGGCGGCCTCGCCCACGACCTCGAACTGACGGTCCCGCTCGAAGGCGTGCCGCAGACCCTTCCGGATCAGGTCGTGATCGTCGACAAGGAGAACCTTGGTACGGGTGGCCGGTGTCGGACTTGTGGTCATCCTCGGGTTACTCCCCTTCTGCTGCTGCGCTGCCGCGCACCTTATCGCGCCGGGGCGAGGAACCAAGTACCACCGCCACGGTCGTGCCGCTGGGCTGCCGCGGCCTGATCTCCAACCGGCCCCGGATACGTTCCGCCCTCTCGGCCATGATCGCAAGACCGTAGTGCCCCTCGGGGCGCTGGTCACCGATGCCGTGACCGTCATCCGACACTTCGATCTGCGCGTACGGGGGGTCCACCTCGCAGGTGACCCAGAGATTCGACGCCCCGGCGTGCTTGCGCGCGTTGGTGACCGCCTCCTGCGCGATGCGCAGCAGTTCGGCCTCGGTGGCGGCGGGCAGCCGGGCGGTGGACTCGTCCAGCGACAGGTGCACCCGCAGGCCCCCGGAGGCGCCGACGGTGCGGGCGTACTCGGCGATCGCGGCGGCCAGGCCGCCGTGCCGGTCCACCTCGCTGCGCAGCTCGAACAGGCTCAGCCGCAGCTCGGTGATCACCCGGGTCACCTCCTGGCGCAGCGTGCGCAGCGCCTCGGCGGTCTCCTTCGGGTCCTCGTCGACGTACGCCAGCGCGTTGTCGATGCCGTAGCCGACCATGACCAGCTCCTGGGCGACCCCGTCGTGGATCTCCCGGGCCAGCCGCTGCCGTTCCTCGTTGGTGGCCAGCGAGCGCACCTCGTCGAAGAGCAGCGCCGCCTCCAGCCGCAGCGCGGCCGGGCCGGTCAGCGCGGTCACCCGGGACACCACCGGTGGCGGGTACGCCTGCCCCGCGTCCGCCTCCAGCACCACCAGGCCGACCGTGCGGACCCCGGCGACCAGCGGCACGATCAGCGCGGAGACCTCCCCGGACTGCCGGGAGCGGGCCTGCGAGCGGCTGGAGGTCTGCGCCTGCTGGCTGGCCCAGGCGTCGGCGATCGCCGAGTCGGCGTCGAGCGTGGTCTCCCAGTCGACCCGGTCCACGCCGATCTGGGCGAGCACCACCAGCCGCCCGCCTCCGCTGGCGGAGAGCACCGCGCCGCGGTCGGTCTTCGCGACCATCCGCAGCTCCTCCAGCAGGTGCTCGGAGATGCCACCCGGGTCGAGGGTGGCCCCGGGCAGCTGCCGGGCGACGGTGCGCAGCTGGGTCAGCAGCCGGGTGGCTTCCGCGTACGGCTGGGGTTTGCTCTCGCCGCGGACCCGCATCACCCGTTGCAGGGTGACGGCGGTGTAGAGGCCGAGGCCGGCCAGGATCAGCCACTGGGCGCAGACCGCGAGGTAGCCGAGCTGGCCGAGCTGCCGTCCGCCGTCGACGTCGGTCAGCGCGGCGCTGATCAGCAGGGTGGCCGCGGCGACCGCGAGCAGCGCGGCGCCCTCGGAGAACCGGCGGCGCAGCGCCGTCACGGTCACCGGGACGGCCAGGTACGGCAGCACGGCCGAGGCGCCCAGCCCGCCGGTGACGCCGGTGAGGTGGGTGTCCGCGGCGATCTGGCTGGCGGCCAGCCCGAGCACCACCACCTCGGCGAAGCGGCTGAGCGGACCGAGCAGCCGGTGCTGCGGCGCGAGGACGGCGGGCAGCGCGGCGACGGCGAGCAGGGCGATCCACCAGAGCTGGGCGACGTCGCGGGTGGCGAAGAGGGTCAGGGCGGCGACCAGCACGAGCAGGACCAGCCGCGCGGCGGCGGCGAGGGGTTGCGTCGGTGGCTGGGTGGGTGTCGACGGGGGCACGTGACGGATCGTAGTCAGCGGGAGTAGATCTCGGCGATCTCCGCCGCGTACGTCTTGTGCACGACCTGTCGCTTGACCTTGAGCGACGGGGTCAGCTCCCCGGTCGCCTCGGTGAAGTCCTGCGGCAGGATCCGGAAGACCTTGATCGCCTCGGCCTTGGAGACCGACTGGTTGGCCTGGTCGATCGCGCCCTGGATCTCCGCGCGCAGCGTCTCGTCGTCGCGCAGCTCGGCGACGCTGGTGGTCTCCGGTCGCCCGTGCGCGGCCAGCCACTTCGGCAGCGCCTCCTCGTCGACCGTGACCAGCGCCGCGATGAACGGCTGCCGGTCGCCGACCACCAGGCACTGGCTGATCAGCGGGTGCGCCCGGACCTGGTCCTCCAGCACGGCCGGGGCGACGTTCTTGCCGCCGGCGGTGACGATGATTTCCTTCTTCCGGCCGGTGATGGTGAGGTAGCCGTCGTTGTCGAGCTGGCCCAGGTCACCGGTGCGGAACCAGCCTTCCGAGGTCAGCGCCTCGGCGCTGGCCGGGTCGTTGTGCCAGTAGCCGCGGAAGACGATGTCGCCGGAGATCAGCACCTCGCCGTCGTCCTCGATCCGGATGGTCACGCCGGGCAGCGGCCGGCCGACGGTGCCGATCCGGGTGCCGGTGGGCAGGTTCGCGGCGGCGGCGGGGGAGGTCTCGGTGAGGCCGTAGCCCTCGCAGATGGTCACCCCGATGCCCCGGAAGAAGTGCCCGAGCCGGGCGCCGAGCGGGGCGCCGCCGGAGATGGCGTCGCGGCAGCGACCGCCGAGCGCCGCGCGCAGCTTGCGGTAGACCAGCCGGTCGAAGAGCGCGTGCTGGGTGCGCAGGGCCAGGCCCGGCCCCTCGGCGGTCTCCAGCGCCTCGCTGTACGCGATGGCGACCTTCTCGGCCCGGTCGAAGATCTTGCCCTTGCCGTCGGCCTCGGCCTTCTGCCGGGCGCCGTTGTAGACCTTCTCGAAGACCCGGGGTACGGAGAGCACGAAGGTCGGCTTGAAGTCCTGGAGTTCGCCGACCAGGTTCTTGGTGTCGGCGCAGTGCGCCATGGTGGCTCGGGCCTGCACCACGCCGATCTGGATGAGCCGGGCGAAGGCGTGCGCGAGCGGCAGGAAGAGCAGGGTCGAGGCGCCCTCGCGGAACAGGTTCGGCAGCACCGGCACGGCGTTGGCGATGTCGGCGTACATGTTGCGGTGGGTGAGCACGCAACCCTTGGGGCGGCCGGTGGTGCCGCTGGTGTAGATGATGGTGGCGACGTCGTCGGCCCGTACCGTCTTGCGACGGACCTCGATGTCGGCCGCGTCGACCGCCTCGCCGGCGGCGATCAGCTCGTCGACCCCGCCCAGCTCGATCTGCCAGACCTGGCGCAGCTCGGGCAGCCGGTCCCGGATGCCGGCCACCAGGGTGGCGTGCCCGGTGCTCTCCACGACCACCGCGACGGCGCCGGAGTCGGCCAGGATCCAGGCCGCCTGCTCGGCGCTGGAGGTCTCGTAGATCGGCACGGTGACCGCGCCGGCCGCCCAGATGGCGTAGTCCAGCAGGGTCCACTCGTAGCGGGTGCGGCTCATCAGGGCGACCCGGTCGCCGGGGTTGATGCCGGCCGCGACCAGCCCCCGGGCCACCGCGACGACCTCGTCCCGGAACTGGCGGCAGGTCACCTCGGCCCAGATGGTGCCCGTCGGACCCCGCCCGTCGGCCCGGGCGAACTGCACCGCGTCCGGGGCGGCCTCGGCGTTGTCCCAGACCGGGTCGGTCAGGTTTGCCGCGTCGCCGACGGTGACGATCGACGGAACGGAGAACTCGCGCACCTGCACTCCCTCGTGCTCGCACTGGCCGGGCCGTCCCTGGGGGTCGGCTCTGTCGAAACCTACCCGCAGGCCCCGGGGGGTGGCGGAGGGAGGTTGCCCGCCCGAGGGGTGGGACACCCGGCCGGTCGGCGGGTGGGGACGGGGTGGCGGTGCGGCGCGGGGGTGGAGCGGCGCGCCCGGGGCCGCCGCCGGGTAGCCTCCCCCCATGGCGGACACCTCCACCCAGTCGATCGTCGTCGGCGCGCCACCGGACCGGGTGGCGGCGGTCATCTGCGACTTCCCGAGCTACCCCGAGTGGACCGAGGCGGTGCGTCGGGCGGAGGTGATCGAGGAGTACGAGGACGGCTACGCCAGCCAGGTCCGGTTCACCATCGACGCCGGCGTGATGGCCGACGAGTACGTGCTCGCCTACGAGTACGCCGAGGACCTGTCCCGGATCGAGTGGCACCTGGTCGAGCCCTCGAAGATGCAGCGGTCCCAGCGCGGGTCGTACGACCTGGTGGGCAATCCGGACGACACGACCACGGTGACGTACACCCTGGAGGTGGAGCTCTCCGTGGGGATGCTCGGCATGTTTCGCCGCAAGGCCGAAAAGATGATCATGGACACTGCGTTGAAGCAGCTCAAGCGCCGGGTAGAAGCACCCGGTGCGGCCCACTGACCCGGCCGGACGGCGGGTCGACACGGTGAAGGAGCCGAACCATGGGCACGACTGATCCGGGTTCGGCCCGGGAGGAGGCGGAACGCCTCGTCGCCATGCTGCTGGCCACCGCCCGGCTGACCGCCGCGACGCCCGGTGCCGGTCCGTGGGGTCCGCTCGGTGGGATCCTCTCGGGTGTCCTCGGTCACAGTGCCGCCGCCGGCCGACCCGCCGGCGCCGAGCAGGGCGCCGCCGGGGGGGCCGGGGTCGGTGCCGGTTTCGCCACCGGCTCACCGGAATGCTGCGTCTGTCCGGTCTGTCGGGGTATCGCGGCATTGCGCGACCCCAGTCCCGAATTCGCGGAGCGCCTCGCCACCGGCGCGGGGGATCTCGCAGCCGGGGTGGCCAGTCTGCTGCGGGCGTTCGCCCCCACCGAGCCGGCCCCGTCGAGCGCTCCGCCCGGCCCGGCCGGGACCGCCGCCGGGACCGCCGGGGGAGATCACGTGTGGCGCGAGGCCACCCGTACCGGGCATGATTCTCAGCCGGCACCCGAGCAGGACGTGTGGTCCGCCGCCACCCGGGGGGAGGGCGCGGCCGATCCGGGTGCCGTCGTACCGCCCGATGGTGCCGGGCCGGGCGCGCCGGTGACGATCCGGCCGCCGGCCGGCCGTCCCGTGGTGCCCGCGTCGCGGGCGTCCGGCGAGGTGGGCGAGGACGCGGACGCACCAGGCGACGGGGCCTGACCACCGGACATCCCGGCAGCGCACGGCCGGTTCGGCCGATGCCGGGCAGCACAGCAGAGGGGAGTGGCAGCGGTGACGCTGACCATCGGAGTCGACGTCGGGGGCACGAAGGTGGCCGGCGGTGTCGTGGACGACACCGGCAAGGTTCTCGTGCAGACGCGACGGGACACCCCCGCCGACGACGTGGCCAAGACCCGCGACGTCATCATCGAGGTGGTCACCGAGCTGGCCGTGGGTCGTACCGTCGAGGCGGTGGGCATCGGCGCGGCCGGCTGGATCGACGCCAGCCGCTCCACGGTGCTCTTCGCCCCCAACCTGGCCTGGCGGGACGAGCCGCTGCGGGACTACGTCAGCACCGCGACCGGGCTGCCGGTGATCGTGGAGAACGACGGGAACGTGGCCGCCTGGGCCGAGTTCCGCTACGGCGCGGCCCGGGACGCCGACGACTCGATGGTCATGTTCACCATCGGGACCGGCGTCGGCGGCGGCATCGTGCTCGGCGGGGAACTGGTCCGGGGCGCGAACGGCATCGCCGCCGAGCTGGGACACATGCTCACCGTGCCCGACGGCCACCAGTGCGGCTGCGGCCGGCTCGGCTGCATCGAGCAGTACGCCAGCGGCAGCGCCCTGGTCCGCTTCGCCCGGGCCGCCGCCCGGCAGGAGCCGCACCGGGCGACCGCCCTGCTGGAGCTGGCCGGCGGCGAGGCCGAGGCGATCACCGGCCCGATGGTGACCGCCGCCGCCCAGGGTGGTGACCCGGTCTCCGCCGAGTCGTTCGCGCAGGTGGGCCGGTGGCTCGGCACCAGCCTCGCGGACATGGCGCAGATCCTCGACCCGCAGGTGCTGGTAGTCGGCGGTGGCGTGGTCGAGGCAGGCGACCTGCTGCTCGGCCCGACCCGCCGGTCCTTCAACGACGCGCTGGCGCAGCGCAGCCGGCTCCCGGTGGCCCAGGTCCGCCCGGCCGAGCTGGGCAACACCGCCGGCGTCATCGGCGCCGCCGACCTGGCCCGTCGGCTCTGACGATGGGTGCCCCCGGATCCGGCGGCGTGCCGCTGCGCGTGCTGTCGTACAACATCCACAGCCAGCGCGACGACACGGCCGCGCTGGCCGAGGTGGTCCGCACGGTCACCCCGGACGTGGTGATCGTCCAGGAGGGGCCACGCCGGTTCCGGTGGCGGCAGAAGAGCGCCACGCTGGCCGAGTCGTTCGGCCTGGTGGTGGGGGCCGGTGGCCTGCCCGCGCTGGGCAACCTGCTGCTGACCAGCCTCCGGGTGCGGGTGCTGGAGACCCGCTGCGAGCGCTATCCGCTCACCCCCGGCCGGCACCTGCGTGGCGCCGCGTACGCCGAGTGCCTGGTGGGTGGGAGCCGGTTCCTGCTGGCCGGCTCGCACCTCTCCACCGACCCGGCCGAGCGGCCGGCGCAGGCGGCGGCGTTCAAGCGGACGCTGGCGGCGGCGACGCTGCCGGTGATCGCCGGCGCCGATCTCAACGAGGGGCCGGACGGGCCGGCGTGGCGGACCGTCGCCGAGGGGCTGACCGACGCGGCGGAGGCGATGGACCGGGCCGACCGGCACACCTATTCGTGCGCGAATCCCCGGCGGCGGATCGACGGGCTCTTCGTCGACCCGCGGGTCACGGTCGTCGACTACGACGTGGTGGACACGCCGCGCACCCGGCAGGCCAGCGACCACTTCCCGATCCTGGTCGACCTGCTGCTGCCCGCCGCCGACTGACCGTTCCGCCGCTCGCTCCGGCACGGCGGCGGCCGACCACGGTCGGCGGCGCTCCGGTCGGTGGTGCCTGCGGCGCTCCGGTCGGTGGTGCCGGCGGCGCTCGGCCGGTGGCGCCGGCGCTCGGCGTCACGTCGGTCCGGGCTTCCTCGCCCGACGCCGAGTGACGGACGGTCACATTCTCCGCGGCCGGCAGCGCACCCCCGGCCGCCTTTGCTCTGCAGCCATATCCGCAGCAGTCGCGGAGCGTCACCACGGTCGCCCGGTCCGATCCGGTGGGCGTGCCACGGAGGCCAGCTCAGTGGGGTGCTGCGTGGATGGCTGCAGAGCAAAGGTCGGCGCGGCAGCGGACCGCCGGCGAACGGAGGCGCACGCTGCGTGACAGACCGGCCCGTCACCCAGCGCCACGGCGGCCGGCTGCGGCCCCTCCGATCCGCCGAGGACGGCTGGACAACGGCGGGCATTGTCGGCAGGATTTCGCAGCGACCCGGCACGCGTGCCGCACAAAGGAGATTCCCGGTGTCCTCCTCCACCGACCTCGGCCGCCCCGATCCGGAGACGAGCACGCTCGCCCTGACCCGCGACGGCCGCCCGGTCTCCGACCGGGGCGACACCGTCTGCGTCATCGGCGCCGGGGCCAGCGGCCTCACCGCCGTCAAGAACCTCGTCGAGTACGGCTTCGGCGTCGACTGCTACGAGCGGGAGACCGGCGTCGGTGGGGCGTGGAACTGGCGACACGACCGCAGCCCGGTGTACGCCAGCACCCACCTCATCTCGTCCCGGCCGTTCACCCAGTTCCCCGACTTCCCGATGCCGGACGACTGGCCCGACTACCCGCACCACAGCCAGCTGCTCTCCTACTTCGAGCGGTACGCCGACCACTTCGACCTGCGCCGGCACATCTGGTTCGGCACCGAGGTGGTCCGGGTGGAGCCGGTCGAGGGGGACCGCTGGGACGTCACCACCCGCAGCACCGGCGGCTACGGCCCCGAGCGCACCTCCCGGTACGCCGCCGTGGTGATCGCCAACGGGCACAACTGGTCACCGAAGCTGCCCCGCTACGAGGGGCTCGCCGAGTTCCGGGGCGAGGTGATGCACGCCACCTCGTACAAGGATCCGGCGCAGCTGCGCGGCAAGCGGGTGCTGGTGGTGGGTGCCGGCAACACCGGCTGCGACATCGCCGTCGAGGCGGCCCAGCAGGCGTCCCGCTGCTGGCACTCCACCCGCCGCGGCTACTGGTACGCCCCGAAGTACGTCCTCGGCCGCCCCGCCGACCAGGTCAACGACACGCTGCTGGCGCTGCGGGTGCCGCTGCGGGTACGACAGTGGCTCTATCACTGGACGCTGCGGCTGACCGTCGGCGACCTGACCCGGTTCGGCCTGCCGAAGCCGGACCACCGGGTCTACGAGACCCACCCGATCGCCAACAGCCAGCTCGTCTACTACGTCGGCCACGGCGAGATCACCCCGGTCGGTGACGTGGCCCGGTTCCACGCCAAGGCGGTGGAGCTGACCGACGGTCGGGAGATCGACCCGGAGCTGGTCGTCTTCGCCACCGGCTACCTGCCGCGCTTCGAGTTCCTCGAGGCGAAGGTGCTCGCCGACGACGAGGGCGTGGGGCGGCCCCGGCTCTGGCTGAACGCGTTCGCCGCCGGTCACCCGACCCTCGCGGTGGTCGGCCTGGTGCAGCCCGACTCCGGCATCTTCACCATCTCGCACTGGCAGAGCGTGCTCTTCGCCCGACTGCTGCGCCTGCGGGCCACCCGGCCGGACCGGGCCGCCGCGTTCGACCGGCAGGTCGCCGCCGGCCTCGGCGAGCGCTACTCCGGCGCGGTCAAGGACTCGAGCCGGCACTGGTTCGAGGTCGGCCACGCCGACTACCTGCGCGCCCTCGAACGCGCCCTGCACGAGCTGGGGGATAAATGACCACGGAGCGGATGCGGGTGGTTCGGGCGTGGGAGTGGGCCCGGCCGGAGCGGCCGGCCCGCCGGGAGGTGCTCGACGCGGTCCCGGCGCTGGAGGAGGGGCGACCGCCGCTGCTGTTCGTACCCGGGTTCGGGCACGGGGCGTGGGCGTTCGCCGAGCACTGGCTGGAGCACGCCGCGTCGCGCGGCTTCCCGGCGTACGCGCTGAGCCTGCGCGGGCACGGTGCCAGCGAGCCGGCGCCGGATGCGACGCTGCGGGCGTACACCCATGATGTGGTCCAGGTGGCGGCGAGCCTGCCGCGGCGGGCGGTGCTGGTGGGGCACGGCGCCGGCGCGCTGGTGGTCTCGCACGCCCTGTCCCGCTATCCGGCCCGGGCGGCGGTGCTGGTGGCGCCGGTGCTCGGCGGTTGGGGCACGTTCGGCGCGGCGCTGCGGCGCAACCCGGGCGGGACCCTGCCGGCCGTCTTCGGCGGTCCGTTGCGGTTGAACCGCCGGCAGTTGTTCAGCCCGGAGCTGCCCGACGGCGAGGCCCGCCGGTACGTCTCCCGGCTGGGCCGGGCCGGGCGGCGGGCCCAGTGGCAGCTGCTGACCGGCGGGGAGCCGGAGCCGGCGGTGGGCCGGCCGCCGGTGCTGGTGCTGGGCAGTCCGGACGACCGGGTGGTGCCGGCGACGGCGCTGACCCGGGCCGCCGCCCGGTACGGCTCGGCCCCGCTGCTCTTTCCCGGGATGGGGCACGACCTGATGCTGGACGCCCGCTGGCGGGAGCCGATCGACGCCATCCTGGACTGGCTGGCGAAGGACCCGTCGCCGGCCGGCTGACCGGCGGGCGGGTCACTCCGAGCCGGCGACGCGGGTGAGCAGCGAGCCGCTCTCGTCGAGCGCGCTGAGATAGGAGCGGGCCCAGGCGTGGATGTCGTTGCGGTGCAGGTGTTCCCGCATCGCCCGCATCCGGGCCCGGACGTCGGCCGGTTCGGCCCGCAGCGCCGCGAGCAGCTCCTGCTTGAGTCCCTCCAGGTCGTGCGGGTTGACCAGGTACGCCTGGGACAGCTCGGCGGCGGCCCCGGCGAACTCGCTGAGCAGCAGCGCCCCGCTGTCGTCCACCCGGGCGGCGACGTACTCCTTGGCGACCAGGTTCATCCCGTCCCGCAGCGGGGTCACCGCCATCACGTCGGCGACCCGGTAGAGGGCGGCCAGCTCGGCCCGGTCGAAGGTCTGGGTGAGGTAGTGGATCGCCGGCTCGCCGACCCGGCCGAACTCGCCGTTGATCCGGCCGACCTCGCGTTCCACCCGGTCCCGGAGGATCTGGTACTGGCCGACCCGTTCCCGGCTGGGCACCGCCATCTGCACCAGGACCGTGTCGCGGACCTTGACGTCGCCGCTGGCGAGCAGCTCGCTGTAGGCCTTGAGCCGCTGCTCGATGCCCTTGGTGTAGTCCATCCGGTCGACGCTGAGGATCACGTGTTCGGGGTCGCCGAGGTCCTGCCGCAGCCGGCGGGCCCGCTCGGCGACGTCGGGACGGGCGGCGAGCGCCGCCATCTCGGCGGTGTCGATGGAGACCGGGAAGGCGCCGACCCGGACCACCCGGTCGTCCACGGTGATCCGCCGGTCGGTGGCGGGCAGGCCCAGCACCTTGGTCACCAGTTGGGCGAAGTTGTGCGCGGCCTGGGCCCGCTGGAACCCGATCAGGTCGGCGCCGAGCATCCCGCGCAGCAGCTCCGCCCGGCGGGGGAGCTGCATGAACAGCTCGGGCGGCGGGAAGGGCACGTGCAGGAAGAAGCCGATCCGCAGGTCGGGGCGGAGCGCCCGGAGCAGGCCGGGGACGAGCTGGAGGTGGTAGTCCTGCACCCAGACCAGGGCGCCGGGCTCGGCGACCTCGGCGGCGGCCTCGGCGAACCGCTGGTTGACCCGCTGGTACGCCTCCCACCAGCGGCGGTGGTATTCGGGCTGTTCGACGGCGTCGTGGTAGAGCGGCCAGAGGGTCGCGTTGGCGAACCCTTCGTAGTGGTCGCGCAGGTCCTCGGCGGTCAGCGGCACGCTGTGCATCCGGACGCCGTCGAGGTCTCCTAAGGTGGGGGCGGCCCCGGTGCCGCCGGCCCAGCCGACCCAGGTGGCGGTGGTGTGCCGTAGCAGGGGATGCAGTGCGCTGACCAGCCCGCCCGGGCTGCGTCGCCACTCGCAGGCGCCGTCGGGCGCCACACTGTCGTCGATGGGGAGGCGGTTGGCCACCACCACGAGGGAACTCTGTCGCATCTCGGGCATTCCGATCAGCAGAGACCGACCGCCGCGAGGAGGGAACAACCGGGCAGTCAGTGGGGGAAGTGACGTACAGCGGTATTCCTACTGACAGTAAGTTACACCACTGTTACACGGTCGGTCCGGGCCGGCCGGCGTCCCGACATGCGGGCGGGACGGGGTGTGCGGGCTCAGACGACCGCGCCGTCGTCGGGGTCGTGGTCCTCGGTGTCGCCGGGGCGCAGCCGCCAGACGAGCATCACGAAGCCGGCCAGGATGCCGGTGAAACCGAGCAGCGTCACCACCGGCGGGTCGACCGGCAGCAGCGTCGGATAGAGGAAGAGCACGAAGCCGGCCAGGATGGAGAGCACCCCGACCGCCGCGTACTTCGAGACGCGGGGCAGCGGGGGCGGCGGGGGCGGGGTGTAGTGCTCCTCCTCGGCGTCACCGGGCAGCCCGGCGCCGAAGGTGTCCAGACCGTCCAACAGTGACGGCTCGTCGTGGCGACCCCGGCTGACCGAGATCCCGGAGACGTCCGCCGCGTACGGCAGGCGGCGCACGTCGGTGGCCGTCGGGCCCGGGGTCTCGTCGGCTCCACCGCGGGTCAGCGTGCCGCCGGCCGGCTCGGTCGGGTCGGGCTCGTCGAGGTCCTCGGCGGCGGGCCAGGGGTGGCTGCCGGCGGCCGGGGCGGTGTGGAAGCCGGCGACGATCCGGGCCCACTCGGCTTCGATGTCCGGCTCGTCGTCGCGCGCCGGCTCGGCGTCGCCCTCGTCGGCGAGCTGGGTGAGGTAGTCCCGGGCGGTGGTCAGGTGTGAGCGGTCGACGTAGAGCCGGTCGACCGGGCGGGCCGGCACGGTGGTGGTGCGGGTCACCGGGTTGAGGTCAGCCGAGGGCTGCAGGTACGCCGCGATGCCACCGGCGGCGAGCACGTCGAGCAGGTGCTCGCCGACGCGCGGGTCGACATCGCCCGCGACGGCGTACTCGCTCGCGTCGAGCCCGTTGTCCCGCCGTCCCCGGCGAGGCCCACCCGCTGACACCGGACACCCTCCTCGTCGCACCTGCCGGTGCGGTCGTTCGGCGCCCCGTACGCCGTGCCCTGAATCGTGACACGTCGGAGGCCGGTTCCGGGAGTGCGTTGTGGCGTGCCGCTCCCGCTTCGTAGGCTCATGCCCGACAGTCCCGCCCGCCGACGGTGCCCCGGGGCCCGTCCCGGGCGGGTCCGGTGACCCGGCCGAGGGCCGGTGGAGGTGCTGTCGCCGCCCCTGCCTGGAAGGACACCGGTGCTGTACTGGCTGATGAAGTACATCATCCTCGGCCCGCTGCTGAGGCTGATCTTCCGCCCGCAGGTCGAGGGCCTGGAGAACGTGCCGGACACGGGTCCGGTGATCCTGGCGAGCAATCACCTCTCCTTCTCCGATTCGATCTTCGTCCCGCTGATCGTCAAGCGAAAAGTCACATTCATCGCCAAAGCGGAATACTTCACCGGTAAGGGCATCAAGGGCTGGCTGACCAAGGCGTTCTTCGTCGGCTCCGGCACCATCCCGGTCGACCGGACCGGCGGCCGGGCCGCCCGCGCCGCGCTCGACACCCAGCTGCGGGTGCTGCGGGCCGGTGGCATCGCCGGGATCTATCCGGAGGGCACCCGGTCGCCCGACGGGCGGCTCTATCGCGGCAAGACCGGCGTGGCCCGGCTCGCCCTGGAGAGCGGCGCCCTGGTGGTCCCCACCGCGATGCTCAACTCCGACGAGATCCAGCCGACCGGCCAGATCATCCCCAACCTCGGCCGGGTGCGGATCCGGTTCGGCGCCCCGCTGGACTTCTCCCGCTACGCCGGCCTGGCCGGCGACCGGTTCGTCGAACGCGCCGTCACCGACGAGATCATGTACGAGCTGATGGAACTCTCCGGCCGCGAGTACGTCGACATGTACGCGCAGAAGATCAAGAACCAGCCGGCCGCCGTACCGGCCGAACCGGTGCCCGTCTGAGCCCGGCTCAGCAGGCCACCGCGGGGCCGGTGTCGGCCACCGGGCGGCCGGCGAGCGCGAGCAGCCCGGGTGCCTCGTTCCGCTCGGCGAAGGCCCGCACCTCGGCCAGCGGAGGGTCCGCCGCCCCGGGCTCGCCGGCCCGGGTCAGCTCCGCCGCCGCCAGGGCCAGCGCCAGCATCCGGTCCGTCACGTCGGGGATCCGGGCGTAGATCTCCGCGCCCGCCAGGTGCAGCTCGCCGGCCCGGCGGTGGTCGCCGTCCGCGGCGGCCACCGCGCCGGTCACCGTCCGCAGCGCCGCCTCCGACCAGGGCGTCCGGTGCCCCACCCGGTCCAGCATCGCGCGCACCCGCACCGCCGCGTCCCGGCCGGCCAGGCTGGCCGCGTACGCCGCCGCGGCGATCCACTCGCCGCTGGCCAGGGCGGGAACCGTCGACCAGGAGCCGGCCAGCTCCTCGATCAGCGTCGCCGCCTCGGCGGAGCGACCCTGCAACGCCCGGCACAGCGCCGCGATCCCGAGCATCGTCCAGCACGGCCGGTGGAAGCCGCTGCGGCGGGCGGTGTCCAGCGCCGCCGCCACGTCGTCGAGGTGCCGGGGCGGCTCGTCCCACCCGGCGTCGCCGTCGCGGGGTCCGGGCAGCGTACGGGGCGCCGGGGGCGCCGGCTGCCCGCGCAGCACCAGCAGGCAGGAGCGCAGCCCCCGCACCTGCATGTCCCACCCGCCGGTGGGCGTGTCGACGAAGGCGTCGGCGGCGGCGATCAGTCGGCCGAAGTCCCCGTCGAAGTAGGCCCGCATCGCCTCGGCGGAGTAGCTGGTGGTCAACGTCTGCCCGCTCGCCGTACGGGCCGGCGCCGCCGACAGCAGCGCGTCCGAGCGCAGCCAGTCACCCTCCTCGCGCACCGCGTACGCCAGGTTCTGCACCGCCCGGGGCAGGGCGAGCAGCTGCTGCGACCGGCTGTACTCCACCAGCGCGTGCAGCTCGTCCAGGCCGACCCGGTCGCCCGCCTGGTAGCGGGCGGTGGCCGCGGTGATCCGGGCGTTGGTGCGGGTCTCCGACAGGCCCAGCCGCTCACCGATCTCGGCGGCCGTCTCGGCCGCGGCGACCGCCGCGTCCCGCTCGTAGTTGAGCATGTGCAGCCGACCCAGCTCGGCGTGCGCGTCCGCCTTCTGGGCGCTGTCCGGCAGCGGCTCGAACAGCGCCACCGCCCGGTCCAGGCAGGCCACCGCCGTGCCCCGGTCGGCGCGCAGCCAGGCGGCCTGGCCGAGCAGCGTCCAGGCCCGCGCGGCGCAGGCGTCGTCGCCGTGCGCCAGCAGCCGGTCGGCCAGGGCGTGCAGCTGCTCCGGGCCGCCGCCGGAGAGGAAGGCGTTGCCGTCCCGGTAGAACGAGATCTCCGTGCTCAGCAGCTCCAGCTGGAGCCGGCTCACCGGGTCGCTCTCGTCGGCCAGGCCGAGCGCGCGGCCCGCGTGCGCCGCCGCCGCGTCCAGCCCGTGCAGGGCGTACGCCCGGCGGGCGGCCCGGTGCAGCGCGGCCCGCGCCGGGCCCGCGTAGCGCTGGGTGTCCATGCCGAGGGTGCGGGCGATCTCGTGCGCCGCCCACCGGTGGTGCGCGAGCACCTCGGCCAGGTCGGTGTCCCGGCTCGCCGACAGCGCGTCCAGCCAGTCCGCCGTCCGCTCGTGCCGGGCCACCCGCTCGGTACGCGGCAGCCGCTGGTAGCAGACGTCGCGGACCAGCACGTGCCGGAACCGGAACTCCGGCTGCCCGGCCATCGTGGAGGCGGCCTGCTCGTGCACGAAGTCCCGCTGCTCCAGCCGGCGCAGCGCCCGCTCCACCGACTCCACCGGCTGTCCCAGCGCGGCGCCCACCGCGCCCGGCCAGAACTGCACCCCCACTGCCGAGGCGGCCAGCAGCACCGCCCGGTCCTTCGCGTCGAGCAGGTCGACCCGGTTGGCGATGACGGCGTGCACGCTCTCCGGCATCGGCAGGTCGAGGTGCTTCTCCAGCGACCAGCCGCGCCCCGACTGGCGCAGCGCGCCCTGCTCGATCAGCATCCGCACGTACTCGTGGGCGTAGAGCGGGTTGCCGCCGGCCACCTCGACCAGCGGGGTGAGCATGTCGGCGGAGAACGCCGCCTGGCCGAACATGTGCGCGTACAGCGAGGCGATGCCGGTGTCCCGCAGCGGCGGCAGGGTGATGGTGACCGACCCGGTGATCGTGCCGGCCCAGCTCGGGTCCCGGTCCACCAGTTCCGGGCGGGCGGTGCAGAGCAGCAGCAGCGGCACGTCCCGGGCGGCGGCGCCGAGCAGTTCGACGAAGCGCAGCATCGCGTCGTCGGCCCAGTGCAGGTCCTCGAAGACCAGCACGGTCGGGCGGCGCGCGGCCAGCGCCAGCAGGAACCGCCGCCACGCCGACTCGGCCTCCTCGGCCGGCAGGGAGGTGCCGGTCAGCCCGACCAGCGGGCGCAGCGCGTCGACGATCCGTTGCCGCTCGCCCGGGCCGACCAGCTCGGCGACCGCCGAGGAGAGCCGCTCGGCGGCGGTGGCCGCGGGGTCGGTGTCCAGGATGCCGGCCTCGGTCTTCACCACGTCGGCCAGCGCGGCGAAGGTGACGTTCTCCCCGAACGGCGGGCACCGCCCGGTACGCCAGCTCAGCGGCTCGTCCACCAGCCGTCCGGCGTGCCGGTACAGCTCGCGGACCAGCCGGCTCTTGCCGATGCCGGCCCGCCCGAAGACCGTCACCACCTGCGGGAGGCGGTCCCGCAGGGACCGGTGCAGGGCGTTGACCAGCAGCCCCAGCTCGTGTTCCCGGTCGATCAGCGGGGTGGTGTCCGGCTCCCGGTCGGTCGGCTGCCGGCGCACCGGGGAGAGGGCGAGCCACACCTCGGTCGGCGAGGACCGCCCGCGCAGGGTGACCGGCGGCTGCTCCGAGTAGCGGATGGCGTCCTTGGTCAGCGCGTGCGTGGTGCCGCAGACCAGCACCCCGCCGGGCGGGGCCACGGACTGCATCCGGGAGGCGGTGTTCACCACGTCGCCGGCCACGATGGCCTGCCCGCCGTCCCGGGCGGCGGCCACGTCGACCAGCGCCTCGCCGGTCGCCACGCCGACCCGGAAGCGCAGCTCGTCGGTGCCGCGCGGCGCGAACCGGGTGAGCACCCGCTGGAGCTCCAACCCGGCCCGGACGCAGCGCAGCGCGTCGGTCTCGGTGGCGATCGGGGCGCCGAAGAGCGCCATCACCGCGTCGCCGATGTACTTCTCGACCACCCCGCCGTACTGCCCGACGACCCGTCGGGCGGCGGAGAAGAAGCCGGTCTGCATGCCCCGGACCTGCTCGGGGTCGGCCCGCTCCACGTACGGCGTGAAGTCGATCAGGTCGACGAAGAGGACGCTGACCCGCCGGCGGTCCTCCTGCGGGACCGCGACGGGCTGCTTGCCGCCGGCCCGGGGCGTCCCGCACGAGGTGCAGAACGCCACGTCGGCGGCGATCGGTCGCAGGCAGTGCGGGCAGACGGCACCCAGCTCCGCCCCGCAGCCCCCGCAGAAGCGGTCCCCGTCGGCGGCGGTACGTCCACACCGGTCACACTGCGCGGAGATGACACCCTCCACTGGTGGTTGTGCCGGCCGGTCCACCGGCCGCGCGTCGCGCCCCCCGCGACGTCCACCGCGAGTATCGCCTCCGGTGCCGCTGTCGGGTACCGGGCTGTTGGCTTGTGGACAGTCATCCGGCTGGTCAGGAGCGCTAGATTCAGGGCGCCGAGAGCGACAGCGATCAAGGGGGACACGTCATGGTGTACGTCAAGCTGGAGAGCGCCTGGACCGACGCGGACGGCGTCGACCACGCCGCGGGGGAGTCGGTGGACGTGGACGCGGCCACCCTGGCCGCCCTCCAGGCCGACGGGATCGTCAGCGAGGGGTCCGGCGGCGGCAAGGACACCACGGAGTGGGCCGGCCCCGGCAGCACCACCTCCTGGGCGGGCCCGGGCAGCTCGACCGTCTGAGCCGGGAAACGCGGAAAGGGGCCGGGCGCGCGCTGCGCCCGGCCCCTTTCGCGTACGTCTCAGCGGTCGTTCATGCCGGCGCGGCGGCGCAGCGCGGCCACGTCGGTGACCACGATCCGGCGCCCCTCGGTACGCAGCCAGCCGCGGCTGGCGAAGGAACCGATCGCCTGGTTGACGCTCTGCCGGGAGCCGCCGGCCATCTCGGCCAGCTGGCTCTGGTTGAGCTCGATCGTGATCATCGGGGCCTGGCTCTCGCCGGCGAGCCGGACCAGCGTCTTGGCCACCCGACCCGGCAGGTCGAGGAAGACGTGGTCGGCGTTCTGCTCGGTGAGCCGGCGGATCAGGCCGCCCAGCGAGCGCATCACCGCGTCGAGGATGCGCGGGTTGGAGTGCACCAGCTCCATGAACGCCGGGCGGGACAGCGCGAGCGCCGCGCAGTCCTCGATCGCCTCGGCGGAGGCGGACCGGGTGGAGGCGTCCAGCAGGGAGACCTCGCCCAGCACGTCCGGCGGACGGATCACCGACAGCACCGCCCGCTCGCCCGTCGGCGCGGTGCGGAAGACGGCCACCGCCCCCCGGCGCAGCACGATCAGCGACTCGCCGGGATCGTTCTCGACGAAGAGCAGCTGACCCTTGCGGTAGGTGCGCGGCACCGCCGCGGCGATGACCCGTTGCCGCACCTCCGGCTCGAGCCCGGCGAACATCTCCACGCCCGTGAGCGCGTCACCCGGCTCCGGCAGGCGAACCTCCACGGCCCAACCCCTCCCCGGTAAAGGACCACAAACTCGCAGCCGGGTGAACCTGACAGCCCCCGGTACGAGGTTCTGAACCGGTTCGGCGTCCGGTAGCGGTACACATCAGATCATGACGGCCCGGTTGCGTGCTGTACACCCCTGGAGACACTTCCGTGACCCTGCCGAGCTGCGGCGCAGCGGTGCGGTCGGCCTCGACCGATGCCCCCGCCGACCGGCCCGGCTCGGCGGTGGGCGAGGATGACCGGGATGGTCTACCGCTATTTCTACGACTGCGAGTTCATCGAGGACGGCCGGATCGTCGACCTCGTCTCGATCGGTGTCGTCGACGAGTACGGCCGCGAGTTCTACGCGGTCTCCACCGAGTTCGACGACTCCCGAGCCGTGCCCTGGGTGCGCCGCAACGTCCTCGACAAGCTGCCCTCCCCGGCCGACCGGGCCTGGCGTTCCCGGGAGCGGATCCGGGACGAGCTGCACGAGTTCCTCCTGGCCCCGGTCCGGGACCGCCCGGGCGAGCAGATCGAACTCTGGGCCTGGTACGCCGCGTACGACCACGTGGTGCTCGCCCAGCTCTGGGGGCCGATGACGGCGCTGCCCCGGGAGATCCCCCGGTTCACCAAGGAGCTGCGGCAGCTCTGGGACGACCGGGGGCGGCCGAAGCTGCCGGACGCCGAGGCCGAGCGGCACGACGCCCTGGTCGACGCCCGGCACAACCTGGCCCGGTGGCGGACGATGACCGCCCGGTGACCTGGCCGGAAAGCGACCTCGTTCAGGTTTGACCGGTTCTGCCCGGGGCACGGTTCGCGTCGAGCCGATGCGAGGGAGTGCCGTCATGAGCAACGAGCCGAGCAGTGCCGGGGAGGCCCGGGCCCGGGTGACGGAGCTGATCCGGGACGCCCGGATCTGCCTGTTGACCACGACCGGGGTGGATGGCCGGCTGGTCAGTCGACCGATGGGGCTACAGGCCGCCGAGTTCGACGGCGACCTGTGGTTCTTCGCCTACTCCGACTCCGCGAAGGTCCGGCAGATCCGGGTAAATCCGCAGGTCAACGTCGGTTTCTCCGATCAGCGGCACCACGCCTGGGTGTCGGTGGCCGGGACCGCGCAGGAGGGCTGGGACCGCGACCGGGCCGAGCAGCTGTGGAACCCGCTGCTCAAGGCCTGGTTCCCGGACGGGCTGGAGACCCCCGGCATCACGCTGATCAAGGTGCACGCCAGCTCCGCCGAGTACTGGGACTCGCCGAACAGCACGGTGGTCAACCTGCTCGGCTTCGCCAAGGCGGCGGCGACCGGTAAGCCGCCGAAGGCCGGCGAGAACCACGAGGTCAGCTACTGACGGGTAGCCACGTCCGGCGGTCGGGACGGGCCGGGGCGCGGTGTCGGCGGACACCCGCGCCGACTACAGTTCGCACTGACGGCCCGCCCCGGGCCGGCAACGGCGCCGATGGTCTGAGCTGACACATATCCTGGGGCTTATCCGGGCTTCACCTGATGCTCCAGGAGGATGAGCAGATCATGCGTATCGGCGTGCTCACCGGCGGCGGCGACTGCCCAGGTCTCAACGCGGTCATTCGGGCGGTGGTCCGCAAGGGCGTCGCCACCTACGGTCACGAGTTCGTGGGCTTCCAGGACGGTTGGAAGGGCCCGCTGGAGGGCCTGTCCAAGCCCCTGGGCATCGCGGAGGTCCGCGGCATCCTGCCGCGCGGCGGCACCATCCTCGGCTCGTCCCGCACCAACCCGTTCAAGATCGAGAACGGGGTCGAGCGGATCAAGGACAACCTCGCCGCACAGGGCGTGGACGCCCTGATCGCGATCGGCGGCGAGGACACCCTCGGCGTGGCCACCAAGCTCTACGAGCTGGGCGTGCACGTCATCGGCGTGCCGAAGACCATCGACAACGACCTCGGCGCGACCGACTACACGTTCGGCTTCGACACCGCGGTCAACATCGCGATGGAGGCGATCGACCGCCTGCACACCACCGCGGAGAGCCACCACCGCACCCTCGTCGTCGAGGTGATGGGTCGGCACGCCGGCTGGATCGCCCTGCACGCCGGCCTGGCCGGTGGCGCCAACGTGATCCTGCTCCCCGAGCGGCAGTTCGACGTCGACCAGGTCGCCGGTTACGTCGAGAAGCGTTTCCAGCACCAGTACGCCCCGATCGTGGTGGTCGCCGAGGGCGCCCAGCCGCTCGACGGCCAGATGGTCCTGCACAACCAGGAGCTCGACTCGTTCGGCCACGTCCGCCTCGGCGGCATCGGCCAGTGGCTCGCCGAGCAGCTGGAGGCGAAGACCGGCAAGGAGGCGCGGACCGTCGTGCTGGGTCACATCCAGCGCGGTGGCACCCCGACCGCCTTCGACCGGGTGCTCGCCACCCGGCTCGGCCTCCAGGCGATCGACGCGGCGCACGAGGGCGACTGGGGCAAGATGGTCGCGATGCAGAGCACGGACATCGTCCGGGTCCCGCTCGCCGACGCCACCGCCGAGCTGAAGACCGTCCCGCTGGAGCGGTACGAAGAGGCCGAGGTCTTCTTCGGCAGCTGATCGACGGCCGACGGCGCGGCGGTCCCGCAGGGTCCGCCGCGCCCCGGCTCCCGGCGAGAGGGGTACGGCGTCATGGCGCCCGGGGTGCACACGGTAGCGGTGATCGGCGCGGGCAAGATCGGCGAGTTGATGCTCTCCGGGCTGCTCCGCTCGGGCTGGCCGGTGGAGCGACTGCTCGCCACGGCCCGCCGGCCGAGCCGCGCGGAGGAGCTGACCGCCCGGTACGGCGTCCGGGTGGTGGACAACCTCACCGCCGTGGACGAGGCGGCGGTGCTCGCCATCTCGGTCAAGCCGCAGGACGCGGCCACGCTGCTCGACGAGATCGGCCCGAAGGTGCCGCCGGACAAGCTGGTCATCTCGCTCTGCGCCGGCCTGCCCACCAGCTTCTTCAACCGGCGGCTGCCCGAGGGCACCCCGGTGGTCCGGGTGATGACCAACACCCCGGCGCTGGTCGACGAGGCGATGAGCGCCATCTCGGCCGGCGCGTACGCCACCGGTGAGCACCTGGCGCTCGCCGAGGAGATGTTCACGCCGCTGGGTTCCACCGTCCGGGTGCCCGAGTCCCAGCAGGACGCGGTCACCGCGCTCTCCGGCTCCGGTCCGGCGTACTTCTATCTGCTGGTCGAGGCGATGATCGACGCGGGCATCCTGCTCGGCCTGCCCCGCCAGGTGGCGCACGAGCTGATCGTGCAGACCGCCATCGGTTCGGCGGTGATGCTGCGCGACTCCGGCGAGCACCCGGTGAAGCTGCGCGAGGCGGTCACCTCGCCGGCCGGCACCACCATCTCCGCCATCCGCGAGCTGGAGAACCACGGCGTCCGCGCGGCGATGCTGGCGGCGCTGGAGGCCGCCCGGGACCGCGCCCGCGAACTCGCCGCCCAGGCCGACTGACCGGCGCCCCACCCTCACCGCAGGATCGTGCTCGATCCAGGATGTGGTGGCCTGCGCCGCCGTCCGATGCCACCCGACCCGGGATCGAGCGCGATCTTGCTGCGGGGGTGCGGGGGTGCGGGCGCGGCCGGAGATCGGGACGTGGCGCATACTGGCCGCGTGTTCACTCTCGCCCAGGCGCGCCATCTGGTGGCGACCCTGCGCCCAAGGGTCGACGAGCTGATCCTGCTGCGGGCCGATCTGGCCGAGCTGCGGGTCGACCTGGCCGACCACGGGGTCAGCGTGCTCGGCGGGCTGGCCGAGGTCAAGGCCCGCGAGGCGCGGCTGCACGCCATCGTGGACGAGCTGCACGGCCACGGGATCCAGGTCAAGGGGATCGCTCCGGTGCTGCTGGACTTCCCGGGGGAGCGCGACGGTCGCCCGGTGCTCTGGTGCTGGCTGGAGGGCGACTCCGACGTGCGGTGGTACCACCGGCTGGAGTGCGGCTTCGCGGGACGTCGCCCGCTCTGACCACGCCTGCGCCCGCTCGGCGGGTGATTCATTGATGCCATCAGGTTCGTAGCGTCCCGGGGACCCGGTCGGGGCGGGCCGGCCGCGTGACACCGGTGAGTGACACCGCCCGAGTGGGCGCGGGCCGGCGGCTGGTCAGCGGAGGGTGGCGAGCCGGGACGGGTCGACGTTGCCGCCGCTGAGGACCAGGACGGCCCGGCCGCCGGATGGCAGCTCGACCAGGCCCGCGCGCAGTGCCGCCAGGCTCACCGCCGCGGCCGGCTCGACCAGCAGCTTCGTCGCGTGGATCAGGTCCGACCAGGCGGGCAGGATGGCCGCCTCGGGCACCTCCACCACCTCGTCGACCAGCGCCCGGACGTGGGCCAGGGTGTGCCGCCCGGCGAACGGGGCGGCCAGGCCGTCGGCGACCGAGACCGGGCGGACCGGTGGGGTGGGCGTGCCGGTGCGCAGCGCGTGGGACATCGCGTTCGCGCCGTCCGGCTCGACGCCGACGACCCGGGTGGCGGGGGACGCCTCCTTCACGGCCGCCGCGATGCCGCTGATCAGGCCGCCGCCGCCCACCGGCACCAGCACCACCGCCGGGACGGGCCCGTCGGCGAGGAGTTCGCGGCCGACGGTGGCCTGCCCGGCGATCACGTCCGGGTCGTCGAAGGGCGGCAGCAGGTGCCAGCCGCGCTCGGCCGCGAGGCTCCGCGCGGTGGCCAGCAGGTCGTCGGTGAACACCGGCTCCGCGCCGAGGCGGCGGACCTCCGCCACCTTGGCGGGTACGGCACCGGGCGGCATGCAGACCACGGTGGGCAGCCCGAAGGTCCGGCCGACGAAGGCGACCGCGATCGCGTGGTTGCCCGCGGAGAACGCCACCAGCCCGGCCGGCATGCCCTCGCGCTCGGCGCGGGCGAGCAGGGCGTTCGTCGCCCCCCGGGCCTTGAAGCTGCCGGTGTGCTGCAGGTTCTCCGCCTTGACCGCGACCCGCAGGCCCAGTGCCTCGCCGAGCACCGGCGCGTCCAGCAGCGGGGTGCGGACCACCCGCCCGTCGAGGCGCTTCTCGGCCGCCGTGATGTCGTCGCCCGTCACCAGCCGCATCCGAGTGAGCCTAGCCGGGATCGCCGGTCGGCGGAAACCTTCAGACGGTAGCGCTGGTTCGGCAAGGATTTGTATCCATAAGAGTCTATCGGCGTCCGCTGCGAATCAATGATCTTCCGCG
This sequence comes from Micromonospora sp. CCTCC AA 2012012, assembly GCF_040499845.1. Classification (NCBI taxonomy): domain Bacteria; kingdom Bacillati; phylum Actinomycetota; class Actinomycetes; order Micromonosporales; family Micromonosporaceae; genus Micromonospora; species Micromonospora mangrovi. Next base: position 422,657 of record NZ_CP159342.1, read on the forward strand.
TCCTGGTGATCTATTGATATCAATCTCTCACCACCACCTCCTCCCACCCCCAGGAGTGCGACGTGCGGAGATCCCGTCTTACGACCCTCGCCCTGAGTGTCGCCACATCCCTCGGCGCCATGCTGGCGTTCGCCGTCCCCGCCCAGGCCGCGGCCACCGACCGGTACGTCGCCCTCGGCGACTCGTACGCCTCCGGTGTCGGTGCGGACAGCTACACCGCCGAGAGCGGTTCCTGCCAGCGCAGCACGAACGCCTACCCGGCGCTCTACAACGCCAACATCCACCCCGCCTCGTACCGCTCGGTGGCGTGCTCCGGGGCGACCACCACCGACGTCGTCAACAACCAGCTCTCCGCGCTCTCCTCCACCACCACGCTGGTCAGCGTCACCATCGGCGGCAACGACGTCGGCTTCTCCAGCATCATGACCACCTGCGTGCTCCAGGGGGAGACCCAGTGCGTGGCGGCCGTGCAGGCGGCCGAGGACAAGGCCCGCGCCCAGCTGTCCGGCCTGCTGGCCAACGTCTACAACGGAATCCGGACGCGCGCCCCGTCGGCCCGCGTGGTGGTCGTCGGCTACCCGGTCTTCTACCAGCTCGGCACGCTCTGCGCCGGGCTCAGCGCCACCTCCCGGGCGAAGATCAACGAGGGCATCAACCTGGTGGACGACATCACCCGCTCGGCCGCCGGCTCGGCCGGCTTCACCTTCGCCGACGTCCGGTCGATCTTCGTCGGCCACCAGCTGTGCAGCTACGGGACGAAGTGGCTGCACGCGCTGAACTACCTGAACATCGGCATCTCGTACCACCCGACGGCCGCCGGGCAGTCCGGTGGCTACTACCCGGTCTTCCGTAACGCGGCCGGCTGACCGGGGCGGGTCCGGGGCGGGTCCGTCCTCCCGCCCCGGACCCGCACCGCGCACCCCGGCCCGGCGGCCGGGGTTGACGCGTGAGAGGCGGAGGGTGATCCTATGGAAGCGCTCCCAACGGCGAGCTTCGATTCCTTCTCGAAAGGGAAAGCTCGTGCGTCCCACCACAGCACTGCTTCCGGTCACCCTCGTCGTCGCCCTCGGCGGCCTGGCTCTGCCCTCGCCCGCCCTGGCCGCCGACCCCGGCCCGGCCCTGACCGTCGACGCCACCACGGGTCGCCACCCGATCAGCCCGTACGTCTACGGCATGAACTTCGCCGACGAGGCCCTGGCGCGGGACCTCCGGCTGCCGGTGGACCGCTACGGCGGCAACGCCACCACCCGCTACAACTTCCGCGCCGACACCAGCAACCGGGCCGGCGACTGGTACTTCGAGAACATCCCCAACGACAATCCGGACCCGGCGAGCCTGCCCGACGGCTCGGAGACCGACCGGTTCGTGGCCGAGAACAAGCGCACCGGCACCGCGACGATCATGACCGTTCCGATGATCGGCTGGGTGGCCAAGGACCGGGCGAGGTCCTGTGCCTACAGCGTGGCGAAGTACGGCGCCCAGCAGTCCACCGACCCGTGGGCCCCGGACTGTGGCAACGGGAAGAAGCCGGACGGCACGCTGATCACCGGCAACGACCCGAAGGACACCAGTGTCGCGGTCGGCCCGGAGTACGTCACCGACTGGCTGACCCACCTCAAGGGACGGTTCGGCTCGGCGGCGAACGGGGGTGTCCAGTTCTACAACCTGGACAACGAGCCGGACCTCTGGCACTCCACCCACCGGGACGTCCGCCCGACCGGCCTCGGCTACGACGAGCTGCGCGACCGCACCTACCAGTACGCCGCCGCGATCAAGGCGGCCGACCCGGGGGCGAAGACCCTCGGCCCGGTCGGCTGGGGGCTGAACTCGATCTTTTATTCCGGCCTGGACCAGGACACCTGCTCGCGTACCGGGTGCTGGTCCAACCCGCCGGACCGGGCCGCGCACGCCGGGCAGGACCTCGGTCCCTGGTACCTGGACCAGATGCGCGCGTACGAGCAGCAGCACGCCACCCGGATCCTGGACTACTTCGACGTCCACCTCTATCCGCAGCAGTCCGGCGTCTTCAGCGACGCGGCGGGCGACGCGGCCACCCAGGCGCTCCGGCTGCGCTCCACCCGGCAGCTCTGGGACCCGACCTACGTGGACGAGAGCTGGATCAACAAGCCGGTCCGGTTCATCCCGCGGATGCGTGAGCTGGTCGACCAGCACTACCGGGGCACGAAGATCGCGATGACCGAGTACAACTGGGGCGGAACCGGGTCGATGAACGGGGCGCTGGCCGAGGCGGACGTGCTCGGCATCTTCGGCCGGGAGGGGCTCGACCTGGCCAACCTTTGGACCGCGCCGAAGTCCGACCAGCCGGTCGCGAACGCCTTCCGGATCTACCGCAACTACGACGGCGCCGGCGGCGCGTTCGGCGAGACCTCCGTCCGCGCCACCAGCGCCGACCAGGAGAAGCTCGCGGTGTACGCGGCCGAGCGCGGCAGCGACAAGGCGCTCACCCTGGTCGTGGTGAACAAGTCCGGCGCCGACCTGACCAGCCCCGTCGCGCTCACCGGCGCCTCGGCCGGCACGGCGTAGGTCTACCGCTACAGCGCGGCGAACCTCGCCGGGGTGGTGCGGGAGGCCGACCAGGCGGTCGACGCGACCGGGTTCACGGCCACCTTCCCGGCCAACTCGATCACCCACCTGGTGCTGCCGCGCGGCACCGGCGGCGGTGACACGCAGGCGCCGAACGCGCCGGGCAAGCCGACCGCCGGCACGGTCACCAGCGACAGCGTCGCGCTGAGCTGGGCGCCGGCCACCGACAACGTCGGCGTCACCGGCTATGACGTCCAGCGGGTGGACCCCTCCGGCGCGGTCCGGGTGGGCAGTGCCACCGGCACCGCGTACACCGTCACCGGGCTCGCGGCGGACACGTCGTACACCTTCGTGGTGACCGCCCGGGACGCGGCGGGCAACGTCTCGGCGGCCTCGCCCGGGCTGGTGGTGCGGACCGCGCCGGCGACCACCCCGACGGGCGGCTGCGCGGTGACCTGGTCGGCGAACAGCTGGCCGGGCGGCTTCACCGCCACCGTCACGATCAGGAACACCGGCAGCACCGCGATCGACGGCTGGAAGCTCGGCTTCGACTTCCCGACCACCGGGCAGAAGGTCGGGCAGGGCTGGTCGGCGACCTGGAAGCAGAGCGGGGTGAGCGTGACCGCCGAGAACCTGAGCTACAACGGCCGGTTGGCACCGGGTGCCTCCACCAGCATCGGCTTCAACGGCTCCTGGACCGGCACGAATCCGGCGCCGGCCGCGTTCACCCTGAACGGCCAGCGCTGCGGCTGAGCCGAGCGGGGTCAGGCCGACGGGCCCGGGGCGCGGCGACGCCCCGGGCCCGTCGCGGTGCCGAGCCGGTCAGGCCGGCAGGATCTTCTCGACCGCCGCGCGCAGCTGCGGGTCGTCGGGGGTGACCGTCGGGGCGAACCGGGCCGCCACCGTGCCGTCGGGCGTGACCAGGAACTTCTCGAAGTTCCACCGGACGTCGCCGGTGTGCCCCTCGGCGTCCGGGGTGGACACCAGCGCCGCATAGAGCGGGTGCCGGTCGGGGCCGTTGACGTCGACCTTCTCCGTCAGCGGGAAGGTGACGCCGTAGTTCACCTGGCAGAAGTCGCTGATCTCCGCGGCCGAACCGGGCTCCTGGCCGGCGAACTGGTTGCACGGCACGCCGAGCACGGTCAGGCCGCGGTCGGCGTACTCCTCGGCCAGGGCCTGGAGCAGGGCGTACTGCGGGGTGAGGCCGCAGCGGGAGGCGACGTTGACCACCAGCAGCGCCCGGCCGCGGTAACGGGACAGGTCCGCGGGGCCGCCCGAGAGGGCGTCGATCTCGATGTCGAAAACGCTCATGGGGCGAGGCTACGCGTCGGACGCGGCCCTCCGGCGACGGCCGGAGAAATCGATGAATGCACATCTTGACTAAGTGATGACGGCGTGAGTAGCGTCTCAGCATCCAATCTGGAAAGTTTCCTAACTGTTTGGGGAGACGCCACATGAAGAGATCGCTCCGCCGGGCCCTCTGGGCCGGTGCCGTGGTCGCGCTGACGGTCGCGGCGGTGCCGATGGCCACCGCGTCCGCCGCCGGCAGCGTGACCGCCACGTTCGCCAAGGTGCAGGACTGGGGGACCGGTCACGAGGCGAAGGTGACCGTCACCAACGGCACCAGCGCCAGCGTCGACACCTGGCGCATCGAGTTCGATCTGCCCTCCGGCACCACCATCAGCAGCTTCTGGGACGCCGACGTCACCAGCAGCGGCAACCACTACGTCGCGGTCAAGAAGAGCTGGGCCGGGCCGCTCGCCCCGGGCGCCAGCTTCAGCTGGGGCTACAACGGCACCGGCCCGTACGCCGCGCCGCTGAACTGCACCGTCAACGGCGGGTCCTGCGCCGGCGGCGGCACCCCGCCGACCACCACCCCGCCGACCACGACCCCACCCACCACCACGCCGCCGACCACCACGCCACCCACCACCACGCCACCGACCACCACCCCGCCGACCACCACGCCGCCGACCACCACCCCGCCGCCGTCGGGCGGGAAGAAGGTCGTCGGCTACTTCACCGAGTGGGGCGTCTACGGCCGCAACTATCACGTGAAGAACGTGCACACCAGCGGGTCGGCCGCCAAGATGACCCACCTGCTGTACGCCTTCGGCAACACCACCGGCGGCAAGTGCAGCATCGGCGACAGCTACGCCGACTACGACAAGGCGTACACCGCGGCGGACAGCGTCGACGGGGTGGCCGACACCTGGGACCAGCCGCTGCGCGGCAACTTCAACCAGCTCCGCAAGCTCAAGAAGATGTACCCCAACCTCAAGGTGATCTGGTCGTTTGGTGGCTGGACCTGGTCGGCCGGCTTCACCCAGGCCGCGCAGAACCCCGCCGCGTTCGCCGACTCCTGCTACGCGCTGATCAAGGACCCGCGCTGGGCGGACGTCTTCGACGGTATCGACATCGACTGGGAGTACCCGAACGCCTGCGGCCTCCAGTGCGACACCAGCGGCCCGAACGCCTTCAAGAACGTGATCGGCGCGCTGCGTGCCAAGTTCGGCGCCAGCTTCCTGATCACCTCGGCGATCACCGCCGACGGCAGCAACGGCGGCAAGATCGACGCCACCGACTACGCCGGCGCCGCACCGAACCTCAACTGGCTGATGCCCATGACGTACGACTACTTCGGCGCCTGGGCGGCGCAGGGCCCGACCGCGCCGCACTCGCCGCTGTACTCGTACAGCGGCATCCCGCAGCAGGGTTTCTGGTCCGACGCGGCGATCCAGAAGTTGAAGGCCAAGGGCGTCCCCGCCGACAAGCTGCTGCTCGGCATCGGCTTCTACGGTCGGGGCTGGACCGGGGTGACGCAGGACGCCCCGGGTGGCACCGCGACCGGTCCCGCCCCCGGCACGTACGAGCAGGGCATCGAGGACTACAAGGTGCTCAAGAACAGCTGCCCGGCCACCGGCACCGTCGCCGGCACGGCGTACGCGAAGTGCGGCAGCAACTGGTGGAGCTACGACACCCCGGCCACCATCGGCGGCAAGATGACGTACGCGAAGAACCAGGGCCTCGGTGGCGCCTTCTTCTGGGAGCTCTCCGGTGACACCAGCAACGGTGAGCTGATCGGTGCCATCAAGGGCGGACTCGGCTGAGCCGAGCGCCGACGCACCACCCACACGGCGGGGAGGGACCACGCACCGGTCCCTCCCCGCCCGGCTGCGCGTCGGACCCGAGGGGGAGCTGGTGGGTGGGGGTGGGGGATGTGCGAGACTCGCCGCTCAACCGTCTCGATGTCCGCGCTGATGGGAGGGCCGATGAGCCACACCACGCCGAGGGCGGCCGCCGCTGTCGCCGCGCTGGCGCTCCTGCCGTTCGCCCTGGCCGGCTGCGGGGACGACGACGAGAAGAGCGGCACCCCGTCCACCGGGGCGGCCCGGGCCCCCGCCGAGGAGGCCGCCGCGAAGTCCCGGGAACGGGTGCAGGCGTACCTCGACGCGATGACGGCCAAGGACGTGGCCGCCGGCCGCAGCCAGCTCTGCGCCCCCATGCAGGCCGCCTACGACGCCAACGCCACCGGCCCGAACGGCGACTTCGCCGACCACTTCACGGTGCCCCAGGCCACCATCACCGACGTCCGCTCCGGCGCGCACGGCGAGGAGGTCAGCACCTCCGTCACGGTCGCCGTCGGTGCCCGCAAGGCCACCCGTGCCCTGCTGTTCACGGTCACCCGCAGCGGGGCCGACTGGTGCATCGCCGGCGAGACGCCGGGCGGCAACACCCCGGAGCCGACGACCACCCCCTGAGCACGGCCGGGGTGTGTCGGTGGTCTCCCAACCACCGGAACCATCCCCCTCGGCGGTCGGACGGTCCGACCGTCGCCGTACGCTTTCTGTCATGCGCCAAGAGTGGCACCAGTTGAGTCACCCCGCCGTGGGTAGCCCGGGGCTGCAGACCAGCCGACCGACCGTCGACTCCGCCGAGGACGCCGCCCTCGGCCTGGACCGTTGGCGGGAGCTTCCGCGCGCGCAGACCCCACCCTGGCCGGACCCGGCCGCCGTCGCCGAGGTCTGCAAGGTGCTCGACACCGCGCCGTCGGTGGTCGCCCCCTACGAGGTCGACCAGCTCCGCCAGCGGCTCGCGCTGGTCTGCGAGGGCAAGGCGTTCCTGCTCCAGGGCGGTGACTGCGCGGAGACCTTCGCCGACAACACCGAGAGCCACCTGCTGGCCAACGCCCGCACCCTGCTCCAGATGGCGATCGTGCTGACGTACGGCGCGTCGCTGCCGGTGGTCAAGGTGGCCCGGGTCGCCGGGCAGTACACCAAGCCCCGGTCGCTGCCGACCGACGCGCGCGGCCTGCCGGCGTACCGCGGCGACCTGATCAACGGGCTGGAGGCCACGCCGGAGGCGCGGGTCGCCGACCCGCAGCGCATGATCCGGGCGTACGCCAACTCGGCCGCCGCGATGAACATGCTCCGCGCCTACCTCGGCGGTGGCCTGGCCGACCTGCACGCCGTGCACGACTGGAACAAGGGCTTCGTCAAGAACTCCCCGGCCGGCGAGCGCTACGAGGCGATCGCCCGGGAGATCGACCGGGCGCTGGCGTTCATCCGGGCCTGCGGGATGACCGAGGAGGAGGCGCTGCGCACCGTCACCCTCTACTGCTCGCACGAGGCCCTCGCCCTGGAGTACGACCGGGCGCTGACCCGGGTCTCCGGCGAGCGGGCGTACGGCCTCTCCGGCCACTTCCTCTGGATCGGCGAGCGGACCCGGCAGATCGACGGGGCGCACATCGACTTCATCTCCCGGATCGCCAACCCGATCGGGGTGAAGCTCGGCCCGACCACCACCCCGGACGAGGCGATCGAGCTCTGCGAGAAGCTCAACCCGGACAACATCCCCGGCCGGCTCACCCTGATCAGCCGGATGGGCAACCACAAGGTCCGGGACGCCCTGCCGCCGATCGTCGCCAAGGTCACCGCGGCGGGCGCCAAGGTGGTCTGGCAGTGCGACCCGATGCACGGCAACACCCACGAGTCCTCCAACGGCTACAAGACCCGGCACTTCGACCGGATCGTCGACGAGGTGCTCGGCTACTTCGAGGTGCACCGCGGCCTGGAGACCCACCCCGGCGGCCTGCACGTCGAGCTGACCGGCGAGGACGTCACCGAGTGCCTCGGCGGCGCCCAGGGCATCGAGGACCTCGACCTGCCCGACCGGTACGAGACCGCCTGCGACCCGCGACTGAACACCCAGCAGTCGCTGGAGCTGGCCTTCCTCGTGGCGGAGATGCTCCGTGGCTGACGCGAGGAGTGAGCCGGTCCTGCGAGCCCCGCAGTCGGCAGCCGAAAGGAGCGCCGTGGCTGACGCGAGGAGTGAGCCGGTCCTGCGAGCCCCGCAGTCGGCAGCCGAAAGGAACGCCGTGGCTGACGCGAGGAGTGCCGACCTGATCGACCTGCGGTCGGACACGGTGACCCGGCCGACGGCCGGGATGCGGGAGGCGATGGCCACCGCCGAGGTCGGCGACGACGTCTACGGCGAGGACCCGACCGTCGCCGCGCTGGAGGCCGAGGTCGCCGCGCTCTTCGGGCACGAGGCGGCGCTGTTCGCCCCGACCGGCTCGATGGCCAACCAGATCGCCCTCCAGCTCGTCGTCCCGCCGGGGGACGAGCTGCTCTGCGACGCCGACGCGCACGTCGTCACGTACGAGATCGGCGCGGCGGCCGCGTACGGCGGCATCTCGTCGCGGACGTGGCCGGCGGTCGGCGCGCAGCTCGACCCCGACGTGGTCGCCGGCATGGTGCGGCCCGACGGCTACTTCGCGGTCCCGACCCGGGCCATCGCCGTGGAGCAGACGCACAACCGGGGCGGTGGCGGGGTGATCCCGTTGGCGACCCTGCGCGACCTGCGCCGCGTCGCCGACGACAACGGCCTGGCCCTGCACTGCGACGGCGCGCGGATCTGGCACGCCCACGTCGCGGACGGGGTGCCCCTGGCCGATTACGGCGCGCTCTTCGACACGCTGTCGGTCTGCCTCTCCAAGGGGCTCGGCGCGCCCGTCGGCTCGCTCGTCGTGGGTAGCGCCGAGAAGATCGCCCGGGCCCGGTTCGTCCGCAAGCGGATGGGCGGCGGCATGCGGCAGGTCGGCGTTCTCGCCGCCGCCGGCCGGTACGCCCTGGCCCACCACGTCGAGCGGCTCGCCGAGGACCACGCGAAGGCGGCCCGGCTGGCCGAGGCGGTGGCCCCGTTCGGGGTGCTCGCCACGGCGGTCCGCACGAACATCGTGCCGCTGGACCTCACCAAGCATCCGCTGGACGCGAAGGCCCTCGCGGCCGCCGCCCGTGCCGAGGGGGTGCTGCTCTCGGTGCTCGGCCCGCGTACCGCCCGACTGGTCACCCACCTGGACGTCGACGACGCCGCGATCGACCGCGCCGCCGACACCCTCACCCGCCTCCTCCGCGCCTGACCCCCTTCCGGGCTTGTTGATCAAGAGGTTTGCGTCAGGCGGCGCGGCCTGGGTGACGCAAACCTCTTGATCAACCTCGCGGGGCGGGGCGGTCAGGGGTGGAGGCGTTTGAGGGTGGCTATGTCGGCGGCGTGGCCGACGTGCTTCTCGGTGGGGGTCTCCACCACGATGGGGATGCCCGCGGTGGCGGGGTGGCGCATCAGTTCGGCGAAGGCCGGCTCACCGATGGTGCCCTTGCCGATGTTCTCGTGCCGGTCCCGGGTGGAGCCGCACAGGTCCTTCGAGTCGTTGGCGTGCACCAGCCGCAGCCGCCCCGGCCCGATGGTCTCCACCAGGGTGTCCAGCGTCGCGGTCATGCCACCCTCGGCGGCCAGGTCGTGCCCGGCGGCCCAGGCGTGGCAGGTGTCGAAGCAGACCCCGAGCGCCGGGTGCCGGTCCACCGCGTCCAGGTAGGGGCCGAGCTGCTCCACCCGGGAGGCCAGCGACCGGCCCCCGCCGGCGCTCGGCTCGACCAGCAGCATCGGGCCGCCGGTCGCCGCCGTGCTGTCCAGCAGCGGCAGCAGCACCTCGCGGAGCTGCCGCATCGCCGTCTCGGCGTGGCCGGCGTCGACGGCGCTGCCGGCGTGGAACACCACGCCCCGGGCGCCGATGGCCGCGCCCCGGCGCAGCGCGTGCGCGAGGGTCTCCGCCGACCGCTCGACCGTGTTCGCGGTGGGGGAGCCGAGGTTCACCAGCAGGGACGCGTGGATGTAGACCGGCACGTCCCGTTCGCCGCACCCGTCGCGGAACAGCGTGTCCTGCGCCGGGTCGCCCGGGGGCAGCGCCCAGCCGCGCGAGTTGGAGACGTAGACCTGCACCACCTCGGAGCCGGCCGCCTCGACGTACGGCAGGACCGACCGGGCCAGGCCGCCGGCGGTGGGGGTGTGCGAGCCGACCCGCCGCTGCTGCCCGGTCACAGGCAGGTCAGGGTGACCGGGGTGCCCGGGGGCACCGGCGTGTTCTCGCCCGGGTTCTGGAAGCGGGCCACCCCGTTGGGGTTGAGCTGGATGGTCACCGGGAAGCCCTGGCTCTCCAGCACCTGCTTGGCCTGCTGGCAGGGCAGGTCGACGACCCGGGGGACGACCACCTGCGCCGGCCCCTTGCTGAGCTCCAGCTTGACCTGGGTGCCCTTCTCGACACCGGTGCCGTCGGCCGGGCTCTGACCGAGGACCTCGTCCTTCGGCTTGTCCGAGTCCTTGTACGTCTCGACGGGGGTCAGGCCGAGCTGCGCCAGCGCGGCCCGCGCCTCGGCGACGTTCTTGCCGACCAGGTTCGGCACGCTGATCGGCGCCCGGCCCTTGCTGAGCACCACGGTGACCTTCGTGCCCGGTTTGACCGTGGTGCCCACCTTCGGGTCGGTGCCCAGCACCACGCCCGCCGGGAGGTTGTCGTCATAGCGGGACGGGCCCTTCGCCACCACCAGCTTGGCGTCGGTCAGCTCGGCCTGCGCCAGCTCGAAGTCCTTGCCCACCACGTCGGGGACGGGCAGCCGCTCCGGGCCGAGGGAGAGGGTCAGGGTGATCGTGCCGCCCTTGACGATCCGGGCCGCCGACCCGGGCTGCTGGCCCAGCACGGTGTCCCGGGGGGTCTTCTCGTCGTACCGGGGGTCGGCGTACTTCAGCGTGAAACCGGCCCGGGCCGCCCGCGCCTCGGCGTCGGCCTTCGTCAGGCTCACCAGCTGGGGGGCGACCGTGTAGCGGCCCACCCCGAACCACCAGCCGCCGAGCGCGGCCACCAGGCCGAGCACCATGGCCGCCGCGGCGACCGCCAGCCGACCGCGGGGCGAACCCATCACCCGGGTACGCAGACCGGCCAGCCGGGTGCCGAGGCCGGCGTCCTCCGTGGCGGCCCGACGTCGGTGCGGACGCTGCCCGTCGCCCTCGGGGAGCCGGGCCCAGGCGGGTCGCTCGACGGGGCGCACCGCCGACACCACCATGGTCGGCTCGGCCACCGGGTGATCGTCGCCGACCCGGCGCAGCACGGCGGTGTGCGAGTTGGTGTGGCCCAGCTCGTCGCGGGCCACCTGCACCTCGGCCAGCAGCGCGCCCGCGTCGGTGGGCCGGGCGCCCGGGTCCCGCCGGGTGGCCCGGCCGACCAGGTCGTCCAGCGACCTCGGCAGCGCGGGCACCAGCGTCGAGGGGGCCGGTACGTCCCGGTCGACGTGCTGCCAGGCGACGTCCACCGGCCGGTCCCCGTCGAAGGGCACCCGGCCGGTGAGCATCTCGAACAGGACGATGCCGGCCGAGTAGACGTCGGTGCGGGCGTCGGCCCGCCCCTCGGTGACCAGCTCCGGGGCGACGTACGCCACGGTGGCCATCAGCTGGTTGCCGTTCTCCTCCTCGGAACTCGCCTCGACGGCCCGGGCCAGCCCGAAGTCGGCCACCTTGACCACGCTGTCGACCAGGTTCGCCACGCCGCCGGTTGGCGCCTCGGCGACCAGCACGTTCTCCGGCTTGACGTCCCGGTGGACCAGGCCGGCCCGGTGCGCGGCGGCGATCGCGGCGAGCATCTGCTCGGCGATCGCGAGGGCCTCGTCCGGGGCGAGCCGGCGCCGCTCGGTGAGCACGTCGCGCAGGGTGCGACCGCGGACGTACTCCATGACCAGGTAGGGCAGGCCGTCGTGGGTGCCCTGGTCGTAGACCGCGACCACGTTGGGGTGGGTCAACCGGGCGATGGTCTTCGCCTCGTCGGTGAACCGTTCCACGAAGCCGGCCATCCGGGCGCGCGCCTCGGGAGCCTGGGTCGGGTGGATGATCTTGACCGCCACGGTGCGCTCGAGGCGCTCGTCGGTGGCGGTGTACACGGTCGCCATGCCGCCACGGGCCACGCGACCGCGAATGCGGTAGCGCCCGTCGATCAGCGAGCCCAGCAACGTGTCGGCGACCTGTGTGTCCATCGGCAGGCAGTCTATGTGTCCAGAGGGTGAAGGTTGAACAGGATGCTACAGCCGGGGTACGACCTGCCCGGTCCCGCCGCGCTCGCCCCGACCGGCACGGGCCGACCCCGGCCGGTGGGGGTGCCGTTGCCGGGCCGGGGGAGCGGACGTGGCAGGGTGGTTGGGTGACCGATTCCGTACCCGCCGACCCGGCCGCCACCGGCGCGGACCTGCCCGGACCCGCCGACCCGGCCGCCTGGCTGACCCTGCCGGACGTCGCCGAGCGGCTCGACCTGCCGATCAGCAAGGTCCACCAGCTGATCCGGGACCGCCAGCTGATCGCGGTACGCCGCGACGGCGTCCGCCGCATCCCCGCCGACCTGGTGGCCAACCAGATCGTGCTCAAGCACCTGCCCGGCGTGCTCAACCTGCTCGCCGACGCCGGCTACGACGACGAGGCTGCGCTGCGCTGGCTCTACGAGGAGGACCCGAGCCTCCCCGGCACCCCGGCCGTCGCCCTCGGTGGCGACCTCGCCCGCGAGGTCAAGCGCCGCGCCCAGGCCCTCGGCTTCTGACCCGTCCCGGGGTCGGCGGTACGTCGCCGACCCCGCACGGGATCAGTCGGTGCGGCGGGTGGCGGCGATCGCCAGGTCCACCAGGGCCTGCCGGGCCTCGGTGTCCAGGTCGACCGTGGTGAGGGCGGCCAGCGCGCCCTCGGTGAGCGTGCCGATCCGCTGCTCCGTACGGGCCAACGCCCCACTGCCGCTGATCAGCTCCCGCAGCCGTTCCACCCCGGCCGCGTCCAGCCCCGGATCGCCGAGCCCGCCCAGCAGCAGCTCCCGGCCCGCCCCGTCGACCACCTCCAGCGTCGCCGCGACCAGGTACGTCCGCTTGCCCTCGCGCAGGTCGTCGCCGGCCGGCTTGCCGGTCTGCGCGGGGTCGCCGAAGACGCCCAGCACGTCGTCGCGGAGCTGGAACGCCTCGCCCAGCGGCAGCCCGTACGCCGAGTAGGCCGCCCGGACCTCGGCCGGCGCGTCGGCCAGCGCGGCACCGAGCAGCAGCGGCCGCTCGACCGTGTACTTCGCCGACTTGTAGCGGGCGACCTTGCCGGCCCGCTCCAGCGAGGTGTCGCCGGTGGCCTGGGTCAGCACGTCCAGGTACTGCCCGACGGTCACCTCGGTCCGCATCTCGTCGAAGACCGGGCGGGCCCGGGCCACCGTCCGTGGGTCGAGGCCGGCGGAGTGCAGCAGCTCGTCCGACCAGACCAGGCAGAGGTCGCCGAGGAGGATCGCCGCGGCGTCGCCGAAGCCGTCCGGGTCGCCGCCCCAGCCGGCCGCGCGGTGCCGGGTGGCGAACCGCCGGTGCACCGCCGGCTCGCCGCGCCGGGTGTCCGAGCGGTCCATCAGGTCGTCGTGGATCAGGGCGCTCGCCTGGACGAACTCCAGTGCGGCGAGGGTCGTCACCACCTGGTCGCTGTCGACCCCGCCGGCACCCCGGTAACCCCAGTACGCGAAGGCGGGGCGGAGCCGCTTCCCCCCGCCGAGCACGAACGCCTCGATCGCCTCGGCGACCGGCGCGAGCGCGTCGTCGACGTCGGCCATCCAGCTGCGCTGGCCGGCGAGGAACTCGGTGAGGGCCTTGTCGATCCGCTGGCGCAGGCCGGCGCGGTCGACGGGGGAGACGGGAGCAGCGTGGGTCACGCCACGACGCTAGCCGGTCCCCGGTGGTCGCGTCGTGTCGCCGGGTCGGCGTGCCGCGCGTGGCGTCCGTCCGGGACCCCGTCGACGGGTCGGCCGGCCGGCCCCGACCGGGAGCCACGGGCCGGCGGCCGTGAGCTGTGCGGCGTACCGGCGTACCGCCGGCTCGTCGTGGTGCGCGGCCAGCCGGCGGCGGACGTCGGTGAGCTGACCGGCCGCCCGGGGCGAACCGGACCGGACCGCGTCGAGCAGCGCCTCGCCGGCCACCGCGCAGGCCTGCTCCACCTCGCCGAGCTGGAGCAGGCCGCGGGCCAGCCAGCCGCCGTAGACGGCCGCGCGGCGCGGGCGGCCCCGCCCCCGGGCGACCGGGTCCAGCAGCGGCACGGCGGGTCCCGGTCGGTCGAGGGCGACCAGCGTCCGACCGGTCATCGCGGCCAGCTCCGCGTCGTCGAGCCAGTAGAGCCAGGCCGGTTCCCGCCCCGGGTCCGGCCCGGTGAGCCGGCCGGCCGCGGTCAGCGCCTGCCGGGCGGCGCGCCGTCGCCCGCCCAGCGCGGCGGCCAGCGCCACCCGGTGCAGCAGCAGCGCCCGCAGCCCCGGTGAGGCGGCGCCGCGCGAGCCGGCGTATCCGGTTCGGGCGAGCGTCAGCGCCCCGTCGACGTCGCCGAGGCCGGCGAGCAGGTGGCTGGCCGAGCCGAGCACGTGTCCGCCCAGCGCCCGGTCACCGGCGGCGCCGGCCGCCCGCAGCGCCAGCCGGTAGGCGTCCAGCCCGCCGGCCGGGTCGCCGGCGTCGGCGCTCAGCCAGCCGCTGAGCTGGGCCGCCTCGGCGAGGACGGGGAGCAGCCGGCGGCGCTCGTCCGGCCCGGCGTCGGTGAACGCCCGGGCGGTGCGGCGCAGCCGGCGGCGCCCGTGACCGGCCAGGTCCGCCCCGCCCGACAGGTCGTCCCAGCGACGCAGCTCGGCCAGCTCCTCGGCCACCGGGCGGACGGGACCGGACCGGAGACCGGTGCCACCCGGGTCCGGGTCCGCCGAAACCGGCAGCGGGCGCCACGGCGGGCCACCGAGCAGGTCGCCGGTCGGATCGGCCAGCCAGCGGTGCGCGAGGGTGAGCAGGGCCGCCCGGGAGCGGGACCGCGGGCCGCCCACCGCCCCCGCCGGGGCGCCCCACCGGCGGCTGCGGGCCGCCGCGTCGGCGAGCAGCCCGCCGGGCACGTCGAGCACGACGGTGAGCCAGCCCAGCCAGAAGTCGCCGGGCAGCCGGAGCTGCCGTTCCCACCGGGAGACCTCGTGCCGGGTCAGGGTGGGCACCCCGGAGGCGGCGCAGAGCTCGGCGGCGATCCGCTGCTGGCTCCAGCCGCGGGCCAGCCGCAGCTGCGCCAGGAGCGGCCCGAGCAGGCGCGGACCGGGTGGCGGGAACGGGGTCATCGGTCCTCCGAGGGCGTCGGCGCGGGTGACGACACGGCCGTCCGGCTGGACCGACCGGCGCGTCGCCGGAACGTGCTGACCCCCGCACGGGCCCCCGGACCGGCCCTTCGGCCGGCCCACCGCGCTGTTCCCCGTTCTACCCCCGGGGTACGACGCTCCGCGGTGCCCGACGGCTGGGAAGCTCGTGGGGACCGCGGCCGATGCCCGCTAGAGTCGGTGCGTGGCGCTCGGTCTCCCCTCGGTCCTCCCCAATCCCCAACCGGCGATCGGGGAGCTGATCCGCGACCGTCAGCCGACCTTCTCGTTCGAGTTCTTCCCGCCCAAGACGGCGCAGGGCGAGCGGCTGCTCTGGCAGGCGATCCGCGAGCTGGAGTCGCTGCGCCCCTCGTTCGTCTCGATCACCTACGGCGCCGGCGGCTCGACCCGGGACACCACGGTCGCGGTCACCGAGCGGATCGCCACCGAGACGACCCTGCTCCCGATGGCGCACCTGACCGCCGTCAACCACTCCGTCGCCGAGCTGCGGCACGTCATCGGCCGGCTGGCCGGCGTCGGGGTGCGCAACGTGCTCGCCGTGCGGGGCGACCCGCCGGGCAACCCGGGCGGCGAGTGGGTGCCCCACCCCGAGGGCGTGCACTACGCCGAGGACCTGGTCCGGCTGGTCCGGGACGCCGGTGACTTCAGCGTCGGGGTGGCCGCCTTCCCGTACAAGCACCCGCGCTCGGCGGACGTGGCCACCGACACCGCGCACTTCGTCCGCAAGTGTCGGGCCGGGGCCGAGTTCGCGATCACCCAGATGTTCTTCGACGCCGACGACTACCTGCGGCTGCGGGACCGGGTCGCGGCGGCCGGCTGCGACACGCCGATCCTGGCCGGGGTGATGCCGGTGACCCAGATCGGCACCATCGAGCGCTCCGTGCAGCTCTCCGGGGCGCCGTTCCCGCCCGCCCTGGCCGCGCGGTTCGAGCGGGTGGCCGACGACCCGGAGGCGGTCCGCCGGCTCGGCATCGAGCAGGCCGGCGAGATGTGCGCGAAGTTGCTGGCCGAGGGCGTGCCGGGGATCCACTTCATCACCCTCAACCGCTCCACCGCGACCCGCGAGGTCTGGCAGCAGCTTCAGGCCGGCGCGCGGGTGTGACCACCCGTCCCGCCGACACCAGCAGCGCCCTTCTACGGTTGTTCCCGTGGTGGGCACACAGCTGAACTGGGACCAGTACGCGACGGCGTGGGCGCGGCTGCACGGCGGGTTCGACCCGCGGGCGGCCGCGCCGGTGGTGCGCGCCTGGCTGCGCTTCGCGTACCACGTCGGGTTCGTGCTGGGCCGGCTCCGGGTCGGGCCGACCGCCGTCACCGTGGTCGGGGTGCTGCTCTGCTTCTGCGTGCCGCTGCTGGTCGGCCGGACCGGCGACGGGCCGATCCTCGGGGCGCTGTTCGTGCTGCTCGCCGCGGTCGCGGACAGCGTCGACGGCGCGGTGGCGGTGGCCACCAATCGGACCACCCGCCTCGGCTACGTCTACGACTCGGTCGCCGACCGGCTCGGCGAGGCCGCCTGGCTGACCGCGTTCTGGCTGCTCGGCGCGCCGGGCGCGCTGGTCGCCGCCGCCGGCGGCCTCTCCTGGCTGCACGAGTACGTGCGCGCCCGCGCGGTCGCCGCGGGGATGCGCGAGATCGGCACGGTGACCGTCGGGGAGCGCCCCACCCGGGTCAGCGTGGCCCTGGTCGGGCTGCTGGTCGCCGGGCTCGCCGGGCTGATCGACGTCGACCTGACCGCCGGGACCATCACCATGGCCACCACGGTCTGGGTGCTGCTGGCCGGCTTCGGCCTGGGCCAGCTCCTCTCCGCCGTCCGCCGGGCCCTGATCGACGCCGGCTGACCGGTCAACCGGCGGCCACTCTTTCCCGGAAAGAGTGGCCTTCCGCGTCCCGGAGGCCACTCTTTCCGGGAAAGAGGCCCCTCCTGTGCGGCAGGAGAGGGCTCTTCGGGAGAAGAGCCCCTTTTCGGGGCGGGGGGCGTGGGGGTCAGGTCACCAGGCGGGGCCGATGTCCTGGGCGACGATCTCGGCGGAGAGGGTGACCATGGGCAGTCCGCCGCCGGGGTGGCTGGAGCCGCCGACCAGCCAGAGCCCGGCCGCCGGGCCCCGGTTGGCCGGGCGGAGCAGCCCGCCCGCGGTGCCGTAGATCGCCCCGCCCGGCGCGCCGGTCGCCGTGTCCAGGTCCGCCGGGGTGCGGATCTCCCGGAACACCAGCCGGTCCCGGACGTCCATTCCGCGCTCCGCGAGCACGTCGAGGATCCGGTCGGCGTACGCCTCGGCCAGCCCCGGCCGGCGCCAGTCCACCGCCCCGGCGGCGGTGCCGTGGCGGGCGGCGTTCACCAGCACGAACCACGCCTCGTGCCCGTCCGGGCGGACCGTCGGGTCGTCGGCGACGGTGACGAAGACGGTCG
This sequence comes from Micromonospora sp. CCTCC AA 2012012, assembly GCF_040499845.1. Lineage (NCBI taxonomy): Bacteria > Bacillati > Actinomycetota > Actinomycetes > Micromonosporales > Micromonosporaceae > Micromonospora > Micromonospora mangrovi. The sequence goes on from NZ_CP159342.1 coordinate 440,098, forward strand.
GGTCGAGCGCCGGTCGGGCCCGGATTCCCCGCCCCGGGTCGCCGAAGACGGCGTCGAACTCGGCGTCGTAGTCGCGGGGGAAGAAGACGTTGTGGTGGGCCAGCCCCGAGTCGCCGCGGACGCCGAGCAGCAGCACGAAGCCGGCCAGGCTGCGGTCGGTGAGCCCGGCCAGCCGGCGCGGGCTGGGCAGCAGGTCACGATAGAGGGTGAGCGCGTCGACGTTGGCCACCACCGCGTCGGCGGGGACGGGCGCGGCGACGCCGGCGAGGCGTACCCCGTGGACCCGGCCGCCCACGGCGTCGATCCGGGTGACCCGGGTGCCGGTCTGCACGACCACGCCCAGGTCCAGGCAGCGCGACAGCAGCGCGTCGGCGAGGGTGCCCAGCCCGCCGCGCAGGTACCAGCCGCCGTACGCCAGCTCGGCGTAGGGGACGGCGACCAGCGCGGCCGGGGCGCGGCGCGGGTCGGCGCCGGTGTACGTGGCGTACCGGTCGAGCAGCATCCGCAGCCGTGGGTCGGACAGGTGCCGGCGGCCCAGTCCGCGCAGGGTGCGGCCGGGGCCGATGGCGGCGAGGTCGCCGAGCCGCCAGGCCAGGCCGGCCAGGTCGCGGGGGGAGTCGATGGGGCGGCGCAGGATGTCCCGGTGCGAGGCCGCCCAGACCCGGGCGGCGCGCTGCCAGAGCCGCTGCCAGTCGGCCGCGGAGCGGTCGCCGAGGGCGGCGCCGATCCGGGCGGCGAACTCGGCCGGGTCGGCGCAGGAGTCGAGGGCGGGCCCGCCGCCGGGGAAGACGTGCCGCACGATCGGGTCGAGCGGGGTGAGGTCGAGGTACTCGTCGAGCTTCGCGCCGGTCGCCTCGAACAGGTCGTGGAAGACCTGGGGCAGGGTGAGCAGGCTCGGCCCGGTGTCGAAGTGGTACGTCCCCTCCGGCGTGTCGTGGACGTACCGGCCGAGCTTGCCGCCGACGGTGTCGGCGCTCTCGAAGACGGTGACCTCGTGCCCGGTGACGGCCAGCCGGGCGGCGGTGGCCAACCCACCCACGCCGGCGCCGATGACCACGATCCGCGCCATGCCACGTCCTCCTAGCTGACCGGGCGGCCTCGCCAGGACAGGCGCCGCCGCTTCCGCAGATGGTACGACCGCAGGGTCAGCCAACCGAGGACCACGACCGACACGGGGTGTGCCAGCGCGTCGGGCCAGGCCCGCCCGCCGGTGGCCCGGGCGCTGACCACCCGCCCGGCGACGCCCAGCGCGTACGCCGCCAGCGTGGCGCCGGCCACCGCCGGCGCGCCCGCCGCCAGCGCCCCGACCGCCACCAGCGGGGGAGCGGTCCAGAGCAGGAGCAGCAGGGTCACCACGACGGCGGCGGCGAGCGGGTGCCCGAAGGAGGCCCAGAGCGACTTGGTGTAGCCGTCGCGCAGCTGCGGCCAGGTCTCGTACATCCGGCAGGAGGCCAGCGCCGACCCGTCGGCCAGGGCGATCCGGCCGCCTGCGCGCTTGACCGCGCGGGCCAGCTCGATGTCCTCCAGCACCTTGTCGGCGACCGACGCGTGCCCACCGGCCCGCAGGTAGCCGGCCTGGTCGACGAGGAGGAACTGCCCACCGGCCGCCGCGAGGGAGGGCCGCGGTGAGCGTTCCATCGCGCGCAGCGGCAGGAAGGTCAGCCACAACCACTGCAGCAGCGGCTGCACCAGCCGGTCGGCCGCCGTCCGCACCAGGATCCTCGGGTACGGCGACAGCAGCGTCGCCCGCGCCGCGCGCAGCTCGGTCACCGCCGCCGCGACGGCGTACGGGGTGAGCACCACGTCGGCGTCGACGAAGGCGAGCACGGTGACGGCCGGGTCGGTCCGGGTGGCGAGCTGCCAGCAGGCGTGCGGCTTGCCCAGCCAGCCGGGCGGCGGGGCGACCCCGGTGAGCAGGGTGAGTCGCGGGTCGTCGCCGGCCACCGCGCGCACCACGTCGGCCGTCCCGTCGCCGGAACCGTCGTCGAGCACCACGATCCGCAGGTTGCGAACCCCCTGCTGGGCCAGCAGCGACCGCAGGCACGGGGTGACCCGGTCGGCCTCGTCGCGCAGCGGCAGCAGCACCGCCACCGGCTCGGTCACCTCCACCGGGCCGGCGCCGGGGCGGCGCAGCCAGCGGGTGGCGTTCACCCAGGTGTGGCCGGTGAGCGCGGCGAGCACGACCAGCAGGGCGAGGACGGCGGTCATGCCGGCGCGTCGGCGCCGGCGCGGGCCGGGCGGTGCGGCGCGGGCCGTCCGGCGTCGTCGCGGCGGGCCCGCAGCAGGGTGACCGCCAGCGGTACGGCGGTGACCGCCATGCCGACCGCGCCCCAGACCGCCGAGGCGGGCAGCCGCAGGAAGACCGCGTGCGCCAGCACGCTGGAGAAGTACGTCCACAGGTAGAGCGCGAACATCGGCGCGTCCCGCCCGTCGACGGCGTCCACGGCCGGGCCGGCGAGGGGACGCAGCGCGCTCATCAGCAGCACCGCGAAGAGCAGCCAGCCGAGGTAGTTGCTGACCGGGATGCCGGGCAGGCCGGGCAGCGCCGGGACGGCGTCCCGCCACCGCCAGTACCCCTCGGCCACCATCTGCGGGTCGAGGAAGAGGTCCCAGGCGGCCAGCCCGACCGCGCCCAGCGCGACCCGACCGAGCCGGTCCCCCCACCCGGGTCCCCGCCGGTCCCCGGCCGACCCGGGGGCGGGGCGGGTGAGCCGGACCGCGGCCAGCCAGGCCGGCCAGGCCATCCAGGTCCAGGCCAGCGGGATGATCAACGGCACCCCGGCCAGTTTCGGCCCCAGCTCGCCGGAGTAGTCGTAGCTGCCGAACGGGAAGCCGGTGGCCACCCCGAGCGCCTCGATCGCGAAGCCACCCCCGGTGGCCACCGCGACCAGCGCCCCCGCCGTCCGCGCGCCCCGGCTGAGCAGCGCGTGCCCGACCGAGAGCAGCCAGCCGAGGACGACGGTGGCCACGGTCAGCCCGGCCCGGGTGGCGCCGGTGGTGAGCGGATAGCAGATCTGGGCGAGGATCAGGACGGCCAGCAGCGCCCAGGGCAGTAGCCGTCGGCTCACGGCGCGGCCGGTTCCGGGGCGGGTGGGGGCAGCGGCAGGTCCCGGCCGAGCACGCCGAACGGGCGCTCGTCACCGGGGAAGTGGAAGTGCCGCAGCACGTCGACGAAGCCGAACCGGCGGTAGAGCCGCCACGCCCGGGACTGCTGCTCGTCGGCCTCGGGCGTGGAGAGCAGGGTGGTCGTCCCCTCCGCCAGGCCGAGCAGGGCGCGCAACTGGCCGGCCCCGAGGCCGTGCCCCTGCGCGGGCGGGCGGACGTGCAGCTCCACCACCTCGAAGCAGTCGGTCAGCCAGCGCCGCCGGGCGGTGCCGTCGAGCGCCCGGTGCACCTGGTCGTGCCACCACTGCCCGGGGGCGCCGAGATAGCCGTACCCGAAGCCGGCCAGCTGGCCGGAGGAGGTGAGGCTGGCGACGGCCCGGAAGCCGGGGCGGCGGACGTGGGTGGCGATGTAGCCGCGCCGGGCCTCCAGCAGGTCGGCGCGGTAGCCCATCGCCTCGCCGTAGACGGCCACCACGTCGTCCAGTCGCCGGACCAGATCGTCCGGCGTCCACCGCACCAACCTCATGCGTGTCCTCTCGCCTCTTCCGCGTCGCCGTCGGCGACCCAACCCAGCACCGTCCGGTCGCCGACCACGTCGCGCACCTCGAACCGCGCGAAGAGTTCCTCCGCGTACCACCCCTCGGTGGGGGTGCGGGCGATGGCGGCGCGGTGCTCCGGGTGACGGTACGCGAACGCGACGAGGTCCGCCGGATCCCGCCACACGCTCACCGTGCCCTGCCAACCCAGCGGCGCCTCGCCGACACCGAACCGGGCGAGCAGGCCGGGGGCGGCGTGCAGGGCGGCGGCGACCGGCGGGATCGCCCGCCAGAAGGTGACCGCCCGGCGGGGCCGCAGCCGGGCCCGGGTCAGCGCGAGCACCGGCCCGTCGACCCGGCCGCCGGGCGGGTCGCCGAAGGGTCGCCGGCCGGACCACTCGCCCCGGCTGGTCAGCGGGCGCAGCTCGACCCGGGCGGACGCGTGGGCGATCCGGGCCCAGGAGCGGCCCACCGGGGAGGCGTCGAAGCCGGCCGCGGCGGCTGGGGAGTCCCAGGCCACCAGGGCGGCCCAGCGGGTCAGGTCGGCGTCGCCGGGGCCGAAGCCGGTGCCGGTCCCGGTGCCGAGCAACTTGCCGAACCGTACGCCGGGGGTGTGCCGCAGCCGGCGCGGGTGCCGCGCCATCCGGGCCAGCGCCCCGGGCACGGCGGTAAGGGGAATCCGCCACACGTGCAGCGTGACCAGCTCGGGGACGTCGCTCACGCCACGTCGGCCGGGGTTCCGGCGGTGATCCGCAGCAGCTCCGCGTACGTGGTCGGGAAGACCGCCTGCGGCACCCCGCCGGCCGCCCACACCTCGTCGTACGCCGCGAGGGCGGTGTCGACCAGGGTGCGCAGCGGCCGGGGGTGGCCGAGCGGGGCGACCCCGCCGATCACCTGGCCGGTGTGCTCCCGGACGAACTCGGGGGTGGCCCGGCGCAGCCGGGTGACCCCGAGGGTCGCGGCGAGGCCGGCGGTGTCCACCCGGTGCGCGCCGGAGGTGAGCACCAGCAGCGGCGCGTCGTCCGCGTCGAAGATCAGCGAGTTGGCGATGGCGCCCACGTCGACGCCGAGCGCCTCGGCCGCCGCCGCGGCGGTGTGGACCGCGTCGGGCAGCAGGCGGACCTGGCTGGCGCCGGCCGAGCCGTCCCGGGCGCCCGCGTCGTCGAGCGCCCGCTGCACCGCCTGCACGTTCGGGTGTGGCTGCATGCCCCCATTCTCCCCGCCGGGCCCGGCCGGCCCGCACCCACCCACGCCGTGTCCCGCCCGGTCAGCCGAACCGGTCGGCGAGCGCGGTCAGCTTCGCCACGTACGCCGGCCAGTCGTGGCCGTCGGGGAGGCTGCTGGTCTCCCGCTGCCAGCCGACCGCCCCGTCGTGCTGCTCGCGCAGGATGTCGGCGTGCCCCGCGTGCCGGGCCAGGTCGACCAGGACGTGGGCGATGATCCGGTGCAGGGTGACGTCCTGCGCGCCCGGCCGCCACCACGGCACCCGCCCCGGGGCGTCGAGGGGCAGCAGCTCGATCGTCTCGTCGGCGAAGGTCCCGACGCGACGGTAGAGGTCGATCAGGCCGTCCTTGGTCTCGTCCTCCCGCGCGTACCAGTCCGCCTGCGGGTCCTCGTCGTACGCCGACAGGGGGAGCAGTTCGTCGGGCGTCGGGAACTCGCGCCCGAAGGTGGGCCCGAAGTAGCCGGCCTCGACGTTGAGGCAGTGCTTGACGATGCCCAGCAGGTTGGTGCCGGTCGGGGTGCGGGGCAGCCGCGCCTCGCGTTCGCTCAGCCCGTCGAGCTTCCAGATCAGGTCGTCGCGGGACGCCTGGAGGTAGTGGCGCAGCACCGTCTTCGGATCGTCCATGTCAGCCATGCCGGTCAGTCTGCGTGCTGCGGGGCGGTCGGTGGGGGCCGGGAGACCTCATCGGGCGATACCGGGCCAGTTCGGGGTGGCCCGGACCCGACCGGCGGCGTCCACCAGCAGGGCGGCGTACCCGTCCAGGGTGGTCAGCCAGTCGAGCGCGTCCGGGCCCCGGGCGACGGCCGCGGTCGCGTACACGTCGGCCCAGAGCAGCTCGGGGCCGACCACGGTGACCGACCGGACGGCCCGGGCGGGGCGGCCGGCGCACGGGTCCAGGATGTGCGTGCCGCGCCGCGCGGTGCCCGACGTGGCGACCGCGCCGCCGGTCAGCTCCAGCACGTCGAGCAGCTGCTCGGGCCGCCCGGGGTCCTCGACGCCGACCCGCCAGCCCGGCCGACCCGACCCGGTACGCAGCAGCACGTCCCCGCCGGCGTTGAGGCAGAGGTCGTGCCCGGGCAGGTCGCCCAGGTGCCGCGCGGCCCGCTCCACCGCCCACCCCTTGACCAGGCCCGACGGGTCGAAGCCGGTGCCGCCCAGCGGCAGTGGCAGGTGGCGCGCGTCGAACCAGCCGGCGGTCCGCGCGCGGGCCGTCCCGCAGAGCGTCACCACCTGGCGCACCAGCGGGTCGGCGGTGGTGGCCGGGTCGGGCACCGCCCCGCCGAGCCGGCCGAGCACGCTCTCCGGCCGGTACGTGCTGAACACCGCGTCGACCTGCCGCAGCTCGGCGAAGACCCGCTCCACCCGCTGCGCCACCGCGTCGGTACGCACCTCGGGGCCGCGCAGGTGCACGCTGACCGGCAGCCCCATCACCTGCACCACCCAGGCGCGCCGGTCGAGTTCCACGGTCCTCACTTCAGGTGCGCCGCGTCGATCGCGGCCTGGAGGGACTCCTGGTAGCCGTCGCTGGTGACGGTGGCGCCGGAGACGGTGTCGATCCGGGCGCTCTGCGCGGCCAGGGCCTCCTGCCGCAGGATCGGCACCGCGTAGTCGTTGATCTCCTGGTCCCGGTGGTTGCCGTCGGGCACCTGCACGGCGACCACGTCGGTGATCTTCCCGCCGGAGACGGTGATCCGCACCTGCACCGGACCCCACCGGGTCTGCGCCACCGACCCGGTGGCGGTGCCGCTGCCGGTGGAGCCGGAGCCGGTCCCGGTGCCGGCGCTGGTGCCGGAGCCGGTGTCGGTGGAGCCCGGGTCGGTGCCGGGGTAGGTCCCGCTCCACGAGCCGGTGCCCGTGCCGCCGGAGGCGATGGCGCTGCTCTCCCCGCCGGGGCCCATCGTGCTGGTCTTGTAGCTGAACAGCAGGACCAGGGCGGCCACGGTGGAGAGCAGCCAGATGGTGATCCGTCGCACGGATCCTCCTTTCGCGCCTGTCACCAGGCGAAACGTTCGTGATGGAGGTGCGCGTCCGGCACCCCGGCCGCGCGGGTCGCGGCGCGGGCCGCGTCCACCCAGCCGTCCGGACCGCAGAGGAAGACGTCGTGACCGGCGATGCCGGGGGAGAGCCGACGCAGGGCGTCGGCGTCGGACAGCCCTTCGGCGTACGTCGGCAGCCAGGCGGGCCGCCGGGCCCGGGGGCCGACCAGCAGGTGCACCACCACGCCGCGTTCCGCGGCGAGCCGGTCCAGCTCCGCCCGGAAGGCTAGCTCCTGTTCGGTACGCGCGCGGTAGAGCAGCACCGCCTCGCCCGGGGCGTACGGCAGCTCCCAGAGCAGCGCCAGCAGCGGGGTGATCCCGACGCCGCAGGCGAGCATGGTGAGCCCGCCGCCGCGCCAGTGCTCCCCGGTCAGCCGCCCGTACGGCCCCTCGATCAGCACCTTCGTGCCGGGGCGCAGGGTGGTCACCCGGGAGCTGTCGTCCCCGAGGTCCTTGACGGTGATCCGCATCAGGTCCCCGGTGGGCGGCGCCGACAGCGAGTAGGGGTGCGCCCGGGACCAGCCGGGGCCGTCCAGGAACCGCCAGAGGAGGAACTGCCCGGCCCGGGCGGGCAGCCGGTGCAGGTGGCGTCCGCGCAGCCAGACCGAGGTGATGCCGGGGGCCTCCGGGACCACCGCGGCCACCTCGACCCGGTGCCGCAGCGAGCGCCAGGCCGGCAGGCCCAGCCGCCAGACCAGCACGCTGGCCAGCGCCAGCAGGTAGACGGTCCACCAGTAGGCGCGGGCGGCGGCGGAGGCGAGGAAGTCCGCCCCGGTCCAGAGCTGGTGCGGCAGCGCCAGGGCGATGCCGAGGTACGCGTACAGGTGCAGCAGGTGCCAGGACTCGTAGCGCAGCCGGCGCCGGGCCGCCCGGACCGAGGTCACCACGACCAGCACCAGCAGCGCCAGCGCCGCGGTGGCCAGCAGCATCCCGGGGTACGACACGACCAGGTCCCAGGTCTCGGCGAGCACGCCCTGCCGGGCGGTGCCGGCGTAGCCGAGGACGGTCAGCGCCACGTGGGCGAGGAGGAGGTGGAAGGAGGTGAAGCCGGCGAGCCGGTGCCAGCGGGCGATCCGGTCCTGGCCGAAGCGCCGCTCGATCAGCGGCACCCGGGCCATCAGCACCACCTGGATGAGCATCAGGTCGGCGCTGAGCAGGCCGGCGAGCCGGCCGGCCGAGGTGAGCCCGGTGGCGAGGCCGCCGACCAGCTCCTGCACCCCCCGGTCGGCGGTCCAGAGCGCGGTGACGACCAGCAGGCTGAGCACGGCTGCGCTGCCCGCGACGTCGGCCCACCAGCCGGGTGTCACCGGACGGGTACGACGGGTGCTGCGCCGGTCGGCGACGGCGGCGGTCACCGGGCGGTCGTTTCGGTACGGCTGACGTTCATGGGTCAACCCTGGGGTGACCACCTCGGGGACGCCTTTGCCGCTGCTGTGCGCCGGCTGGGAATCCGGTTCGCCTCCGGCGTGTCCCGGCGCGTCACACGTTGCATTTTCGTCGGAGGGGAGGTGTACTGTCGGGGTAGTTAGAACGAGTGTTCGATTGAGTCGTACGCTCGTTCCAACCGCCGGGTGCGGGTGTTTCGCGGCACCGGTCCCGGCAGGTGCGGTTCCGCGGACCGCACCGGGCGCCGGACAGTCGCGAGTCCGGCCCCGTCAGGCAGGATCGTCGTCCGCCGCCCACGACCCCCGGGCGGCGGGCGACGGACCCGCCGGTACGCCGGCCGGGTGTGGTGTGGGGAAGCTCCACACCCGGCCGGCCCCACACGGTGCGCCTTCCTCCGCACCACCCGCCCCGGGCGCCTCGCACCGGCGGATCCGATCCGCCGGGCGGCGCGCCCGCCTCGGTCACGTGGAGGAGACAGTCCCATGCCGACCAGTCCGGCTCAGGCACCGACGGTGCCGGCGCACGTGCTGCCGCACCGCACCCCCGCCCAGCTGCTCGCCGTGGCCCGGCACGGGCTGACCGAGGCCGCCCAGACCCGCCCCGACGGCCTCCGCTACGCCGCCGCCCACCTCGCCGCGCTGCGCGCCGCCGCCGCCCTGCTCGCCGCCCGTGCCCGACCGGCCCCCGGCCGGCGCAACCGGGTCACCAGCGTCTGGGTCCTGCTCTCCACCGTCGCCCCCGAGCTCGACGAGTGGGCGCGCTACTTCGCCGCCGGCGCCGGCAAGCGGGCCGCCGCCGAGGCCGGCATCCCCCGGGTGGTCACCGCCCGGGAGGCCGACGACCTGCTCCGCTCCGCCGAGCAGTTCGTGACGGTGGTGGAGGCCTCGCTCGGCCTGGCCCACCAGCCGGCCCTGGACGGGCTGGCCGCCTGACCCGACGCGTCCGGTCCGGCGGTGGGAAGCCCGCCGGGCCGGACGCGTCGCCTCCGGTCCGGCAGACCTGACCCGGACCCGGCACCACCTGCAGCACAGCGACACGGCACAGCACGGGGATCCGTTCCCGTGGCGACACACGACGGGGGGTAGGTCCGATGGCGGGCCGCATGGTGGTCGGTTCCGCCGCACTGGCCGGGCTGGTACGTCCGGCGAGCGCACCCGATCCGGCGGGCGGTCACCGGGTGCTGCCGGTCCTGCCGGAGCTGACCGGCCTGCTGCCCAACCGTGGCCTGCGGCGCGGCAGCACCATCGCGGTCGGCGTCGGACAGCCCCGCCGTAGCGGAGGCACCTCCCTGCTCCTCGCGCTGCTCGCCGAGGCGTCCCGGGCCGGCTCGTGGTGCGCCGTGGTCGGCGTCCCCACCTTCGGCGCCGGGGCGGCGGCCGAGGCCGGCATCGCCCTGGACCGGCTCGCCCTGGTGCCGCACCCCGGGCCCGAGTGGCCCACCGTCGTCGCCGCCCTCATCGACGGGGTGGACGTGGTGGTCACCGCCGTCCCGGCCACGGTCTCCGCCTCGGTCGCCGACCGGCTGGCCGCCCGGGCCCGGCAGCGCGGCAGCGTGCTCGTCCCGTACGGCCGCTGGGACGGCGCCGACGTCACGCTGCAGGTGGTCCGGGGCGTCTGGGAGGGGCTGGGAGCCGGCCGGGGACGGCTGCGCCGCCGGGAGGTCACCGTCTCGGCGCGGGGCCGTGGGGCGGCCGCCCGGCCGAAGGAGATCAAGGTCTGGCTGCCCGGCGACGGGCTCACCCGCGTCATCCCCCGGGCGACCGGTGTCGGCGCCGCCGCCCGGGCCGCCCTCGCCGCCCCGTCCCGCCGCGGCGCGCTCACCCTGGTCGGCCCGACATGACCACCACCCCGGTACGGACGCTGCTGCTCTGGTGCCCTGACTGGCCGGTGCTCGCCGCCGAGATCGTCGACGGGGTGCCCGCCACCGACCCGGTCGTGGTGCTGCACGCCAACCGGGTGATCGCCTGTTCGGAGCGGGCCCGCGCCGAGGGGGTGCGCCGAGGGCTGCGCAAGCGGGAGGCGCAGGGGCGCTGCCCGCAGCTCACCGTCGTCGAGCACGATCCCGGCCGGGACGCCCGGGCGTTCGAGCCGGTGGTCGCCGCCGTGGAGGAGGTGGCCGCCGGGGTCGAGGTGGTCCGTCCGGGGGCCTGTGCGCTGGCCGCCCGTGGTCCGAGCCGCTATCTCGGGGGCGAGGAGGCGGCGGCCGAACGGATCATCGAACACGTCGCCCAGAGCTGCGCGGTGGAGAGTCAGGTCGGCATCGCCGACGGGGTCTTCGCCGCCGGGCTGGCCGCCCGGGACGGCCGGGTGGTGCCGCCCGGCGGGACACCCGGATTCCTGGCCGGGCTGCCGGTCGAGGCGCTCGGCCGGCCGGCCCTGGCCGATCTGCTGCGCCGGCTGGGGATCCGCACCCTCGGGGACTTCGCCGCGCTGCCGGCCGGTGACGTGCTGGCCCGGTTCGGCTTCGACGGGGCCCTCGCGTACCGGCTCGCGGCCGGTCGGGACCACCGGCCGCTCGCCGTCCGGCACCCCCCGGCCGACCTGGCCGTCACGGCCGACCACGACGAGCCGATCGAGCGGGTCGACGCCGCGGCCTTCGCCGCCCGGGCCCTGGCCGAGCAGTTGCACGAGCGGCTCGCCGCGCACGGGCTGGCCTGCACCCGGCTCGGCATCGAGGCGGTCACCGCGCACGGCCAGGAGCTGCACCGGGTCTGGCGGCACGACGGGCTGCTCACCGCCGCCGCCATCGCCGACCGGGTGCGTTGGCAACTGGACGGTTGGCTCTCCGGCGGCAACCGTCGCGCCGGCGCCCGCCCGGCCCGGCCGACCGCCGGGATCATCCGGCTGCGACTGGTCCCCGACGGAGTGCTCGCCCAGGCCGGCCTGCAACCGGGACTGTGGGGGGAGGCCGGTGAGGAGCGGGAGCGGGCGCACCGTGCGCTGAGCCGGGTGCAGGGCATCCTCGGCCCCGAGGCGGTGCTGACCGCCGTGCTCGGCGGCGGTCGGTCCCCGGCCGACCAGGTGCGCCTGGTGCCGTGGGGCGACGAACGGCTGCCCGCCCGCCCCGGCCCGCCGCCACTGCCCGCCGCGCCGATCACCGCTGCCGACCGACCCGTCCCGCCCCCCGGTCTTCCTGCCGCTCCCGACCGATCCGTCCCGGCCTCCGGTCTTCCTGCCGCCGTCGACCGGCCCGTCCCCGCCTCCGGTCTTCCTGCCGCCCCCGACCGGCCCGTCCCCGCCTCCGGTCTTCCTGCCGCCCCCGACCGACCCGTCCCCGCCCCCGGTCTTCCTGCTGCCCCCGCCGCGGGTCTTCCTGCTGTTCCGGGTGCCGGCGGCGAGGAGCGGGGCGGGGTGGGGCGGGGGGTGGCGCGGCGCGGGCGGGCCGCAGCCGGCCGTGTGGCCGGTGCGGAGGTGCCGCCGTGGCCGGGGCGTCTGCCGCCGCCCGCGCCGGCCGTGGTGCTGCCCACTCCGCTCGCCGCGACCGTGCGGGACGCCACCGGCGAGCCGGTCGTGGTCAGCGCGCGCCTGGCGGTGAGCGCCCCGCCCGCCCGGCTGGTGGTCGGCACGGGCCGGCCGGCGGAGATCGTCGGGTGGGTCGGCCCGTGGCCGGTGGACGAGCGCTGGTGGGCGCCGGCCGAGGCCCGTCGGCGGGCCCGGTTCCAGGTCAGCCTGGCCGACGGCGCCGCCCTGCTGCTGGCGGTCGAGGGCGGCCAGTGGCTGGTGGAGGCGATCTATGACTGAGCGCCGGTCGGCGGCTGGGCGCCGGTCGGCGGCTGGGCGCTGGTCGGCGGCTGGGCGCCGGTCTGTGGTGGGGCGCCGGTCTGCGGTCGGGGGACGCTCCGCGGTTGGGAGCTGGCCTGCGGCTGGGCGTTGGTCGGTGGCTGCGTGCCGGTCCTTGCTCGGGTGCCGGTCTGCGGGGAGACGCCGGTCGGTGGTGGGGCGTGGGTCGGGTGAGACCCCACCCGACGGACGCTACGAACGTGATTACACAGATGGATCGCCGCTGACCTCCGGTGAGTCGGCCGTGATCTTCGACCTTCTGATTCATCTTTGCCATCAGGTTCGTAGGCGACGCACGGGTACCCGCCGTCCCGCGCCGGCTCTGACACCGGCCTGGCGAGGAGTGGACCGGTGAGCTTCCACAATCCGAAGCTGCCCTGGTCGGAGCTGGAACGCGTGCTCTCCGGCCGGTCCACCGACGGCCGGTCCGGCGACGGGCGAGGCGGCGGCGGGCGAGGCGGCGATGGGCGAGGCGGCGGCGGGCGAGGCGGCGATGGGCGAGGCGGCGGCGGGCGAGGCGGGCGGTCGCGGGACGAGCGGCACCTGCACGTGGTGGATCCGCTCGCGGTCGACGCCGACGGCGGTGACGCCCCGGTCTGGAGTCGGAAGCGGCAGCACTACGAGCCGCCCGAGGCACCCGCGCTGGCCCGACCCGACGACACCGTGCCCTACGCCGAGCTGCACACGCACACCAACTTCAGCTTCCTCGACGGGGCCAGCCACCCGGAGGAGCTGGCCGAGGAGGCCGCCCGGCTGGGGCTCACCGCGCTCGCCGTCACCGACCACGACGGCTTCTACGGGGTGGTCCGCTTCGCCGAGGCGGCCCGCGCGCTGCACCTGCCGACGGTCTTCGGCGCGGAGCTCTCCCTCGGGCTGCCCGGCCCGCAGAACGGCGAGCCCGACCCGCACGGCGCGCACCTGCTGGTGCTCGCGCACGGCCACGAGGGGTACGCCCGACTCGCCGCCACCATCTCCCGGGCCCAGCTGCGCGGCGGCGAGAAGGGCCGCCCGGTCTACGGCGAGCTGGAGGAGGTCGCCCAGGAGCTGAAGGACCACGTGCTGGTGCTGACCGGCTGCCGCAAGGGACACGTCCCCGGTGCGCTGCTCACCGAGGGCGTCGACGCGGCTGCCCGGGAGCTGGACCGGCTCACCGCCCTGTTCGGCGCGGACACGGTGGCGGTGGAGCTGACCGACCACGGTCACCCGGTCGACGCCGACCGCAACGACGCCCTCGCCGAGCTGGCCGCCGCCGCCGGGCTGCCCACGGTGGCCACCAACAACGTGCACTACGCCACCCCCGGCCGACGCCGGCTGGCCACCACGCTGGCCGCGGTCCGGGCCCGGCGCAGCCTGGACGAGATCGACGGTTGGCTGCCCGCCGCGGCCACCGCCCACCTGCGCAGCGGCGCGGAGATGGCGGCGCGGTTCGGCGCGTACCCGGGGGCGGTGGCGCGGGCCGCCGAGTTCGGGGCGGAACTCGCCTTCGACCTGCAACTGGTCGCGCCGAAGCTGCCGGCGTACCCGGTGCCGGCGGGGCACACCGAGATGAGCTGGCTGCGGCACCTGACCATGCGGGGGGCGCGGGAACGGTACGGGCCGCCCGAGGCGCACCCCGAGGCGTACGCGCAGTTGGAGCACGAGCTGCGGATGATCGACGAGCTGGGTTTCCCCGGCTACTTCCTGGTGGTCTACGACATCGTCAGCTTCTGCCGCGAGCAGGACATCTACTGCCAGGGTCGGGGCTCGGCGGCCAACTCGGCGGTCTGCTACGCGCTGCGGATCACCAACGTGGACGCGGTCCGGCACCGGCTGCTCTTCGAACGCTTCCTCGCCCCGGAGCGGGACGGGCCGCCCGACATCGACGTGGACATCGAGTCCGACCGTCGGGAGGAGGTGATCCAGCACGTCTACGCCCGGTACGGCCGGGAGCACACCGCCCAGGTCGCCAACGTCATCTCCTACCGTCCCCGCTCGGCGGTGCGGGACGTGGCGAAGGCGTTCGGCTTCTCCCCGGGTCAGCAGGACGCCTGGAGCAAGCAGATCGACCGTTGGGGCTCGGTCGCCGCCGTCGACGTGGAGGACATCCCCGAGCAGGTGGTCGCGTACGCGAACGAACTGCAGACCTTCCCCCGGCACCTGGGCATCCACTCCGGCGGCATGGTGATCTGCGACCGCCCGGTGATCGAGGTCTGCCCGGTGGAGTGGGGTCGGATGCCCGGCCGCAGCGTGCTCCAGTGGGACAAGGACGACTGCGCCGCGGTCGGGCTGGTCAAGTTCGACCTGCTCGGCCTCGGCATGCTCTCCGCCCTGCACTACGGCTACGACATGATCGGGACGACCCTCGACCTGGGCGACATGACCCTGGACGACCCCGAGGTCTACGACATGCTCTGCCGGGCCGACTCGGTCGGGGTGTTCCAGGTGGAGAGCCGCGCCCAGATGGCCACCCTGCCCCGGCTGAAGCCCCGGGAGTTCTACGACCTGGTGGTGGAGGTGGCGCTGATCCGTCCCGGCCCGATCCAGGGCGGCTCGGTGCACCCGTTCATCCGGCGCAAGAACGGTCAGGAGCCGGTGACGTACGCGCACCCGCTGATGCGCAACGCGCTGGAGAAGACCCTCGGCGTGCCGCTGTTCCAGGAGCAGCTGATGCAGCTCGCCATCGACCTGGCCGGTTTCGACGCGGCCGGCGCCGACCAGCTGCGCCGGGCGATGGGGGCGAAGCGGTCGGTGGAGCGGATGGCGCAGATCGCCGACCGGTTGTACGCCGGGATGGCCGAGCGGGGCATCACCGGGGAGCTGGCCGACGACGTCTATCGCAAGCTCACCGCGTTCGCCAGCTACGGCTTCCCGGAGAGCCACGCGATGAGCTTCGCTTACCTGGTCTACGCCAGTTCCTGGCTCAAGCGCTACCACCCGGCCCCGTTCCTGGCCGCGCTGCTCAACGCCCAGCCGATGGGCTTCTACTCGCCGCAGACCCTGGTCGACGACGCCCGCCGGCACGGCGTCGAGGTACGCCGCCCGGACATCAACGCCAGCGGCGCGTCGGCGGTGCTGGAGTCCACCCCGGACACCCGCTGGGGGAGTCAGCCGGGGGAGCCGCCGCACGCCTGGGGGCTGGGTGGTCCGGCCGTCCGGCTCGGGCTGGGTGCGGTGCGTACCCTCGGCGAGGGGGTGGCCGAGCGGATCGAGGCGGAGCGGGCGGCGCACGGGCCGTACGCGGACCTGTCGGACCTGGCCCGGCGGGTCGGGCTGACCGCCGCGCAGCTGGAGGCGCTGGCCACCGCGGACGCCTTCGCCTGTTTCGGGCTGACCCGGCGGCAGGCGCTCTGGGCGGCCGGCGCGGCGGCCCAGGACCGGCCGGACCGGCTGCCCGGCACGGTGACCGGCGTCAGCCCGCCCACCCTGCCCGGCATGGAGGAGGTCGACAAGCTCGTCGCCGACGTCTGGGCGACCGGCCTGTCGCCGGAGACGCATCCGGCCCGGTTCCTCCGCGACCGGCTCGACGCGCTGGGCGCGGTGCCGATCGCCCGGCTCGGCCGGGTGGAGCCCGGCCAGCGGATCCGGGTCGGCGGGATCGTCACCCACCGGCAGCGGCCGGCGACCGCCGGCGGGGTCACCTTCCTCAATCTGGAGGACGAGACCGGGATGCTCAACGTCACCTGCTCACCGGGTCTGTGGCAGCGGTACCGCCGGGTGGCCCGGACCAGCGCGGCGCTGGTGGTGCGCGGCCGGTTGCAGCGGCACGAGGGGGTCACCAGCCTCACCGCCGACCGGCTGGACGCGATTACCCCGCCGGTCACGCCGGCCTCCCGCGACTTTCGCTGACCGCCCATCCGGCGCACGCGGCGCGCTATCCGCCGGATTCCCCACAGATGGGTTTCAAATCTGCGCGGGCAGGAGAAGTGCTCCTCCGCGTGGGCAGGGTGGCCCGCGCCCTGGAGGAGGTGGCCATGTCACGGACGCTGCGGACGACCGCGTTGGTCGGGGTGTTCACCCTGGCGGTCAGCGGTTGCGGGGGAGTGGGCGGCGGCGGAACCGATTCCGGTGGTGGCGCCAAGGATTCCGGCGCGCTGAGCACCATGGGGTTCGGCCTGTCGGACGAGATCGCCAAGACCCGGGTGGACGCGTTCAAGCGGGACCATCCGAAGGTCGAGCTGAAGATCACCGAGGGCGCCTTCGACGAGCAGCAGTTCCTCTCGGCCGTGGCCTCCGGTAACCCGCCGGACCTGGTCTACATGGACCGCAAGCTGATCGGCACGTACGCCAAGCGCGGCTCGATCCAGCCGCTGACCGACTGCGTCAAGAAGCAGGACATCGACCTGGGGCAGTACCGGCAGGCGGCCAGGGACCAGGTCACCCTGGACGGCACGGTCTACGGCATCCCCGAGTTCAGCAGCGTCCGGGTGGTCTATCTCAACGAGGCGGTGCTCAAGCAGGCCGGGCTGACCGCCGACAGCGTGAACCTGGCCGACTGGGCCGCGCTCCCCGGGGTCAACGCGAAGCTGGCCAAGGTCGACGGCGGCAAGCTCACCCGGATCGGCATCGACCCGAAGATCCCCGAGTTCCTGCCGATGTGGGCCAAGGCCAACGGCGTCGAGATGATCTCCGCCGACGGCACCAAGGCCAACCTCAACGACCCGAAGGTGGTCGAGGCGCTGACCACCGGGGTGAAGCTGATCCAGGACCAGGGTGGCTGGGGCAAGTTCAAGTCGTTCCGGGACACCTTCGACTTCTTCGGCGCGCAGAACCCCCTCGCCAAGAACCAGATCGCCGCCTGGCCGATGGAGGAGTGGTTCCTCAACCAGGCCGCCAAGAACAGCCCCAAGGCCGAGCTGGTGGTCAAGCCCTTCGTCGACCGGGAGGGCAAGCCGGTCACCATGTCCGCCGGGCAGGCGTGGGTGATCACCAAGGGGGCGAAGAACCCGGACGCGGCCTGCGCCTTCGCCAAGCAGATGACCGCCACCGACACCTGGCTGGCCGCCGCGAAGGCCCGCGCCGAGGCCCGCAAGGCCGCCAACCTGCCCTTCACCGGTGTCTGGACCGGCAACGAGCAGGCCGACAAGAAGATCTTCGACGAGGTCTACCAGCCGACCGGCAACAAGCGTTTCGACGACGCCGTGGCCACCATCCGGTCGGCCCAGGACGCCGCGTTCGCCATGCCCGCCTCGCCGGCCGGCGCCGAGTTCGACAAGGCCTGGACCGATGCGGTCAACCGGGTGCTCTCCGGGCAGGCCCAGCCGCAGCAGGCGATGGACCGGGCCCAGCAGGAGGCCACCGCCGCGCTGGACAAGGCCGCGAAGTAGCCACCGGAGATGGCCACCACCGCCACCACCTCCCTGCCGGGCCGGCGTCGGCGTACGCCGCTGGCCCGGCGGGAGGCCCGCTGGGCGTACCTGTTCCTGGCGCCGTGGATCGTCGGGTTCCTGCTCTTCCAGGCCGGCCCGATGATCGCCAGCGCGTGGCTCAGCCTCACCGAGTACGACGTGATCAACGCGCCCCGGTACACCGGCCTGGACAACTACCGGCAGTTGATGAGCGACCCGCAGGTGGCCCGCAGCCTCGGCAACACCGTCTACTACACGGCGCTGCACGTGCCGCTGGTGATGGCCATCTCGCTCGGCCTGGCGCTGCTGCTCAAGCGGGTCGGCCGGCTCCAGGGCTTCTTCCGGACCGTCTTCTACCTGCCGGTGATGACCCCGGCGGTGGCCGTCGGCATCCTGTTCCTGCTGCTGCTCAACACCCAGGACGGCCTGATCAACCGGGCGCTGGGCCTGGTCGGGATCGACGGGCCGAGCTGGACCACCGACCCGGACTGGGTGCTGCCCGGCATCGTGCTGATGAGCCTCTGGAGCCTCGGCTCCACCGTCATCATCTATCTGGCCGCGTTGCAGAACGTGCCCCGGGACCTGTACGAGGCCGCCGACCTGGACGGGGCCGGCGGCTGGGCCCGGTTCCGGCACGTGACCCTGCCGATGATCTCCGGATCGCTCTTCTTCACGCTGATCGTCAACACCATCGCGTCGCTGCAGATGTTCACCGAGGTCTACACCATGTACTTCGGCAACCGGCAGACCGCCGGATCCTTCAACAGCGACGCGGCATCGTTCTACGTGATCCATTTGTTCCAGGAAGCGTTCCAGTTCCTGCACATGGGCTTCGCCTCGGCGATGGCCTGGCTGCTCTTCGTGATCATCCTGGTGATCACCCTGGTGCAGGTGAAACTCAGCAACCGGTTCGTGTACTACGAGGGGGAGGACCAATGAGCGAGGCGTACCACGGCCTGGCCAACAGCCGGCGGACCCGGCTGGGCGCGGACTGGCAGCCGCACCAGCTGGAGGCCCGGGAGTACCCGGTGACCGACGGGCCGGTGGCGAACGACCGGCGGTCCCGGGCGGAGGAGGACTCCGAGGGCGTCACGCCATGAGCACCACGGTCGACCCGGGCGCCGTCACCGCCGTACCCCTGGACGGGGCGGCGGGGGCGGCGGCCCGGCGGCCGCCGGCGGCGGAGGCCGGGCGACCGCGCTGGCAGCGGGTGCTCTTCGTGGTCACCCTGGTCGGCGCGGCGGTGATCTTCATGCTGCCGTTCGTCTGGCTGGTCAGCGCCTCGCTGCGCCCCCGGGAGTACGTCTTCGCCCCCGGCTTCCTGCCGACGCCCTTCGCGCCGGGAAACTACGCCGCGGCGTGGCACGCCGTGCCGATGCTCACCTGGCTGTTCAACAGCGTGGTGGTCGGGGTGGCCGCCGCGGCCACGGCGACCATCTCCAGCGCCTGGGTGGCCTTCGGCTTCGCCTACTTCCGCTTCCCCGGCCGCAACCTGCTCTTCGGCCTGGTGCTCGCCACCATGATGCTGCCGTTCGCGGTCACCATGATCCCGACCTACCTGATCTGGTCGAAGCTCGGGCTGACCGACACCCAGGTGCCGCTCTGGGCCGGCAACCTCTTCGGCTCGGCCTTCTACATCTTCCTGTTGCGGCAGTTCCTGCTCTCGTTGCCCCGGGAATACTTCGAGGCCGCCCGGGTGGACGGGGCCAGCTATCCGCAGCTGTTCTGGAAGATGGCCTTCCCGCTGATCCGCCCCGCCCTGCTGGTGGCGTTCGTCTTCGAGTTCAAGGCGAGCTGGACGGACCTGCTCAAGCCACTGATCTATCTGCGCAACGAGCAGCTCTACACCCTGCCGCGCGGGCTGAAGGTGGTGCTCGACCGGTTCGGCTACGGCGGCGAGCAGCAGTGGGAGGTCGTCCTGGCCGGCAGCGTGCTCGCCACCGTACCGATGATCATTCTGTTCTTCCTGGCCCAGCGGCACTTCGTCGAGGGCATCGCCACCACCGGCCGCAAGGGCTGAGTGGCGGGGGTGACTAGGCTCGGCGGCGTGGAGCAGACCAGAACGCTGACCCCCCGTACCGCCGTCATCTGGGCGGTCCTGGCGGCCGAGCTGGACCGCCGGGCCGGCGACCGGCTCACCGTGCTCGACGTCGGCGGCGGCACCGGCGGCTTCGCCGTCCCGATCGCCGAGGCCGGCCACCGGGTCACCGTGGTCGACGCCAGCCCCGACGCGCTCGCCGCGCTGACCCGCCGGGCCGCCGAGGCCGGTGTCGCCGACCGGGTACGCGCCCTGCAGGGCGACGGCGACGCGCTCGCCGGGCTGGTCGAGCCGGGCACCGTCGACCTGGTGCTCTGCCACTCCGTCCTGGAGGTCGTCGACGACCCCGCCCCGGTGGTGGCCGCACTCGTCGCCGCGCTGCGCCCCGGCGGCGCGGCCAGCGTCCTGGTCGCCGGGCGGGCCGCCGCCGTGCTCGGCCGGGCCATGAACGGCCACCTCGACACCGCCGCCGCGCTCGCCGCCGACCCGCACGGCAGCGCCGGGCCGCGGGACACCCTGCGCCGCCGCTACGACGCCACCGACGCCGCCGCGCTGCTCGGCGACGCCGGACTCACCGTCGAGGAGATCCACGGCGTACGCGTCCTCGCCGACCTGCTCCCCGCCGCCGTGGCGGACGGTCAGCAGCCCGCCCTGGTCGAGCTGGAGCGGGCCCTGGCCGCCCGGTCGCCGTACCGGGACCTCGCCGCCCAGCTGCACCTGTTCGCCCGCCGACCGGCATGACCGGCCCGGCGGTGGGGCCGCTCGACCCGGTGGCCCCGGCCTACGGCGGGGGCAGCCTCGCCGACGTGCTGCCCAGCGCCCTCGCGGTGCTCGGGGTGCCCGGCGCGGTCGACCTGCTCGACCTGCGCCCCCGGCTGGCCGGGGTACGCCGGATCGCCGTGCTGCTGGTCGACGGGCTCGGCTGGCACCAGATCCCCACCGCCGCCCCGTACGCCCCGACCCTCGCCGGGCTGACCGCCGCGGTCGGGGTTCCGCTCACCTCCGGCTTCCCCTCCACCACCCCGACCAGCCTGGTCAGCCTCGGCACCGGCAGCGCCCCCGGCGGGCACGGCGTGCTCGGCTTCAAGGTCCGGGTCCCCGGCACCGACCGGGTGCTCAGCCACATCGAGTGGAGCGGCGACCCGGATCCGCTGACCTGGCAGCCCGTCCCCACCCAGTACGAGCGGGCCCGCGCGGCCGGCGTCGCGGTGACCGTGGTCAGCCGCCCCGAGTACGCCGGCAGCGGCCTCACCCTCGCCGCCAACCGGGGCGGCGACTACCGCGGCGCGGCCGACGTGGACGCCCTCGCCACCCGGATGCTCACCGCCCTGGCGGCCGGCGCCGGGCCCACCCTGGTCTCCGGCTACCACCCCGACCTGGACCGGCACGGCCACCTCAGCGGCGTCGACTCGGCCCCCTGGCGGCTCGCCGCCGCCGAGGTGGACGGGCTGCTCGCCCGGCTGGTCGACGGGCTGCCGCCCGACGCCGCGCTGCTGGTGACCGCCGACCACGGCCAGCTCGACGTGCCGGCGGGGCACCGCGTCGACTTCGACACCGACCCCCGGTTGCGGGCCGGGGTGCGGGTGCTCGCCGGCGAGCCCCGGGTCCGCTACCTGCACGTCGCGCCCGGGGCGACGGCCGACGTGGTGGCGGCCTGGTCCGAGGTGCTGGGCGACGCGGCCCGGGTCACCACCCGCGACGAGCTGGTGGCGGCCGGCTGGTTCGGGCCGGTGCCGGAGGAGCACCTGCGCCGGATCGGCGACGTGGTGGCGGTCTGCCGGGGCACCCACGCGGTGGTGGCCACCCGCTCCGAGCATCCGATCGAGTCCCGGCTGGTCGCCTACCACGGCGCGGACACCGCCACCGAGATGACGATCCCGCTGCTGGTCGTGCGGGGCTGACCGGCCGGGCCGCCGGTGGTGTCGGACCGGGCGGCTAGCCTGCGGGGATGGGCCGCAGCCAGTCGTTGCCCCGGGGTGGCGGTGATCCGCGCTTCGGGCCGGACGCCGACGACACCGGCTGCGCGATCCTGCACGTCGACATGGACGCCTTCTTCGCCTCCGTCGAGGTGCGGCGCCGGCCCGAGCTGCGGGGCAGACCCGTCGTGGTCGGTGGCATCGGCCCTCGCGGCGTGGTCAGCTCGGCCAGCTACGAGGCCCGCCGGTACGGCGTCCGCAGCGCCATGCCGACCGCGCGGGCCCGGGCGCTCTGCCCGCACGCCGTCTATCTGCCGCCCGACTTCAGCCAGTACTCGGCGGCCTCCCGCGCGGTGATGCAGATCTTCCGCGACGTCACGCCGCTGGTCGAGCCGCTCTCCCTGGACGAGGCCTTCCTCGACGTGGCCGGTGCCCGCCGGCTCTTCGGCCCGCCGGCCGGGATCGCCCGGCTGATCCGTCGCCGGGTCGCCGAGGAGCAGGGGCTGACCTGCTCGGTGGGGGTGGCGTCGAGCAAGTTCGTGGCGAAGCTCGGCTCCACCCGCGCCAAGCCCGACGGCCTGCTGGTGGTGCCGACCGCCCGGGTGCTCGACTTCCTGCACCCGCTGCCGGTGGCGGCGCTGTGGGGCGTGGGGGAGCGGTCGGCCGAGACGCTGCGCCGGCTGGGCCTGAACACCGTCGGCGACCTGGCCGAGGCGCCCGTTGGCCTGCTCCGCCGCGCGGTCGGGGACGCCGCCGCCGGCCACCTGCACGAGCTGGCCTGGGGGCGGGACCCCCGTCGGGTCACCCCGGAACACGCCGAGAAGTCGATCGGCGCCGAGGTCACCTTCGACGTCGACGTGGTCGACCCGCGGGAGATCCGCCGGGCGCTGCTAAGCCTCGCCGAGAAGGTGGGCGTCCGGCTGCGCCGGGCCGGTCAGGTCGGTCGGACGGTGTCGCTGAAGGTCCGGCTGGCCGACTTCCGCACGGTCAGCCGGTCCCGGACGCTTCCCGTGCCGACGGACACCGCGCGGGAGATGTTCGACACGGCCTGGGCGCTCTGGACCGCTCTCGACGCGACCGAGCCGATCCGTCTCGTCGGCGTACGCGCCGAGGGGCTCTCCGCGGCCGACGAGACGCCCCGGCAGCTCACCCTCGGCGCGCCCGAGCGCGGATGGCGGGAAGCGGAGGCCGCCGCGGACGCCGCCGCTGCCCGATTCGGGCGATCCGTCATAGGTCCGGCCAGTCTGCTCGGCAGGCGTGATCCGCGCCGGGACGAAAATCCGACCCGACCGTAGGTCGTCCCGCTTTCCGACGCGCGAGCCCCCTCGTAGACTTGCGGGTAAGCAGCCGGTTGGCTGCCACGGTCTGTCGGTCCGACCGGGCCGACCAACGTGACCGGGGAGGAGTGCCGTGCCGCTCTCGGAGCACGAGCAGCGGCTGTTCGAGCAGATCGAGCGGTCGCTTGCCGAGGATCCCAAGTTCGCCTCGGCCGTTCGCGCCAGCGACCCGCGTTTCCACGCGCGGCGTCGCCTGCTCGTCGCTGCCGCCGTGGTCATTGCTGGTCTGGCCCTGTTGATCTATGGTGCCGTGATCAAGACGCCACCGCTGGCGGTGGCGGGTTTCGTCGTCATGCTGGCGTCACTGGGCTACGCCGTGCAGTCGCACCGCCGGTCCCAGTCACCCGACCTGCACGTGGTCGGGGGCACGACCAGCCGTCGCCGTCCCCGTGGTCGCGCGGGTCGGCGGGGGTCGTTCCTCGACCGGATGGAGGACCGTTGGCGGCAGCGCCCGGAGGGGCACCGCTGACCACGTTCCGTCCCTGACCCGGGTGACGCGGCGACGCGCCGCCGGAACACGCTCCGGCGGCCGTGGCCGCGTCGCCATGTCCTGATTTTCCGCCCGAGCCCGCCAGCCCGCCCGGTTGACCCGGACGCGCCAGCCCACCCGGTGCCCCGGACGCGCCAGCCCACCTGGTGACCCGGACGCGCCAGTCCACCGGGTGCCCCGGACGCGCCAGCGCACCTGGTGACCCGGACCCGCCAGCCCGCCCGGTGATCCGGGCGCCCAGCGCAGCCCCCCCGCCCGCCGGGACGGGTCGGCGGGCGGGGGTCGGGCAGGTCAGCGCGCCGGGCGGCCGGCCAGGATCCGCCGTGGACTCCACCGCAGCAGGCGGCGGCGCAGCCGAGCGGAGGTGGTGACCAGGCCGGTCGACGTGTCGCTCAGCGCGGTCCGCCAGCGCAGCAGCACCGACGGGGGCAGCACCGCCGCCAGCAGCCGGGTACGCCGATCGGCCTGCCCGGCCAGTGCGCCGCGTACCGCGCGCAGCGCCGGGGGCAGCGCCTCGCCGCTGAGCGGATCACGGGCGTAGCGGGCCCGTTCCTCGGCCCGACCGAGCAGCCGGACGGCGCTGCCCGCCTCGCCGTCGTCGGTCAGCGTCTCCCGGACCAGCCGGTCCGCCGTCGCCCGGGGCGTCTCCGTCCGGTCGACCCGCACCCGGAAGTCGACCAGCGTGTCCAGCAGCTCGTCCCAGGCGGCGTGCGCGTCGGCCCGGGCGCGGTCGGCGGTGACACCGACCGCCACCTCCCGAGCGCCGCCCGGCGTAGCGGCGTCGGCGTCCACGATCGTCGCCTTCGGTGGCGCGGACCGGCTCCCGCGACGGCGGCGCAGCGCCGCCCGGCGCAGCGCCGGCACGGCGAGCAGCGCCAGCAGCGCCAGTACGCCGGCCGTCCACCACGGCCAGACCGGTGCCTGCTCGGCGGGCCCGGTGCCCTTGAGGCTCAGGCCGCTGTCGGTGTCCCGGTCGGCGGCGTCCGGCCCGTTCGGACCGGCCGACGGGTCGACGCCGCCGGGGGCGCTGCTGCTGCCCGGCACAGGGGTGCTCTCCTCCGGCGCGTCGGTGTCCGGGGCCCAGGCCGACCGGACCGAACCCGGCACGTACCCGGCCGGGGTGGCGTCGAACGGCACCCAGCCGATCCCACCGAACCAGACCTCGGTCCAGGCGTGCAGGTTCCGGTTGGTCAGCACGTACGTGCCGCCGTCGGCACCACCGCCGCCGTTGGTGAAGCCGAACGCCACCCGGGCCGGGATGCCGGCCTGCCGGACCAGCCAGGCCATCGCGGCGGCGTACTGCTGGCAGAAGCCGACCTTGCTGGCGAGGAAGTCGGTGATGTCCGCGCCGCTGGTGCCGCCCTTCGTGGCGAGCGAGTAGGAGAAGCCGTTCTCCACCGAGAAGTAGTCGTAGATCGCGCGGACCTTGTCGTAGTCGTTCTGCTTGCCCCGGACCAGCTGCGTGACCAGCGCGTCGACCTTCGGCACCGGCGGCGTCCAGACCTGCTGGCGCAGCACCGGGTCGTCGGCGGACATCGAGGGCGCCGCCCGCAACGCCGCCGGACTGTACGTCGAGCGGACGTAGTCGAACGAGTAGCGCCTGCCCCGCGAACTCTCCCCGTTGGAGAAGACCAGTTGCAGGTTCGGGTCGTACAACCACCTGCTGTTCAGGCCCTCGGTCTTCACCGGCTCGGCGAAGACCGGCAGCAGGGGCATGTTGAGGTTCTTCGTCACCTCCACCGTCGCCCGGTAGCGCTGCCGTTCCACGCCCCGGCCCCCGCGCTCGGTCGGGTCGGGCAGGTTACGACCGACCGGCCGGCCGCTGGGCACCCGGGTCCGGAAACCGTCCGGCCGCAGCTCGTCGGCCACCCCGAAGCGCAGATAGAACGGCGACGGCTCGTTGGTCCTGACCTTGACCAGGTCGGCCGACACGGACTGGTTCAACTGGCCGCTCAGCGCGGCGAAGAGGTCGATCCGCCCCGGGCTGCCGCCCAGGCCCGGCCGGCCGTTCCCGTTGCCCGTCCCGGCCCCGGCGGTGGCCAGCAGGCCACCGGTCATCCCCGGTACGGCCAGCGGCAGCGCCACCGCCAGCGCGACACCCAGGACGGTCAGCCGCCGGCCCGCCGCGGCCAACGGGGAGGCCTCCCAGACGTCGACGTCGCGGCCCTCCCCGGTGAACCGGCGGCCGAACCGGCGCACCCGGTCGACGTTGTCGGTCACCAGGAGCCAGAGGTAGCCGCAGGCGCCCACCACGAACGGCGTCGCCGGGACACTGTCCACGTAGATCGCGACCGGCACGGAGTAGATCGCCAGCATCGGCAGGCCGGCCAGGGCCGGGCGGCGCAGCCCCACGCTGAGCACGTCGACCAGCACCGCCACCGAAGCGATCCCGAGCACGCTCAGGAAGAGCAGCGAGTCGACGTCCGGCACCTTCACCCCGTACGTCCGCATGTCCTGCACCGACTGGCCGAGCAGCTCGCCGAAGTGGGCGAAGGTGCCCGGGGTGGGCAGGAAGCCGAGCAGCTCGGCGCCGCTCGGGAAGACCCAGGTCAGCGCGAGCAGCCCGCCGGCGAGCATGGCCAGGACCTGGCCCCACAGCGGGCTGCGGACCAGCCGGCTCAGCGCCGCCGCGCCGGCCACCACGGCCACCGCGATCGCCGCCTCGACCAGCCAGGTCCAGCGCTGGAAGATGGCCGACAGCGGCGCCGCCGCCAGCAGGGTCGCCGCGGCGGCGACGAAGCCGAGGTTACGGGCTGCGGTCACGAGGTCACCTTTCCGGTCATGCCGCCGGCCACCGTCTCGGCGAGAGCGGCACGCAACGCGAAGCCCTGCGACCCGCGGGCCGCCTGCGGCCACAACGCCGGCAGCCGGCCGCCGTGGTCGACGCCGATCACCCGCCAGCCGCTCTGCAACAGGGCCAGCGCGGCGGTGCCGTGCAGGCGGTCCGCCTCGGCCCGGGCCTTGGCCGGCAGGTTCAGCCAGGAGGAACTGTCCAACAGGAACCCCACACAGGTGGCGCCGTTGCCGCGCAGCCCGGCCAGCAGCTCGGCCTCGGTGGTGTTCAACGTGCCGAAGAGGGCGATGATCAGGCCGCCGTCGGCGCGCTGGCGGACCCGCTGCACCAGGGTCGCGATCTCACCGTCGGTGTTCAGCCGGACCTCGGCGAGATGGTCGAGGAGCAGCCCCTCGCCGCCACCCTCGGTGGCGTCCACGTCCGCACCGGAGCCGGTGACCAGGCGCAGCTTGTAGCCGGCCTGACGCAGGTGCACCGCGATGCTGGCCGCGGCGGAGACCGCCCACTCGAAGCTCGCCGTCGGGCCGTCGCCGCGGTGGCCGTACGCCCGGGTGTCCAGCACCACCGTCGCGCGGCTCTCCCAGGGCTGCTCCTCGCGGCGCACCATCAGCTCGCCGGTGCGCGCCGTCGACTTCCAGTGCACCCGGCGCAGGTCGTCGCCCATCCGGTACTCCCGGGTGGCCGCGTCGTCCTCGCCGTGCACCGCCACCGACCGGGCCCGGCTGTCGCCGCTGCCCGCGTACTCCCCCGGGAGGCGGACCGAGGGCAGGGGGGTGACCTGCGGGATGACGGTGAGGTGGTCGGTGCTGGGGAAGGCGCGGCTGAGCTCGCAGAGCCCGAACGGGTCGGTGAGGCGGACCACCAGCGGCCCCACCTCGTACCGGCCGCGCACGTCGGCCCGGACGGTGTACGCCACCGAGCTGGCCTGGTGCGCGCCGAGCCGTTCCAGCACCACCCGGGGCCGGCTGCCCAGCGCGTACGGCAGGCGGTCCTCCAGCAGCAGGGTGCCGGTGGGCAGCCGGGACAGGTTCTGCAGTCGCAGCACCACCCGGGAGCTGGCCCCGACCGGCACCCGGTGCGGCTCCAGCGAGCGGTTGCAGGCCAGCTTGTACCGGCTGCGACCGACGTACGCGGCGGCGAGCAGCGGCAGGACGGCCAGCAGGACGGCGACCCGCAGCAGGTCCTTCTCGCCGAGGATGCCGGCGGAGATCGCCGCGGCGACCGCGGCCGCCAGGAAGGAGCGGCCCCGGGTGGTCAGTCCGCGCAGGCCGTCACGCACGTCACGGCCTCCGGGGCTCGAACGGTCCGCGGCCGTTGCCGCCGCCGGGCCGGGTGTCGTACGGGGAGCGCTTGCGGTCGTGCGGCAACGGCAGCCGGTGCACCAGCTCGGAGACGATCGCGTCGGTGGTGCGCCGGGCGAGCTGGGCGTCGGCCGTCGGGATGATCCGGTGCGCGAGCACCGGCACCGCCAGCGCCTGGAGGTCGTCGGGGAGCACGTAGTCGCGGCCTTCCAGCGCGGCGACCGCGCGGGCGGTGCGCAGCAGCTGGAGGGTGGCCCGGGGGGACGCGCCGAGGCGCAGGTCGGGGGCCTCGCGGGTGGCGGTGACCAGGTCGATGGCGTACTGCTTGACGGCGTCGGCGACGTGCACCTGCCGGACGTGGCCGATGAGCTGCCGGACGGTGGCCGCGTCGGAGACCGGGCGCAGCTCGTGCAGCGGATCGGTGCCGCCGTGACCGTCCAGCATGGCCAGTTCGGCGGAGACGTCCGGGTAGCCCATCGCGATCCGGGCGGTGAACCGGTCGCGCTGCGCCTCCGGCAGCGGGTAGGTCCCCTCCATCTCGATCGGGTTCTGCGTCGCGATCACCATGAACGGGGTCTGGAGCTGGTAGGTCACCCCGTCGACGGTGACCTGCCGCTCCTCCATGCACTCCAGCAGCGCCGACTGGGTCTTCGGCGAGGCCCGGTTGATCTCGTCGCCGACGACCAGGTTGGCGAAGACCGCACCCGGACGGAACTCGAAGTCGTGCGTCTCCTGGTTGTAGACGCTGACCCCGGTGACGTCGCTGGGCAGCAGGTCGGGGGTGAACTGGATACGGCGGACCGAACAGTCGATGGAACGGGCGAGGGCCTTGGCGAGCTTGGTCTTGCCGACGCCGGGCACGTCCTCGATCAGCAGGTGGCCCTCGGCGAGGAGGACGGCCAGGGCCAGCCGGACGGTGGCCGTCTTGCCCTCGATGACCTGCTCGATGTTGGCCACGATGGCCTCGCTGGCGGCGCGGAACTCGTCGTGCGGCAGCAGACCGCCCACCTCGTCCCAGGTCTGTTGTGTCACGGGCCTCCTCCTCGTCGCCGGACGGCAGCTCTGAAAAGAGCACCTGGACCCGCCGTTGGGTTCGCGACGCCGAGCCTCGTCTGCCGCAGAAATCTCAGTGGTTCTCAGGCTAACCATGTTTGTCGTGATCGCCGACCCCCGCAGGTACTCGGTCGCTTACGCCCGAAATATGCGCCGGACGGGGGACGCGTGTCCGCCCGGCGCGACGGGTACACTGCCGTCATGGCCGGAGTCTTCCTGCTTCTTACCGGGCCGTGCTGATGCGCTGAACGCGCGACAGCACGGCGGCCCCTCCTGCGCGAGGGGCTTTTTTGTGCCCTGAGCAGACTCCCCATTTCCGTTCATCACCGCGCCGAGGAGACGCCATGAGTGAGGCAGCCGCACCGGCGAGCGACATTCCCCCGTTCCGGTACACCGCAGCCCTCGCCGACGAGATCGAGCACCGGTGGCAGGACGCCTGGGAGCGGGAGGGCACCTTCCACGCGCCGAACCCGACCGGACCGCTGGCCGACCCGGGGCACCCGCGCGCCGGTGCCGAGAAGCTGTACGTGCTGGACATGTTCCCCTACCCGTCCGGCGCGGGCCTGCACGTCGGTCACCCGCTGGGCTACATCGGCACCGACTGCTACGCCCGCTACCAGCGGATGGCCGGGCGGAACGTGCTGCACGCGATGGGCTTCGACGCGTTCGGGCTGCCCGCCGAGCAGTACGCGGTGCAGACCGGCACCCACCCGCGCACCACCACGGTGGCGAACATCGAGCGGTACCGGGCGCAGCTGCGCCGGCTGGGGCTGGGGCACGACGAGCGGCGCTCGGTGGCCACCATCGACACCGAGTTCTACCGCTGGACCCAGTGGATCTTCCTGCAGGTCTTCAACTCCTGGTACGACGCGGACGCGAAGAAGGCCCGGCCGATCGCCGAGCTGGTCGCCGAGTTCGAGGGCGGCAACCGCCCCACCCCGGACGGCCGCCGCTGGGCCGAGCTGACCGTCGCCGAGCGCCGCCAGGTCGTCGACGACCACCGGCTGGCGTACGTCTCGCAGGCGCCGGTGAACTGGTGCCCGGGGCTGGGCACCGTGCTGGCCAACGAGGAGGTCACCGCCGACGGCCGCTCCGAGCGGGGCAACTTCCCGGTCTTCAAGCGCAACCTGAAGCAGTGGATGATGCGGATCACCGCGTACGGCGACCGGCTGCTGGACGACCTGGAGACGCTGGACTGGCCGGAGCCGATCAAGCTGATGCAGCGCAACTGGATCGGGCGGTCCAGCGGCGCGCACATCGACTTCCCGACCGACGTCGCCCCGGTGCGGGTGTTCACGACCCGGCCGGACACCATCTTCGGCGCCACCTACATGGTGCTGGCCCCCGAGCACGAGCTGGTCGACCTGCTGGTGCCGTCCGCCTGGCCGGACGGGACGCGGGACGCCTGGACCGGTGGGCACGCCAGTCCGCGGGCGGCCGTCGAGGCGTACCGGAAGGCCGCCGCGGCCAAGACGGACGTGGAGCGGCAGGCGGACAGCAAGGAGAAGACCGGCGTCTTCGTCGGCGCGTACGCGACCAACCCGGTCACCGGCGGACGCGTCCCGATCTTCATCGCCGACTACGTGCTGGCCGGCTACGGCACCGGCGCGATCATGGCGGTACCGGCCGAGGACGAGCGCGACCACGCCTTCGCCGAGGTCTACGAGCTGCCCGTGGTGCGGACCGTGCAGCCGCCCGAGGGCTTCACCGGCGGGGCGTACACCGGCACCGGTCCGATGATCAACAGCGCCGCGCCCGACCGCGGCCTGGACCTGAACGGCCTGGGCATGGCCGAGGCCAAGGCCCGGGTCATCGAGTGGCTGGAGGCCAACGGGCACGGCACCGGCGCGGTCACCTGGCGGCTGCGCGACTGGCTGTTCAGCCGGCAGCGCTACTGGGGCGAGCCGTTCCCGATCGTGTACGACTCCACCGGCGCGCCGATCGCGCTGCCCGAGTCGATGCTGCCGGTCGAGCTGCCCGAGGTGGACGACTTCTCGCCGAAGACGTTCGACCCGGAGGACGCCGACAGCAACCCGGAGACCCCGCTGTCGCGGCGGCGCGACTGGGTGGAGGTGGAGCTGGACCTGGGTGACGGGCCGAAGCGCTACACCCGGGAGACCAACGTGATGCCGCAGTGGGCCGGCTCCTGCTGGTACGAGCTGCGCTACCTGGATCCGACCAACACCGAGCGCTTCGCCGACCCGGAGAACGAGGCGTACTGGATGGGGCCGCAGCGCCCCGGCGACTGCGGGGGCACCGACCTGTACGTCGGCGGCGCCGAGCACGCCGTGCTGCACCTGCTGTACGCCCGCTTCTGGCACAAGGTGCTGTTCGACCTGGGGCACGTCTCGTCGTTCGAGCCGTTCCGCAAGCTGTTCAACCAGGGCATGATCCAGGCGTACGCGTTCCGCGACGCCCGGCGCGCGCCGGTGCCGGCGGAGGAGGTCGTCGAGGTCGACGGGCGCTGGTTCCACGGCGACCAGGAGGTCACCCGCGAGTACGGCAAGATGGGCAAGTCCCTGAAGAACGTCGTCACCCCGGACGAGATGTGCGCCGCCTACGGCGCCGACACCTTCCGGGTGTACGAGATGTCGATGGGTCCGCTGGAGGTCTCCCGCCCCTGGGACACCCGGGCGGTCGTCGGGTCGTACCGGTTCCTGCAGCGGGTCTGGCGGGCCGTGGTCGACGAGCAGACCGGTGACCTGCGGGTGACCGACGCGCCGGCCGACGAGGCGACCCGGCGGCTGCTGCACAAGGTCATCGACGGCGTACGCGGCGACATGGACGGGATCCGGTTCAACACCGCGATCGCCAAGCTGATCGAGCTGACCAACGGGCTGACCCGGCTGGCGGAGACGCCGCGCGAGGTGGCCGAGCCGCTGGTGCTGATGGTGGCGCCGTTCGCCCCGCACCTCGCCGAGGAACTGTGGCGGCGACTGGGCCACGACAGCTCCCTGGCGTACGCGGACTTCCCGACCGCCGATCCGGCGCTGCTGGTGGCCGAGACGGTCACCTACCCGGTGCAGGTCAACGGCAAGGTGCGGGGCCGGATCGAGGTGCCCACCGACGCGGCCGAGGACGACGTCCGGGCGGCGGCGCTGGAGGCGGTCGCCGGTGCGCTGGCCGGCAAGGAGCCGCGCAAGGTCATCGTGGTGAAGGGCCGGATGGTCTCCGTCGTCGCCTGAGCACCCCTGCTCACCCGCTGGAGGGCGCGTCCCGCACTTCGGGCCGCGCCCTCCGCCGCACCCCGCCCCGCACCCGCCCCGCACCCGCCCCGCCCCGCCCCGCACCCGCCCCGCCCCGCACCCGCCCCGCGCCCCGCGCCGCCGCACCCCGCGCCGCCGCACCCCGCGCCGCGCCGCGCCGCCGCGCGTCCGAGGCGACAGTTTCCGGGAAAGAGTGGCTTCCCGACGGGACGAGGGGACTCTTTCCCGGAAACTGTGCGGATCTCTTCCCCGGAGACGGTGCGGGATCGCGCGGGCGGTCAGGGGTGCAGGGCGTGGTGGACAGCGGGGCGGTGGTGCAGTAGCCAGTCGTGCCAGCGGCGTACCCCCTCGTCGGCGCCGGCCGCGCGGAGTCGGCGCATGGCGGGGTCGCCACGGTCGGCGCCCGCGGCGATGCCCCGCCAGGTGCCCTCGATCTGGTGGAGCATGACGTCGATCAGCTCGTCGCGGGGCAGCGGCACACCGGCCGGGTCGGCGCCGGCACCGACGGGGGACGGCGCGCCGGCCGCCGCGTCGTAGGCGTCGCAGAGCAGGCGGCAGCGGCGGCCCAGCTCGGCCGGGTCGGCGTCGCCGCCCAGCTCTCCCCAGTGCCAGCAGGCGAACGCCACGTCCTCGATCCGGCGGCCCGGTCCGGCCAGGTCCCAGTCGAGGAAGGCCACCGGCAGCGGACCGGACGGCGAGTCCCGGTAGACGGTGTTCTTGGGGGAGAGGTCGCGGTGGCAGACGGTCTCCGCGTCGCCGGCCAGTCCGGTGCCGGCGCAGGCGTCGTGCAGCGTCCGGATCAGTCCGCCGAGCCGGGTCAGCGCGGCGTCGGAGAAGTACGCCGCGTCCTCCCGCTCCTGCCACGGCACCCGGCCGTCGAGGTGGCTGAGCACCTGCCGGCCCCGCTCGTCGACGCCGAGGTGCCGGGGCGCCAGGCCGGTCGGCGCCAGATGCCGCAGCAGCGCGGCGACGAACTCCGCGTTCGGCGGGAGCGTCCGCCGGACGGTGTCCCCGACCCGGACCACCTCGGCGACGAACCCGCCCGGCAGCAGCTCCTCCCGGCCCGTCACCGGCACTCCGGCAGCGGCGGCAGCCGGTCCACGCGCAGCAGCGAGTACGCCTGCCGCTGCGGCGGGACCGAGTCGTCATCCGGGTCCACCAGCAGCGCGCCACCCGAGACGACCGCGTCGGCGCGGTCGGCGGTCAGTCGGGCGTACGAGCCGGTCCGCAGGTCGGCCACGTACCAGCCCTGGTCGTAGTCGAAGATCACCAGGTCACCGACGACCGTGGGCGAAGCGACCCGCTGGAAGGGGTCGACGTCGGTGGTGGGACGCCGGACACCGTTCGGCAGCACGGTCTCGGCGGCCGGGGACGGCGACTCAGGCGTGAACCGGGACACCCGGACCGGCGCGGCCCAGTCCGGTCGCCAGACCGTCAGGACCAGCTCGTCCCGGGACACCCAGGCCGTGGTGCGGCCGTCGGTGGTCACCTGCGCGGCGGCCCCCGGTCCGGCGCTCGGCTGCGGGGCGGACGTGGCCTGCCCGTCCGGCCCGACCGCGCGCAGGCGGCCCGTGGCCCGGTCGAACCAGAGCAGGTCGGCGCCGTGGAACCCGACCCCGGCGACCGGGCCGGTGGCGACCGTGCGGGCCGTCCCGGCGGCCAGGTCGTGCAGGGTCAGCGCGGACCGGTCCTTACCGAGGACCTCGGTCAGCGCGAGCCTCCCGTCGCGCAGCGGGGGCCGGAAGACGAAGTCCCCCGTGCCCGCGACCTGACGTGGCGCAGCTCCCGACGTCGCGTCCCAGGAGAAGACCTCGGCGCCACCGCGGCCGTGCGGCGCGGACCGGGCGAGGTCGCTGCGCGCATAGACCAGCCAGCGCCCGTCGAAGACGGCCCAGAGCGGGAGGGTGAAAAGGTCCGGCATGGTGGCCACCTCCCGCCGGCCGCCGCCCTTCTCCTGCCGGACCAGCCTCGCCGGGCTGCCGTCGCGCTGCACCAGGGCGAACGCGGAACGGCCGTCCGGCGTCGGCGTGAGCCCCATCCACCGCTCCCCGGGCTGCTGCGCCAGCCGGCTGTCGCGGATCGCGTCCTGCCAGCTCCCGGGCAGGGCGACCGGGCAGAAGTCCGCCCGCGGGGCAGCGGTCATCCGGGTCTCGGGCAGCGTCCCGGTCACGGCGGGCGGCGCCGAGGCTGCCGGCGGGTCGCCCGGCGTGCACGCCGCGAGCAGGGCCGCCGCGAGGGCCGGCGCCAGGGCGGTGGCGACCCGGGGTGAGGGCTTCATGGTCGCGAATGCTAGGTAGCGCCGGTATCGCGCGAGGCCCCGTCGACGAGATCGTCGTCCGGTCGTTACCGCGGCGCCGATCGTTGGGCGCGCCACCAGCGGGTGATGATCACCACGCTGGCGATCAGGCCGAGGCTGGCGGGGGCGGCGGCGTACCAGTTGACGTCGCCGGGGGAGCTGACCGCCGCGCCGATCGCCGCGTAGCCGAAAGCGGTCGGGGCGGAGGCGATCACGCTGCCGGCGAGGAACGGCAGCAGCCGGGCGCCGGTGGTGCCGTAGCCGTAGCTGACCAGGCCGAAGCTGGCGATCGGCAGCAGCCGGACGGTGATCACCCCGGGCACGCTCTGCCGGGTGAACCAGCCGTCCAGCCGGGCCAGCCGGCCCCGGACCCGTTCGGCGACGAAGTCCCGCCCGAGCAGCCGGCCGACGGCGAAGCCGATCGCCGCGGCCAGCAGCGCCGCGCCGAGGGCGTACGCGGCGCCCTCCAGGGGGCCGAAGACCGCCCCGGCGGCGAGCGTGACGAAGGTCCGCGGCACCAGCGCCACCAGCAGCAGCGCCCCGGCGACGATGGCGGCGGGCGGGGCGTACCCGCCGAGGGAGTCGGCCAGCCGGGGCAGCTGCGCCGGATCCGGCCGGGGTGCCAGGAGCAGCAGCAGCGCGAAGCCGGCGAGCAGGGCCAGCAGCAGCGTGAACCGCCGCGCCGACCGCTGCCCCAGCAGTCGGACCAGCCGGCGGAGATCCGGTCGTCGCCGCCGTGGGGCGGCGCCGGTCACGGTCGGGCGGCGGCGGCCACCGCGGCACGGCGTTCCGAGCGGAGCCGCTCGGCCCAGGTGTCGTCCAGCGCGGGCAGCTGGTGGACGCCGGTGGCCCAGCGCAGCAGCAGGTCCGCCAGGGCGGGGTTGCGGGCCAGGGCCGGGCCGTGCGAATAGGTGCCGAGCAGCTTGCCGCGCCAGGCGCCCTCGGTGGCGCCGTCGTTGCCGACACCGGCCGTGACCCGGGCCAGCGGGGCGACGCCGGGGCCCAGGTGGGTCCGGCCGCCGTGGTTCTCGAAGCCGGTCAGCGCCGGTACGCCCAGCCGCGGGTCGACCTCACCGGCCAGCTCGCCGACGGCCCGGCTGGGCCCCCGGTCGGAGCGCAGGTCGAGCAGCCCCAGCCCGGCGCACTCGGTGCCCTTGGCGAAGAACGAGGTGCCGAGGAGCTGGTAGCCGGCGCAGACGCCGAACACCACCGAGCCCTGGGCCACCGCGCGGTGCAGGCCGCCGTCGGCGATCAGCCGCTGCGCGCCGAGCGCCTGCGGCCCGTCCTCGCCGCCGCCGATCAGGTAGATGTCGGCGGTGGCCGGCAGCCGCTGGTCGGAGCGGACCTCCAGCACCTCGACCGGCATGCCGCGCAGCTGGGCCCGGCGGGCCAGGATCAGCATGTTGCCCCGGTCGCCGTAGGTGGAGAGCAGGTCGGGATAGATCCAGACGATGCGCAGGCTCTCAGTTGACACGGTCCAGCTCCGCTCGGATGTCCTGGAAGGCGGTGTAGTTGGCGATGACTTCCAGCCGGCCCGGTGGGACCGCCCGGATCGCCTCGTCGAAGCTGCGGACGTGCTGGAACGGCACGTCGTTGACGTCGAGGCGGACGGCCAGGTCGTACGCCCGGTCGCCGGTGATCAGGACCTGCCGGCCGCGGAGCGGGGCGAAGTCGACGTCGAAGAGCCAGGAGGTGTCCAGCCCGTCGGGGTCCCGCGCGTTGATGGAGAGCAGGGTCGGCGCCTCGTCGGCCATGTCGAACGCCTCCAGCCAGCTGGCCGGGTTCTTGGCCAGCAGCAGCCGGATGTTGCGCCCGTCCCGGTCGACCTGCGCGTAGCGGCCGGCGACCGAGGTCACCGAGCCGAGCCGGGACACCGCGTCCACCGGGCGGACGCCGAACTCGGCGGCGACGGCGAGCGCGGTGGCGGCGTTGCCCAGGTTGACCTTGCCGGGGAGCTGGAGCCGCACCTTGTGCCAGGCACCCGTCGGGTCCAGCACGCCGTCGTCCTCGACGGTCCACTGCGGCTCGGGCCGGCGCAGCGGGCAGCCGGTGCACCACCACTGGTCGTCCTTGCGGGCGATGGTGGAGCCGCACTCGGGGCAGACCCAGGAGTCGTCGTGCCAGCGCTGGCCGGCGCTGAACCAGGTCACGTGCGGCGGGACGTGGCCCTGCGCCGGGTCGGCCGGCGGGGTGGCCGCCCAGACCACCATCGGGTCGTCGGCGTTCGCCACCACCCGCACGTCGGCGTGCCGGACCAGCGCGGCGCGCCAGAGCTGCGCCATCATGGCGACCTCCTTGGCCCGGTCGAGCTGGTCGCGGGAGAGGTTGAGCAGCGCCACCACGTGCGGCTCGGTGGCCTCCAGCACCTGGGAGAGGTAGTGCTCGTCGACCTCCAGCACCGCGTACGGGGTGCTGCCGGCCTTGGCCAGCGCGGAGGTGTGGCCGGTGGGCATGTTGGCGCCGTAGGAGTTGGTGGCGACCCGGCCGAGCACCCCGACGGCGGCGGTGGTCAGCCGGGTGGTGGTGGTCTTGCCGTTGGTGCCGGACACCAGCGCGATGGCGCGGCCGGCCGACAGGTGGGCCAGCAGGTCCGGGTCGATCTTGAGGCCGATCCAGCCACCGATGACCGAGCCGTCGCCCCGACCCGCGGCCCGCGACAGCGCCGCGGCGGTCCGCGACACCGAGCTGGCCACCTTTGCCCGCAGGGGCATCTTCGCGTCCGTCACGCGAGCGAGGTTACCGGACCGGGGACCCCGCCAGATCGCCGCCGACGGCGAACCGTTCGGCCGGGCGTCCTCGGGCGTCCGGTCGGCGGGCGCTCGGCCGGACGGAGTCGATCTATGTCGGCTAGCGGACGCGCCCCGGGGGGCGGTCACCCCCTCCACTCCGCTCCACCCCGGTTGACGTGCGCTTTTGCTCGGCGACACGGCGCGCCACGCGGGCGTTTTCGGTTGCAGGTGGAGGGAAGTGGAGTAGAGTGGGGCGCGATGGTGAGGCCGGGAGGGCCACACCGGCCCGGGGGGTCAGCGGCGCCGCGAACGCCGCTCAGGGCGAGGGGGTTGGGCCGATGTTCCTCGGCACCCACACTCCGCGCCTGGACGAAAAGGGCCGGTTGATCCTTCCGGCGAAGTTCCGGGATGAGCTGGCGGGGGGTGTCGTGATCACCAAAGGGCAGGAGCGCTGCCTCTACGTCTTCCCGATGCCCGAGTTCCAGCGCATCGCGGAGCAGTTGCGCGCGCAGCCGATGACGCACAAGGCGGCCCGGGCCTACAACCGGGTCTTCTTCGCCAGCGCGCACGACGAGGTGCCGGACAAGCAGGGCCGGGTGACGATCCCGGCGCACCTGCGCTCGTACGCCGCTCTCGACCGCGATCTGGTCGTGATCGGAGCGAGCAGCCGGGTGGAGATCTGGGACAGGACGGCCTGGGAGGCCTACCTCGCGGAGAGCGAAGACGACTTCGCCGACATCGAGGAGGGGGTGCTGCCCGGCGGTCTGTAGGGCGTGACGACGCCCGGCGTACTGCGAGATCTCCAGCCGCTTTCGAGTTCCTGGCACCCCTTCCCCGGTGCCAGGCGCACGATCCGTATCGAGGGCTGTGGCCTCCGGCGGGCGGGAGCGGATGGGGATCTGGCGGTATGACGAGGCGTCGTGACGACAACGGACGCGACAGGAACGGAAGCGGGTTTCAACCAGTGGGGGTCGACATGGGGGAGCTACGCGGCACGCACGTGCCGGTGCTGCTCGAGCGGTGTCTCGAGTTGCTGGCCCCCGCGCTGGGTCGGAACGGACGCACCGTCCACGTCGACGCGACGCTGGGGCTGGCCGGGCACGCCGAGGCGGTCCTGGAGGCGCACCCGAACACGGTGCTGATCGGTCTGGACCGGGACACCGAGGCCCTCGCCCACGCGCGGGTCCGGCTGGCCCGGTTCGCCGACCGGATCCACCTGGAGCACGCCGTCTACGACGAGCTGCCCGAGGTGCTGGAGCGGCTCGGCTATCCGGCGATCGACGGGATCCTGTTCGACCTGGGGGTCTCCTCCCTGCAACTGGACGCGCCCGACCGCGGGTTCGCGTACGCGCAGGACGCGCCGCTGGACATGCGGATGGACCAGACCCGGGGGGTGACCGCCGAGGAGGTGGTCAACACCTACGCCCACCCGGACCTGGCCCGGGTGCTCCGGGTCTACGGCGAGGAGAAGTTCGCCGGGCGGATCGCCTCGGCGATCCTCCGGGAGCGCGAGCGGGGCCGGATCACCTCGTCGGCGCGGTTGGCCGAGCTGGTCAGGGAGAGCATTCCGGCACCAGCC
Organism: Micromonospora sp. CCTCC AA 2012012; assembly: GCF_040499845.1. Taxonomy (NCBI): domain Bacteria; kingdom Bacillati; phylum Actinomycetota; class Actinomycetes; order Micromonosporales; family Micromonosporaceae; genus Micromonospora; species Micromonospora mangrovi. The sequence goes on from NZ_CP159342.1 coordinate 478,229, forward strand.
CGACGAACCGGGGGACACCCGGCCAAGAGAACGTTTCAGGCTTTACGGATCGAGGTAAACAGAGAACTGGCAGCGCTGGAGACGGCGCTGCCGGCCGCTCTCGACAAGCTCAACGTGGGCGGCCGCATGGTGGTCCTGTCCTACCACTCGCTGGAGGACCGGCTCACCAAGCAGGCGCTCGCCGACCGGGTCCGCAGTAAGGGCCCGGTCGACCTCCCGGTCGAACTGCCCGGGTCGGGCCCGACGTTCCGGCTGCTGAGCCGGGGCGCCGAGCTTCCCGGGGAGGGGGAGGTCGCCGCCAACCCGCGTGCCGCCTCGGTGCGGCTGCGGGCGGCGGAACGGCTCGACCCGGAGGCGACCCGGCAGGGGCGTACCGACCGCGAACGGTACCGGCGCCGGGTGAAGGCGATGCACCAACCGGGGACGGGGTCACCGGGATCCGAGGCGGATCCCCGGTCGGCCCCGGGGGACAACGGGACGGACGAAGAGGGGGAGGGGACATGAACGTTGACAAGCACGACGGCGGGGGCGCCGTCGGGCGGCGCGCACCGCGGTCGGGGGGCCGGACCGCGGCGCAGCGGACCACGACGGCGGGGGCCGACCGGCTCGACCGCCGGGGGGACACTCGCGCCCGGGGGGCGCGCGAGTTCCCGACCCAGGGCAGCGCCGCGCTGCGGCCGGCCGAGCGGACCAGGACGACCGACGCGGCGGCGCCGCGGCTGCGGGTCGCCCCGCCGCCGCCGGTCTCCGTGCCGCGGGCGCCTTTCGTCGGCCTGATCCTGTTCCTGGTGGTCGGTGGAGTGCTCGGCATCCTGGCGGTCAACACCAAGATCAATGAGAACGCGTTCCGGCTGGAGAAGCTCCAGCAGCAGCAGGCCAAGCTCGACGTGGACCAGCAGCAGCTGGAGAAGGAGATCGCCGAGCAGAAGGCGCCCGGCAACCTGACCGCCAACGCCCGCAAGCTCGGGCTGGTCGAGTCGGACGACCCGGCCTACATCCGGCTGCCCGACGGCAAGATGATCGGGGTGCCGCACCCGGCCACCGGTCAGCCGGCGATCACCAGCCAGCAGGGCAACGGAGGCTGACCCGTGCCACCGAGATCGGATGACCCGCGCCGGGACCCCACGGGGTCCCGGCGCGGCTCGTCGCGGGGCGGTCGGGGGGCCGAGCCGCGCACCGGTGAGCCGGGCGGGGGCGGCATCTCCGACGCCCGGGCGTACACCCCTCGCGGGCGCACCCTCCGCGAGGGCGGCGGGGGCCGGTCGGCCGCGGGCGGGGGTGCCGAGCAGCGGCGTACCCCGCGCAGCACCCGATCCGGCGACCCGTTCCGGCCGGCCCTGCAGGTGCTCGACGGCGGTCGCGCCGGCGCGGGCCGCACCGGCCGGCGGGAGGCCGCGGCCGGCGGCCGGTCCGGCGTGGTCCGGACCGTCACCGCCCGGCCCGGCCGGGAGCCCTTCGACGACGACGAGCCGCCGGCGCCGCGCCGCCGGCCCGGGCCGCGCCGGCCGGACCGGCCCGCCGCCCGGCGGCCGACGCGCAAGCCGCGCCGCCCGCCGAAGCTCGCCGACCCCCGCCGCCGGCTGCGCCTGGGCACGCTGCTGACCCTGGCGCTCTTCGCCGTGATCGGCATCCGGCTGGTCTTCCTCCAGACCGTGAACACCCCGGCGTACGCCGACGGCGGGCTCGGCAACCGGCTCGCCGTGGTGGAGCTGCCCGCGCCGCGCGGCGCGATCTACGACCGGACCGGCGCCCCGCTGGCGCACAGCGTCGAGGCGCGGTACGTCTTCGCCGACCCCACCCAGATCCCGGAGAGCGACCGGGTGGCCGTCGCCAAGCGGCTCTCGCCGCTGCTCGGGGTCGCCTGGTCCGACCTGGCCGACAAGATGAAGCGGCGCAGCCTGCCCGGCGGCGGGCAGTCCCAGTTCGAATACCTGGCCCGGGGCGTCGACATCGACCGGGCCAAGCAGATCATGGCGCTGGACCTGCCCGGCATCGGCACCCACCGCGACGAGCGACGCGAGGTGCCCGGCGGCGACCTGGCCGCCAACCTGCTCGGCTTCGTCAGCGAGGACATGACCGGCCTGGAGGGCCTGGAGGCCAAGTACGACGACGTGCTCCAGGGCAAGGCCGGCCGCAAGACCTACGAGGTCGGCCAGGGCGACCTGGCCGCGCCGATCCCCGGCGGCTACAGCGTGACCGTCCAGCCCCGTCCGGGCAGCTCGATCGTGCTGACCACCGACCGGGACCTGCAGTACCGGACCCAGCAGATCCTCAGCGCGCAGCTGGCCCAGGTCCGGGGCAGCGTGGCCGCCGCCGTGGTGCTCGACATGCAGGGCGAGGTGCTGGCCCAGGCGAGCAACCCGACCTACGACGCGGCCGATCCGGCGGGCAGCAAACCCACCGACCGGGAGGACGCGGCCACCAGCTTCGTCGTCGACCCGGGCTCGATCCACAAGGCGATCACCTACGGCGCGGCCCTCCAGGAGGGCGTGATCACCCCGGACACGGCGTTCCCGGTGGCCAACACCATCAACGAGGGGGGCGTCACCTTCCGGGACACCCACCCGGCGAACGGGCGGAAGATGAGCATCCCCGGGATGCTGGCCTTCTCGTCGAACGTGGGGACCATCGAGATCGCCCACGACCTGGGCCGGGACCGGCTGATCGACTATCAGAAGCGGTTCGGGCTGGGGCAGCCCACCGGCGAGGGCATGCCGGGGGAGGCGTCCGGGCGGCTGCTCCCGGCCGACCAGTGGAGCGGTTCGGCGTACGGGTCGGTGCCGATCGGGCACAGCGTGGACGCCACCCCGTTGCAGATGGCCGCCGCGTACACCGCGATCGCCAACGACGGCACGTACGTCCAGCCGCACCTGATCAAGGAGGTGATCGGCCCGGACGGCAAACGGACGCCGGGACCCGCCCCCAAGACCCGCTCGGTGCTCAGCCCGCAGAACGCGGCGGCCCTGCGCACCATGCTGGAGGCGGTCACCACGGTCGACGGTCCCGACGGGCGGGCCACCGGTCTGGCCGCCGCGGTCCCCGGCTACCGGGTGGCCGGCAAGACCGGCACCGGCCTGCGCTACGTCGACGGCAAGCTCCAGCCCGGCGAGGTCGGCTCGTTCATCGGGATGGCCCCGGCGGAGAAGCCGAGGTACGTGGTGGCGGTCTTCGTGTGGAGCCCCGGCGGGGAGGGTGGCGCGGTGGCCGCACCGGCCTTCCGCGAGATCATGGGCTACACGCTGCGTCACTACCGGGTGCCCCCGTCGGCCACCGACCGGTCCCCGAAGTTCGAGGTCTTTCCGCGCTGACCGGGAGGGACGGGACATCATCGGTGAGTGGCGACGAACCACCGGGGCGGCTGTGCGGTCGGAACCGGACGACCGGGTAGGGTCTGACGCCGTGCCCGGCAATCCACGTCCCCTGACCGTGAATCCCGTCCGGCTCGGCGACCTCGCCGGGCGGCTCGGCATCGCCCCGCCCGAGGGCGCCGCCGACCTGGCCGTCACCGGGGTGACCCACGCCAGCCAGGAGGTCCGCCCCGGCGACCTGTACGCCGGCCTGCCCGGTGCCCGCCGGCACGGCGCGGAGTTCGCCACCGGCGCGGCCGAGGCCGGCGCGGTGGCCGTGCTGACCGACCCGGCCGGCGTGGCGCTCGCCGCCGGTGCGGGGCTGCCGGTGCTGGTGGTGACCGACCCGCGCGCCGCGCTCGGCACCGTCGCCTCCGCCGTCTACGGCGACCCCACCGCGGGACTGACCGTGATCGGGGTGACCGGCACCGCCGGCAAGACCTCCACCGCCTATCTGGTCGAGTCCGGGCTGCGCGCCGCCGGGCACACCACCGGGCTGATCGGCACCGTGGAGACCCGCCTCGGCGACCTGGTGGTCGACAGCGTCCGGACCACTCCCGAGGCGACCGACCTGCACGCCATGCTCGCCGCCGCCCGGGAACGCGGCGTCACCGCCGTGGTCATGGAGGTCTCCAGCCACGCCCTGGCGATGGGCCGGGTGGGTGGGGTGCGCTTCGCCGTCGGCGGCTACACCAACTTCGGCTCCGACCACCTGGACTTCCACGCCGACTCGGCCGACTACTTCGCGGCCAAGGCGCAGCTCTTCGACGGCCGCTGCGCGGTCGAGGTGCTCAACCACGACGACGCGGCGCTGCGCCCGCTGTTCAAGCCGGCCACGGTCAGCTATTCGGCGGCCGGCGACCCGACGGCCACCTGGTACGCCACCGACGTCGACGGCGAGGGCTACGCCCAGCGGTTCACCGCGCACGGCCCCGACGGGCTGACCGTCCCGGCCGGGGTGGCCCTGCCCGGCCGGCACAACGTCGCCAACGCGCTGCTGGCGATCGCCGCGCTGGTCGCGGTCGGGGTGGACCCGGCCACCGCCGCCGCCGGGGTGGCCGAGTGCGGCGGGGTGCCCGGTCGGCTGGAGCTGGTCAGCACCGACGCGCCGGTACGCGGTGTCGTCGACTACGCGCACAAGCCCGACGCCATCGTGGCCGCGCTGCGCGCGCTGCGCGAACTGAGCGCCGGCCGGCTGATCTGCGTGATCGGCGCGGGCGGCGACCGGGACCGGGGCAAACGGCCGGTGATGGGCGGCGCCGCCGCGGAGGGAGCCGACGTGGTGCTGGTGACCGACGACAACCCGCGGACGGAGGACCCGGCCGCGATCCGGGCGGAGGTCCTGGAGGGGGCGTACGCGGCCGGCACGCCGGCCCGGATCGTCGAGGTGGACGGCCGGCGGGCCGCCATCGCGGAGGCGGTCCGGCTGGCCGAGCCCGGTGACGTGGTGGCGGTGCTTGGCAAGGGGCACGAACGCGGCCAGGAGGTCGCCGGCCAGGTGCACCCGTTCGACGACCGGGTCGAGCTGGCCGAGGCGCTGCGCGCCCGCTTCACCGACCGGGCGGGTCAGCGGTGATCGCGCTCAGCCTGGCCGAGGTGGCCGCCGCCGTCGACGGACGCCTGGTCGACGCCGACCCGGAGACCCGGGTCACCGGCCCGGTCGAGTTCGACTCCCGCAAGGTCGCCCCGGGGGCGCTCTTCGTGGCCTTCCCCGGGGAGAAGGTCGACGGGCACGACTACGCCGCCGGCGCGGTCGACGCGGGCGCGGTGGCGGTGCTCGGCACCCGGGAGGTGCCCGGCGTGCCGATGGTGCTGGTCGCCGACGCCCTCGACGCGATGGGGAAGCTGGCCCGCGCGGTCGTCGACCGGCTGCCCGGGCTCACCGTGATCGGGTTGACCGGCTCGTCCGGCAAGACCACCACCAAGGACCTGATCGCCCAGCTCACCGTGCGGCTCGGCCCGACCGTGGCGCCGCCCGGCTCGTTCAACAACGAGCTGGGTCACCCGTACACGGCCTTGCAGGCCACGCCCCAGACGCGCTACCTGGTGATGGAGAAGGGCGCCCGGGGGGTGGGGCACGTGCGCTACCTCTGCGACGTGGTGCCGCCCCGGATCTCGGTGGTGCTCAACGTCGGGGTGGCGCACATCGGCGAGTTCGGCTCGGTGGAGACCATCGCGCTGGCCAAGGGGGAACTGGTCGAGGCGCTGCCGGCCGAGGGGCTGGCGGTGCTCAACGCCGACGACCCGCTGGTCGACGCGATGGCGTCCCGCACCGTGGCCCGGGTGGTCCGCTACGGCGAGGCGGCGCACGCCGACGTGCGGGCGGTGGACGTCACGCTGGACGGGCGGGGCCGGCCGGCGTACACCCTGGTGACGCCGGAGGGCAGCGCGCCGGTCCGGCTCGGGCTCACCGGCCGGCACCAGGTGTCGAACTCCCTCGCCGCCGCCGCGGTGGCCCGTGAGCTGGGCATGCCGCTGGCCGAGCTGGCGGTGGCGCTGGGCGAGCTGGGGCTGGTCTCCACCCGCCGGATGGACGTCTTCGCGCGCCCCGACGGGGTCACCGTGATCGACGACTCGTACAACGCCAACCCGGCCTCGACGGCGGTCGCGCTGCGGGCGCTGGCCTCGCTCGGCGAGGGCGGGCGTACGTTCGCGGTGCTCGGCTACATGGCCGAGCTGGGCGCGTTCGAGCGCGAAGGGCACCAGCAGGTCGGTCGCCTCGCGGCCGAGCTGGACATCGACCGGCTGCTCGTGGTGGGCGAGCCGGCGGCGCCGATCCACGAGGGCGCGACAGCGGTTAGTGACTGGGGAGGAGAGTCGGTGCTGCTCACCGATCAGGCGGCGGCCGTCGAGGTGCTGCGGAGCGAGCTGCGTCCGGGTGACGTGGTGCTGGTGAAGGGCTCCCGGTACCGCACCTGGGAGGTGGCCGACGCGCTGCGCGCCGACGCCGGGGAGGTCTCCCGGTGAGGGCGGTCATCGTCGCCGTCGGGGTCGCCTTCCTGATCTCGCTCTTCTGCACCCCGATCGCGATCAAGGTGTTCGCCCGGCTGAAGGCCGGCCAGCCGATCCGGTCGAACCTCGGGCTCGCCAGCAACGAGGGCAAGAAGGGCACGCCGACGATGGGCGGCGTGGTCTTCATCCTGGCCACGGTGATCGCGTACGTCGCCGGTCACCTGGCGCTGACCACCCTGCCGGACGCGCAGATCGCCCAGGTGGAGCCGACCATCACGGCGCTGGTGCTGCTGGGGCTGATGGTCTTCTCCGGGGCGGTCGGCTTCATCGACGACTTCCTGAAGGTCCGCAAGCGGCACAGCGGTGGCCTCAACAAGCGCGGCAAGCTGGCCGGGCAGATCCTGGTCGGGGCGCTCTTCGGCATCGTGGCGCTCTATTTCCCGAGCACGATGAAGGATCCGAGCGGCACGGCCACCAACACCGAGACGGTCGGCAGCACCACGCTGAGCTTCATCCGGGACATCCCGGCGCTGGAGATCGGCAAGGTCGGCGCGGTCATCGTGATCATCATGGTGGTGATGGCGGCGACCAACGGGGTGAACCTCACCGACGGTCTGGACGGCCTCGCCACCGGCGCCTCGGTGATGGTCCTCGCCGCGTACGCGCTGATCGCGTTCTGGCAGTACCGGCACTGGTGCGCGGACCCGAACTACACCGAGGCCTACTGCTACGCGGTCCGGGACCCGCTGGAGATCGCCCTGATCGCCGGGGCGGCGGCCGGGGCCTGTGTCGGCTTCCTGTGGTGGAACACCTCACCGGCCCGGATCTTCATGGGCGACACCGGCGCGCTCGGCCTGGGTGGCCTGATCGCCGGCATGGCGATGTCCACCCGGACCATCCTGCTGCTGCCGATCCTGGGCGGCCTCTTCGTGATCATCACGATGTCCGTGGTGATCCAGATCATCTCGTTCCGCACCACCGGCAAGCGGGTCTTCCGGATGTCGCCGTTGCAGCACCACTTCGAGCTGGCCGGCTGGAGCGAGGTCAACATCGTGGTCCGGTTCTGGATCATCGCCGGCATCGGCGTGGCGATCGCCCTGGGCCTCTTCTACAGCGAGTTCCTCGCCGCCGTCACCTGAGCCGCGGCCCGCTCGTGACGGCCTCCGGTCGCCGGCCGGGGGCCGTCACGCGTACGGCGACACGCCGACCGGGCGGTTGCGCCACGGGCGGACCGGCCGAGCCGCGATGATGAGCGGGTGGGGGAGGAACGAGTCATCGAGGTCACCAGCGACACGCCAGCCAGACGGACACCCGCGGCCACCCGTACGGCCGACCCGCCCGGGGGGTCGATCGGGCTGGACGCGGCCGGTGGGCTGGCGGCCCTGCGCGGCCTGCTGGCCCGGCCGCTGGCCTCCTACTACCTGCTGCTCTCCAGCGCCGGCCTGCTGCTGCTGATCGGCCTGACCATGGTCTTCTCGGCGACCAGCGTGAAGGACTTCGCCGAGGAGGGGGACGCCACCGCCTCGCTGGTCAAGCAGACCATCTTCGCGGTGATCGGCATCCTGGCCTTCTGGGCCTGCCAGCGGCTGCCGGTACGGAGCTTCCGGGCGCTGAGTCGCCCGGCGCTCGGGGTGGCGGTGGCGCTGCTGCTGCTGCTCAACCTGCTGGGTGCGCTGAACGCGCTCTTCGGGGTCACCGCCATCGGCCCGCTCCGGGCCGAGCTGCTCTGGCTCTATCTCGGTCCCGTGTCGGTGCAGCCGGTCGAGGTGGCCAAGTTCGCGCTGGTGCTCTGGGGCGCGCACGTGCTGGCCCGCAAGGGCGCCGCGCTGGGCTGGTGGAAGGAGCTGGCCACCCCGCTCTTCCCGGTGGTCGGCCTGCTCTTCGTGCTGGTCGGCTACAACGACCTGGGCAGCATGCTCTGCCTGCTGGCGCTGGTGGTCGGCATGCTCTGGGCGGCCGGCGTCCGACTCCAGGTCTTCGCCGCGCTCACCGCGGTCGGCCTGGCCGGGGTGGGGCTGCTGGTCGCCGCCGCCTCGCTGGGCGCCGGTTCCGGCTCCCGGGGCGCGGACAACTACCGGCTCGGCCGGCTCACCGTCTTCCTCGACCCGCCCGACCCGAAGACCTGCTTCCAGGAGCAGCTGGCGAACTGCTACCAGCTCGTCCAGGCCCGGTACGCGGTCGAGCAGGGCGGCTGGTTCGGCGTCGGGCTGGGCAAGAGCAGCCTCAAGTTCGGCTGGCTGCCCGAGGCGCACAACGACTTCATCTTCGCGGTCATCGCGGAGGAGCTGGGCGTGGTGGGCTGCACCGTGGTGATCGTGCTCTTCGCCGTGCTGGCGTACACCGGGCTGCGCATCGCCCGGCGGGTGGAGGACCCGTTCCGCCGGCTCGCCGCTGCGGGCGTCACCGCCTGGCTGGTCGGCCAGGCCGTGATCAACATCGGTGGGGTGACCGGCCTGCTGCCGCTGACCGGTGTGCCGCTGCCGTTCATCTCCGACGGCGGCAGCGCCCTGGTGGTGACCCTGGCGGCGATCGGCATGCTCGCCTCGTTCGCCCGCGCCGAACCCGACGCGGCCCGAGCCCTGCATGCCCGTCCGCCGGCCCGGTGGGTCCGACTAGTGTGGGCCCCGTTGCCGCCGCTTCCCGGCCGGCGCCGCCGACCGGCGACGCCACCGGCGGACCGTGGGTCCGTACCCCGGTCCCGGGCGCGGCGGGAGGACGACCAGGCCGCGGCCCGCGGCGCCCGGCCCGGCCGGACGCGCGCCGGCACGGCGAGCGAGAGGAGACGCTGATGGGTCCGCTGCGTTCGGTGGTGCTCTGCGGAGGGGGTACGGGTGGGCACATCTACCCGCTGCTCGCCTTCGCCGACTGCCTGCGCCGACACGACCCGGGCGTCCGGATCACCTGCCTCGGCACCCCGAAGGGCCTGGAGAACGAGCTGATCCCGCCGGCCGGCTACGACCTGCGGCAGATCCCGGCCTACCAGCTGCCCCGCTCGGTGAACATGAGCCTGGTCCGCACCCCGGACCGGATGTACAAGGCGGCCCGCGCGGCGGGCAAGGTGATCGACGAGGTCGCCGCCGACGTCGTGGTCGGCTTCGGCGGGTACGTCTCCGTCCCCGGCTACCTGGCCGCCTGGCGGCGTGAGCTGCCGATCGTCATCCACGAGGTGAACGTTCCCCCGGGCGTGGCGAACCGGATGGGCATGAAGTTCACGAAGAACGTCGCCGTCGGGTTCCCGCACCAGCCGGCTCAGGCCGAGGCGCTGCGTGACGCCCGGGTGGTCGGGGTGCCGCTGCGCCGGGGCATCTCCGGCCTGGACCGCGCCGCCATGCGGGACGCCGCCCGCGCCCACTTCGGGCTCCGCCCCGACCTGCCGGTGCTCTTCGTGGCCGGTGGTTCGCAGGGCGCCCGCTCGATCAACCTGGCGGTCTCCGGTGCGGCCAAGGAGCTGGCCCGCAACGGCGTGCAGGTGCTGCACGTGATGGGCGCGCGCAACGAGCCGGTGCCGGTCCCCACCGACCTGCCGGTGCCCTACGTGGCGCTGCCCTACCTGTCCGAGATGGAGCTGGGCTACGCCGCCGCCGACCTGATGCTGGCCCGGGGCGGGGCGATGACCTGCGCCGAGGTGGCCGCGATCGGGCTGCCCACCATCTACGTCCCCTACCCGCACAGCAACCAGGAGCAGAAGCGCAACGCGCTGCCCGTGGTGGAGGCCGGGGGCGGGCTGCTCGTCGACGACGCCGAGCTGACCCCGGACTGGCTGGAGCGGACGGTGATCCCGCTGATCCGGGACCCGCACCGGCTCGGCGCGATGGGCGCCGCCGCGGCCGCGTACGGGCGGCGGGACGGCGACGAGGCCCTGCTGCAGTTCGTCTACGAGGCGGTGGCCCGCTGATGCGGACCGTCGCGACCGGAAGGTTTGTGTCATGAACACCGCGCAGTTCACCCCCGCCGGCACGATGACCGCGGAGGACCTGGGCCGGATCCACCTGATCGGGGTGGGCGGGGTCGGCATGAGCGGCCTGGCCCGGCTCTTCCTCACCCGGGGCCTGCCGGTCTCCGGGAGCGAGCTGCGGGAGTGGCCGTCCCTGGCCGGCCTGCGGGCGCTCGGCGGCACCATCCACATGAGCCACGAGGTGGGCAACCTCGACGACGTGGACACCGTGGTCTATTCCTCGGCGATCCCGCAGGACCACCTGGAGATGGTCGAGGCGCGCCGGCGGGGCCTGCGGGTGCTGCACCGCTCGGAGGCCCTCGCCGCGGCGATGACCGGCCGGCGGACGGTCGCCGTCGCCGGCACCCACGGCAAGACCACCACCACCTCGATGGTCACCATGGTGCTCCAGCAGGCCGGCGTCGACCCGTCGTTCGTGATCGGCGGGGAGATCTCCGAGGTGGGCTCGGGCGCGCACCACGGCACCGGCGAGCACTTCGTGGTCGAGGCGGACGAGAGCGACCGCTCGTTCCTCATCTACCGCCCCTACGTCTCGATCGTCACCAACATCGAGGCGGACCACCTCAACACCTACGGCGACCTGGCGAACCTGGAGGCGGCCTTCGTCGAGTTCGCCCGGCTCACCGACCCGGCGGGCTTCATCATCACCTGCGCCGACGACGCGGGTGGGCGGCGGCTGGCCGAGACGCTGCGCGCCGAGGGGCGCCGGGTCTGGACGTACGGTGAGGCGCCCGACGCCGACCTGCGGCTGAGCGAGATGACCTCGTCGGCGCGCGGGGTGCGCTACCTGGCCGAGATCGACGGCCGGTCGCTGGGCGAGATCCGGCTCCCGGTGCCGGGGCGGCACATGGGGCTCAACAGCGCCTCGGCGGTGCTCACCACCTATCTGCTGGGCCTGCCGGTCGAGGCGGCGGAGGCCGCGCTGGCCGCGTTCCCGGGGGTGCGGCGGCGCTTCGAGCGCAAGGGCGTCGCCGACGACGTGCTGGTCTACGACGAGTACGCCTACCACCCGACCTCGATGACCCTGGCCCTGCAGACGCTGCGCGAGGTGGCCGGCGACGGGCGGCTGATCGTCGTCTTCCAGCCGTACCGGCTGTACCGCACCCGCGACCTTCAGGCGGAGATCGCCGCGGCGCTGGGCATCGCCGACGAGCTGGTGCTGCTGGAGGTCTTCGGCCCGGGCGAGCTGCGGCAGCCGGGCGAGGGCTCGGCGGCGCTGCTCGAGGCGGTGCCGCTGCCGGCCGAGCACAAGGTCTTCGTGGACTCCTGGGAGGCGGCGCCGGTCGAGGTGGCCCGGCGGGCCCGACCGGGCGACGTGGTGGTCACCATGGGCGCCCCGCCGATCTCGCTGATGGGCGACCAGCTGCTCGACGCCCTGCTGGCCCGCACCGGTGACGGTGGCTCGGCCCTGGGCACCGTCGTCGGCTCGGACGGCGCGGCGACCGCAGCCGGATGAGCCCCGGTCCGGCGCGCGGTCGTACCCCCGGCCCGGACGGCGGCGCGGCCCGGCGCGGGCCGGTACGCCGCTGGCAGCTGGTCCGGGCGAACACCGACGCGGTGCCGCCGTCGACCCGGCGGTTCATGGCCCGGGCCCGGCAGCGGCGGATGCGCGCGGCCCTGCCCTGGGCGGTGGCCGCCGGGGTGCTGGCCCTGGCCGGGCTGGTCGCCTGGACCGTGCTCGGCACCGGCCTGTTCGGGGTGCGGCAGGTCCGGGTGGTCGGCGCGGAGCTGGTCTCCGAGGTGGAGGTCCGCGAGGCCGCGGCGGTGCCCGACGACGCGCCGCTGGCCCGGGTGGACCTGGCGGCGACCGCGCGCCGGGTCGGCGCCCTGCCGGCGGTGGAGCGCGCGTCGGTGTCCCGGGACTGGCCGGGCACCCTGGTGATCCGGGTGGTGGAGCGGACCGCCGTGGCGGCGGTCCCGCAGGGCGAGCGGTTCGCCGTGCTCGACCGGTCGGGGGTGGTTTTCCGGACCCTGGACCGGGCCCCGGACGCGTTGCCGGTGATCCGGGTGGGTCGGCCGGGCCCGGACGACCCGGGCACCCGGGCCGGGCTGACGGTGCTCGCCGCGCTGACGCCGCAGTTGCGCGCCCAGTTGGTGGCGGTGGACGTGGCCGGGCTGGCCCGGATCACGCTGCGGCTGCGCGGCGACCGGGAGATCGTCTGGGGGGACGCGACCCGGGGCGCGGAGAAGTCCCGGGTGGCCACCGCGCTGCTCGGGCGCAGGGCGGACCGGATCGACGTGAGCGCCCCGGACGTGGTCACCTTCCAGTGACCGGCCGCTCAGCGGAGGTGACGCGTCCCGCTCCACGGGGCGACACGCCGAAAGGGTCCTTGGCTCTCGGCGTGGAGGCGCTTACGTTGCCCCGAAGAGGATCAGTGGTTGACATAACTGTAAGCCTCTAGTAGAGGGTGAGGGTTTCGGCCCGTAGCCTCGCTGGGAACCCCGTCGACCGCTGGTCTGGCCAAGCCGTGTGGGGTCGGCCCATGCCAATCTCGAAGGGAAAGGACCGGAGATGACACCTCCGCACAACTACCTGGCGGTCATCAAGGTCGTCGGCATCGGGGGTGGCGGCGTCAACGCCGTCAACCGGATGATCGAGGTTGGGCTCAAGGGCGTCGAGTTCATCGCGATCAACACCGATGCGCAGGCGCTGTTGATGAGTGACGCCGACGTGAAGCTCGACGTCGGCCGGGAGCTGACCCGGGGCCTCGGCGCCGGCGCCAACCCGGACGTCGGCAAGAACGCCGCCGAGGACCACCGCGACGAGATCGAGGAGGTGCTCAAGGGCGCCGACATGGTCTTCGTCACCTGCGGCGAGGGCGGCGGCACCGGCACCGGCGGCGCGCCCGTGGTGGCGAACATCGCCCGCAAGCTCGGCGCGCTCACCATCGGCGTGGTGACCCGGCCGTTCTCCTTCGAGGGCAAGCGCCGTCAGGTGCAGGCGGAGTCCGGCATAGACGAGCTGCGCAACCAGTGCGACACGCTGATCGTGATCCCGAACGACCGGCTGCTCGCGCTCGGCGACCGCAACATCTCCATGATGGACGCCTTCCGCACCGCGGACCAGGTGCTCCTCTCCGGTGTCCAGGGCATCACCGACCTGATCACCACCCCGGGTCTGATCAACCTGGACTTCGCCGACGTCAAGAGCGTGATGAGCGGCGCGGGCAGCGCGCTGATGGGCATCGGCAGCGCCCGGGGCGAGAACCGCGCGGTCGAGGCGGCCGAGGCGGCCATCTCCAGCCCGCTGCTGGAGCAGAGCATGGACGGCGCGCGCGGCGTGCTGCTCTCCATCGCCGGTGGCTCCGACCTGGGCCTGTTCGAGATCAACGACGCGGCCCAGCTGGTCACCGACGCGGCCCACCCGGACGCGAACATCATCTTCGGCGCGGTCATCGACGACGCGCTCGGCGACGAGGTGCGGGTGACCGTGATCGCGGCGGGCTTCGACGGCGGTACGCCGGCGTACAAGGCGGCCGAGCCGACCCGCAAGACCAACCAGAACCAGCCGGCGCAGCCGAGCACCCCGGTCACCCCGCCGGCCACCATGCCGGCGCCGCAGCAGTCGCCGCGCCGGGTGCTCTTCGACGACGTCGACGTGCCGGACTTCCTCAAGAACGGGTCCTGAGCCCCGCCGATGTCCGACACAGCAGCCACGGTCCGGCCGGACCGGCGCGCCGAGCTGGCCAACGGGCTGGCGCGGGTGCGGGGCCGGATCGCCGACGCCTGCGCCGCCGCCGGCCGGGACGCCGCCGAGGTCACCATGATCGCGGTGACCAAGACGTACCCGGCCGGTGACGTCGTCGCCCTGGCCGGCCTCGGCGTCGTCGACATGGGGGAGAACCGCGACCAGGAGGCGGCGCCGAAGGCCGCCGAGGTGGCGGCGGCCGGGGTGACGCCCCGCTGGCACTTCATCGGCCAGTTGCAGCGCAACAAGTGCCGCTCGGTGGTCCGCTACGCCGACGTCGTCCAGTCGGTCGACAGCGTCCGGCTGGCCGGCGCCCTGGCCGCCGCGGCGGCCGGCCGGGACCGGCCGCTGGACGTGCTGGTGCAGGTCAGCATCGACGCCGACCCGGCCCGGGGCGGCGCCCTGCCGGACGCCGCCGACCGGGACCGTGGCCTCGGCGCGGTGGCGGCGGCGGTGGCCGGCGCGGAGACGTTGCGGCTGGGCGGGCTGATGGCGGTGGCCCCGCTGGGCTGGGAGCCGGAGCGGGCGTTCGCCCGCCTGGCCGAGGTGGCGAGCCGGTTCCGGGCCGAGCATCCGGCCGCCACGGCTCTCTCCGCGGGAATGAGCGGGGACCTGGAAACCGCGATCGGGTACGGCGCGACACATGTCCGCGTCGGCAGCGCGTTGCTCGGAATGCGCCCCACGCTGCGGTAGCCTGACCGCGGAAGAAGCAAATTACATCTGTGTCGTTCAGGAACGGTGTCCCGGTGTCGGGGGCCACGGCGAGCGGACCGCGAATCGCGCGCCGAAAGGGATTGCCGTTCCGGTCCGGTGGGCACCGTGTCCATTAGTGATCAAGCGACACGGCACGGGGGCGCGTGCCGCACGGCGGACGGAAGGGCGCGGGATGGGTGCACTGCGCAAGGCGGGGGTCTGGCTCGGTCTGGTCGAAGAGGACGACGAGCGGGCCTACGAGGACGGTGGCTACGACAAGCCGGGTTACCGCGAGTCGCGGTACCGGTCGAGCCGGTACGCCGAGGAGTTCGCCGACGACGAGGACGAGGAGGCCGAGGAGCCGCCGGCTCCCCGGGCCCGGGTCGGCGACCGTGGTCGGCTGAGCGAGCGCGCCGCGAGCCGGGCGGCGGAGGCCGACCGCGACGTCGAGCGTCCGGAGCGGGCCAGCGTGCGGTCGATCACCCGGTCGGGGGCGGGGGAGACCTCCGGCGCGCTGACCTACCACACCCGGGACAACCTGGCCCTGGCGCCGCAGACCCCGCCGCGCGAGCGTTCGGCGCCCGCGGAGGACGAGCAGCGCTACCAGATCACCACGCTGCACCCGACCACCTACCGCGAGGCGCGGACCATCGGCGAGCACTTCCGCGACGGCGTGCCGGTGATCATCAACCTGACCGAGATGGACGAGGCGGACGCCCGCCGACTGGTCGACTTCGCGGCCGGACTCGCCTTCGGTCTGCGCGGTACGATCGAGCGCGTGACCAACCGGGTGTTCCTGCTCTCGCCGGCCAATGTCCAGGTCACCGCGGAGGACAAGGCCAAGATCGCTGAGGGCGGCTTTTTCAGCCTGAGCTAGCCCCGCTCGACCGAGGGACGTCGCCTGCCGTGTTGTCGATCGTGTTCCAAGTGCTGTACCTGATCGTCTATCTCTTCCTGATTGCCCTGCTCGCCCGATTTGTCCTCAGCGCCGTTCTCCAGTACGGTCGCCGCTGGCAACCGGGGCGAGGAGCGTCAGCGGGACTGGAATCCGTGTGGAGCGTCACTGATCCGCCTCTCAACACGTTGAGGCGTGTGATCCCACCACTGCGAATTGGTACCGTGAGCGTCGACCTGGCCTCCCTTGTGCTCCTGGTTATCCTGTTCGTGCTGATGAGGTTTGTGTTAGAGCCGCTGATCTTCAGGTTCTCCTGATGACCGGCACGCTACGCGGCCGCAACTGACCCGAGGAGTTTCGATGCCGCTGACCCCGGCCGACGTCCACAACGTCGCCTTCAAAAAGCCGCCGATCGGCAAGCGGGGGTACGACGAGGAGGAGGTCGACGCCTTCCTGGACGAGGTCGAGCGCGAGCTTGCCCGTCTGATCGAGGAGAACAACGAGCTGCGCGCCCAGGTGGAGCGCGGCGGTCGGGGTGGCGCTCCCGCCGGCCCCGGCGGCGACGCCCGTCTCGCGGCGGAGCTCAACGACGTCAAGGCCCAGCTGGACCGGGTGCAGCGCGACAAGGCGGCCGCCGAGCAGGCCGCCCGGGCGATGCAGGCCGAGCTGGAGCAGGTCCGTTCCCAGGGCGGCCCGGCCGCCGGTGGGGACGGCGAGCAGCAGGCGCTGCGGGTGCTGATGATGGCCCAGCGGACCGCCGACGACCACGTCTCCGACGCCCGTCGCGAGGCCGACCAGCTGCTCTCCGAGGCCCGTACCAAGGCCGAGGAGGTCACCCGCGAGGCCCGCGCCAAGGCCGACGCGCTGGAGCGCGACGCCCGCCAGCGGCACCAGGAGGCCATGGGCGGCCTGGACGCCAAGCGCACCGCGCTGCAGAAGCACATCGAGGAGCTCAAGCAGTTCGAGCGGGAGTACCGCACCCGGCTCAAGGCGTACCTGGAGAGCCAGCTGCGTGACCTCGACGGCCGGGCCCAGGGCCTGGAGGCCGAGGTCAACCGCGCCGAGGGCACCCGTGCCGCCGGCGGCAGCAACGGCCTCGCCGCGGCCGGCCTCGCCGGCTCGTACGGCGGCGGTCGCTCGGGCTCGCTCGAGTCCGGTCGCTGATCCGCGGTTGGCGGTCGTCCCCCGGACGGCCGCCGGCCGCGCCATCTGAACCGACGCGGCGGGGGTGAGCCGTGATAGTCGCCAGCATCGTGCTCATCCTCGTCGCCGTCGTGCTCCTGGTGGTCGGACTGGCCGGTGGTTCCAGCGGCCTCTTGATCACCTCCATCGCGGCCAGCCTGCTGGCCGCCGTCGCCCTCGTCGTCGGTGCCCGCCAGGCCGCCGCCGCACGGGCCGCGACGACGACCGATCGGGTCACCGGTCCCGGTGGAGGTCCCCGGACGGGCTTCCGGTCCGCGTACGGGCCGCCGCCCGCCGAGCCGGAGACCCCGGTCCCGCACCTCCCCTTCACGGCTCGCACCGACGACGCCGGGTGGCGGCAACCACCCGGTCCGTCGGTGGCCGACCCGTACTCTCCGCCGGCCCCGCGCGACCCGCTCGCCGCCGACGGCTCCGGCCCCTTCCTCGACGCGCCGGGCCCGACCTCGCCGGCCGCCGGCCCGTTCGGCGACGACCCGTTCGACGCCGAGCCGCCCGCCCAGCGGGTGCCGCCCGCCGACGCCGCCCGGGTGGCCCGGCTGCACACCGAGGTACGCGTGGTGGACGGCCGGCCCCGCTACCACCTGGCCGACTGCCCGCACCTGGTCGGCCGCGACGACGAGGCGCTGCCCGTCGCCGAGGCGGTGGAGCTGGGCTTCACCCCATGCGGACACTGCGCACCGGACACCGCCCTGCTCGCCGACGCGCGTCCGAACTGAACCGCGTGCCGATGGACGAGACGCTCACCGTCGCCGTACGGGTGAAGCCGGGTGCCGCCCGGGTCCGGGTCGGCGGTCGCTTCGACGGCCCGCACGGGCCGGCGCTGGTCATCGCCGTGCACGCCCCGGCGGTGGACGGCCGGGCCACCGAGGCGGCCCGCCGCGCCCTCGCCGAGGCGCTGGGGGTCCGGCCGGCGACGGTGTCGCTGCGCACCGGCGCGGCCAGCCGGGACAAGCTCTTCCTGGTCGAGCGCCCCGCCGCGGAGCTGCCCGCCGTGCTGCGCCGGTTGCGCGACGGATCGACCGGGTGAGGCCCGCCCGGACCGGCCGCCGATGACCCCGGGCCTGGATCTCGCGCTGCTGCTCGGTGCGGCAGTCCTGCTGGTGGCGGTCGGCGCGGTGCGCTTCTCCACCCGGCTCGGGGTGCCGAGTCTCCTGGTCTATCTGGCCCTCGGGGTGGCGATCGGGGAGGCGGGGCTGGGCATCCGCTTCGACAACGTCGAGCTGACCCGGATGCTCGGCTTCTGCGCCCTGATCGTGATCATCGCGGAGGGGGGCCTGAGCGCCCGGTGGAGCACCCTGCGCCCGGTGCTGGGGCTGGCCGCCGCGCTCTCCACCGTCGGCGTGGTGGTGAGCATCCTGGTGGTCGGGGTGGCGGTGCACCTGCTGCTCGGGCTGGACTGGCGGCTGGCGCTGCTCTACGGCGCGGTGCTCTCCTCCACCGACGCGGCGGCCGTCTTCGCCACCCTGCGGCGGCTGCGGCTGCCGCCCCGGCTGGTGGCGACCCTGGAGGCCGAGTCGGGCATGAACGACGCCCCGGTGGTCATCGTGGTGGTGCTGCTGTCCCGGCCCGGCGCGGCCGGCCACCCGTGGTGGTACGAGATCCCCCTGGTCGGCTACGAGCTGGGCGTCGGCGCCGCCGTCGGAGTGGCCGCCGGGATCGCCGGCCGGTACGCGCTGCGCCGGGCGGCGCTGCCCTCGGCGGGGCTCTATCCGATCGCGGTGGTCGGCTTCACCGTGCTGGCGTACGCCGCCGGGGCCGTGCTGCACGCCTCCGGCTTCCTCGCCGTCTATGTCGCCGGGGTGCTGCTCGGCAACGCCCGGCTGCCGCACCGGCAGGCGATCCTGGGCTTCGCCGACGGGTTGGCCTGGCTCGCCCAGATCGGCCTGTTCGTGCTGCTCGGGCTGCTGGCCTCGCCGACCCGGCTGGACGCCGCGGTGCTGCCGGCGGTGGTCGCCGGGCTGGCCCTGGTGCTGGCCGCCCGGCCGCTGTCGGTGGCGGTGTCGGCGTTGCCGTTCCGGTTCGGCCCGCGCGAGCAGGCCTTCCTGTCGTGGGCCGGGCTGCGCGGGGCGGTGCCGATCGTGCTGGCCACCATCCCGCTCTCGCAGCGGGTGCCGGGGGCGGACCGGCTCTTCGACGCGGTCTTCGTCCTGGTGGTGATCTTCACGCTGCTCCAGGCGGGCACGCTCGCGCCGGTGGCCCGGCGGCTGGGGGTGACCGCACCGGCCGAGGCGGCCGAGATCCGGGTGGAGACGGCCCCGCTGGAGCGGATGCGGGCGGACCTGCTCCAGGTGGAGGTGCCGCCGGGGTCCCGGATCGGTGGCGTGCACGTGGACGAGCTACGGCTGCCGGTGGGTGCCTCGGTGACCCTGGTGCTGCGCGACGGGGCGGGTTTCGTGCCGGGGCCGGACACCCGGCTGAAGGTCGGCGACAGCCTGTTGATCGTGGCTACCGCCGAGGTCCGCGACGAGGTGGAACGGCGGCTGCGGGCGGTCAGCCGGCGGGGTCGCCTGGCCCGTTGGTTTGGTGAGTACGGCGAAGATCGGGATGCCTGATCTGCTAGCGTTCCCTTTGCCCCGATTGGTGGCTGTTAGGGGCTGAAACGCGGTGCGTCGGTGCGGCACGTTGTCGGACGCCTGCACGTTCCGTATTCTTGCCACCCTCCGGAGTGCTCGGCCGTGTCGCCGGGCACCCGTTCCGTACATGGGGGACGCCGTGCCGGTGGTCCCTGCCCAGGCACGCCGATCGCCGCGGAACTCGCGGCCGAGGGAGCTGACGATGGCCAAGCCAGCCGACACCAGGACCGCCGGCCGCAAGCCGGTGGCGAAGGCCACCCGCAGCGCGGCGGAGACCGAGAAGATCCGGGCGGCGCTGGCGGCCCGGCGCGACGAGTTGCGCGCCGAGTACGATCAGACGCTGAGCGAGATCACCGAGCTGCAGCGCGACCGGCTGACCGACTCGGCCGGGGACGACCAGGCCGACACGGGCACCAAGACGTTCGAGCGCGAGCAGGAGATCTCACTCGCCAACAGCATCCTGGAACGGATCACGCAGGTCGAGCGCGCCCTGGAGCGGCTCGACGAGGGTGGTTACGGCTGGTGCGAGCGGTGCGGCAACCCCATTCCGGTGGAGCGGCTCGCCGCCTTCCCGTCGGCCACCCTCTGCGTGACCTGCAAGCAGCTGGCGGAGCGGCGCTGAGCCCGCTCCCCGGCGGCTCGTCCAGTCGGTGACAGATCACCGCCGAGAGCGTCGATGGGGAGCAGATGACCGCAGCACCGCCCGCCGGGTCCGGCACCGCTGAGCCGGGTGGCGGCACGCCCCGGCGTACCGCGGTCGGGCTCCTCCTCGGCGTCGCCCTGGTCGCGCTCCTGGCCGACCTGGGCACCAAGCAGCTCGCGCTGTCGCACCTGACCGGCCGGGGCCCGGTGTCGTTGCTCGGCGGCGCCGTCTATCTCACGCTCACCCGCAACAGCGGCGCGGCGTGGAGCATCGGCTCCGACCACACCTGGATCTTCCCGCTGATCACCATCGGCGTGATCGCCTGGATCGGCTGGATGGCGCTGCGGCTGCGGTCGCTGCCCTGGGCCGTCTCGCTGGGCCTGGTGCTCGGCGGGGCGCTCGGCAACCTCACCGACCGGATCTTCCGCGCACCCGGCCACTTCGTCGGCCACGTGGTCGACATGGTCAGCCTCTTCGACCCGTACGGGCAGGTCTGGCCGGTGTTCAACCTGGCCGACAGCGCCCTGGTCAGCGGTGTCACGCTGGCGGTGATCCTGGAGCTGACCGGGCGGCAGCGCGACGGCCGCCGGGCCGGCGCGGCACCGGACGACCCGGCGGACACCGACGGCGCGACCGCCGGCAGCGAGCAGCGGGGGCGGGCATGACCGCCGCCTTCGCCGCGGGCGGCGACCAGCGTTCCCTGCCCGTCCCGGACGGTCTCGACGGCATGCGGCTGGACCAGGCCGTGTCCCGGCTCTTCGGGCTCTCCCGCACCGCCGCCGCGACCCTGGTCGACGCCGGTGACGCGCTCGTCGACGGCGTCGTACGGGCCAACTCGTACAAGGTCAAGGCCGGCTCCTGGCTGGAGGTGACCCTGCCCGCCCCGGTGGCCCCGCCGACCGTGGTGCCGCAGGCGGTGCCCGGCCTGACCGTCGTCTACGCCGACGACGACATCGTGGTGGTGGACAAGCCGGTCGGCGTGGCCGCGCACCCGAGCCCCGGCTGGACCGGCCCGACGGTGATCGGGGCGCTGGCCGCCGTCGGCCACCGGATCTCCACCAGTGGCGCCGCCGAGCGGCAGGGCGTGGTGCACCGGCTCGACGTCGGCACCACCGGGATCATGGCGGTGGCCAAGAGCGAGCAGGCGTACACCGCGCTGAAGCGGGCCTTCAAGTACCGCGAGGTGGAGAAGCGCTACCACGCGGTGGTGCAGGGTCACCCGGACCCGCTGCGCGGCACCATCGACGCGCCGATCGACCGGCACCCGCACCACGACTACCGCTGGGCGGTGGTCACCGGTGGCAAGCCGAGCATCACCCACTACGACACGCTCGAGGCGTTCCGCTCGGCGAGCCTGCTCGACGTGCGGCTGGAGACGGGGCGTACCCACCAGATCCGGGTGCACTTCTCGACCCTGCGCCACCCGTGCGTCGGCGACCTGACCTACGGCGCCGACCCGACGCTGTCGGCCCGGCTCGGCCTGAGCCGGCAGTGGCTGCACGCCCGCTCGCTGAGCTTTGCGCACCCGCGTACCGGTGAGCAGGTCACCTTCGTCAGCGACTACCCGGAGGACCTGGCGCGCGCGCTGGAACTCCTCCGCGACTGACCGCCGAGCGACAGGGAACGCCGTGTCCACCGACGAGCCGTCGCGCCCGGCCCCCGGTCGGTCCCGGTCGGCCACGCTGAGCTGGGTCGCGTTGCTCTGCGCGGCGGCGGTCCTGCTCACCGCCGCGTGGAGCGGGCGGCGTGCGCCGGTGACCGACCGGACCGTCGGTGAGGTCACCCGGGTGGGCGTGGCGGCCGGCGACCCGATCCCCGGCTACCTGCGGGCCGCCGCCGCCGAGCTGGCCGGGCTGGCCGACCCGTCGCCGCCGGCCCCCGGGTCGTACGCCCTGGTCTCCTTCTCGGCCTATCTCACCCCGCGGCGGGCGGCCGTGGCGCTGGCCGGACTGGAGGCCCCGGCGGTCGTCGCCCGGGTGCCGCTGCCCGGCCGGCAGACCGAGATCGTCCGGATCCCGGCGGGCCGGCTCCCCGACGACGTGGTCGCCGGGATGGCCCAGGTCGCGGAGCGCAAGGACCGGGAGGCGGTGGACCAGCGGGCCCGCGCCGCCGCCCCGGCCGCCGCCGCGGACCCGCAACTGCGCCGGGTGTACGAGACCGGCGCGCAGGTGGCCGCCGCGGAGGCGGACGCCTACCGGTCGGCCTGCGCCTGCGTCTACGCGGCGGTGGTCCGCGGCCCCGCGGACCGGCTGCGCGCCCTGGCGGCCCGCCCCGGGGTACGCGTCGTCGACCCGGCGCCGGAGCTGGTGCGGTTGGACCGCGCGGTCCTCACCCCGCCGCTGCCGGAGCAGCGGGACGTGGCCCGGCCCCCCGCCGACGACGGCCTCCCTGGGGCGGCGGGCGGGACGACGGTGGGCGATTCGTCGGAACCCGCACCGACGGTGAGCGGCCCCTCACCGGCCCCCGGCGGCGGCGTATCGTCCGGCGCACCCCCGTCGACCTCCCCGGACGTCGCCGGAACCGGAGAATCCACGGTACGACGGTGAAGATGGCCACCTACGGATGTGCGTAGACAGGTGTGGTCCGAATAGGGTTTCGTTCGTAGCCTGTCAGGCGGAGATCGATGGGTCTGGGAGGGCGAGCCTTGGATGGCAGCGAAACCGGCTGGGGTCGGCAGGCTGAGCCGGCACCGCGGTGGCGGGCGCTGCTCGACCGGGCCCGGCTCGGCGGCCGGAGCGCGGAGCAGGTCGAGGCCGACCGCCGCGCCGAGGAGGCGGCGGCGCCCGAGCCGCTGCCCCGACGCGGCAGCGGCACGGCGTGGTCCGGCCGCGCGTCCGCGTCGGCCCGTCCCGCCGACCTGACGTACGACGCGGAGCCCGCCTACCGGGTGGAGGCGAGCTACCGGGTCGAGCCCGCCTACCGGATCGACCCGTCCTTCCGCGCCGAGCCCGCCTACCGCCCCGAGCCGGGTCACCCGGCCGAGCCGAGCCATCCGGCCGAGAGCGGCTATCCCGTGGCGGCGACCTACCCGGCGGAGCCGAGCTATCCGGCGGAGCCGAGCTATCCGGCCGACTCCGGCTACCGGCCCGAGCCGGCCTACGGTCCCGACCCCGGATACCGGGCCGACCCGCAGCCCGGCTACCGGGCCGAACCGGCCGCCGACCCGCCCGTTCCGCGGCCGCGCCGGGGCACCGCGTCCGTCGAGTCCCGGTACGCGCTGCTCGACAACGGCTACCGGCACGAGGCCCCGCCCGCGGAGTCCCGCTACGCCCCGCTGCTCGACGGCGGCTACCGACCGCCGACCTACCCGGCGGTGGAGCCCCCGCCGGTCGAGCCCGTGCCGGCGTACCAGGTGCCGGTGGAGCCGGTCCCGGCGTACCAGCCACCGGCGATCTCCGACGGCTATCCGGTCCGCAGCGAACCCGCCCGGGTGGAGTGGCGGGCACCGGCCCCCGAGAGCGAGCAGGAGCGGGCCGCCGGCGTGCTCCGCCGGGAGCTGGGCACCCCCCGGGTGCTCGCCTTCGCCAACCCGAAGGGCGGCGTGCACAAGACCACCGCCACCGTGCTGGCCGCCGCCACCGTGGGGAGTGTGCGCGGGCGGGGCGTGCTCGCCTGGGACGACAACGAACTGCGGGGCACCCTCGGCCTGCGCGCCGGCAGCGCCCGGCACGCGCGGACCATCCGGCACCTGATCTCCGACCTCGCCCAGATCGAGATCCTGGAGGGCGCCACCCTGCTGGAGCACCTCGACGACTACCTGCGGCACGCCTCCGACGGCTCGTACGACGTGCTGGCCGGGGAGGAGAGCCCGCGCTTCGCCCAGCGGCTGGACCAGTTCACCGTCAAGCGGGTGCTGGAGCTGCTGCGGCGGACCCACGACGTGGTCTGCGTGGACACCGGCAACAACGTGGAGAGCCCGAACTGGCGCACCGTGATGCAGGCCGCCGACCAGCTCGTGGTGACCACCGTGCCCCGGGAGGACGCCGCGTTCAGCGCCGACTGGATGCTGGACCTGCTGCACGAGGTGGGGATGGGGGAGCTGGCCGACAACGCGGTCACCCTGATCTCCTGCCCGACCCCGGGCCGCTCGTCGCTCCAGGACGACCTGGAGCGGCACTTCGCCACCCGCACCCGCGCCGTCGCCGTGGTGCCGTACGACGCGGCGCTGGAGACCGGGTCGTCGATCGAGTACCACCAGCTCCAGCCGGAGACCCGGGCGGCGTGGCTGAAGGCCGCCGCGGTGATGCTGGAGCCGTTCGCCCGGTGACCGGCACCGGCACCCCGCACCGTCGCCGCGCCTGAGAGGATCACCGGGTGAGCCCGGACACCTCCGACCCCGAGCGTCCCGCCGACCAGTCCGGCGGGCCCGCCGAACCGCCGCGCGACGACGCCGCGCCGCCACCGCCGTACGCCACGCCGGTCACCGCGCGGCCCGCCCGGGGGGTGCGCCGCTCCCTGGGGCTCGCCGTCGGCGTCGCGCTGCTGCTGACCGCGCTGGGCGCGCCGCTGGGGCTGCTCTGGGCGGCCGTCGCCCCGGACACCCCGGTGGTGAAGACCTCCGAGGGGGCGATCTACGGCACCACCCAGCCGGAACAGCCGATCGCCGCCGACGGGTGGTTCAGCCTGCTCGGGCTCGGCTTCGGGGTGCTCGCCGCGATCGCCCTGTGGGTCCTGCTGCGTCGACGGCGGGGCCCGGTCGGGCTGCTCGCCGGGGTCGTGGGCGCCCTCGGCGCGGCGGTGGTCGCCTGGCAAATCGGCCGGCGGATCGGGCTCGCGACGTACCACCGGCTGCTGGAGACCGCCCCGGACGGGCGGGCCTTCACCAAGCCGGCCGACCTGCGGGCCGGCGGGGTGGACTGGTTCCTCGGCGTGCTGCCGGTGCCGCACGGCAACCTGCTGCTGCCGGCGTTCGGCCTGGCGGTGACGTACACCCTGCTGGCCGGCTGGTCCCGGTGGCCGTCGCTGCGGCCGGAGCCCGAGCTCGACGCGGCCTGGCCGCCGGTCGGCGCCGGCGCGCCCGGGCTCGTCGGTGGCGGGCTCGGTGACGGTGGGCTCAGTTGGGGGCCGGCGGACCCGCCAGCTCGGTCAACGGCACCGGAACCGCCCGGACCTGGCGCAGCAGAGCCGCCTCGCGGTTGAGCAGCCGCAGCTCGGCCCGGAGCCGGCCGGCGGTGTCGTCGATGGCGAGCAGCCGCTGCCGGTCCGCGACGGTCAGCGCGGCGGTCGCGGCGACCAGGTGGGACAGCACCGTCGGATCCTCCGGCAGCTGCTCGGAGACCTCCTCCGGGTCGGGGCGGATCAACCCGAGATACTGCCGGAAGACCGAGATCACCCGGGCGGCGAGCAGGTCGGCGACCTCGTCCGGGCCGGTCGGGTCGGGCAGCCACTCCACCTCGGCGGTCAGGTAGGGCGCGGCGGAGTCGTCGATGTCGACCACCCGGAACCGGCGCCGCCCCACCGTGACGATGTCGAACCCGCCGTCGTCCAGCTCGGTGACCTGCCGCAGCTCGGCGGTGCACCCCACCTCGTGCAGGGTCACCTCGCCGCCGCCGAGGCCCGGCCGCTCCGGTGGCCCGGCCGCGGCCACCTCCCAGCCGGCCCGGATCGCCACCACACCGAACTCGCGTGGCGCTCCCTCGGGCCGGGCCACCAGGTGGCGCACCAGTTCGCGGTAGCGCTCCTCGAAGATGTGCAGCGGGAGCACCAGCCCCGGGAAGAGCACCGTTCCGAGCGGAAACACCGGCAGCCGCACAGTCACGCCAACGAGCGTAGCCCGATCCGGCCGCGGCGGCGTGTCCCGGCTCACCGTCCCGCCGTGCGGGCGGCTCGGGTCGCCCCGGAGCGGGCCGCCTAGACTCGCAAGGGTGTTGAATCGGATCGACCTGCGCGGCGGCGAGCGCGACCCGCGCCGCCTGCTGCCCCGTGCCCAGCTCGACGTCTCCGTGGCGGTCGAGAGGATCCGTCCCCTCGTGGAGGCGGTCCGGGAGCATGGTCACCCGGCGATCCGGGAGGCCAGCGAGCGGTTCGACGGCATCTCCCCGGAGCACCTGCGGGTGCCGGTCGACGCGATCAAGGAGGCCGAGGGGACTCTCGACCCACAGGTCCGCGCCGCGCTGCTGGAGTCGATCACCCGGGCCCGCAAGGTGCACGCCGACCAGCGGCGTACCGACCACACCACCCAGGTGGTCCCGGGCGGCACGGTCACCGAGCGCTGGGTGCCGGTCGACCGGGTCGGCCTCTACGTCCCCGGCGGCCTGGCCATGTATCCGTCGACCGTGGTGATGAACGTGGTCCCCGCCCAGGCGGCCGGCGTCCGCTCCCTGGTCGTGGTCAGCCCGCCGCAGAAGGAGAACGGCGGCCTGCCCGACCAGCGGGTCCTCGCCGCGTGCGCGCTGCTCGGCGTCGACGAGGTCTACGCGGTCGGCGGCGCCCAGGCGGTCGCGATGCTGGCGTACGGGTCGACCGTCGACGCCGAGGGCGTCGAGCGCTGCGACCCCGTCGACATGATCACCGGTCCGGGCAACATCTGGGTCACCGCCGCCAAGCGCCTGCTGCGCGGCGTGGTGGGCATCGACGCCGAGGCCGGCCCGACCGAGATCGCCATCCTGGCCGACGACACCGCCGACCCGGCGCACGTCGCCGCCGACCTGATCAGCCAGGCCGAGCACGACCCCCTCGCGGCCAGCGTGCTGGTCACCCCGTCGGTGACGCTGGCCGACGCGGTCGAGCGCGAGCTGGCCCGGCAGGTGCCGGCCACCCGGCACGTCGAGCGGGTCACCACCGCGCTCACCGGCGAGCAGAGCGGCATCGTGCTCGTCGACGACCTCGAGGCCGGGCTGCGGGTGGTCGACGCGTACGCGGCCGAGCACCTGGAGATCCAGACCGTGGACGCCCGCGAGTGGGCGCTTCGGGTCCGCAACGCCGGGGCGATCTTCGTGGGCGCCTGGTCGCCGGTGTCGCTGGGCGACTACTGCGCCGGCTCCAACCACGTGCTGCCCACCGGCGGCTGCGCCCGGCACTCCTCGGGGCTCTCCGTGCAGTCCTTCCTGCGCGGCGTCCACCTGGTCGAATACAGCCAGGACGCGCTGCGCGACGTCGCCGGCCACGTGGTCACCCTGGCGAACGTCGAGGACCTGCCGGCGCACGGCCAGGCGGTCAGCGTCCGCTTCGCGGGGGAGGGGACCCCGTGACCACGCTGGACGACCTGCCGCTCCGCGACGACCTGCGGGGTCTCACGCCGTACGGGGCGCCGCAGCTCGACGTGGCGGTACGGCTGAACACCAACGAGAACTCCTACCCGGTGCCCGAGCCGGTGGTGGAGGCGATCAACAAGGCCCTCGCGGCGGAGCTGCGCGACCTCAACCGCTATCCGGACCGGGACGCCGTGGCGCTCCGCGCCGACCTGGCCGGCTATCTGGGGCACGGGCTCACCGTCGAGCAGGTGTGGGCGGCCAACGGCTCCAACGAGATCCAGCAGCAGCTGCTCCAGGCGTTCGGCGGTCCGGGGCGCAGCGCGCTCGGCTTCGTCCCGGCGTACTCGATGCACCCGCTGCTGGCGCTCGGCACCGGCACCGGCTGGATCCCCGCCCGGCGGGGCGTCGACTTCGGGCTGACCGCCGACGAGGCGGTCGCCCAGGTCCGCGAGCACCGGCCCGACGTGGTCTTCCTCTGCTCGCCGAACAACCCCACCGGCACCGCGCTCGACCCGGCGGTGGTCGCCGCGGTGCTCGACGAGGCCCCCGGCATGGTGGTCGTCGACGAGGCGTACGCCGAGTTCGCCCGGCCCGGCACGGTCAGCGCCCTGGCGGTGCTCCCCGGCCACCCGCGGCTGGTGGTGACCCGGACGATGAGCAAGGCGTTCGGCTTCGCCGGTGGCCGGCTGGGCTATCTGGCCGCCGACCCGGCGGTGGTGGCGGCGGTGCAGCTCGTCCGACTGCCCTACCACCTCTCCGCGCTCACCCAGGCCGCCGCCCGCGCGGCGCTGGCGCACCGCGACGCCCTGCTCGGCACGGTCGCCGCGATCATGCGGCAGCGCGACCGGATCGTCGCCGAGCTGCGCGAGCGGGGCCACCGGGTCGCCGACAGCGACGCCAACTTCGTGCTCTTCCAGGTCGCCGGCGACCAGGCCGCCGCGTGGCGCACCCTGCTGGAGCACGGGGTGCTGGTCCGCGACGTCGGCCTGCCCGGCTGGCTGCGGGTCACCGCCGGCACCCCCGCCGAGACCGACGCCTTCCTTTCTGCAATGGAGAAGCTCTCATGAGTCGCACCGCCCGGGTGGAGCGGGTCACCAAGGAGACCAAGGTCCTCGTCGAGATCGACCTCGACGGCACAGGCCAGGCCGAGATCACCACCGGCGTCGGCTTCTACGACCACATGCTCCACCAGATCGCCCGGCACGGCGGCTTCGACCTGACCGTACGCACCGTGGGTGACCTGGAGATCGACGCGCACCACACGATGGAGGACACCGCGCTCGCCCTGGGCGCCGCGTTCGACCAGGCGCTGGGGGACAAGGCCGGCATCCGGCGGTACGGCTCGGCCACCGTCCCGATGGACGAGGTGCTGGTCCGGGCCGCCGTCGACCTCTCCGGCCGCCCGTACGTGGTGCACGACGAGCCGGCGCTGGCGCCGTACATCGGGCCGGTCTATCCGACCAGCATGACCCGGCACATCTGGGAGTCGTTCGGCCAGGCGGCCCGGATCACGCTGCACGTGGACGTGCTGCGCGCGGCCCGCCCCGGTGGCCACCCGGACGCCCACCACGTGGTGGAGGCCCAGTTCAAGGCCGTCTCCCGCGCCCTGCGCGAGGCCACCGCGATCGACCCGCGCAACGCGGGCGTGGTGCCGAGCACCAAGGGCGCGCTCTGATGAGCGCGAGGAGCGCAGCGCGGCGGAGCCCCGCGGTCGCGAACGAAGGGCCGTGCTGATGGGTGCCGTCCTGTTGATCCTGGGCGGGGTCCTGGTGGGCGGGGCCTGGTCGTTGCACAAGCAGGGCGCGTCCCGCGTCGCGGTGCTGGTCGTCGGCGCGCTGGCCGCGCTGGCCACCGTCGCCGGGCTGCTCTGGCTGCTGCCGGGGAGGAACTGACATGGCCAAGCGGATCGTGGTGCTCGACTACGGTTCGGGCAATCTGCGTTCGGCCGAGCGCGCCCTGGAGCGGGCCGGCGCGGACGTCACGGTGACCGACGACCTGGTCGCCGCCGCCGAGGCGGAGGGCCTGGTGGTGCCGGGCGTGGGCGCGTTCGCCGCCTGCATGGCGGGGATCGAGGCGCTCGGCGCCGGCCCGGTCATCGCCGAGCGGGTGGCCGACGGGCGGCCGGTGCTGGGCATCTGCGTGGGGATGCAGGTGCTCTTCGCGCACGGCGACGAGCACGGCGTGGTGACCAAGGGGCTGGGGCTGCTGCCCGGCGGGGTGACGAAGCTGGCCGCCCCGCGGCTGCCGCACATGGGCTGGAACACCGTGGCGGCGCCGGCCGGCTCGGTGCTCTTCGCCGGGCTGCCCGCCGACAGCCGCTTCTACTTCGTCCACTCCTACGGGGTGAACGACGTGGCCGGGCTGACCGCGGCGGGCGCGACGGTGACCACCGCCCACCACGGGACCGACTTCGTGGCCGCCGTGGAGCGGGGTCCGCTCTCGGCGGCCCAGTTCCACCCGGAGAAGTCCGCCGACACCGGGGCGGCGCTGCTGCACAACTGGCTCACCAGCCTGTGAGCGCGAGGAGTGAGCCGGGGTTGCGAGCCCGGTCGGCCGCGGTGAGCGCGAGGTGAGCAAGGAGCGGGCCCGCCGTCGGGCGGCCCGCCAGGCCGAGGTGGAGCGCGAGCGCGTCGTCCGCCGCCGCCGGGTGGCCCGGCGGGAGCGCCGGCGGGCGGTCGTACGCCGGTTGACGCCGAAGCTGCGGCGCGGCCGGACCGGCCGGCTGGCCCGGCACACCCGCGGTGAGCGGGCGGCGATCGTGCTGCTCACCGGGGCGGCGCTGGCCGCCATCTGGAGTTTCGTCGACGACCTGGCGCTGCGGTTGGCGTTGGTCGTGTTGTTGCTGCTGGTCCTGCCGGCGATCGTGGTGATCGCCCTGGACCGTCGTACCTGATGCGAGGAGAAGACCTGTGAGCCTCACCCTGTTGCCCGCCGTGGATGTCGCCGACGGCCAGGCCGTCCGGCTCGTGCAGGGAGCCGCCGGCAGTGAGACCGGGTACGGCGACCCGGTGGAGGCCGCCCTGGCCTGGCAGTCCGACGGGGCGGAGTGGATCCACCTGGTCGACCTGGACGCCGCCTTCGGGCGGGGCACCAACGCGCACCTGCTGGCCGAGGTGGTCCGGCAGCTCGACGTGAAGGTGGAGCTCTCCGGCGGGATCCGGGACGACGAGTCGCTGCACGCGGCGCTGGGCACCGGGGCGGCGCGGGTGAACATCGGCACCGCCGCGCTGGAGAACCCGGAGTGGTGCGACCGGGTCTGCGGCGAGTACGGCGACCGGGTGGCGATCGGGCTGGACGTGCGGGGTCGTACCCTCTCGGCGCGTGGCTGGACCCGCGACGGCGGTGACCTGTTCGAGGTGCTGGAGCGGCTGGACAAGGCGGGTGCCACCCGCTATGTGGTGACCGACATCACCAAGGACGGCACGATGCGCGGGCCGAACCTGGACCTGCTGCGCGAGGTCTGCGCCCGCACGGACGCCCCGGTGATCGCCTCGGGTGGCGTCTCGACCCTGGACGACCTGCGCGCCCTGGCGACCCTGGAGTCGATCGGCGTGGAGGGTGTGATCGCCGGCAAGGCGCTCTACGCCGGGGCGTTCACGGTGGCCGAGGCGCTGGAGACGTTGCGGACCGCCTCGTGACGACGGTGGCGGGTGACGACGGGGTGGTCACCCGGCTCGGCTCGGGCGGCCCGTGGGAGGCCGTGTACGGCTACGCGCGGGTGGTCCGGGCCGGGAGCCTGGCCTGGACGGCCGGCTGCACGTCGACGGTTGACGGGCGGGTGGCGCACGTCGGCGACGCGGCGGCGCAGACCGCGCAGGCGCTGCGCATCGGGCTGGACGCGCTCGCCGAGGTGGGCGCGGCGCCGGCCGACGTGGTCCGGACCCGGATGTACGTGACGGACCGGATCTATGCCGACGAGGTGGGTCGGGCGCACAACGCGGTCTTCGGGGCGGTCCGCCCGGCGGCGACGATGGTGGTGGTGGCCGGCCTGATCGACCCGGATCACCTGGTCGAGGTCGAGTTGGAGGCCTGGCTCGGCGACCGCTGATCCCGGCCGCCCGATGTGTGGGCGGCCACATCGCGCTCCGATCGGTTGTGCGCAACTTAATTGCGCGCTACGGTTCTGGACGTGACCGATGATCTGGTGCTGCGCCGGCAGGTGTGCTTCGCCCTCTATGCGGCGTCGCGCGCCATCACCGACGTCTACCGGCCCATCCTCGACGAGTTCGGGCTGACCTACCCGCAGTACCTGGTGCTGCTGGTGCTCTGGGAGCGCGGCGACGACGCCCCCACGGTCTCCGAGCTCGGCGCCGCGCTGCGGCTGGACTCCGGCACGCTCTCCCCGCTGCTCAAGCGGCTGGAGGCGGCGGGCCTGGTGGTCCGGACCCGCGCCGCGCGCGACGAGCGACGGGTGGAGGTGGGGCTGACCGCCGACGGTGCCGCCCTGCGGCAGCGGATGGACGAGGTGCCGCTGCGGGTCGCCCGGGCGACCGGCCTCACCGAGGCCGAGCTGGTCGGCCTCCGCGACACCCTCACCCGGGTCACCGAGACGATCCACCGACAGAAGGAGCAGTGATCCCCATGCAGGTGCTCTACACCGCCTCCGCGCAGGCCACCGGCGACGGCCGGGACGGCCACGTCCGCACCTCCGACGGCACCCTCGACCTGGACCTGGCGATCCCGAAGGAGATGGGCGGCGCGGGTGGCGCGGCCAACCCGGAGCAGCTC
This sequence comes from Micromonospora sp. CCTCC AA 2012012, assembly GCF_040499845.1. NCBI lineage: Bacteria > Bacillati > Actinomycetota > Actinomycetes > Micromonosporales > Micromonosporaceae > Micromonospora > Micromonospora mangrovi. The sequence continues at coordinate 510,099 of NZ_CP159342.1, forward strand.
TTCGCCGCCGGTTACGCGGCCTGCTTCCACTCCGCGCTGCGGCTGGTGGCCCGCAAGGCCAAGGCCGACGTCAGCGGCTCCGTCGTCGACGCGCAGGTCGGCATCGGCCCAAACGGCAGCGGCGGCTTCGGCCTGACCGTCGCCCTCGTGGTGGACCTGCCGGGGATCGAGCGCACCGCCGCCGAGCAGCTGGTGGCCCAGGCTCACCAGGTCTGCCCCTACTCCAACGCGACCCGTGGCAACATCGAGGTCGCCCTCACCGTCCGCGAGGCCGCCGCGGCCTGAGCGCCCCCGCCGGCCCCCGACCATCGCGTACGAAAGGACGACAGCGTATGAGCACCAACCGTGAGATCCACCTGGCCTCCCGCCCGCAGGGCTGGCCGACCGCCGACAACTTCCGCCTCGTGGAGACCGAGGTGCCCACCCCGGGCCCCGGCCAGATCGTGGTCCGCAACCAGTTCATGTCGGTCGACCCGTACATGCGGGGCCGGATGAACGACGTGAAGTCGTACGTGCCGCCGTTCGCGCTCGACGCCCCGCTCGACGGCGGCGCGATCGGCGAGGTGGTGGCCGGCGAGGCGGACGGGATCGCCGTCGGTGACACCGTGCTGCACGGCCTCGGCTGGCGCGAGTACGCGCTGGTCGACGCCAAGGCCGCCCGCAAGGTCGACCCCTCCCTCGCCCCGGTCAGCGCCTACCTGAGCGTGCTCGGCATGACCGGCCTCACCGCGTACGCCGGGCTGCTGGACGTGGCCGCGATGAAGCCGGGGGAGACGGTCTTCGTCTCCGGCGCGGCCGGCGCGGTCGGCAGCATGGTCGGCCAGATCGCCAAGCTCAAGGGCGCCGGCCGGGTGGTCGGCAGCGCCGGCTCCAAGGCCAAGGTCGAGCGGCTCGAGGCGCTCGGCTTCGACGCCGCCTTCGACTACCACGACGGCCCGGTGAAGGACGCGCTGAAGGCCGCCGCCCCGGACGGCGTCGACGTCTACTTCGACAACGTCGGCGGCGAGCACCTGGAGGCCGCCATCGGTGCCATGAACGTGCACGGCCGGGCCGCCATCTGCGGCATGATCGCGCAGTACAACTCCACCGAGCCGCCGGCCGCGCCGCGCAACCTGGCGCTGGTCATCGGCAAGCGGCTCACCCTGCGCGGCTTCCTGGTCGGCGACCACGGCAACCTGCGCGACCAGTTCGTCGCCGACATGGCCGGCTGGCTGCGCGACGGCAAGCTGTCGTACGACGAGACCGTGATCGACGGCATCGAGAACGCCCCGGAGGCGTTCCTGGGCCTGATGCGCGGCGAGAACCTGGGCAAGATGCTCGTCCGCGTCTGAGCACACCCCCGTCGCGGCGGTGGCCGGCCTCACAGGTCGGTCACCGCCGCGTCGGCGTTGGATAGGCTCATCGCATGACGGTGGCGGTACGGGTGATCCCGTGTCTGGACGTGGACGCCGGGCGGGTGGTCAAGGGGGTCAACTTCCTCGACCTGCGGGACGCCGGTGACCCGGTGGAGCTGGCGGCGGCGTACGACCGGGCCGGCGCCGACGAGTTGACCTTCCTCGACGTGACCGCCTCCTCCAGCGACCGGGGCACCATGCTCGACGTGGTCCGCCGCACCGCCGAGTCGGTCTTCATCCCGCTCACCGTGGGCGGGGGCGTCCGCCAGGTGGCCGACGTCGACACGCTGCTGCGTGCCGGGGCGGACAAGGTCGGGGTGAACACCGCCGCGATCGCCCGCCCGGAGCTGATCGCCGAGATCGCCGACCGGTTCGGTCGCCAGGTGCTCGTCCTCTCCCTCGACGTACGACGGGCCCCGGCGGGGACGACGCCGAGCGGCTTCGAGGTGACCACCCACGGCGGTCGCCGGGGCACCGGCATCGACGCGGTCGAGTGGGCGGCCCGCGGCGCCGAGCTGGGCGCGGGGGAGATCCTGCTCAACTCGATGGACGCGGACGGCACCAAGGCCGGCTTCGACCTGGCGTTGATCGAGGCGGTCCGCGCGGTGGTCGACGTGCCGGTGATCGCCAGCGGCGGCGCCGGTCAGGTGGCGCACTTCCCGCCGGCGATCGGCGCGGGCGCGGACGCCGTCCTCGCGGCGAGCGTCTTCCACTTCGGCGAGCTGACCGTCGGCGAGGTCAAGGACGCGCTGCGCGTCGCCGGGCACCCCGTCCGCTGACCCCCGGTTCCGGAGCGGTCGGCTGCCCGGCCCGGCCAGTCGCACGACCCGCCTACGGGCCCGACGCGCTCAGCCGCGGCCGGAGTGGCCCTCGGGGGAACGGCGCGGGGACGGGATCGAGCGGACCACGTACTCCTGGACGGCGGCGGCGTGGTCGTCCTCGGCGAGACTCCACTCGGCGGTGCCGGGCTCGTGCCGGCGGCTGAGCACCCCCTGCACGGTGTCCACCGTGGTCGCCAGCCCGGCGCTCGGCCGGCTGCGCCAGAGCTGTTCGCCCTCGGGGGTGATCCGGAACCAGCCGTCGGAGACGCTGACCAGGCCGGCGCCGACGAGGCGCCGGACGGCCGTCTCCACCTCGTGGCGTTCGGGGATCGTCCGGTTGAGATGGTCGGCGGTGGAGAGCACGTCGGTCAGCCGCACCCCCTCGGGCCGCCGGGTCGACGCCGCCCGGCGGTGCCGACCGGCGCCGCTCGCGATCACCAGTGAGACGAAGATCCAGGCGTCGGTCCGCCGCCATCCGTTCTCCCCCATGCACGAATGATGCCCGCCCCCGGCGGTGGAGAAAACACCTACTTTTGAGGTGGAACATCAGCGCAGCTCAGCGCCGGTCTCCCCGGTCCCGTCCGGTGGCGACCGCCTCGCACACCGTCATTCCCCGGCGGTGCGGCCGTCGATCGTGGTGGTCAGGCGGTCTCGGCCGCGGGTGCGGTGGGGCGGAGCGCGACGGGCTCCGGTTCGGGGCGCGCCGCCACCGCGAAGATCGGGATGAAGAACTGGGCCAGCGGTCCGATGGCGAGCGCGTAGGCGACGGTGCCGATGCCGACCGTCCCGCCGAGCAGCCAGCCCAGCGCCAGCACGGTGACCTCGATGACGGTGCGGACCAGCCGCACCGAGCGGCCGGGGCGGCGGGCCACGTACCCGGTCATCAGGCCGTCGCGCGGGCCGGGGCCGAGTCGCGCGCCGAGATAGAGCCCGGTGGCGGCGCCGTTGGCGACGATCCCGACGACCAGCAGGCCGATCCGGACCGACCACGGGCTGTCGGCCGGCAGCAGGGCCACGGTGGCGTCGACGACCAGGCCGATCACCAGGACGTTGCTGATCGTGCCGAGGCCGGGGCGCTGCCGCAGCGGGATCCAGAGCAGCAGCACGACGGCGCCGACGGCGATGGTGACGGTGCCGAACGAGAATCCGGTCTGCCGGGCCAGCCCCTGGTGGAAGACGTCCCACGGGTCCAGGCCGAGTTCGGAACGGATCATCAGCGCCATGCTGACGCCGTACAGGACGAGGCCGGCGTAGAGCTGGGTCAACCGGCGGACTGGCCGGTACCGGAGATTGCCAATCGGTGCCATGCATGCCACCCTAGGTGCCAATCGCGGCGCTAGTTAAAGCCAATTTCGGAGGGGTGGCCATGACCAGTCAGGTACGTGGCGCTCAACTGGCTCGGCTGCTCGGCCAGTGGCACGCGCTCCCCGGCCGGCGGCGCAGCCCGGACTACGCCGCGCTCGCCGCCGCGGTCCGGGGGCTGCTCGCCGACGGCCGGCTCCCCCTGGGGGTACGCCTGCCGGCCGAGCGGGAACTGGCGGAGGCGCTGCGGATCAGCCGGACCACGGTCACCGCCGCGTACCGGGAGCTGCGGGAGAGCGGCCACCTGGCCAGCCGGCGGGGCGCCGGGAGCTGGACGATGCTGCCCGGCAACCACCGGATGGCCAGCACCGGCCTCTGGACCCCGCAGGACGACCGGGACATGATCGACCTCGGGGTCGCGGCGCTGGCCGCCCCGCCGGAACTCGTCCCGGCCGCCCGGGCCGCCACCGAGGACCTGCCGCGCTACCTGGGCGGGGCCGGCTACCACCCGACCGGGATCATCGAGCTGCGCGAGGCGATCGCCCGGGCGTACACCGAGCGGGGGTTGCCGACCAGTCCCGAGCAGATCATGGTGACCAGCGGCACCCAGCACGCGCTCGACCTGGTGCTGCGGCTGGCGCTGTCGCCCGGCGGCGGCGTGCTGGTCGAGTCGCCGACGTACCCCAACGCCCTGGCGGCGCTCGCCGCCCGCCGAGCCCGGATCACCACCCACGGCCTGGCCGCCGACGGCACCGGCTGGGACGCCGACCTGCTGCTGGGCAGCATCCGGCAGGGCCGGCCGAAGCTGGCCTACCTGATCCCCGAGTTCCAGAACCCGACCGGGCACCTGATGCCCACCGAGCTGCGCGAGCGGCTGGTCGGCGCGGCCCACGCCGCCGGCACCGACCTGGTGATCGACGAGTCCTTCGTGGACCTGCCGCTGGACGGCACCGCGCTGCCCCCGCCGGTCGCCACCTTCGACCGGCACTCCCGGGTGATCAGCATCGGCGGGATGAGCAAGCCCTACTGGGGTGGCCTGCGGATCGGCTGGGTACGCGCCTCCGCCCCGCAGGTGCAGCGGCTCGCCGCCGCCCGGGTCGGCGTCGACATGGCCAGCCCGGTGCTGGACCAGCTCGTCGCGGTGCACCTGCTGGCCGACGCCCCGGCCATCGTGGCCGCCCGCCGTGCCCAGCTCGCCACCCAGCGCGACGCGCTGATCGACGCGCTGACGTCCCGGCTGCCGGACTGGCGGGTCACCGTGCCGCGCGGCGGCGTCACCCTCTGGGTCGAGTTGGACGGGCCGATCTCCAGCGCGCTCGCCCGGGCCGCCGAGGAGGCCGGCGTACGGCTGGCGCCCGGACCCCGGTTCGGCCTGGACGGCACCCTGGAGCGCTTCCTGCGGCTGCCCTTCACGCTGCCGGCGGCGGACCTGGCGGAGGCCGTCGGTCGGCTCGCCGACGTCCGTTACGACCTGGACCGCGCGGGTCGCCCGCAGTGGCGGGAACCCTCGGTCATCGCCTGACGGTCCGGGGGCGCGCCGGACGACCGGAGGAGCCCGCCGCCGCGCGCCGGCTGGAAGACTGTCCGCCGTGACGGACGGTACGCGGCGGGCGCCGCGGATGCGGGTGATGACCGAGGGCTCCACGGTCACCCCGCTGGAGCTCTTCTTCGACCTGGTCTTCGTCTACGCGCTCACCCAGGTGACCGCGCTGATGGCCGGCGACCTCACCTGGCGCGGGCTCGGGCAGGGCCTGCTGGTGCTGGCCCTGCTCTGGTGGTGCTGGTGCTGCTACGCCTGGCTCGGCAACACCGTACGGGCCGACGAGGGCGTGGTGCGGGTGGTCCTCTTCGCGGTCATGGCCACCATGTTCGTGGTCGCGGTGACCATCCCGGAGGCGTTCGTCGACCTGCCCGGCGGGCTGCCCGGCCCGGTGGTCTTCGCCGGCTGCTACCTGGTGGTCCGGGTGCTGCACCTGGTGATCTACTGGCACGCCGCCCGGGGCGACGAGGGCCTGCGCCGGCAGGTGCTGCGCGCCGCGCTGCCGATGCTCGGCGGCGCCACCCTGCTCTTCACCGCCGCGCTGCTGCCGCAGCAGCTCAGCGACGACCCGCACCGGGTCGCCGTGATCCGCACCCTGCTCTGGGTGCTCGCCCTGGCGATCGACTACGGCGGCATCATGGCGATCGGGGCGCGCGGCTGGCGGCTCTTCTCGGCCTCGCACTGGACCGAACGGCACGGCCTGATCATCATCGTCGCGCTCGGGGAGTCCCTCGTCGCGATCGGCGTCGGGGTCACCGCGCTCCCCATCTCCTGGCCGATCATCGTGGCCGCCTTCCTCGGCGTGGCGGTCACCGCCGCGCTGTGGTGGGCGTACTTCGACGTGGTGGCGATCGCCGCCGAGCGGGTGCTGGCCCGCGCGGAGGGCGCCGAACGGGCCGCGCTGGGCCGGGACTCCTACACCTACCTGCACCTGCCGATGGTCGCCGGGATCATCCTGCTCGCGCTGGGCTTCAAGAAGGTCCTGGCGTACGTCGGGGACGACACCCACCACACCCTCGCCGACCCGCTGCACGGGCTGGGCCTGCTCGCCCTCTACGGCGGCGTGGTCATCTATCTCCTCGGCCACCTCGGCTTCCGGCTGCGCAACATGGGCTCGGTGAACTGGCCCCGGGTGGTGGCGATGGTGCTGCTGGTGGCGCTGCTGCCGGTGGCCGACCACCTGCCGGCGCTGGCCGCCCTCGGGCTGCTCGCCCTGGTCTGCGCCGGGATGGTGGCCGCCGAGGTGGTGCTCTTCGGGGCGTCCCGGCGGGCGCTGCGCGACGCCTTCCTCGACGAGCACGGGGCCGGGCCGGCGCCGGGGCGGTGACGGCGGCCGGGCCGATCCGCGGTGCGACGCCCCGGTGAGCTGGGAGACTGCGCGGGTGGGGAACGGCGGCGGCGGGGCCCGGTGGTCGCGGGGGGTGCAGCCGGGCGGGCCGGGATCCCGGACCACCCGGCTGGAACTCTTCTACGACCTGGTCTTCGTCTTCGCCTTCCTCACCGTCACCAGCATCACCGCCACCGTCCCCACCCCGGTCAACCTGTTCCGCTGCCTGCTGGTGCTGGCCCTGCTCTGGTGGTGCTGGACCGGCTTCGCCGGCCTGGGCAACGCGGTCCGCGCCGACCAGGGCGTCCTGCCGGTGGTCGGCGTCGTCACCGTGGCGGCCACCTTCCTGCTGACGCTGAGCATGCCGGGGGCCTTCGTCGACCGGCCCGGCGGACTGAACGGCCCGCTGACCTTCGCCACCTGCTATTTCCTGGTCCGCGCCGGGCAGCTCGCGATCTTCGGCTGGCTGGCCCGCGGCGACCCGGTCCGGCTGCGCCGGTGGCTGCTGCTGGCCGCCCTGCCCCTGGTCGCGACCGTCCTGCTGGCGGTCGCCGGGACGGTGCCGCAGCGGCTCGCCGACCGGCCGACGGCGATCGCCGTGCAGTTGGCGCTCTGGACCGCCGCCCTCGCCGTCGAGTACGGGGGCGGGATGACGCTGGGCGGCGCGTACTGGGTGGTGGTCTCGGCCGGGCACTGGGCGGAACGGCACGCCCTGATGGTGCTGGTGGCGCTCGGCGAGTCGATCATCGCGCTGGGGATCGGCCCGAAGTTCATCAGCGGGCTGCCGCTGACCTGGCCGGTGGTGATCGCCGCCGTGCTCGGCATCGCGATCACGGCGGTGCTCTGGTGGGCGTACTTCGACACCCTGGCCTTCGCGGTCGAGCAGGCCCTGCACCACACCCGCGAGCCGGCCGCGCGGGCCCGGATGGCCCGCGACGTCTACACCTGGCTGCACCTGCCGATGATCGCCGGGATCATCTTCTTCGCCCTCGGCATCAAGGACCTGCTGGCCGAGTCGGCGGCCCCGGACACCCCGCCCTGGGGCGAGCCGCTGGGCGGCTTCTGGATCGTCGTGCTCTACGGCGGCGTCGGGGTCTATCTGCTCGGTCTCGTCGCCTGCGCGCTGCGGGCGCTGCGGGTCGTGCACTGGCCGCTGCTGGTCGCGGTGGGGCTGCTCGCCCTGGTCGCGCCGGTGGCCGCCCGGCTGCCGGAGCTGGCGGCCCTGGTGCTGCTGGCGGTGCTCTGCCTGGCCGCGGTGGTCGCCGAGACGCTCAGCGAGGACGGCCGGCGGCGGCAGGTCCGCCAGCTCGCGCTGGAGGAGCAGCTCGCGGCCGAGGAGGAGCAGAGCCGCTGGCGACGGCAACACCTCTGACCGCCCGGTACGGCCGCACCCGCGCCGGGCGCGGCCGTACCGGGCGACGGACTACAGCTCGGCGAGGCTGCCGGCGTACATCTTGTCGATCTCCGCCGCGAAGTTGCTCTCCACGCCCCGGCGCTTGATCTTCAGCGAGGGGGTGACCTCACCGTGCTCGATGGTCAGGTCGCGGGGCAGGATGGTCACCTTCTTGATCGTCTCCCAGCGGTTGAGCCGACCGTTCAGCTCGGCCACGTACCCCTCGACCATGGCCTGCGCCTCGGCCGAGGCGACGATCTCGGCGTACGGCCGGCCCTCCAGCGGGCCGCCGGCCGCCCAGCCGATGATCGCGTCCGGGTCGAGGGTGACCAGCATGGTGCAGAAGTTGCGGGCCTGACCGATCACGATCGCCTGCGAGGTGTACGGGCAGATCGCCTTGAACATGCCCTCGATGTGCGACGGCGCGATGTACTTCCCGCCGGAGGTCTTGACCAGGTCCTTCTTCCGGTCGGTGATCCGCAGGAAGCCCTGGTCGTCGAGGCTGCCGATGTCCCCGGTGCGGAAGAAGCCGTCCTCGGTGAACGCGGCGGCCGTCTCCTCGGGCAGGTTGTGGTAGCCGCGCATCACCGGGCGGCCCCGGACCAGGATCTCCCCGTCGGTGTCGATCCGGCACTCCAGGTCGCCCATCGCCTGCCCGACCGTGCCGATCCGCAGCGCGTCCGGCCGGTTGACGAAGTTGCCGGCGCTGGTCTCGGTGAGGCCGTAGCCCTCGGAGATGGGCAGGTTGGCGGCGGCGAAGAAGGTGGCGATCTCCTGGCTCAGCGGGGCCGCGCCGGAGACCAGCACCCGGATCCGGCCGCCCAGCCGGGCCTGGAGCTTGCTGAAGACCAGCTTCTCCGCCAGGGCGTACTTCAGCTTCAGCCCGGCCGGGACCGGCTTGCCGGCCTGCTCCAGCGCGACCTTGGCGGTGCCGACCCGGACGCCCCAGGCGAAGATCTTCGCCTTGGCGCCGCCGGCGTCCCGGGCCGTGGTGACGGCCTTGTTGTAGACCTTCTCGAAGACCCGGGGCGCGCCGCACATCAGCGTCGGCCGCACCACGGCGAGCAGCTCGACCAGCTTGTCCACCCGCCCGTCGACGTACGTCGGCAGGCCGACGTGGGTGGCGCCGCAGAGCAGCGTCTTGCCGAACGAGTGGGACAGCGGGAGCCAGAGATACTGCAGGTCGTTGTCGCGCAGCAGGCCCACCTCGGCCTGCGCGACGCCCTCCCAGCACCAGCCGCCGTGCAGCAGCTCGACGCCCTTCGGGCGCCCGGTGGTGCCCGAGGTGTAGATCAGGGTGGCCAGGTGCTCCGGTCCGACCCCGGCGACCAGCATGTCGACCAGGTCCGGCTCGGCCGCCAGGGCCCGCGTCCCGCGCTCCTCCAGCTCGGCCAGGGTGAGCTGGGGGACCGTCGCGGCCGGGTCGGGGGCGCCGTCGAAGAGCACCACGTGGGTGAGCGCGGGCAGGTCGGCGCCGGCGATCTTCGCCGCCTGCGCCGGGTTCTCGGCGAAGAGCACCCGGGAGCCGGAGTCGGCGATGATGTAGGTCGCGTCCTCGGGTTCGGTGGTCGGGTAGACCGTGGTGGTCGCCCCGCCGGCACACATGATGCCGAAGTCGGCGATCACCCAGTCCAGCCGGGTGTTCGCCAGGATCGCCACCGGATCCTCCAGGCCGACACCGAGCCCGTGCAGTCCGGCGGCGACCGCCCGGGCGCGCTGCCCCACCTGCTCCCAGGTCAGCCAGACCGGGCCGGAGTCGTCCGGGGCCGGATGGGCGAACGCGTGGCGGTCGGGGGTCGCCGCCACGCGCTTGAGGAACATGTCCGGGATGGAACGGTACGGTACATCGAGAGCCATCGCTGTAGCCGCCTTCGAGGGTGGAGGCGTGACGGGGGTCACGTCGTTTTGCGGTTACCGAAGAGTATTGCCTGCACCCGGGGAGCGGCTAGTGCCGTCCGTCCCCTCCTCGGCCGTCCCGCCAGGTGGAACGGTTGCTCAGGCGTACCGGGCGGCGCGCAGCGACCAGTCGTAGGTGCCCCGGATCCAGTTGCGCCGGGCGGCCAGGAATCCGGCGGCGTCCGGGTCGCCGACGAGCGCCGCGTCCCCCTCGACGTACGCGGCGAGGGCGGTGTTGAACCGGGCGGCCGCCGTGCGCAGCGCCACCGCCTCGCCCGCGCCCGACTCCCGGGCGATCGAGGTGACCAGGTTCAGCGGATCCGCCCCGGTCCGGTGCTCCTTGCCGAAGGAGAAGATGTCGTTGCACCAGCAGACCAGGTCGGCGGCGAGCACGTCCAGGGCCGCCACCGCCGGCTCCGCGTGCCGACCGGGCCGGGCCGCCGGGCCGTACGCCAGGTCGGTGAGGGTGAACGCGGGCCGGGCGGCGCCGGTGTGCCGGCGCAGCTGGACGTACTCGGCGACCGCCGGGACCCGGTGGTGCTCCCGGTAACCCGCCTCCCACAGCAGCGCCAGCAGGTATTCCCGCAACTGGCTGACCAGGCGCAGCAGCAGCGCGGGGCAGCCGCAGGCGCGGGCCCGGCGGCAGATGTCGTCCAGTCCGGCGGCGAGCCCCCGGGTCGCCGGCGGCGTGCCCGGGCCGCCGTACCCGTCCAGCACGGCGAGCAGAGCCGCGACGGTGGGAGCCAGCCGGACCGGCGTGGCACCGAGACCGTCGTCGTCGCAGGCGTCGTCCATCACGAAGAGCCAGCCGATCAGGTCGGTCAGCAGCCGGAGCCGCTCCACCGGGCCGTCCGGGCAGGTCCGCCCGGCCAGTTCGGCGGCGGCGGCGCGGCGCAGCCGGCGCTCCCGTTCCGCCCCGGCGACCAGGCCCAGCGCCCGGGCCCAGGCCAGGCTCTCCCCGGCGACCCGGTCCGTCTCGGGGTGCCGGCGGGCCGGAAAGGGGGGTTCGTGCAGGGCCGAGACCGCGAAGCTCCGCATGGGTGCCCCCTGTCGCGCCGCCCCCGGGTGGGGCGGCGGGCAGTAGGTTACGGCAGTGGATATCGGCACACGTCACTGGGCGGAGGAAACTTCACTTTCTCCTGCTGACCGATCCGGCCCACCGCTCACAGGCCCAGCGGAGCCGTCCGCAGCCGCTCGGCGAGGGCGCCGGGCCCGTCGAGCTGCACCCGGGCCACCCGCTGCCGCCCGGAGAGGAAGAGCGTCAGCTCGCCCGGCGCGCCCACCACGCGCAGCCGCTCGCCGCCCCGGCCCACGGTCAGCTCGCCGTACCCCGGCGCCTGCACCAGCAGGTCCGCCGGGAAGCGGCGCAACGCCATCCGGGCCAGCAGCGCGGTGCGCTTCCAGAGCGTCGCCTGCAACCCCGCCGGCAGGTCCCGCGGCAACCAGCCGGGCCGGGCCCGCCGGACGTCCTCGTGGTGGATGAAGAACTCCATCGTGTTGGCCAGCTCGTCGGTGAGCGGGTTGCTCAGCGGACTCCACACCGGTGGCCGACGCACCCGCGCCACCAGCTCCGGATACGACCCGGCGGCCGTCCGGCGACGCACCGCCTCGCCGTAGCGGCGCAGCGGCGGCAGCAGGATGCCCCCGGCCGCGTCCGGGCGGCGCTCCCGGACGATCAGGTGCGCCGCGAGATCGCGGGTGGTCCACCCGTCGTCGATCGTCGGCGCGTCCGGTCCCAGTTCCAGCATCAGGTCGGCGAGCGCCTCGCGCTCCGACCGGGCGTACCGCGGCATGGGTCGATGGTAGGCGCGCCCACCCCCGCCCGCCTCCCGCGCGCCGACCGGCGGTACGACGTGACGGCGGACATATCCCCTCCGGGTCGGCGGAGCTGGCGTCGACCGGTAAGGATGAGGGGATACAACGTGACTTACGGCGGGGGAACTGCGTGGCGAGCGGGACAAGTCGGGACGTCCTCGGCAGAGGGCTGCGCGTGCTCGGTCAGGCGATCCGGGAACAGCCGCGGATCTTCACGGTCGCGGTGACCGGCAGCGTGCTCTTCGGCCTGATGGTGATCGCCAGCGCGTACGTCGTCGGCGCGGTCGTCGGTGACGTCGTGGTGCCGGCGGTCGCCCGCGGCTCGGTGGCGGTCGGCGCCCTGGCCCTGGCCGCGGCGGCGCTCTTCGGGATCAGCGTGCTGCGGGTGGTCGGCATCTTCGGCCGCCGGCTCGGCGCGGGCTACATGCAGTTCCGCCTCCAGGCCGCCTACCGCCGCCGGGTCACCCGCCGCTACCTGGACCTGCCGCTGGCCTGGCACCACCGCAACGCCACCGGCACCCTGCTCTCCAACGCCAACTCCGACGTCGAGGCCGCCTGGTACCCGATCGCGCCGCTGCCGTTCGCGGTGGGCACGCTGGTCATGCTGGTCGGCGCGGTCGTCTCGCTCTTCCTCACCGACTGGGCGCTCGCCCTGGTCGGGCTGGCCGTCTTCCCCGCCCTCTTCGCCCTCAACGTGGTCTACTCCCGCCGGATGGCGCCCCGCCAGGCCCGGGCCCAGCGGTTGCGGGCCGAGGTCAGCGGGATCGCCCACGAGAGCTTCGACGGCGCGCTGGTGGTCAAGACCATGGGCCGGGAGGCGCAGGAGACCGCCCGCTTCGCGTCCCGCGCCGGTGAGCTGCGCGACGCGCTGATCGCCGTCGGCAAGCTGCGCGGCGTCTTCGACCCGATGCTGGAGACCCTGCCCAGCCTCGGCACCCTGGCCGTGCTGGTGGTCGGCGCCTTCCGGCTGCGGCAGGGCGCGATCACCGTCACCGAGCTGGTCAGCGTCGCCTTCCTCTTCACCGTGCTGGCCTTCCCGGTCCGGGCCATCGGCTGGGTGCTGGCCGAGCTGCCGCGCAGCGTCGCCGGCTGGGACCGGGTGCGCCGGGTGCTCGACGCCACCGGCGAGATGCCGTACGGCGACGTGACGCTCGACCCGGCCGAGTCGGGGCCGGCCACCCTCGCCTTCCACGACGTCCACTTCGCGTACGAGCCGGCCGAGGCGCACCTGCCCGGCGCCGAGGTGCTCGGCGCGGTCGGCTTCACCGTGCCCGCCGGGAAGACCGTCGCCCTGGTCGGGCCGACCGGGGCCGGCAAGTCCACCATCGCCTCGCTCGCCGTCCGGCTGGTCGACCCCGACTCCGGCACGGTCACCCTGGACGGGCACGACGTCCGCGACCTCACCGCCGCCTCGCTCGCCTCGACCATCGCGCTGGTCGCCCAGGTGCCGTTCGTCTTCGACGACACCGTCCGGGCCAACATCGCCCTGGACCGCGCCGGGGTCGGCGACGACGAGGTCTGGGCGGCGCTGCGGCTGGCCGAGGCCGACGGTTTCGTCGCCGCGCTGCCCGACGGGCTGGACACCATGGTCGGTGAGCGGGGCACCTCGCTCTCCGGCGGGCAGCGGCAGCGGCTCACCCTGGCCCGGGCGCTCGCCGGCCGGCCCCGGCTGCTGGTGCTCGACGACGCCACCAGCGCCGTCGACCCGCGCGTCGAGGCGGCCATCCTGGCCGGCCTGCGCGCCCCGGCACAGGGCGGCGCCGCCGCGTCGATCCTGGTGGTCGCCTACCGGCGGGCCACCATCGCCCTCGCCGACGAGGTGATCTATGTCGAGCAGGGCCGGGTGATCGCCCGCGGCACCCACCCCGAGCTGCTCGCCACCGTGCCCGGCTACGCCGACCTGGTCACCGCGTACGAGCAGGCCGAGCAGGAACGCGAACAGACCCGCACGTACGAGGAGGTCACGCCGCTGACCTCCGGCCTGGAAGTCGAGGTTGACCGGTGACCACCACCACTGAGCCGGAGCAGGCCGCCGAGTCGACGTGGCGGACGCTGCGGCGGGGGCTGGCGCTCTCCCCGGAGCTGAAGACCGGGCTGGCCGGCACGCTCGGCCTGGCCCTGGTCTACATGGTGGGTCGGGTGGCGGTGCCGGTGGCCGTGCAGCGCGGCATCGACAACGGCCTGACCGCCCCGGGCGGCCCCGACATGGGGGTGGTCGGCACGGTCGCCGCGATCACCGCCGCCGTGCTGGTGGTCACCACCACCTGCGGCTACCTGATGATGCGGCGGCTCTTCACGGTCAGCGAGACCGCCCTCGCCGGGGTGCGGACCCGGGCGTTCCGGCACGTGCACGACCTGTCGATGCTGCACCAGCAGTCGGAGCGGCGCGGCTCGCTGGTCTCCCGGGTCACCAGCGACGTCGACCAGATCACCCAGTTCCTCCAGTGGGGTGGCGTGATCCTCATCGTCAACCTCGGCCAGCTGGTGGTCACCACGGCCGTCATGCTGGCGTACTCCTGGCAGTTGACCCTGGTGGTGCTCGGCGCGTTCGCCCCGGCGCTGCTGGTGATCCGGCTGCTCCAGCGCCGCCTCGCCGCCGCCTACGGCGTGGTCCGGCAGCGGATGGGCACGCTGCTCGGCACCATCGGGGAGAGCGTGGTGGGCGCGCCGGTGATCCGGGCGTACGGCATCGCCGGGCGGACCGCCCGGCGGCTGGACACGGCGATCGAGGCGCAGCGGCAGGCGCAGCAGCGGGCCATCCGGATCAGCATCGTCGGCAGCTCGGTGGGGGAGCTGGCGGCGGGTCTGGCGCTGGCCGGCGTGGTGGTGCTCGGGGTGCTCCTCGGCGTGGACGGCTCGCTCTCCATCGGCCAGCTCACCGCGTTCCTGTTCCTGGTGACCCTCTTCATCCAGCCGGTGCAGATCGCCACCGAGGTGCTCAACGAGGCGCAGAACGCCATCGCCGGCTGGCGCCGGGTGCTCGACGTGCTGGACGTCGCCCCCGACGTGGCCGACCCGGGCGAGCAGGGCCGGGAGCTGCCGCCGGGCCCGCTGGACATCCGCTTCGATCGCGTCACCTTCGCCTATCCGGGCGGCCCGCCGGTGCTGCACGACGTGCGGCTGGACATCCCGGCGAAGAGCCGGGTGGCGGTGGTCGGCGAGACCGGCAGCGGCAAGACCACCTTCGCCAAGCTGCTCACCCGGCTGATGGACCCGACCTCGGGCGACGTGCTGCTCTCCGGGGTGCCGCTGCGGGAGGTGCGCTTCGACTCGCTGCGGTCCCGGGTGGTGATGGTGCCGCAGGACGGCTTCCTCTTCGACGCCACCGTCGGGGAGAACGTCCGGTTCGCCCGGCCGGAGCTGACCGACGCGCAGCTCACCGCCGCCTTCACCGAGCTGGGTCTGGCCGACTGGCTGGAGGGCCTGCCGTCCGGGCTGGACACCCCGGTCGGCGAGCGTGGCGAGGCGCTGAGCGTGGGGGAGCGGCAGCTGGTCGCGCTGGCCCGGGCGTACGTCGCCGACCCGGACCTGTTGGTGCTCGACGAGGCGACCAGCGCCGTCGACCCGGCCACCGAGGTACGCCTCCAGCGCACCCTGGACGCGGTGACCCGGGGGCGGACCACCCTGGCCATCGCCCACCGGCTCTCCACCGCGCAGGCCGCCGACGAGGTGATCGTGGTGGACCGGGGCCGGATCGTGCAGCGCGGCCCGCACGACGAGCTGCTGCGGGATCCGGACTCGGTCTACGCCCTGCTCTACGCCTCCTGGCTGGAGCAGACCCGCTAGCGCGTCGACCCCCACTCCGGGTCCCGGCCGATGAAGCCCAGCAGCCGGCTCTGCGCGCCCGCGTCGTCCTGGACCGGGACCCGGGGACCGTACTGCCCGGAGGAGCGGATGAGCTGCTCCATCGGCTCCATGCCGGCCAGCAGCTGGGCGCAGAGGTCCGGGTCGAGGCGGTCGTCCTGGCCGGTGGCCCGGGCGAGGTCCCAGGTGTGCATGAACACGTCGGTCGTGTAGAACTGGTCGATCGCGCGGTCCAGCGGCAGCTCGCCGATGTGCGGGTTGGTGAGCCGCCGGTCGGCGGTGGCCGGGTCGTCGAGCAGCGCCTGCATGGCGTCGCACCGTCTCTGCCACGCGTCCACCGGGTCGTCGTCGACGGACGGGCCGGGCGGCAGTTCCACGCCGGAGCCGGCGCGCAGGAACGGCGGGAACCACTCGACGAGGTGGCGTACCACGTCGCGGGCGGTCCACCCGGCTACCGGTGCCGGCACCTCCCACGACCGGGTGCCCCGGACCCGGTCGGTGAAGCCCCGGGCGATCTGCCGGTGCCGTTCGGCGGGACGGTCAGGCAGCGTCACGGGTGATCAGCTCCTGCAGCTTGGCGTAGCCCTCGTTGACCCCGACCTCCATGCCGCTGCGGAGCCACGCGTCGCGGCCCTCGAAGCTGTCCACGAGGGACTGGGCGTGCAGCCGGGTGCGCCCGTCGCCGAGGTCCTCGAACCGCAGCGTCTCCAGGGCCACGCCGTCGGGGTCGCCCTCGTAGGTGAACGTCTGCACGATGCGGTCCGGCCGGATCTCGTGGAAGCAGCCGTGGAACGCGTGTTCCTCGCCGTCGCGGGAGGAGACGAACCGGAAGCTGCCGCCGGTGCGGGCGTCCCACTGGTCGATGCGCGTCGTCAGCGAGTTCGGCCCGACCCACTGCGCGAAGAGTCGGGGATCGGTGTGCGCCCGGAACAGTTGCTCGGGTGTGGCCGCGAAGTCTCGGGTCAGCCGGATGACCGGCACTGTCGGGTCCGCTTCGATCGTGGTCTCGGCCATGAGGTTCATGCCGCGCTCCCCTTCTGCTCGTCGTCGGTCGGTTGCTCGTTCAGCGCCGTCAGGACGGCGTCGAGGCGGCGGTAGCGCTCTTCGGCCTGCCGCCGGTAGCGCTCGATCCACTTCTCCATCAGGTCGAAGACCTCCGTCTCCAGCCGTACCGGTCGGGGCTGCGGACCGGGCAGGCGGCTGACCACCCCGGCGTCCTCGAGCACCTTGAGGTGCTTGTAGACCGCCTGGAGCGACATCTGGAAGGGCTCCGCGAGCTGGTTGACGGTCGCGTCGCCGGACGCGAGCCGGCTCACCATGTCGCGCCGGGTCGGGTCCGCGAGCGCGGCGAAGACCCGGGACAGCGTGTCGGCGGCCATCACCACCTGGCCTTTCAACTCATCGGTTGAGTCAGACCGTAGGCCGCGTCCGAGGATGCTGTCAACCACTGGGTTGAAAAAAGGGGAGCGGTCGAACGGGCAGGGGCCGCGCGGTCAGGCGGTCAGCTCGCCGGTGAGGTAGCGCTGCACGGTCGGGCCGATCGCTCCGACCAGGGTCTCCGGGTCGGCGGACGCGACCGGCTCCAGCCGGATCACGTAGCGCATCATGGCCAGGCCGGCGAGCTGGGTGCCGACCAGCGCGCCGCGCAGCGGCAGCTCGGCCGGGTCCAGGTCGAGTCGGTCGAGGACGCGGCGCAGCACCTGGGTGACCAGGAACTCGCGCAGCAGCCGGGCGCTCCACTCGTTGTTCACCGCCGAGCGGAGCACGGCGACCGCCGCCGTGCCGGCCGGGGAGTCCCACACCCCGAGGAAGGTGCGGACCAGCCGTTCACCCACCCCGTCGGCGCCCCCGGCCAGCACGCCCGACAGCAGCTCGGCCGGGTCGACGGGGATGTCGACGGTGGCCCGGAACAGCTCCTCCTTGGTGCCGAAGTAGTGGTGCACCAGGGCCGGGTCCACCCCGGCGGCGGTGGCGATGACGCGGATCGAGGCCGCGTCGAAGCCGCGCTCGGCGAAGGCCGTCCGCGCCGCCGCCAGGATCGACTCGCGGGTGTCCGGGTTGCCGGGCCGGCGGCCGGTCGGTCGGGCCCTCATCCGCTGCGCCGACGCAGCGTCGCCGCGGCGAGGACCAGCGCCGCCACGGCCGCCCCGGCCACGATCGCCACGTCGCGCCACATCGTCCCGGTCGGGTCCGCGTGCGCGCCGACCTCCTGCAACGCCTCGACCGCGTACGACAGGGGCAGCACGTCGCTGATCGCCTGGAGCCAGCCGGCCATCTCGCCGCGGGGCACGAAGAGCCCGCAGAGCAGCAGCTGGGGGAGGACGACCACCGGCATGAACTGGACGGCCTGGAACTCGGTACGGGCGAAGGCGCTGCACAGTAGCCCGAGCGCCACGGCCAGCACGGCGTTGACCGCCGCGATCATGACCACCAGCCAGCCGCTGCCCGCGGTGTCCAGGTCGAACAGTCGGTAGGCCACCACGGTGGCGATGCTCGCCTGCACTGCCCCGGCCAGCCCGAACGCGATGCCGTAGCCGAAGAGCAGGTCGAGCTTGGCCAGCGGGGTCGTGAGCAGCCGTTCCAGGGTGCCGCTGGTCCGCTCCCGCAGCATGGCGATGCTGGTCACCAGGAACATGATGATGAACGGGAAGAAGCCCAGCATGATCAGGGCGACCCGGTCGAAGACGGTGGGCTGCCCGGGCGGGGTGGGCTGGTCGACGTACATGAAGTAGACCAGGGTGAGCAGCACGGTCGGCACCACCACGAGCAGCGCGACGGTCCGCTTGTCGTGCCGCAGTTGGCGCAGGATGCGCCCGGTGGTCGCGACCAGGATGCGGGGGTTCATCGCTGCTCCTCCTGCCCGGCGTGCCCCTGGGCCGCCTCGTTGGCCCGGATCAGCCGCAGGAACGCCGCCTCCAGGTCGGTGACCCCGGTGGCGGCGCGTACGCCGTCGGGGGTGTCGTCGGCGATGAGCCGCCCGTCCCGGATCAGCAGCAGCCGGTCGCAGCGGGCCGCCTCGTCCATCACGTGGCTGGACACCAGCAGGGTCGTCCCGGCGGCCGCCATCTCGTGGAACCGGCTCCACAGGTCGGCCCGCAGCACCGGGTCCTGGCCGACGGTCGGCTCGTCGAGGACGACCAGTTCCGGCTCGCCGACCAGTGCGCAGGCCAGCGACGCCCGACTGCGCTGGCCGCCGGAGAGGGTACCGACGAGCTGGCCGGCCGCCTCGGCCAGCCCGACGTCGGCGACCGCCCGGTCGGCCTCGGCCCGGCCTCGACCGTGCAGGGCGGCGAAGTAGCGGGCGTTCTCCCGGACCGTCAGGTCGGCGTAGACGCTGGGGGCCTGGGTCAGGTAGCCGACGCGGTGCCGCAGCTGCGGGTCGCCGGCCGGTCGGCCGAGCACGGTGACCGTGCCCGAGGTGACCCGCTGCACGCCGACCAGCGCGCGCATCAGGGTGGTCTTGCCGCTGCCGCTCGGGCCGAGCAGCCCGGTGACCGCGCCGCGCGGCACCGCGCAGCTGATGCCGTGCAGCACCCGCCGTCGGCCCCGGTCGACGACCAGGTCGCGGACCACTGTCGCGTCCTCCATCGTCCCGCCTCTCAGAAACTCATCATCTGTTGAACTCAACGCTAGATGAGTTGTCCGTCCGCGCGCAACGGTTGACTTCGAGTGCCCTCGAACTGGAAGCCTGGGTGCGTGGACATCAGCACGCGGGAGATGAGCCTCACCGTCGGTGAGGCCGCGGAACGGGTCGGCCTGACCACCTACACGCTGCGCTGGTACGAGCAGGAGGGCCTGGTCGCCCCCGTCGGGCGGGACTCGGCCGGCCGACGGCGCTACACCGAGGGCGACGTCAACTGGCTGATGCTGCTCACCCGGCTGCGCCGGACCGGGATGCCGGTGCGGGACATGCGCCGCTACGCCGAGCTGGCCCGGCAGGGCGATCGCACGCTGGGCGCCCGGCGGGCGCTCTTCGAGGCGCACCGGGCCCGGGTACTGGGCCGGATGGCCGAACTGGAGGAGGACCTCAAAGTGCTCGACTACAAGATCGACGCGTACCGCAGGGCAGAGGAGGAGCAGGCATGATCCGGCGACGAGTGGGCGCGACCGGCCCGGAGGTCTCGGCGATCGGCCTGGGCTGCATGGGGATGAGCTTCGCGTACGGCACCGGTGACGACGCCGAGTCGACGCGGACCCTGCACCGGGCCCTCGACCTGGGCGTCAACCACCTGGACACCGCCGACATGTACGGCTTCGGCGCGAACGAGCGGCTGCTGGCCCCGGTCGTCCGGGCCCGCCGGGACGAGGTCTTCCTGGCCACCAAGTTCGGCAACCGCAGCTCCGGCGACCGCTTCGGCGGCACCGGCACCCCGGGCGCGTACGTGGACAGCAGCGCCGCCTGGGCCCGGGAGGCCTGTGACGCCTCGCTGAGCCGGCTCGGGGTGGAGACCATCGACCTGTACTACCTGCACCGGCGCGACCCGGCCACGCCGATCGAGGAGACCGTCGGCGCCCTGGCCGAGCTCGTGGCGGCCGGCAAGGTACGCCTGGTCGGGCTCTCCGAGGTCAGCCCGGCGACGCTGCGGGCCGCCCACGCGGTGCACCCGATCGCCGCCGTGCAGATGGAGTACTCCCTGTTCAGCCGGGACGTCGAGGGTGAGATGCTCGCGACCTGCCGGGAGCTGGGGGTGTCGCTGGTGGCGTACTCGCCGGTGGGCCGGGGGCTGCTCACCGGGGCGATCACCAGCCGCGAGCAGCTCGCCGAGGACGACTGGCGCAAGAACGTGCCGCGTTTCGCCGAGGAGAACCTGGACGCCAACCTGCGGCTCGTCGAGGCGGTCCGGGCGGTGGCGGCGGAGATCGGCTGCACCCCGGCCCAGGCGGCGCTCGCCTGGCTGCTGGCCCAGGGCGACGACATCCTGCCGATCCCCGGCACCAAGCGGGTGCGATACCTGGAGGAGAACGCGGCGGCGGCCGACATCCGCCTCGACCCGGAGCAGCTGGCCCGGCTCCGGGAGGCCGTACCGGCCGGCGCGGTGGCCGGGGAAAGGTACACCGAGGCAGGAATGCGAACCGTCGGGCACTAGCCTTGCCATCGGACACCCGGTCCGCCAACGGTCATTGCGCCGGAGATCGGGCATCCGGCACGATGGCCCGGTGGGTCCCGCTCCGTTGCCCGAGACCGGTTTCCTCGACGACTGGGCCGCCCGCCTGCGGCAGGCCGCCGACCGTCCCGTCGTCGGGATCATGCTGCGCGGCAGTCACGCCCGACGGGGCGCCACCGAACACAGCGACGTCGACCTCGACGTGCTCGTCGCCGCCGACGACCCACCCGCCGCCCCGGCACCCGGGGCGGCGGGCCGGCCGTCGACCGCACCACCCTCGGCCGGGTCGACCAGCCGGCCGTACGCCGTCCGCCGGGCCTTCCTCGCCGAGTTCGAGGGCCGGCTGGTGCACGTCTCGGTGGCCGCCCGCGACGTCCGCTCCTGGGTGCACCGGCTCGGCGAGCCGGCGGACTGGGCGTTCGGGCTGCCGGTGACCGCGCCCGCCCGGCTGATCTGGGCGGTCCCCGAGTGGCGACGCCGGATCGACCTGCCGGTGCTCTGTCAGCCCGCGGACGAGCCCCGGCTGGAGGAGCTGATCGCCACCCTGGGCAAGGTCGCCGGGGCGCGCTGGGCCGACGACCCGGTCGGGGTCCGGCTGGCCGCCGCCGACCTGGCCCGGCTCTGCCCGTCGGTGCTGCGGCTGGCCAACCCGTCGGTCCGGGTGGTCTCCCGCCGGGCCGCCTTCGCGGCGGCCCTGGACCTGCCCGTCGCCCCGCCCGGCTACCGCGACGACATGCTGCTCTGCCTCGGGCTGCGCCCCGGCTCCACCGGCCAGGTGGTGGCCGCCGCCGCCCGCCTGGTCACCGGGACCGTCCCGCTGATCCGCCCGTACGCCGGTCAGCTCGCCGAGACGGTCGGCGCCGACCTGGCGGAGGCGCTGCTCGACGGCCGGCTCGACCGCTACCTGGCCCAGCTCACCCGCTCCGTGGAGCGCACCGCGCCCGCGGGTCGGGACACGTCGCCGGTGCCCACCCCGCGTACGGGAGAATGGCTGACTGTGTCCCCATCCGACGCGCCGCTGACCGGCGCCCCCACCAGCTCCGGCGAGCCACCGGCCCCCGGTCCGGCCCGCCCGTCCCGGCTCGACCCGGCGATCGCCGCCCGGCTGCGCCGTACGCCCGACGGCCTGGTGGCCGCGGTGGTGCGCCAGCACGACTCGGGCGAGGTGCTGATGGTCGCCTGGATGGACGACGAGGCGCTGCACCGCACCCTGACCACCGGCCGGGCCACCTACTGGTCGCGCAGCCGCCAGGAGTACTGGGTCAAGGGCGCCACCTCCGGCCACCACCAGCACGTCCGCTCGGTCGCCGTCGACTGCGACGGGGACGCGCTGCTGGTCAGCGTCGACCAGGTCGGCGCGGCCTGCCACACCGGCCACCGGACCTGCTTCTTCACCGAGCTGCCGGTCACCTCGCCCGAGGCGGCGTCATGACCGACGGCACGGTCAGCCCCGACCAGGGCGCCTTCACCGAGCTGGCGGCCCGCTGGCGGGTCGTCCCGGTGACCCGCCGACTGCTCGCCGACGCGGAGACCCCGGTCGGCGTCTACCGCAAGCTCGCCGGCGGACCGGGCACCTTCCTGCTGGAGTCGGCCGAGCAGGGCGTCGGCTCGGCCGGGATGGCCTGGTCCCGCTACTCCTTCATCGGCGTCCGCAGCAGCGCCACGCTCACCGAGCGGGACGGCGCCGCCGTCTGGACCGGCGAGCCGCCCGCCGGGGTGCCGGCCACCGGTGACCCGGTCCGGGTGCTGCGCGAGACGGTCACCGCGCTGGCCGGTCCGGCCTGGGACCCGGCCAGCGGGATGCCGCCGCTGACCGGCGGCATGGTCGGCTTCCTGGGGTACGACCTCATCCGCCGCTTCGAGCGGCTGCCCGAGCTGACCGACGACGACCTCGGCGTCCCCGAGCTGGGCATGATGCTCGCCACCGACCTGGTGGTGCTCGACCACTACGACGGCTCGGCGATCCTCGTCGCCAACGCGGTGCTGCCGCCGCCGGACGCGCCGGGGCGGGACGCGCTGGTCGCGGCGGCGTACCACCACGCGGTGGGGCGGCTGGACGCGATGACCACCGCGCTGTCCCGACCGATTCCGCCCATGATCTCCACCGTCGGCCGGCCCGCCGTCGGCGAGGTGACCAGCCGGACCCCCGACGGCGGCTACCCGAAGGCGGTCGAGGCGGCCAAGGAGGCGATCCGGGCCGGCGAGTGCTTCCAGATCGTCCTGGCCCAGCGGTTCGAACGGCCGACCCACGCCGACCCGCTCGACGTCTACCGGGTGCTGCGCACCACCAACCCCAGCCCCTACATGTACCTGCTGCGCTTCGACGGCTTCGACATCGTCGGGTCGTCCCCGGAGGCGCACCTGAAGGTGAACACCGCGGCCGACGGCCGGCGGCGCGCGCTGCTGCACCCGATCGCCGGGACCCGGCCCCGCGGCGGCACCCCGGCCGCCGACGCCCGGCTCGCCGCCGAGCTGCTCAGCGATCCCAAGGAGCGCTCCGAGCACGTGATGCTGGTCGACCTGGGCCGCAACGACCTGGGCCGGGTCTGCCGCCCCGGCACCGTCGAGGTGCCGGAGTTCGCCACCATCGAGCGGTACAGCCACGTCATGCACATCGTCTCGACCGTGGTGGGCGAGCTGCGGGAGGACTGCACCGCCTTCGACGCGCTCGCCGCCACCTTCCCGGCCGGCACCCTCTCCGGCGCGCCGAAGGTCCGGGCCATGGAGATCATCGAGGAGCTGGAGCCGGTCCGGCGCGGCCTCTACGGCGGCACCGTCGGCTACTTCGGCTTCGGCGGCGACCTGGACATGGCGATCGCGATCCGGACCGCGCTGATCCGCGACGGGCGGGCGTACGTGCAGGCCGGGGCGGGCGTGGTGGCCGATTCCGATCCGGCCGCCGAGGACCAGGAGACCCGGAACAAGGCCGCCGCGGTGCTCGCCGCGATCGCCGCCGCCGAGACCCTCCGGCCGGCCCGGTGAGCGACCCGACCCCACCCACCGACCCGACGCCGTCCGCCGACCCGATCCGGCCCGTCGAGCCGCCGGTAGCGGAGACGTCGCGGACCGAGGGGTCGGCCGGCGCGTCGTCCGCGCGGGGGCGGCGCGAGCTGACGTACGCCGTGCTGTGCTGCCTGGCCGGCGCGGGCCTGGCCTGCTGGGCGGCGACCCGGACCTGGTCGGTGGAGCTGATCCCGCGCGGCGCGCTGCCGCCGTCGCGGCAGGTCCGCACCGGCACCGACCTGCTGCCCTGGCTCTTCCCGCTGGCGCTGGTCGCGCTCGCCGGTGGCGGCGCGGTGCTGGCCACCCGGGGGCGCGTCCGGCGGCTGCTGGGCGGTCTGCTGACGCTGCTCGGGCTGGCCGTCGCGGCCGGCGGCGGCTACGGCCTCACCGCCGACTTCGGCGGCCAGGTGAGCCGGCAGTGGCCGGCGCTCTGCCTGCTGGGTGGGCTGGTCGCGGCGGCCGGTGGCCTGCTCACCGCGCTACGCGGCGGCGGCTGGCCGGCGATGGGTGCCCGCTACGAGCGCCCGGCCGCGACGGCGGAACAGCCCGCCACGGCCGGTCCGGCGGTCGGCCGGGGCACCCGCGACGCGTGGGACGCGCTGGACCGGGGTGAGGACCCGACGGTCAGCTGACCGGCTGGCCGGTGCGGGCCTCGCGGCGGTCCCGGGCGGCGGCCCGGGCGGCGGCCAGCTCGGCGACCAGACGCTCCAGCTCGGCGCGCTGCTCGGCGCGGGCCCGGTCGGCGCAGACCGCCTCCCAGGCGTTGCCGCGGGCGGTACGCGTCCGGCCCTCGCCGACGACGGCGCGTTCGAGGGTGTGCACCATGCCGACCGCGAGCGAGGCGACGGTCCGGGAGATGGTGGTGAGTCCGATGCTCTGGTTCGGGCTGATGGTGCTCATGGTCACCCCGCACGGGATCGTGGGCGAAGGGTCGGCAGGCGCCTCATCGAGTCTGCCCGAGGAAGATGCTGCCGGGCTCACGTTTCGCCGTCGTGAAGCGCAGGTCAACTCTCCTGCGGCCGGTACGACCTGGGCAGGGCCGTTCGTCCTTGAGCTTCGTCACAGCATCGACGGAGATCACAGTTCTGCGTGCGACGCCCGGCCGTGATGAGATGAAGCATGGGCGATGGTCGATACGGAGCGGGGCGGTGCCCGACCGGTCGGGGTGACGCCGCTCGATGGGCGCGGTGGCGCTGCGTGACACCCCGTTCACCGCAAGTCGGCCATCATGCCACAGCCCATCTCGTGAGGAGCGCCATACCCCCGGCACTTGTCGCCAGGTGGCGCCACCTAGCATCGGCCCATGACACCCGGAGAGGGGAGTCCGTTGGTGACTGCTGAGCATGCGCACGCGGAGGGGGACGGAGCCGGATCGGCATCGTCCGCAAGCGTGCTCGACGAGATTCTGGCCGGCGTCCGCGAGGACGTGGCCCGGCGCCAGGAGCAGGTTCCGCTGGAGCGGATCCGTGAGCTGGCCGCCGCGGCGCCGCCGCCGCTGGACGCGTACGCGGCCCTGCGCCGGCCCGGCGTGGCCGTGATCGCCGAGGTGAAGCGCTCGTCACCGTCCAAGGGGCGGCTGGCGGAGATCGCCGACCCGGCCGACCTGGCCGGCGACTACGCCGCCGGTGGGGCCCGGGCGATCAGCGTGCTCACCGAGGGCCGCTGGTTCGGCGGGTCGCTCGACGACCTGGCCGCCGTCCGCGCCGCGGTGAAGGTGCCGGTGCTGCGCAAGGACTTCGTGGTCTCCAGCTACCAGGTGCACGAGGCCCGCGCCCACGGCGCCGACCTGGTGCTGCTGATCGTCGCCGCGCTGGAGCAGAACGCCCTGGTCGGGCTGCTGGAGCGGATCGAGTCGCTCGGCATGACCGCGCTGGTGGAGGTGCACACCGAGGAGGAGGCGGACCGGGCCCTGGAGGCCGGCGCGCAGGTGATCGGGGTCAACGCCCGTGACCTGCGTACCCTGGAGGTCGACCGCGCGGTGTTCGAGCGGATCGCGCCCGGCCTGCCCAGCAGCGTCGTCAAGATCGCCGAGTCCGGTGTGCGCGGTCCGCACGACCTGATCCGGTACGCCT
The DNA here is from genome assembly GCF_040499845.1 of Micromonospora sp. CCTCC AA 2012012. Taxonomy (NCBI): domain Bacteria; kingdom Bacillati; phylum Actinomycetota; class Actinomycetes; order Micromonosporales; family Micromonosporaceae; genus Micromonospora; species Micromonospora mangrovi. Next base: position 535,571 of record NZ_CP159342.1, read on the forward strand.
CGGCCGGCGCCGACGCCGTGCTGGTGGGGGAGGGCCTGGTCACCCAGAAGAGCCCCCGCGAGGCGGTCGCCGAGCTGGTCAACGCCGGGAACCACCCGGCGACGCCCCGTCCGGTGCGCTGATCGCGCGCCGACACCTCAGCGAGAGGACAACGCGATGAGCGCCAACGTGTCGGCCCCGGCCGGCCAGGTTCCCGACGCCGCCGGTCACTTCGGCCGCTTCGGCGGGCGTTTCGTCCCGGAGGCGCTGGTCGCGGCGCTCGACGAGCTGGACGCCGCCTACCGCAAGGCGATGACCGACGAGGACTTCCTCGCCGAGTTCGGTGCCCTGCTGCGGGACTACGCGGGCACCCCGTCGCTGCTGTACACCGCTGAGCGGTTCTCCGCGAAGGCGGGCGCGCGCATCCTGCTGAAGCGGGAGGACCTGAACCACACCGGCGCGCACAAGGTGCGCAACGTGCTGGGCCAGGCCCTGCTCACCCGGCGGATGGGCAAGAAGCGGGTGATCGCGGAGACCGGCGCCGGGCAGCACGGCGTGGCCACCGCCACCGCCGCCGCCCTGTTCGACCTCGACTGCGTGGTCTACATGGGCGAGGTGGACACCGAGCGGCAGGCGCTCAACGTGGCCCGGATGCGGATGCTCGGCGCCACCGTCGTCCCGGTGACCACCGGCTCGCGCACCCTCAAGGACGCGATGAACGAGGCGATGCGGGACTGGGTCGCCAACGTCGACGACACCCACTACCTGATCGGCACCGCCGCCGGCCCGCACCCGTTCCCGGAGATGGTCCGGGACTTCGTGCGCGGCATCGGCGAGGAGGCCCGCCAGCAGTGCCTGGACCTGACCGGCGCGCTGCCGGACGCGGTCGCGGCCTGCGTCGGCGGCGGCTCCAACGCGCTGGGCATCTTCCACGCCTTCGTGGATGACGCCGACGTCCGGCTGTACGGCTTCGAGGCCGGCGGCGAGGGCGTCGAGACCGGTCGGCACGCGGCCAGCATCACCGGCGGCAGCTCCGGCGTGCTGCACGGCACCCGGACGTACGTGCTGCAGAACGAGGACGGTCAGACGATCGAGTCGCACTCGATCTCGGCCGGCCTGGACTACCCGGGCGTCGGCCCGGAGCACGCGTGGCTGCACGACAGCGGACGGGCCACCTACACGCCGGTCACCGACCGCGAGGCGATGGCCGCGTTCGAGCTGCTCTGCCGTACCGAGGGGATCATCCCCGCGATCGAGAGCTCGCACGCGCTCGCCGGCGCGTTGAAGATCGCCCCGACGCTCGCCGCCGAGCTGGGCCGGGAGCCGGTCATCGTGGTCAACCTCTCCGGCCGGGGCGACAAGGACGTGCACACCGCCGGCGAGTACTTCGGCATCCTCGACAAGGAGTGACAGCGTGAGTCGGATCGGGGTCGCCTTCGACAAGGCCCGTGCCGACGGGCGGGCCGTGCTGGTCGGCTGCATGCCGGCCGGGTTCCCCACCGTCGAGGGCAGCATCGCCGCGATGACCGCGATGGTCGAGGCCGGGGTGGACGTCATCGAGGTGGAGATCCCGTACTCCGACCCGGTGATGGACGGGCCGGTCATCCAGAAGGCCAGCGACATCGCCCTCGCCGGCGGGGTGCGTACCGCGGACACGCTGCGCATCATCGAGGCCGTCGCGGCCACCGGCGCCCCGGTGGTCACCATGACCTACTGGAACCCGATCGAGCAGTACGGCGTCGACGCCTTCGCCCGTGACCTGGCCGCCGCCGGCGGCACCGGGCTGATCACTCCGGACCTGATCCCGGAGGAGGCGGACGCCTGGCTGGCCGCCTCGGACGCCCACGGCCTGGACCGGACGTTCCTGGTCTCCCCGTCCTCCACCGACGCCCGGCTGAGGATGACCGTGGAGCACTGCCGGGGCTTCGTCTACGCCACCGCGATCATGGGCGTCACCGGTGCCCGGTCGCAGACCTCCGACGCCGCCCCGGTGCTGGTCTCCCGGCTGCGCGAGGTCACCGACCTGCCGATCGGCGTGGGTCTCGGCGTGGGCACCGGCGCGCAGGCCGGCACCGTGGCCGGGTACGCCGACGGCGTCATCGTCGGCAGTGCCCTGATCCGCTGCCTGCTCGACGCCGACGACGAGGCCGCCGGCCTGGCCGCCCTGCGCGCCCTCAGCGCCGAACTCGCCGAGGGCGTCCGCAACCCCGTCCGCTGACCGCCCGCCCCCGCCCGCCGTCAACGACCGTCGGTCGCCTGCGCCCGTGTGGCTCTGGCCGCCGTCGGTCCGCACCGGGTAGCTGTTCCCCGTCGGTCCACGCTTCGTGGCTGCGTTCGGGTGGCCGGGCTGCGGCGACTGCGGCGCGGTTTGCCCGCTCGCCTGCGGCTGCGCCGAGGTCGCGCCTGCCTGCCGCTGCGTCGGACGGTTGCCGGCATCGAGCAGCAGGGTGTTGCTCGGTCCCGCTGGCCGCACGGTCTTGCCGTGCCGCTCGGTGTTGCCGTGCCGCTCAATGTTGCCGTACCGCTCGGTGTTGCCGTGCCGACCGGTATTCGCCGGGCCGCTCGGCGCTATCGAGCCGTCCGGCTCCGCTGGCAGGCCGTGGGTGGCGCTGGCCATGAGGGTGGCGCTGGCTTCCCGCCGGTGATCGACGTCCGTTCACCTGGTGTCCGGTCTTCGGCGCGGACGCTACGAGTTTGATGACGTATTCGAATCACCGCTGGCCGCGGTTCGCCCAAGATCCGCCCTGTTTCCCGGAAAGAGTGGCTTCCCTGTCCGCGGTAGCCCCTCTTTCCCGGAAACAGGGCGATCCGGGGGCGGTCGCCGAGCTGCCAGGGGCGACCGCCGGTGGTGAGCAGCGGTGCCGAGGGGCGGTGGCGATCAGCGGTGCCGAGGGGCGGTAGTGAGCGGGGGTGCCGAGCAGCGGTGGCGAGGGGCGGTGGTGAGCGGCGGGTGATTCGTTTACGTCATCAGAGTTGTAGTCGGTGTGGAGTGGCTCGGGGGCAAGGCGCTCGTGGTGCGGGCAGTGGCGCGGAGGGGTGCCCGCCGATGTCCACGCCGCGCACCCTCGCCAGCTCCGCCCGGGAGCGCGTCTGGCGACCGGGAAGCCTGGTGTGGAGGGGCGTCCGGTTCAACGGCTGTGACCGGTCTGGGCACCACCCCGGTCAGTCCGCTGGGTGGGCGGGGTCGACTCCGTCGGCCCGGCCGACTTCGGCCCGGCCGAGTTCGTGCCGGCTGACTTCGTGCCCGCCGAGTCCGTGCGGGCTGAGTTCGTGCCGGCTGACTTCGTGCCCGCCGAGTCCGTGTGGGCCGAGTCGGTGCCGGCCGAGTTCGTGCCGGCTGACTCCGTGCCCGCCGGGTCCTGGTGGGCGGGCGCCCGCTCGGCAGCGTCGGCGATGAAGGTGGGGCGGCCCCGTCGAGGCGTCGGACCGGGCTCCGGCGGTGCCTGACGGAGCAGGTTCGAGCAGGCTGGTGCTGGTGCTGGTGCTGATGGCAGCGCCGAGGGCGGGGGCGGGGGTGGGGGCGGGAGCGCGGGGTCGGGCAACGGGCTTGAGTGGGCGGGTACCGGATCCGGGGTGTGGCGGAGGACGCCTGAGCGGCCGGCCCGCGCGTCGGCGAGAGCGGCTGCGGTGATCGGGGTGACGGGGTCCGGCGACTCGGTCGGCGGGTGCCAGCGGAGGCGGCAGCCGCCCGCCGGTTCGGCCGTCGGCCGGCCATGGTGGGCGCGGGCCCGGAAGACGTGCACCAGCACGTCCGGCACCGGGTGCGGGCGACCCGCCGGGCCGCTCCCGGCGCGGGTGAGCCGGTAGAGGCCCACGAGGTCGATCAACTCGACGTCCCAGCCGGTCTCCGCCCGGATCTCGCGGACCACGGCCACGGACGGGCACTCGGCGCGGTGCAGCCGGCCGCCGGGCAGCGCCCACCGCCCGCCCAGTTCCCGGCGGCAGAGCAGCACCCGGCCGGTGTCGTCGGTGACGACCGCGGCGACCGCCCAGGTGAGCCCGCTCATGGACAAAGAGCGTACGGCGGTGCAAACCAGAAGTCATCCGACCCGCGAGCCGCCCGGACCGGGGTGCCGCGGGGGTGGTCCGCCCCGGTAGCGTGTGCACCCGTGACCCTCGCCCCGATGACCCCACTGGCGGCCCTGCCCAGCCCCAGCACCGCCGTATGGCAGCTCGGTCCGGTGCCGCTCCGGGCGTACGCGCTCTGCATCATCGCCGGCATCGTGGTGGCCTGTGTGGTCACCGAACGTCGGCTGCGTCAGCGGGGGGTCGCCCCCGGCGCGGTGCTCGACATCGCGGTCTGGGCGGTACCCACCGGGATCATCGGCGCCCGGATCTACCACGTGATCACCTCGCCGGAGAAGTACTTCGGCGACGGCGGGCAGCCGCTCAAGGCGTTCGCCATCTGGGAGGGCGGCCTCGGCATCTGGGGCGCGGTCGCCGGTGGCGCGATCGGCGCCTGGATCGCCGCCCGGCAACTCGGCATCCCGTTGACCGTGGTGGCCGACGCGCTGGCCCCGGGCCTGCCGCTGGCCCAGGCCGTGGGGCGGTTCGGCAACTGGTTCAACAACGAGCTCTACGGCGGCCGCACCACCCTCCCGTGGGGGCTCGAGGTGCACGTCATGGACCCGGACCACCCCGGGCACGCGCTGCGCGACGAGTCCGGCAACCCGGTCCTGCAACCGGGGCTCTATCACCCGACCTTCCTCTACGAGGCGCTCTGGAACGTGGGCGTCGCCGTGCTGGTCTTCGTCCTCGACCGCAAGCTGCGGCTCGGCCGGGGTCGGGCCTTCGCGCTCTACGTGATGGGCTACACGGCCGGCCGGTTCTGGATCGAGCTGATGCGTACCGACGAGGCCAACCGGATCCTCGGCCTGCGGCTCAACGTCTGGACCGCCGGGCTGGTCTTCCTCGGCGCGCTGATCTACTTCCTCCGGGTCCGTGGGCCCCGCGGCTACCTGGTGCCGATCGGCGTTCCGGCCACTCCCGTCCCGCCCGCGGGCGGCGACGTCTCCCAGGTCGACCTCTCGACCCGGGAGGCCGGCCCGGCCACGGTCGCCCCCGAGGGTTACCGGGTGGTCAGCGAGGAGCAGTTCCGCACCTACCAGGAGACCGGCGAGGTCCCCGCCGAACCCACCCCCGCCGACACCGAACCCACGGCCACCGAGCCACCGGCCACCGAGCGCCGGGAGACCGAACCCACGGCCACCGAGCGCCGGGAGACCGAGCCCACGGCCACCGAACCGCCGGTCACCGAGCGCAGGGACACCGGGTCCAGGGACACCGGAGCCGGCGCGGGTCGTAGCGGGGCCGTCGGGCCCGCCGAGGTCGAGGAGGAGCCGGTCGAGCACGCGGACGCGCCGGGCTCCGCCGACCGGGCCGGTGCCACGGGCACCCGCCCCGCCGACCGGGACAGCTGAGCGGGGGTAGTCATGCGTACCGCGGTGGTGGTCGGCGCCGGTCTCGGCGGCCTGGCGGTGGCGGGTGCGCTGGCCCGCTCGGGCTGGCAGGTCACCCTCCTGGAGCGGGCCGACCGGGTCCGCCCGGAGCCGACCGCCGTCGTGCTCTGGCCCAACGGGGTACGCGCGCTGCGCGCCCTCGGCCTCGGCGCCGGGCTGGACGCCATCGCCACCCCGCTGCCCGACGGCGGGATCCGTCGCCCCGACGGGCAGTGGCTGGTGCAGCCGCGCCCCACGCCCGCCGAGCGGATGCCGGTGGTGGTGCACCGGGAGGACCTGCACGACGCGCTGATCGCCGGCCTCGGCGACCGGGTGGAGCTGCGTACGGGAGCAGCCGTCCGGAGCGTCCGGGCGAACGCCGGGGAACGGCCCGCCGTGAGCGACGGGGCGCGCACCATCGAGGCGGACCTGGTGGTCGCCGCCGACGGCACCGACAGCGAGATCCGTCGCCAGCTCGCCCCCGAGGCGGCCGTGGTCAGCTCCGGGTGTGCCGCCTGGCGGGCGGTCATTCCCTGGTACCAGGCACCGAAGCTCCCCGCCGACCAGCCGGTGGGCGGCGAGACGCTGGGGGCCGGCTACCGGTTCGTGGCCGCCTCGCTGGGCGAGCGCGGCGCCGCCGGCGGCTCCAGCCGGGGCGGCATCTACTGGGTGGCCACCGCCGCCGGCGCGCCCCGCCCCGAGCCGCCGGAGACCCAGCTCGCCCTGCTGCGGCGCTGGTTCGCCGGCTGGCCCGCGCCGATCGCCGAGCTGCTCGACGCCACCGACCCGGCCGACCTGGTGCAGCAGGAGATCCGCGAGCTGCGCCCGCTGCCCCGGGCGTACGGCTTCCCGGCCGGGCCGGGCGGAGTGGTGCTGCTCGGCGACGCCGCGCACGCCATGCCGCCACACCTCGGGCAGGGCGCCTGCCTCGCCTTCGAGGACGCGGCGACCCTCGCCTCGCTGCTGCGCGAGTCCCGGCTGCCCGACGCCGTGGCGTCGTACGACCGGCTGCGCCGGCCCCGCGCGGCGACCATGGTCCGGCAGACCCGCCGGATGTCGGCGGTGCTGCAGACCCGGGGACGGCTGGCGCTGCGCGCCCGCGACGCGGCCCTGGGCACGATCAGCCCCCGGCTGCGCAACACGGCCGCCTCCGCCGCCGCCCAGTGGCAGCCGCCGACCTGAGCGGCCGGTGGTGATCCGTGGCGACCGGTGACGACCGTCGGTCGGGCGGTCAGCCGATGACGGCGGCCGGCTCGGCGATGCAGGCGGTGCCGACGCGGCGGAACCCGACCCGCAGGTAGACCCGGGCGATCTCCTCGCTGCCGGCGGAGAGGAAGACCAGGTCGGTGCCGTCGGCGCGCAGCTCGTGGGCGAGGGTGGCGGTGACCGCCGCGCCGAGCCCCCGGCGGCGGGCCGACGGCAGGGTGGCCACGCCGGCGATCTCCGCGACGTCGTCGACGCGCATCGCCATCCCGCTGGCCAGCGCCCCCTCCTCGGGGGTCTCGGCGAGGACCGAGACGCGCCGGCCGTCGGCGATCCGGGCGCTCTCCTCGGCCAGCGCGGCCACGTCGAGCCGGGCCACGGTGGCGTCGCGCTCGGTGGGTCCGGCGTCGCCCCGGGCGGTGCCGCCGTGGGAGAAGCCGACCGCCGCGACGGCCCGGCGGATCGCCACGTCCGCGGCGAAGCCGGGGGAGGCCGGGTCGAGCACCCGCACCGGTACGTCGCTGAGCGTGGCCGGGTCGGGCAGGGCGGCCGGGTCGAGCACCATCAGCGGCGCCTCCAGCACGCTCAGCCCGGCGGACCGGGCGACCGCGAGCAGGTCGGGGGTGACCTCGTGCACCCATTCGAACGCCTCGGGGAGTCCCAGCTCCCGCTGCCGGGTCCGGACGGCGGTCACGTCGGCCAGCGACGGCGGCGTGGTGGCGCCCAGCCGCGGCCGGGCGTAGAACGGCCATCCGACGCCGTCGCGGACGAAGAGCACCAGGCCGCCGTACTCCTCGGTCCGGGCACCGTCGCGGGGCACCGCGTCGTAGAAACGCTCCAACCGGTCGACCAGCTCAGCACGTACGACATCCACCGCGCGAGACTACACGTCCCAGATGTTGGAAGTGTGATCAATCCGAACTGGCCTTGCGTGGTGCGCCCTAACGTAGACTCAATAAACCCACGAGGGCCGACGTCGTCCCGACCATGATCCAACCTGAGTGACGACAGGAGGCCCGGTGGCCTTTCCGTACCCTCTCAGCAGCCCGCAGTCGGCCCCGCCCGCGGCCGGGCTCTACGACCCCGCGCAGGAGCACGACGCGTGCGGTGTGGCCTTCGTGGCCGACCTGCACGGGCGCCGGTCGCACGAGGTCGTCGCGAACGGGCTCGGCGCGCTCTGCCGGCTGGACCACCGGGGCGCCCGGGGCGCGGAGCACAACACCGGTGACGGCGCCGGCATCATGATCCAGGTGCCGGACGCGTTCCTGCGCGCCGTGACGGACTTCCCCCTCCCGCCGGCCGGCCAGTACGCCACCGGCCTGGTCTTCCTCCCCGACGACGACGCCGCCGAGGCGCGCGCCCGCCGGGTGGTGGAGAAGTACGCCCTGGTCGAGGGCGCCGACGTGCTGGGCTGGCGGAACGTCCCGACCGACCCGAGCGGCCTGGGCGAGACGGCGCTGGCGGCGATGCCCCGGGTCCGGCAGCTCTTCCTCGCCGCGCACCGGCTCACCGACTCGCCCGCCGGCCGGGCCGGTTCCCCGCTGACCGGGCTCGACCTGGACCGGGTGGCGTTCTGCGTCCGCAAGCAGGCCGAGCGGGAGACCGCCGAGCGGGGCGTGCCGGCGTACTTCCCCTCGCTGTCCGGGCGGACCATGGTCTGGAAGGGCATGCTCACCCCCGACCAGCTCCCGGCGTACTACCCGGAGCTGACCGACGAGCGGGTGGTCAGCGCGATCGCGCTGGTGCACTCCCGCTTCTCCACCAACACCTTCCCGTCCTGGCCGCTGGCCCACCCGTACCGGTTCATCGCGCACAACGGCGAGATCAACACGATCCGGGGCAACCGGAACTGGATGCAGGCCCGGGAGGCGCTGCTGCGCAGCCCGAACATCCCGGGCAACATCCGCCGGGTCTTCCCGGTCTGCACCCCCGCCGCGTCCGACTCGGCCAACTTCGACGAGGTCCTGGAGCTGCTGCACCTGGCCGGGCGGAGCCTGCCGCACGCGGTGCTGATGATGATCCCCGAGGCGTGGGAGAACGACCCGGACATGCGCGCCGACAAGCGCGCCTTCTACCGCTTCCACGCCAGCCTGATGGAGCCGTGGGACGGCCCGGCCTCGGTCGCCTTCACCGACGGTGAGATCGTCGGCGCGGTGCTGGACCGCAACGGCCTGCGCCCGGGGCGCTGGTGGCGGACCGCCGACGGCCTGGTCGTGCTGGGCAGCGAGGCGGGCGTGCTCGACCTCGACCCGGCGACCGTGGTCGCCAAGGGTCGCCTCCAGCCGGGGAAGATGTTCCTGGTCGACACGGTCAACGGCCGGATCGTCTCCGACGACGAGATCAAGGCCGAGCTGGCCGCCGCCCAGCCGTACGCCGAGTGGCTGCACGCCGGCCTGATCGAGCTGGACGACCTGCCGCCGCGCGAGCACATCGTCTACACCCACGACTCGGTCCGGCGCCGCCAGCAGACCTTCGGTTACACCGAGGAGGAGCTGAAGATCCTGCTCGCGCCGATGGCGCGGGTCGGCGCGGAGCCGATCGGCTCGATGGGCACCGACACCCCGATCGCCGCGCTGTCGACCCGGCCGCGGCTGCTCTACGACTACTTCCACCAGCTCTTCGCCCAGGTCACCAACCCGCCGCTGGACGCCATCCGGGAGGAGCTGGTGACCAGCCTGGCGTCGACCATCGGCCCGGAGGGCAACCTGCTGGATCCGGGCGCGGCGAGCTGCCGGCAGATCGTGCTGCCCCACCCGGTGATCGACAACGACGAGCTGGCCAAGATCCTCTCCATCGACGAGGACGGCGACCTGCCCGGCTTCAAGGCGGTCCGGGTCTCCGGGCTCTACCGGATCCGGGACGGCGGCGCCGGCATCAAGGCCCGGCTGACCGAGATCTGCCGGCACGTCTCCGAGGCGATCGAGGACGGCGTACGGATCCTGGTGCTCTCCGACCGGGACTCCAACGCCGACCTGGCCCCGATCCCGTCGCTGCTGCTCACCGCGGCGGTGCACCAGCACCTGGTCCGGGAGCAGACCCGGACCCAGGTGGCGCTGATCGTGGAGTCCGGCGACTGCCGCGAGGTGCACCACGCGGCGGTGCTGATCGGGTACGGCGCGGCGGCGGTCAACCCGTACCTGGCCTTCGAGTCGGTGGAGGACATGATCTCCACGGGCGCGCTGGTCGGCGTGGAGCCGCGCAAGGCGGTCCGCAACTACGTCAAGGCGCTCGGCAAGGGCGTCCTGAAGATCATGTCGAAGATGGGCATCTCGACGGTCTCGTCGTACTGCGGTGCGCAGGTCTTCGAGGCGGTCGGGCTGGACACCCGGCTGGTCGAGCGCTACTTCCGGGGCACCCCCAGCAAGATCAGCGGAATCGGGCTGGCCGAGATCCACGCCGAGGTGGCCGCCCGGCACGCCCTGGCCTGGCCCGCCCCCGGCACCCGGACCTCCGACCGGCTGGAGGTCGGCGGGGAGTACCAGTGGCGGCGCGAGGGGGAGCTGCACCTGTTCAACCCGGAGACGGTCTTCCTGCTCCAGCACGCCACCCGCAGCCGCCAGTACGACGTGTTCCGGCAGTACACCGCCAAGGTCGACGAGCTGGCCGCGAAGGCCGGCTCGCTGCGGGGTCTGTTCACCCTGCGGACCGGGGTGCGTCCGGCGGTGCCGCTGGACGAGGTGGAGCCGGCCAGCGAGATCGTCAAGCGGTTCGCCACCGGCGCCATGTCGTACGGGTCGATCTCGGCGGAGGCGCACGAGACCCTCGCCATCGCGATGAACCGCCTCGGCGGCAAGTCCAACACCGGTGAGGGCGGCGAGGACGTCGACCGCCTGCGCGACCCGCAGCGCCGCTCGGCGGTCAAGCAGATCGCCAGCGGCCGGTTCGGTGTGACCAGCGAATACCTGGTCAACGCCGACGACCTCCAGATCAAGATGGCGCAGGGCGCGAAGCCCGGCGAGGGCGGCCAGCTGCCCGGCAACAAGGTCTGGCCGTGGATCGCCCGGACCCGGCACGCCACCCCGGGCGTCGGCCTGATCTCGCCGCCGCCGCACCACGACATCTACTCCATCGAGGATCTCGCCCAGCTCGTCCACGACCTCAAGTGCGTCAACCCGGCCGCCCGGGTGCACGTCAAGCTGGTCAGCGAGGTCGGCGTGGGCACCGTCGCGGCGGGTGTCGCCAAGCTCAAGGCCGACGTCATCCTGATCTCCGGCCACGACGGCGGCACCGGCGCGTCGCCGCTGAACTCGCTCAAGCACGCCGGCACCCCGTGGGAGCTGGGCCTGGCCGAGGCGCAGCAGACGCTGCTGCTCAACAAGCTCCGCGACCGGGTCACCGTGCAGGTCGACGGTCAGCTCAAGACCGGCCGGGACGTGCTGATCGCGGCGCTGCTCGGCGCCGAGGAGTTCGGCTTCGCCACCGCGCCGCTGATCGTCGAGGGCTGCGTGATGATGCGGGTCTGCCACCTGGACACCTGTCCGGTGGGCATCGCCACCCAGAACCCGGTGCTGCGCGAGCGGTTCACCGGCCGGCCGGAGTTCGTGGAGAACTTCTTCCTCTTCCTCGCCGAGGAGGTCCGCGGGTACCTCGCCGAGCTGGGCTTCCGGTCGATCGAGGAGGCGATCGGGCAGACCGAGCTGCTCGACCTCACCCCGGCCATCGACCACTGGAAGGGGCACGGGCTGGACCTGGCGCCCGTACTCCAGCTGCCGGAGCTGCCGGCGGACGCCGCGCGACGCGGCATCCGGGCCCAGGACCACGGCCTGGAACTGGCGCTGGACAACGAGCTGATCGCCCTCGCCGAGCCGGCGCTGCGTGACGGCACACCGGTCCGGGTCGAGGTGGCGGTGCGTAACGAGCACCGCAGCGTCGGCGCGATGCTCGGCGGCGAGGTGACCCGCCGCTTCGGCGGCGCCGGCCTCCCCACCGACACGATCGAGTTCCTGCTGCACGGCACCGCCGGGCAGTCGTTCGGCGCGTTCCTGCCGCACGGGGTCACCCTGCGACTGCACGGCGACGCCAACGACTACGTCGGCAAGGGCCTCTCCGGCGGCCGGCTCGTCGTCCGCCCGGACACCGCCGCGCCGTTCGCCGCGGGCCCGGCGCCGGCGGGGGAGCGGGCCGAGGACCAGATCATCGCCGGCAACACCATCCTGTACGGGGCCACGGCCGGCGAGGTCTTCCTGCGCGGCCGGGTCGGCGAGCGGTTCGCGGTGCGCAACTCCGGCGCGGTGGCCGTCGTCGAGGGGGTCGGCGACCACGGCTGCGAGTACATGACCGGCGGCACGGTGGTGGTGCTGGGCGAGACGGGGCGCAACTTCGCCGCCGGCATGTCCGGCGGCACCGCGTTCGTCTGGCAGCTCGACCGGCGTCGGGTCAACACCGAGCTGGTCGACCTCTCCCCGCTGCGGGACGAGGAGCGGGACCGGCTGCACGAACTCGTGCAGCGGCACTTCGCCGAGACCGACTCGGCCGTCGCCGAGGAGCTGCTGAAGCGCTGGCCGGAGGCGGTGCAGGAGTTCACCGCCGTGGTGCCCCGGGACTATCGCCGGGTGCTGGAGATCATGCGGGCCGCCGAAGCCGCCGGCCGTGACGTCGACGACGCGGTGATGACCGCGCTGACCCCGTCCGTGCCGCCCGTCACCCGGGTGGCGGCCCAGGAGGTTGCTCGTGCCTGACCCGAACGGTTTCCTGCGCTACGACCGGCGGCTGCCGGCCCGCCGTCCGGTGCCGGTGCGGATCACCGACTGGCGGGAGGTCTACCCGCCGGCCGGTGAGGAGCTGATCCGCGAGCAGGCCACCCGCTGCATGGACTGCGGCATCCCGTTCTGCCACGAGGGCTGCCCGCTGGGCAACCGCATCCCGGACTGGAACGACCTGGTCCGCACCGGCGGCTGGGACGCCGCGGTGGAGTCGCTGCACGCCACCAACAACTTTCCCGAGTTCACCGGCCGGCTCTGCCCGGCGCCCTGCGAGGCGGCCTGCGTGCTCGGCCTCGGCGGTCAGCAGCCGGTGACCATCAAGCAGGTCGAGGTGGAGATCGCGAACGCGGCGGTGGCCCGGGGCGGGCTGCGGCCGCACCCGGTGCCGGCGCCGACCGGCCGGTCGGTCGCCGTGGTCGGCTCCGGGCCCGCCGGGCTCGCCGCCGCGCAGCAGCTCGCCCGCGCCGGTCACGCCGTCACCGTGTACGAGCGCGACGACGCGATCGGCGGCCTGCTCCGGTACGGCATCCCGGACTTCAAGCTGGAGAAGGAGCACATCGACACGCGGCTGGCCCAGCTCGCCGCCGAGGGCGTGCAGTTCCGCACCGGGGTGAACGTCGGCGTCGACGTCACCGCCGACGAGCTGCGCGCCCGGCACGACGCGGTGCTGCTGGCCTGCGGCGCCCTCCAGGGCCGGGACACCCCGGAGACGCCCGGGCGGGAACTGCGCGGCGTGCACCAGGCGATGTCGCACCTGGTCGCCGCCAACCGGGTAGTCGCCGCGGCCGGCCAGGGCCGACCCGCCCTGGCGGTGCTGCCCGACGGCACCCCCATCGACGCCGCCGGCAAGCACGTGGTGATCATCGGCGGTGGCGACACCGCCGCCGACTGCCTGGGCGTGGCGCACCGGCAGGGTGCGGCCGGCGTACACCAGCTCGACCTCTATCCCGAGCCGCCGAGCAGCCGGGACGCCGAGCGGGACCCGTGGCCGACCTGGCCCTGGGTGCTGCGCAACTACCCGGCGCACGAGGAGGGCGGCGACCGGGTCTTCGCGGTGGCGGTGCAGGAGTTCGTCGACGACGGCACCGGCCGGGTCAAGGGGGTCCGGATCGCCGAGGTGACCGTGGAGAAGCGGGACGGCCGGCGGATCGTCACCGCGCTGCCCGGTTCGGAGCGGGAACTGCCGGCCGATCTGGTGCTGCTCGCCATCGGGTTCGAGGGCACCGAGCAGCAGCCGCTGCTGACGCAGTTCGGGGTCACCCGCAACCCGCGCGGCGCGGTCGACGCCCGGCCCGACTGGCAGACCGACGCGGACGGCGTCTTCGTCGCCGGTGACATGCACCGGGGCGCGTCCCTGATCGTCTGGGCGATCGCCGAGGGCCGCGCGGCGGCTGCCGCCATCCACACGTACCTGGGTGGGGTGGGCACGCTGCCCGCGCCGGTGGACCCGGCCCGCCAGCCGCTGGCCGCCCGCTGACCCAGGCCGTCGACTCCGGCCAGCCGGACCGCTTCAGTCGCCGACGAGGTGCACCACCGGACGGGTGCACCTCGTCGGCTTGCGGCCTGTCCTCGTCCCGGCCGGTGCTTCGTCGGCCGGCGGCCTGCACTGGTCCGGCCGGCGCTTCGTCGGCTGGCGGCCTGCACTGGTCCGGCCGGCGCTTCGTCGGCCGGCGGCCTGCACCGGTCCGGCCGGTGCCTCGTCGGTCCGCGGGCCTTCGCCCGGCTGCCGCTGTCGGAGATGTCCCGTCGAGCCCTCACCGGTGCTGTACCGCTGACGCTACGAACTTGATTACATCAATGGATCACCGTGCCGACGACTGACGGCGGACGTCGTCGAGCATGTTGGAACGCCGACGACCCCGACGGCGTCACCGCCTGATTCATTGATGTAATCAAGTTCGTAACGTGTCCGAAGACATGGCTGGTGTCCGATCGGGCGTGGGCGTGCGATCAGCCGGGGCTGCGCGGGGCTGCGCGGGGCGGTGCGGGGCTGCGCGGGGCGGTGCGGGGCGGTGCGGGGCGGTGCGGGGGCGGTGCCGGGCGGTGCGGGGGCGGTGCCGGGCGGTGCGGGGGCGGTGCCGGGCGGAGTTGGGTGGGGCGGGGCGAAGCCGGCCGGCCGCCCGTCCCCGGGACCTGGGGCGGGCGACCGACCGACGACTCAGTGCGCCAGCAGCTGACGCGCGTCCCGGATCTTCGTCCAGGACTTCGGCTGGGCGGGGGCGGCCATCCGGGCCGTGGCGGTGCTCAGCTCCGGCCGCCCGGCGGTGAAGAGCCAGGTGGTGAAGACGGCGTCCAGGTCCTGCCCGGAGAGGCGCTCGGCGAGCGCCTGGAACTGGGCGATGGTGCCGTTGCCGTAGCGGTGCCCGGCCGTCCACTCACGCAGGATCCGGAAGAAGGCGTCGTCGCCGACGGCCAGCCGGAGCTGGTGCAGCGCCATCGCGCCCCGGTCGTAGACCGCGTCGTCGAAGACCCGGTCGGCGCCCGGGTTGCCCGGGAGCACCTGCCAGAACGGGTCGTCGGCCGGGTAGCCGGCGTAGGTGAAGTCGAAGAGCTCCTGGGCGGTCCCCTCGCCCTGCTCCTCCGACCAGAGCCACTCGGCGTACGAGGCGAAGCCCTCGTTCAGCCAGATGGCGCTCCAGTCCGCCACCGACACCGAGTCGCCGAACCACTGGTGGGCGTTCTCGTGCACCACCACGTACGGGTTGGCGCCGCGCCGCCAGAAGCTCGGCCCGAACACCGGGCGGGTCTGCGTCTCCAGGGCGAAGCCGATGCCGTCGATCGGGCCGGCGACGCCGCCCTGCGCCTCGAACGGGTACGGACCGAAGATGCCGCTCTCCCAGTCGACGATCTCGGCGGTCCGCTCGATGCTGGCCCGGGCGGCCGGCTCCCGCTCGCCCAGCGTGGTGCTGTACGCGTTCACCACCGGCTGCCCGTTCGGCGCGGTGTCGGTGACGATGTCGTACTGGCCGATGGCGAGGAACGCCTGGTAGGTGGCGCCCGGCCGGGTGCTGCGCCAGCTCCACCGGGTGCGGTTGCCGGCCTCGGGGAGCGGGGCCCGGGGCTGGAGGCCGTTGCTGATCACCTCGACACCGGTCGGCACCGAGACGGAGATGTCCCAGGTGGCCTTGTCCTTCGGGTGGTCGTTGCTGGGGAACCACCACCAGGCCGACTCGGGTTCGTTGACCGCGAGCGCCCCGTCGGCGGTGCGTTTCCAGGACGTCCAGCCCGGGGTGGTCACCTGGGACGGGACCCCGGCGTACTTCACCACGACGGTGAGCTGCTGCCCGGCGGTGATCGGTCGGGGCGCGTCCACCACGAGTTCGTGGACGCCCTCGCGGTGGAAGGTGGCCGGCCAGCCGTTCACCCGGACCGACTCCACGTCGAGCAGGAAGTCGAGGTTGAACCGGGACAGCGCCTGGGTGGCCTTCGCCAGGACGGTGGTGGTGCCGCTGAGCCGGTCGGTGGCCGGTTCGTAGCGCAGCCGTACGTCGTAGTGGTCGACGTCGTAGCCGCCGTTGCCGTAGTCGGGGAAGTAGCTGTCGCCGAGGCCGGCGCTGCCGGGGGTGCCGGTGGCCGAGGGCGACGGCCGGCCGTGGCCCGGTGGGGCGGTGTGGCCGGGGGCACCGGTGCCGACGGTGCCGGCGGTGGTGACGGTCAGCGCGGCGATGGCCGCGGTCAGGACGCGTCGCACGAGGTGGACTCCCTCCATCGTGGTGTGGGGCACCGGCCAACCTAATCGACAGTTGTGAACATGTGTGTCCCGGCTCCGCGTCGTCGGCTATTCATTTTATGTCGATGTTTCGATAGTATTACCGGCCAGTAACACCACCATCACCTCTGGCCACGCGCGCGGTCGAAGGGCTCCACCACCCCTGTTCCGTGGAGGTCCCGTCATGCTCCGTCGCGTCCGCACCGCACTCGTCGCCGCTCTCGCCGCGACCCTCGGCGTCGTCGCCGTCCCCGGCGTCGCCCAGGCGGCCACCGTCAACTACGTCGCCCTCGGCGACTCCTACTCCTCCGGGGTCGGGGCTGGCCCGTACGACCTCTCCACCTGCCTGCGCAGCCAGAAGTCGTACGCCCCGCTCTGGGCCGCCGCCCACGCGGTCAGCAGCTTCCGCTTCCCGGCCTGCGGCGGCGCGGTCACCGCCGACGTCATCAACGGCCAGGTCAGCGCGCTGAGCAGCACCACTACGCTGGTCACCATCACCATCGGCGGCAACGACGCCGGCTTCTCCGACGTCATCACCAGCTGCCGCTTCGGCAGCACGTCGAGCTGCACCAACGCGGTGAACACCGCGAAGAGCTTCGCCACCGGCACGCTGCCCGGCCGGCTCGACGCCACCTACGCGGCGATCCGGAACCGGGCGCCGAACGCCCGGCTGGTGGTGCTCGGCTACCCCCGGCTGTTCGAGACGAACTGGTGCGGCCTGCTCGCCATGAGCACCTACAAGCGGACCATCCTCAACGAAGCCGCCGACCTGCTCGCCTCGGTCATCGCCGACCGGGCCGGCGCGGCCGGCGCCACCTTCGTCGACACCCGGTCGGCCTTCGCCGGGCACGGGGTCTGCGCCGCCGACCCGTGGAGCCACGACGTCAGCGGGGTCGTCGAGGCGTACCACCCGGACGCCGACGGCTACCGGTACGGCTACCTGTCGGCGCTGACCGCCGCCATCGGCTGACGTACGCCGACGGCCGGCACCCCACCCGGGGTGCCGGCCGTCCCGCGCGTCGACTCAGGACACGTCCGCGTTGCTCGGCCGCCCCCACGGGCCGGTGATGGCGAAGACGTAACCCGGGTCCTGGATGTTGGCGAAGAGGATCGTCCCGTCCGCGCTGAACGTCGGGCCGGTGAACTCGCTGGAGTTGATCTCGTTCCGGGCCAGCGGGTACGCCTTGCCCTGCGCGGTCACCCCCACCAGGTGCGACACCCCGTCGCCGTCCTCGGCCAGGATCACCCCGCCGTACGGCGAGACGGTGATGTTGTCCGGCCCGTCGAAGTTGCCGGCGTCGGCGTCCGGGTCGGCGTTCACCCCGAAGATGGTCTTCAGGGTGATCGACTCGGTGCGCGGGTCGTAGAACCAGACCTGGCCGTCGTGCTCGTTGACGCTGCCGTCGTCGGAGCGGGCGAAGCTGGCCACGAAGTACGCGCCGCCGTCCGCCCACCAGGCGCCCTCCAGCTTGCGGCTGCGGGTCACCTGCTCGTCGGTGAACTGCTTGCGCACCGAGACGGTCTTCGCGTCCCGGTCCGGCACGTCCACCCACTCCACCTTGTAGCGGGTGCCCGGAGTGGTGGCCTCGGAGAGGTCGGCGATGTGCCGGCTGCCGAGGGAGCAGCTCATCGCCTGGAGGCTGCCCGCCGTGTCACCGTCGGGGCGCTCCGCCAGGGCGCGCAGCGCGCCCTTGCCGGCCCGGAAGCCGGCCGGCGGCGTCCACCGGAAGTACAGGCCGTGCGGCCCGTTGGCGTCCTCGGTCAGGAAGATCGAGTGGGTGTACGGGTCGACCGCCACCGCCTCGTGCGCGTACCGGCCGAGGAACTTCAGCGGCACCGGGTTCTGGTTGGCGGCCCGGTCGTGCGGGTCGACCTCGAAGACGTACCCGTGGTCCCTGAGGTATTTCCCGACGGCCTTCTGCTCGGTCTCCTCGCAGGTCAGCCAGGTGCCCCAGGGGGTGATGCCACCGGCGCAGTTGTTGTGCGTGCCGGCCACGCTGACGTACTCGCGCAGCCGCCGGCCGTGCTGGTCCACCTCGATGGTGGTGGTGCCGCCCCGGGCACCCGGGTCGTAGGTCAGCCCGGCCAGCGCCGGCACGCCGTACGGCTCGCTGCCGCCGATCTCGTGGTTGTTGACCAGCACCGAGCCGTTGGGGCTGCGGAAGCAGCCGGTGCCGTCGGCGTCGCTCGGGGTCGGCTGCCCGGACTCCAGCAGCGTCGCGCCGGCCTGCGCCACGATCGTGTACGAGAAACCGGGCGGCAGGGCCAGCAGGCCCGCCGGGTCCGGGACCAGCTCGCCGTAGCCGACCGCCGGCCGGGTCGCGGCCCGGGCCGCCGCCGGTCCCGCGATGGCCTCCAGGTTGCCGGCCACCACGATGCCGAGGCCGCCGGCCGCGCCGCCGCGCAGCAGGGAGCGGCGGGAGAGGGGGGAGGAGGTCACGTCGTCGCCTTCCTGTTCACCAGTGTCGTTCCACCAGCAGGCAAGCCGTCCCGGGGGAACGGCGGGCCACGGGGCCGACGGCGCCGAGGTGAACAGTGGGCCAACCCTCCGTGCGGCCTCGCGCGCTGTGCCCATCCGGTACGCGTCCGTTAGGGTTCCTCCGATATCGGATCAGCGCGTCGGAGGGGCGGAGCGTGGGCAGGCTCGCGACGGCGTACGGGCAGGCGGTCGCCGCGCACCGGGAGGCGCTGCGGCGCTGGCAGCGGGCCCGTCAGGCGCTCGCCGCCGCCGGACCGGCCGCCCCCGGCAGTCCCGAGCTGGTGGCCCGGTTGGCCCGGCTCGGCACCGACCTCGCCGGCAGCGTCACCGCCGACCTCACCGCCGCGCCGGTCCCGGTGCGCATCGGCGAGGCGCGCAGCCTCGACGGCGGCTTCCCGGTGCTGGTGCCGCTGGCCGGCGGCACCCACCTGGCGGTGGACGTCGACGCGCGGGACCCACGGGTCGGTGAGCTGCTCCGCGCGGTGATCGTCCGGCTGCTGGCCGCCGCGCCGCCCGGCGCCGTCCGGGTCGCCGGGATCGATCCGGCCGCCTTCGGGGCCGCCTTCCTGCCGTTGCGTCCACTGCTCGACGCCGGTGTGCTCGCCCCGGCGGCCACCACCGCCACCGAGATCGCGGCGCTGCTCGACGAGGCGGAACGACACGCCCGGGCAGCCCAGCACGCCGGTGCGGCCGACCAGGAGCTGCTGCTGATCGTGGCCGCGTCGGCCCCGCCGCCCCGGGAGCTGGCCCGGCTCGCCGCGCTCACCCACGCCGGTCCGGCCGCCGCGGTCTGCGTCCTGCTCGCCGGGTGGCCACCGGCCGGGCCGGGTGGCGCGCCGCCGCTGGGCGCCACCACCGCACTGCGGCTCAACGAGCGGTACGCGCTGGTCGGTGACCCGCCCGGGCAGCCGTTCAGCGTCGACGGCAGCGGACTGGCCGCCCCCGTCGTGCTGGACGGCGACCCGGCCGCCGGCACGGTGGCCGCCCTCGGCACCCGGCTGGCCGCCGCCACCCGACGCGCTGAGGCGGTGCGCTTCACCGACCTGCTGCCCGAGCGGCGCTGGGCCGAGTCGTCGGCCACCGGTCTGCGGACCGTCCTCGGCCGCTCCGGTCGGCAACCCGTCAGCGTGGCCTTCGACGACGCCACCCCGCACTGGCTGGTCGGCGGCCGGACCGGCGCCGGCAAGACCGTGCTGCTGCTCGACGTGCTCTACGGCCTCGCCGCCCGCTACGCCCCGACGGAAGTTCAGCTGCACCTGCTCGACTTCAAGGAGGGGGTGAGCTTCACCGAGTTCGTCCCCACCGACCGGGACCCGTCCTGGCTGCCGCACGCCCGCGCCGTCGGCATCGAGTCCGACCGGGAGTACGGCGTGGCCGTGCTGCGCGATCTGCGTGAGGAGCTGACCCGACGGGCCGGCCTGCTCAAGCGGCACGGCGTCACCAAGCTCGCCGACCTGCCCCCGAACGCCCGGCCGCCCCGGATCGTCACCGTGGTCGACGAGTTCCACGTGCTGCTGGCCGGCAACGACGCGCTCGCCCGGCAGGCCGTCGACCTGCTGGAGGAGTTGGCCCGCAAGGGCCGCTCGTACGGGCTGCACCTGGTGCTGGCCAGTCAGAGCACGACCGGCATCGAGGCGCTCTACGGCCGGGCCGAGGCGATCTTCGGGCAGTTCCCGCTGCGGCTGGCGCTGCCCGGCGGCAGCGGCGTGCTGGACCCGCTCAACGACGCCGCGAAGACCCTCGCGGTCGGTGCCGCCGTGCTGAACACCGCCGGCGGGGTGGCCGGCGCGAACGTCGAGGTCCGCTTCCCCGACGCGCACGCCGCCGCCAACGACCTGGCGACGCTGCGCCACGAGCTGTGGGCGGCCCGGGCGGCGGGCGCGCGACCCCCCACCGTCTTCCGCGGGTACGAGACGCCCCGGCTCGCCGACGATCCGACGTGGACCGCGCTGCGGCCCACCACCGACCCGCCGCTCGCCCTGGTCGGCCGCACGGTCGACGTGGCCGGCAGCCCCGCCGCGTTCCGCCTGGACGCCACCCCCGGCCGGCACCTCGCCGTGGTCGGCACCGACGAGGTCGGCGTCGACGTGCTGCGGGCGACCACCCTCGGCCTGGCCCGGCAGCACGCCCCCGGCACCGCCCGGTTCCTGCTCGCCCCGCTCGCCGCCGGGACGGTCGACCGCGCCGACGACCTGGCGATGACCCTGGCCGCCGCCGGCCACCCCGTCGAACGCCTCGACGTCGCCGCCCTCCGCGCCCGCATCCCCCTGCTCGCCACCCCGCCCGGCGGCGCGCCGAGTCGGACATATCTGGTGGTGTTCGGGGTGGACGCGGCCTCCGCCACGCTGGCCGCCACCGACCCGGTCACCTTCCGTTCCGGCCACGACGAGCTGCGGGCCCTGCTGCGCCAGGGACCCGGGCACGGGGTGCACCTGCTCGGCTGGTGGCGCGGGCTGCGCCGGCTCGGCGAGGACCTCGGCGGCGCGCAGCACCGCGACGACGTGACGTGCCTGGTCGCGCTCAACGTGCCCGGTGGCGAACTCGGCCTGCACCTCGGCGTGCACGACCTGAGCTACACCCCGCGCGCCGGGCGGGCCCTGCTGGTGGACCGGCACGACCACCGGACCAGCCTGATCGTGCCCTTCGTCGACGACGCGGACGAGCAGGAGTGACGGTGCCCGGATTCGACGAGTACGCGGCCGTCGCGCGGCAGCTCTCCGCGCGGCGGCGCGGCGGGGAACAGGCGGTCGCCGCCGAGGCGGAACGTCGCCGTGCGTTGGCCGCCGCCGTCGAGCAGCTCGGTCAGCGGCTCGCCGCCCAGGGGCAGCGCCTCGACCAGCTCGGCCAGGCCATCGGCGTCGACGCGGCCGACCGGGCCGCCACGCCCGCCGTGCCGGTCGGGGTGACCCCGTCGGGCGGGACGGCCGGTGTCGCCCCGTCGGGCGGGACGGCCGGGGTGCCGGGGGAGGGGCAGTCGTCGGCCGGAACCGGGGCGGGCGGGACCGGCGGCGCAGCCGCCGCGCCGGGGCGGGCGGGGGTCGGGGCGTATCCGGACGGGGGCGTGGGGGAGACGGCCGTGCCCGCGCCGCGGCCGGCGGGGGACGATCCGGCGGCGGAGCTGGACGCGGCCCGGCAGCTCGCCGACTCCGCCGACCGGCACGGGCGGGAGGCCGAGGCGCTCGCGCACCGGCCCGCGCTGCTGCCCACCTGGTCGCCGCTGGCCCGGGCGGTCGCCGTGTACGCGGGCTGCGCCCTCGCCGGTGGCGTGCTGCTGCTGGTCGCGGCGGTCTCCCCGGCGACCCAGGCGCTCGGGCTGGGCCTCGTGCTCGCCGCGATGTGTACGGGCGTGCCGGTCGTCGCCTTCGTCGCCGGCCACCTGATCCTCGGTCGCTGGGGCAGCCCGGTGATCGGCGGTGACGTGCCGACCTCCCGGTACGTGCCGCTCGGCTTCGTGATCTGCGCGCTGCTCTCCCCGACCCTCTACTGCGCCTACATCCTCGCCTTCCGCCTCCTCCGCTGACCGCGCCGTCGCCGCCGGTCACCGGGTCGCCCGAGATCTTGGAAGTCTCCGGCCCTTCCCGGGGCACTTTCGCTCCAAGAAAGTGCTGGACAGGGCGATTGCCAGCAACAAGATCCTGGGCAAGAACTTCGTCACGAAGTACGGGACCAAGCAGGGAATCATCGTTCTCGGTCGGGTGGCGCCGTTCGGCATCGGCGCGGTGATCGGTGGTGGCGCCAACGCGGCCCTCGCCACCCTGGCGGTGCGGGCCGGCCGACGCGCCTTCGGCGAACCTCCGGCCTCCTGGCCCGAGTGAGTCGAACCCGGGCGCTCGGTCACTTCGCCGCCCGGACCCAGCCGAGGAAGCGCTCCTCCAGGCGTGGAGCGGTGCTCTGGTCGAGGTCGGCCAGGTGCTGCCGGGCGACCGTCATCAGCGCCGCCAGATGGACCAGCAGGCCCACCCGGTCGTGGCCGTACTCGCGCAGGAGCGACAGCCGTGCCCGCCCGCAGGGCCACGGGTGTGCGCAGGCACGGCAGAGCCAGGTCGGCGGCAGGGCGGTGTGCTCGCGTCGCCGGGGGAGGGTCGTCATCGGGCCACCCGCTCCCGCCTGAGGAGTGTCGCGTCCGGGCCGGACGGGACCGGGTCGGGCAGCCGGCGCAGGCCGTCGCGGAGGACGAAGAGTTCCCGCTTGGCGACCGCCTGCCCCTGCCGGCCGAGCTGGTAGACCTCGATCCACGTCCAGCCGTGGGGCGGGTGCCGGTCGGTCAGCTCGCGGACGACCCGGACGCGGATCGGGACGGTGAACTGCGGGGACGTCTCGCGCGTCAGCAGCAGCAGCTCACCGGCCCGGATCCTCGGGGCTGTCTCGGGCACCGCGTCCCCCTGTCCGGTCGGAAGGGGCCGCCCCAGTGTTCGCCTGTGGCGGCCCCGACGGGACGCGACCGCCGGGCTCCGCCTCCACCGGCCGCGCCGTCCTCTGTGGCAAGATTCCCGCGCGTCACTGGTCAGATACACCGCGTAGCGATATGGTCGGCGGATATTCGGGACGTCCCAACGGAGGGGCCGTGAACGACGCGTTGCGGGTGGCGCTGCACGAGACCGGACTCACCACAGAGGCACTTGCCGAGCGGGTGGGGGTCGACCCGAAGACGGTCGGCCGGTGGCTCAGCGAGGGGCGGATCCCGCACGGGCGGCACCGGGTGTCGGCGGCCGAGGTGCTGCGGCGGGACGTGTCGGACATCTGGCCGGACACATCGAGACGTCGTGAGCCGGTCTGGTTCCGTCCCTGGCAGGAGATCGAGCGGGAGGCGGTGTCGCTGCGCTCCTTTGAGCCGCTCGTGCTGCCGGGCCTGCTCCAGACCGAGGCATATGCCCGGGCCGTTCTTGACGGGGGCGGCCTGATTCCGCGCGCTGACGTCGAACGTCACCTGGCGGCCCGCCTCGCCCGGCAGGGCGTGCTGCGCCGGGACGACCCGCCGCAGTTCACCGCCGTCATCGACGAGGGAGTGCTGCGCCGACCGGTGGGCGGTCGGGAGACCATGCGCGAGCAGGTGCGGGCCTTGGTGGACGCCTGCGCCGAGCCGCACATCCGGGTCCACGTCGTGCCGTCCACCGTGGGTGTCTACGCCGGACTGAACGGGCCCTTCGTGATCGCGACCTGCCCGGACCATCGGGTCGCCGGCTATCTGGACAACCAGTTGCAGGGACAAGTGGCTAGCGATCCCGACGACATCGCGGCCATGATGACGGCGTGGGAGAACGTGCGCGGCGAGGCGCTCTCGCACCGGCAGTCAGTCGACCTTCTCAGGGAAGTGGCGCAGACATGGAGCTGATCGGCGCGCGGTGGCGCAAGAGCAGCCGCAGCAGCGGCAACGGTGGCAACTGCGTCGAGGTCGCCGACAACCTGCCGGGAGTGGTCGGGGTCCGCGACTCCAAGGACCCGACCGGCCCGGCCCTGACCTTCACCCCCGACTCCTGGCGGGCCTTCGTCACCCGGCTGGCCGACCGGCGCCCCTGAAACCCTCCTTGCCGGGAGCGCTGCCTCATCGAGGTCGCTCCGAGCCCGCCCGTCGCCCCACCGATCCCGTCCCGGCTGTCCGGCTGCCCGCGTGTCATTCTGGGGCGGCGTCGGTGCGATCCGTTAGCATTCCGGGTATGACCGGACCGGTGACCAAGAAGTCGTTCTCCTTGCCGCAGGACGTCGCGGAGCGCCTGGAGCGTGAGCCGAACGCCAGCGCGTACGTCGTCGACGCCGTGCGGGCCCGGATGCGCGCCGAGGACCTCGACGCCGAACTGGCCCGGCGTGGCATGACCGTGACAGCGGAGGGGCGGGCCCGCGCCCGGGCGCAGCGCGCACAAGTGGAGCAGGAGTGGTCGCCCGGCCGGCGGGCGGCGCTGCGGGAGCGGTCACGCCGGGCGGCGCAGGAGATGCTGGACGGCACCGACGGTAGCGCGTCCGCGGCATGACCGATCCGGAACTGCCTCCGGTGCGCCTGGTGCTGGACCGCTCGGCGCTGCTCGCCTACGTCGCCGGGTCGATGCACGTGGCCGAGCCGCTGCATGAGGTGGCGCAGGACGGTGTCCGCTTCGGTGTGCCGGCCGTCGCGGTGGCGGAGGCGCTGGCGATGATCGACGATGCCGGCGATCGGGCGGTGCTGCATCGGCTGCTGGAGCGTCCCGCGTGCGCGGTGCTGTCCACCTGGGGCGAGGAGTGGCAGGAGTTGGCGTACTGGCGCGGGGAGACCGGCCGGGTCGATCTCGCCGCCGCCGTCATGGCGGTGCTCGATCATGACGCCTGCGTCCTCACCAGCGAGGGCAAGGCATACGGCGACGGTGGCGACCTGCCGGCGATCGTCTTTCCGGGCTGACGGCACCTGACCGGGTCAACGGTCCAGGTCCATCCCGTCGAGGGCGAGCATCGCGACTTCGTCGGCGCAGCCCCAGGACAGCGTCACACCCGCGCCCCCGTGTCCGTACGCGTGCACCAGCCGCCGCCCGTCGGCGCTCGTCGCCTCGACGCGGGGCCCGCCGTGCCGGGCCGGTCGCAGCCCGACCCGCTCGCCGAGGACCGCCGCGTCGGCCAGCTCCGGCACCAGCGCCACGCAGCGGGCCCGGATCGCCGCCGACACCGCCGGATCTGGCCGGGTGTCCCACTCGCCCGGCTCGAAGGTGCCGCCGAGCACCACGTCGTGCCGTCGCGGGTGCACGTAGGTGATCCCCGCCGGGTTCTCCTCGTCCCGGACCGAGGTGGTCAGGCCCGGGTTGGCGACCAGCACGAGCCGGCCCCGGACCGGGTGCACGGCCGGGTCGTCGGCGAGCCGGCCGGCGGCCAGGCCGGTGGCGTTGACCACGGTGGGGGCGAGCGCGAAGCCGTCGGTGAGCCGCGTCAGCCGACCGGGCAGCACCCGGCCGCCGACGGCGACGAAGCGGTCCCGCAGCCAGCCCAGGTAGGGCAGCATCTCCACGGTCGGCGCGGTGAACCGCAGCTCCGCCGCGTACGGCCCCTCGCCCGGCCGGACGGTCAGGTCGCCGGTCGCCGCCGCCCACCACGGCGGCCCGTCCCACGGGCGGCGCAGCAGCATCCGGGTCGGCCGGGCCACCACGCCGGGCACGCCCGCCGCCGCCTGTCGGGCCAGTTCGGTGTGGGTGTCGGTGGCCCAGCGCAGCACCCGGGGGTCCGCCTCGGTGTGGCTGGGATACCAGACCGCGGCGGCCACCGCCGAGACGGTCTCCGCCGGGTCGTCGGCGGCGAGCAGGTCGACCCGGGCACCCCGTTCCCGCAGTCGGACCGCCGCCGTCATCCCGATGATCCCGCCCCCGACCACCAGCACGTCCGCTCGTTTCCGCATCGCCGGCCTCCCGCGTCCGGGCCGCTCCGGGACCGGGCGGCTGGACCCCGATCGTGTCGCCGGTGCCCGTCCGGCGTCCAAGAGGGATTCGGCCGGTGGCGATAAGCGGCGCTTATGCTCGCGGCATGGCTGTGTCGGATCCCGGGCGAGACGACCTGCGCCGGTGGCGCTATTTCGTGGTGCTCGCCGAGGAACTGCACTTCACCCGGGCCGCCGCCCGGCTGCGGATCGCCCAGCCGGCGCTCAGCCAGCAGATCCGGGCGCTGGAACGGCAGCTCGGCGTGCCGCTGCTGCGCCGCGACAGTCACGGCTGCACGCTGACCGGGGTCGGCGAGCAGGTCGCCGCCGAGGCCCGGCGACTGCTCGCCGAGGTGGACGCGGCCACCGCCCGGATCCGTGACCTGGTCGGCGGGCGCGGCGGGCGGCTGCGGCTCGCGTACACCCGCTCGGCCCGGGGCGGCCGGGTCGACGCGCTGGTGGCGCGCTTCCGGGCCGCGCACCCGGAGGTGGAGGTCGTCGCCGAGACGGGCTGGACCGCGCCCAACGTCGCCGGCCTGCTCGCCGGCCGTCGCCGCGTGCGGCGCGCCGAGGTGGCCGGGCTGCCGGCGGTGATGTGGCCCCGGGAGAACGGCCCCGGCATGTTCGACCGGACCGTCGCGCAGGTCTGGCCCGACGGCGGCTTCCACCTGGTCCGGCAGGAACCCGACGACGAGCAACTGCTGCGCGCGGTGGCGGGCGGCGACGTGGTCGCGGCCGTGCCGGCCGGCCGGGCCCGCGCCCTGAAGGTGCCCGGGGTACGCCTGCGCCGCTTCACCGCCCCCACCCCGACCGTGGACGTCGCCCTCGCCTGGCGGACGGACACCACCGACCCGGCCGTACGCCGCCTCGTCGCCCTGCTCGACGCCGGCTGACTGCCGTCCCGGCCCGTTCCGTGTCAGGATCTCCCCGTCGGCCTGCGGTGGCCGGAGTGGACGATGCGGGGGAGGGCGCGTGAGCGCGGCGCAGATCATCGCGAGGCTGGCGGCGGCGGCCCAGAAGCTCGACGAGGCGAAGGCCAAGACGGCCGCCGCCGCGCAGGACGCCGCCGAGGCGCGGGCGCTGGTCGCCGGGGCGCTCGAAGGGGTCGCGGCGGGGCCGCTGATCGGGGTGATCGACGCGTACCGGCAGGCGCTCAGCCAGGCCGTGCAGGGCGGCGAGCCCGCCAAGCAGCACGTCCAGGAGACCATCGCCAAGGTGCAGGCGCTCGGCAGCTGACCGGCGCTCGGCGGGACGGCCGGCGCGATCACGGGTAGCGACCGGTCCACTCAGGACGGTAATGTGCTCCGACGTCGAATCCTGGTGATCCGGTTCGACGCATTCTTTCGCCCGGCACTGTCCGACGGTCGGCCCCGCCGCCCGTCCGACCCGTCGTGCCGGGAGCCGTTCCGCCACCTGCCGCGCCGACGGGTGGCGACCGAGCCGAGGAGCCGCCGGTGCGCGAGCCGGAGCCCACAGCGGAGACCGGACCGCAGGTCAGGGCCGCCGTCGAGGAACCTTCCGCCGACCCGTCGCCCGCCGACGCGAGCCGGGGTCCCAACTTCGCCGACCGTCCCCCCGGCTACCCGAGCGCGTGGGTGTGGCTGCGCGCCGGCATCCTGCGGGACTGGCGGGGCGTGCTGGGCGCGTTCCTGGCCACCTGGTTTTATCTGCCGGTCGCCCTGCTCGCGGCGGTCTGGGGCGGCCTCGCCCTGGGCGCCGCCGGTCTCTTCGTGGGCGGCACTCAGCTCAGCGACGCCGTGCCGCCGGAGATACGCGACGCGCCGCTGGTCGGTGCCCTGCTCGACGCGTTCCTGAGCCGCTCCGGCGGCCTCGTCGGTGGCTTCCTCTTCTTCGTCGCGGGCTTCCTGGCCGGCATCCTGGCCGTGCTCGTCCTGCCCTGGCGGGACGCGTTCGACGAGCCGGCGAACCTGCTGACCGGTCTCGCCGGCGTGGTCGCCGCCGCCGCGCTGACCGGCGTGCTCTACACCCTCTACCGGGTGCTGCTGGAGCCCCGGCTGCTGGTCGTCTCCGGGGCCCGCCGGCTCAGCCGCCGCGAGGCCGACCGGCTCCGGCCGATCCTGTACGACTGCGCCCGCCGGCTCGACCTGCCGGGCGTGCCCCGGCTGCTCATCGAGGACGACCCGGTGCTGACCAACGCCCGTACCTACGCCCGGCACGTGGTCGTCACCACCAGCCTGCTCACCGAGTCCGACGAGGACATCGCGGCGCTGCTCAGCCACGAGCTGGTGCACTGGCGCACCGGGGACGAGGTGACCAGCGCGTTCGTCCGTGGGGTCGCGCTGCCGTTGGTGCTGGTGCACGCGGTCCCGACCTGGCTGATGCGGACCTTCCCGCACCCGGCCACCAACTTCGTGGTGTTCGTCTTCTTCTGGCCGGTGCTGCTCACCATGAAGTACGTGGTGCTGCCGCTGCACTCCCGGGACGTCCGGGCCGCCGAGTACCGGGCCGACGCCGGGGCCGTGCTCGCCGGCCACACCCGGGGCATGCGGGACATGCTGGAGCGGCGCAAGTCGTTCGAGAGCGGTCGTAGCGGCTGGGACGAGGCGGTCTGCGCCACGCATCCCCCGTCGGAGCTGCGGCTGGACCGCCTGGACCGGCTGAGCGCCGCCGCCACCGACCCGGCACGCGCCGGGTCGGACGTCGCCCCGGTCAGTGCCGCGCAGCTGTTCGGCCCGGCCGGTGGGATCGGCACCCCGCGCTCCTGGGTGGTGGTGGGCGTGGTGATGCTGGTCGCCTGCCTCGGCACTGGTGTGCTCGGGGTGGCGCAGTGGGCGCTGTTCCGGCCCGGGACGGTCGTCGACGACTACTTCGAGGCGCTCGCCGACCACGACGCGCGGGCGGCGCTGGAGCAGTTGACGCCCGGCGCCCGGTCGGCGGTCGGCACCGACGACCAGCTCGCCCGGATGGTCGAGGCGAAGAGCTACCAGCCGCCGACCGACGTCGAGGTGCAGTCGATCGACCGGGACGGCGACAAGGCCGTCGCCAAGGTCTCCTTCTCCCTGGCCGGCCAGCGAGGAACCGTCGAGCTGCCGCTGGAACGCCAGGAGTCGGCGACCCTCGGCCTGTTCCACGAGTGGCGGATCGCCACCGCACCCGCGACGCTCCGTCTCCCGGAGGGGATGCCCGGCCTGACGGTCGACGGGGTCGCGGTGCCGGCCGGTGGGGACGCGGGCGTCAGCGTGGCGCTGCTGCCGGGGGCGTACACGGTGGGTGGTCCGCGCACCCTGCTCAGCGAGACGCCGGCGCAGCCGGTGCTGGTCGTACCCGGGCAGGAGAGCGCGGGGAGCGCGGAGCTGGCGCCGACCGTCACGCCGGACGCCCAGCGGGCCGCGGAGGAGAGCGTGCGGCGCTACCTGGACGCCTGCGCCGCGAAGACGGTGGCCGCGCCGGAGGGTTGTCCCTTCCGGTACTACACCGGCAGCACGGTGAAGAAGATCGCCTGGAAGATCACCGCGTACCCGAAGGTCGAGCTGACCCTGACCGGTCCCACCACGGCCCGGGTGTCCACGCCGGCCGGAGCCGAGGGGTCGGCCCAGGCGACCGGCACCACCGCCGACTACTTCGGCGGCAGCACGCCGTTCACCGACGAGGACACCTTCGGGGTCAGCGGGGTCCTGTCGGTGGTCGACGGCAAGTTGACCTTCCTGCCCGGCGACGAGTGAGTGGAGAACCGAGTGAGCCACCCGTCCCCGCGGCCCGGCACGCCCGTCCGGCTGCTGCTGACCCCGCGCGCCAGCCGGCCCGTCCAGGTCGGGCTGCTGCCCTGGATCCACCGGCGTCCGGAGTTCCGGGCCGCCGTGCGGGACGCGACCACCACGGGTGGTCGCCCCGGCTTCAGTGACGCGGTGATCATCGCGGTGGTGGCGCAGGGACTGCTGCCCGGGCTCTTCAACCTGGTGCAGTCCTGGGTGGACCAGCAGCGTACCGAGGTGAGCATCCGCGTCCAGGTCGCCGACGCCGAGGTGGAGCTTCAGGTCAGCGGTCGCACGAACCCGACCTCGCTGCTGGAGCAGACCACCCGGGCGCTGCGCGAGGCGACCGGGGGCGGGGCCGACGGGGCGGCCTGATCGGCTGGTCAGCGCGGGGGTCGGGCGGGGACGCGCCCGGCCCCCGCGTCGTGCGCCCGGTATGCCGGAAGACACAGACCGCGCGACTTCTTGTTACCCGCGCGTAACTTTTCATTGACGGGTGTGAAACGCACCACGCATGATCGTGCCACCGATCGATCGGACCCCCCACCCACCCGTCCCGGCTCCCCGGGTACCTCCCACCGGAGGTGCAGCCATGCTGCTCCGAACGATCCTCGCCGCTACCGGCGTCGTCGCCGCCCTGCTCGTCCCGGCCACCGCCGCGCAGGCCGCCGACCGCACTCCCGCCAGCGCCGCCACCAGCACCGTCGCCCCGTCCGCCGCCGCTGACAGCGGGGCCGCGCTCGCCGCCGCCGACGCCAATCCCGTCATCGTCGTCGGCGGTCTGATCGGCGTCTCCATCGCGTACGAGCCGATCGCCGCCCGGCTGCGCGCCGACGGCTACCGGGTCTCCATCTACCAGCTGCCCAACCTCGGCTTCGGCGACATCCGCGAATCCGCCAAGGCTCTCTCGTCCTATGTGGACCAGGTCCGCGCCACCACCGGCGCGGCCAAGGTGGACCTGGTCACCCACTCCGAGGGCGGCCTCGTCTCCCGCTGGTACGTCAAGTTCCTCGGCGGCGCGACGAAGGTCGACCACTACCTCAGCCTCGGCAGCCCGCAGTACGGCACCTACGTCGCCAACATCCTCAAGTTCGTCGGCCTCGGCAGCTGCGCCGGCATCCCCGCCTGCCAGCAGATGTCCATCGGCTCCAGCTTCCTCGGCGACCTCAACAGCGGCGACGGCACCCCCGGAACGGTGCGCTGGAGCACCATCCGCACCTGGCAGGACGAGCTGGTCCGCCCCGTCGACAACGCGGTCCTCGGCGACGGCGCCAGCAACGTGCTCATCCAGTCGTGGTGCCCGCTGCGGGTCGTCGGCCACCTCGGCCTCGTCCTCGACGGCACCACCTACTCGGCGGTCCGTCAGGTGCTCGCCGACGCCGCGATCCGCCCCAACTGCTTCGCCCTCTGACCCGCACACCGACGGCCGGCCACCCCACCAGGGGCGGCCGGCCGTCCGGCGTACGCGAGGCTCAGGCGGCCTTGGCGAGCGACTCGAACTCGTCGTCGGTGAGCTGCACCTCGGCGGCGGCCACGTTCTCCTCCAGGTGCGCCACGGAGGACGTACCCGGGATGGGGAGCATGACCGGCGACCGGCGCAACAGCCAGGCGAGCGCGAGCTGCGCGGGCGTCGCGCCGTGGTCGGTGGAGATCGCGTCCAGCGGACCGCCCGGCTTCGCCAGGTTGCCGGTCGCGATCGGGAACCACGGGATGAACGCCAGGTCGTTGCGCTCGCAGTGGTCGAGCACGTCCTCGGCGCTGCGGTCGGCCAGGTTGTAGAGGTTCTGCACCGAGACGATCGGAGTGATCTTGCGGGCCGCCTCGATCTGCTCCACGGTCACCTCGGACAGCCCGATGTGCCGGATCTTGCCCTCCTGCTTGAGCAGGGCCAACTCACCGAGCTGATCCTCCAGCGGCACCTGCTCGTCGATCCGGTGCAGCTGGTAGAGGCCGATCGACTCCAGCCCCAGGTGACGCAGGCTCAGCTCGCACTGCTGGCGCAGGTACTCCGGGCGGCCCACCGGCCGCCAGTCGCCCGGACCCGAACGGGTCAGCCCGGCCTTGGTCGCGATCACCAGGTCGTCGGCGTACGGGTGCAGCGCCTCCTTGATCAGCAGCTCGGAGACGAACGGCCCGTACGAGTCGGCGGTGTCGATGAACGTGACGCCCAGCTCGTACGCCCGGCGCAGCACCCGGACGGCCTCCGCGGGATCCTTCGGGTCGCCCCAGACCCCCGGGCCGGTGAGCTGCATCGCCCCGTAGCCCAGCCGGTCGACCTGCAGGTCGCCGCCGATCCGGTACGTCCCCGACGCCTTCGCGGGCTGGGTGCTGCTGGCACTGGTCGCCATCACGGTCCTCCTGTGCGTCGTCGTCTGCGGCAAATCTAGTCACCGACCCGGTGCATTTCCCCAGGATCGCCGCCTTCAACGTCACCCACCGGATTGTGAGTGGGGACATCCTCAGCCGACGTGCCGCAGCACCACCAGCGCCTGGTCGTCCTCCGAGCCGGAGAGGTCGCGCAGCAGCGCGTCGGCGATCGCCTCGACCGGCTCGTCGCGCACCCCGACCAGCACCCGGTGCAGCGCCGCCACCCCCTCGTCGTACTCCCGGTCGCGCCGCTCCACCAGCCCGTCCGTGTACGCCACCAGCAGGTCACCCGGGCCGAACGGCATCGTGGTGACCGTCATCGGCTCCGTCACCATCCCCAACGGCATCGCGTTCACGGTGGTGACCGTCTCCGGCACCCCGCCCGGGCGCAGCAGCACCGGATGCGGGTGACCGGCCCGGGCCACGTGCACCACGCCGGCCGCCGGATCGACCACCAGCACCACGCAGGTGCCCAGGAAGCCGAAACCGAGCAGCTCGGTCAGCCGGACGAAGACCTCCGTCAGCGGCACGCCCAGCCGGATCAGCGTGTTGAGCATGGTCCGCAGCTGCGCCATGTCGGCCGCCGCCTCCACCCGGTGCCCGACCACGTCACCGAGCACCACGGCGAGCCGGTCGTCGCCGAGCCCGACCAGGTCGTACCAGTCGCCGCCCAGGTGCAGGCCGCTCATCGCCGGCTGGTAGCGGGTGGCGATCTCCAGCCCGCTCGGGGTGGTCAGGGCCGAACTGCGCAGCCGCCCGGCCAGCCGGGTCACCAGGTTGTGCTCGGCGGCGGCCAGCCGGACCCGCTCCAGGGTCTGCTCGCACAGGTCGGCGATGGTGTCCAGCAGCGCCAGGTCGCCCTCGCGCAACGGTCGCTCCCGCCGCCATCCGAAGCCCAGCGCCGCGATCGGCTGCCGCTGCGCGTCGAACAACGGCAGTGCCACCGTGGTCACCATGCCGTGCGCGCCGACCGGGTCGGGCAGGCCCGGGAACCGGGCGGCGAAGTCGGCCCGGTTGCGCAGGATGATCCGCTCCCCGTTGCGCAGCGCCCGGGCCACCGGCCGCGGGTCGTCGACGGTCAGGTCGTTGAAGGTGGCGGCCAGCCCGTCGGGCACCTCGCCGTTGTACCAGAGCCGGACCCGGCGCCCCTCGTCCCGCATCGCCAGCCCCGGCAGGGCCGCGCCGAGCGAGACCGGCGCGGCGGTGAGGATGACGTCGATCGCCTCCATCGTGGACCGGGCCACGCTCAACCGGGCGGCGAAGTCGGCCATCGCCTGCGCCGACCCGGTCAGCTCGGCCCGCTGCAGGGCCTGGCTGCAGAGCCCCGCCACCGCGTCCAGCAGACTGCGCAGCGCCTCGTCGTCGGTGACCGGCCGGTCCCAGCACACCTCCAGCGCGCCGAGCGCGCCGCCGTCGCCGTAGCGCAGCGGCAGGCAGACGCCGGTGGTGCCGTCGTCCCCGCCGAGCGGCAGCACGGCGTTGTCACGGACCGCCCGGGCCAGCGGCTCGTCGGCGTCCATCGGCAGCTCACCGGCGGGCGCGTCACCGCCGGCCACCTCCAGCACGGTCGCGCCCGGCGCGGCGATCGCCACCCGCAGCACGGCGGCGTCCACCACCGCCGGCGCGAGCGTGGTCACCGCGTCGACGATGGCCGCCCGGCCGCGCGCCGAGCTGAGCCCACCGGCCAGCCGCCCCAGCGCCTCCGCCTGCCGCAGCGTCCGCTGCCGGTCACTGATGTCCCGGGCCACCGTCGCCACGAAGGCGGTGGTGTGCCGGTCGTCGCCGGTGGTCACCGTGAACGTCTGGTGGTCGACCTCCACCTGCTCGCCGGTGTCGAGGCGGACCAGCCGGCTCTCCGCCCGGTGGTGGCCCCGGCTCAGCGCGGCCGGGATCAGCTGGTTGCGCCACACGTCGCGGGCGTCCGGGGCGGCGAAGTCCACCAACGCCAGGCCGTCCACGCCGTCGGTCCCGTCGAGACCGACCAGCGCCCGGCCGGCCGGGTTGACATAGACCGCCTGTCCGTCGGGGGCGGCGACCGCGATGAAGTCACCGGAGCGCTCCACCAGGGCCTGGAAGAGCCGCAGCTCGGCCTGGGTGGTCCGTTCGGCGGTCAGATCCATCGCGTACGCCAGCCAGCGCAGCGGCTGCCGCTGGAGGGCCACCACGCCGATCTGCACCGGCACCCGGCGCCCGTCGGCGTGCCGGTACTCCTTGTCGTAGGTCCGGGCCCGGCCGGTCTCCGCCAACTCGGCGAGCGCCCGCCGGTCCGCCTCCTCCCAGCCCGGGGGAGTGAGCCCCGGCCAGTCCAGCCGGCCCCGCGCCAGGTCCTCGCCGGTGTAGCCGAGCATCGCCAGGAACGCCTCGTTCGCCTCGGTGATCCGCTCGTCCTCGCCGCCGAAGACGGCCAGCACGTCGGTGGCGGCGAGCCGTTCGAAGCGGGCCCGTTCGGTGCCGAGCGCCTCCAGCAGCCGGGTGCGTTCGGTGACGTCGACGACGGTGAACCCGAGCCCCACCAGCTCCCCGGTGTCGGCGATCCGGATCGGGAAGTAGCTGGCCACCATGTGCTGGCGGCCGGTCGCCGGGGGCTCGGCGTCGGCGCTGAACTCCACCCCGACGATCGGCCCCTGCGCCAACGCCCGGCGCATCAACTCCTCTATCCGTGGCTCGTACATCGGCAGGCACTCGCTCGGCCGCAGGCCGAGGTGGTCGGCGGCGGGCAGCCGGTTCATCGCCGCCAACGCCGGATTCACCAGCAGGTAGCGCAGCTCGGTGTCGACCAGCCCGAAGCCGACCGGCGCGCTGTCCAGCAGGGCCTGGCTCACCGCCGCCGTACGCCGGGCCGACTCCTCGGCGCGCTGCTGGTCGACCCGGGCGGCGGCCTCGGCCCGCCACGCGCGTTCCCGTTCGGTGGCCTCGCGGACCGCGTTGCGCAGCCCCGCCACCGTCACGCCCTGCGCGTCGACCGTCTCCACCCGCTGCAACGCCTGGCTGCCGGCCACGGTGAGCAGCCCGCCGAGCATCCGCTCGTCCGCGCGGACCGGTCGGGGAGCGGGGAACTGCACCCAGTACGTCCACTCCCGGGTGGCGGTGCGGAGCCGGCCACCGACCCCCGGCACCTCCGAATCCGGGGCCGGCCCGTCGGGCTCCGCGCCGGTCAGCCGGGCCGCCACCGCCGGGTCCAGCCCGTCGACCCGCCCGGCGTCGCCGTACACCGGTCCGACGTCGTCCCGCCGGGCCAGCCAGGCCGTCCCGTCGAAGGCCCGGCCGAGGGCGTCCGCGGTCAGCGTGAGGACCGCCGCCTCGTCGGTCGCCCCGCCCAGCCGGTCGACCAGGGCGGCGGCGGCCCGGTGCCGCTGCGCCACCTCGTGCTCGGCGGTCACGTCCCGGACCGTGCCGACCAGCAGCACCCGGTCGTTCTCCGGATCCGGCACCTCGGTCGCGGAGACGGACACCCAGTACAGCCGGCCGTCCGGGTGCTGGAACGGCACCTCGTACCCGCCGACGTGCTCGTCGAGCAGGTGCACCAGGGCCCGGTCGAGCAGCGCCCGCTCCTGCGGGTGGGTCGCCGGGTCGGGCCACCACGGGTAGGGCGGCCGGTAGGGGCCGCCCGCCTGGCCGTACCCGGTGAGCCGCTCGAACGTTCCGTCGACCTGGAGGATCGTGCCGTCGGAGTCGGCCACCCAGACCCCGTCGGAGATCGACTCCACCACCTGGGCGGCCCACTCGCCCCGGCGCAGCCGGGCCCGGGCGCGGTCCAGGTTGGCCCGCACCCGGGCCAGCAGCTCACCCGCCGCGAAGGGCTTGACCAGGTAGTCGTCCGCACCGGCGGCGAGCCCCTCCATCGCGGCCTCCGGGCCCGCCCGGGCCGAGAGCAGCACCACCGGCAGGTCGGTGGTGCGCGGGTCGGCGCGCAGCGCGGCGAGCAGGCCGAAGCCGTCCAGGCGCGGCATCATCACGTCGGCCAGCACCAGGTCGGGCAGCTCGGTGGCGATCGAGGCGAGGGCGGCCCGCCCGTCGCCGAGGGAGCGGACCCGGAAGTGCGGGGCGAGCAACTGCGACACGTACGAGCGCAGGTCCGCGTTGTCATCGACGAGCAGCACCAGCGGGGCGTCGGGCGGGCCGGTCAGCCCGTCGTCGTCGACCGGAACGGTCAGCTCCCCGGCGAGCGCCGAGGCGGTGACCGGCACGGCGGTGACCGGGGCGCGTGGCGTTCCGTCGGCCCCCTCGCCGTACGGGATCCGGACGGTGAAGGTGCTGCCCGTCCCCTCGGTGCTGGCCACGTCGACCACCCCGTCGTGCAGGGTGACCAGCTCGCGGACCAGGGCCAGCCCGATCCCGGTGCCCTCGGCGGAGCGCCCGGCCGGCCCGGCGACCCGGTGAAACCGCTGGAAGAGCTGGGGAACCTCGGCGGCGGGGATGCCCACCCCGGTGTCGGAGACGGTGAGCCGGATCCGCCCGTCCTCGTCGGCCAGCCGCAACCGGATCGTCCCGGCCACCGTCGCCTTGAGGGCGTTGGAGAGCAGGTTGAGGACGATCTTCTCCCACATCACCCGGTCCAGGTACGCCGGGCGGGGCAGCCGGTCGCAGTCCACCTCGAAGGTGAGGCCGGCCCGCTCGACGGCCGGGGCGAAGGAGGCGGCCAGGTCCCGGGTGAACCGGCTGACGTCCACCGCGACCCGGTCGGGCGACAGCCGACCCGCCTCGATCCGGGTGAAGTCCAGGACGCTGTCGACCAGCCGGCGCAACCGGGCCGCGTTGCGGTCGACCAGTTCGAGCCGCTGCCGCAGCGCCGCCGGCAGCGGCTGCGCCGGGTCGGTGAGCGCGTCGCGTACCGGGCCGGCGATCAGGGTGAGCGGGGTGCGCAGCTCGTGGCTGACGTTGGCGAAGAAGGCGGACTTCGCGGCGTCCAGGTCGGCCAGCGCCTCGGCCCGCCGGTGCTCCGCCTGGTAGGCGGTCGCCCCGGCCAGCGCGGTGCCGATGTGCCCGGCCAGCAGCTCCACGAAGGAGCGGTAGTCGGCGTCGACCGGGCGACGCGGGTTCAGCCCGGCGACGAGGACGGCCGTCGGGGCGGCGCCACCGGGCTCCGGCACGGGCACCAGCGCCACCATCGGCGTGCCGGGGCGGTCCGGGTCCTGGGTCGGGTCGGCCGGCACCAGGCGGGTCTCGCCGGCGGCCAGCACCTCGGCCAGCGGCCAGGAGTCCTCGGCCCCGGCCGGCGTGGTGTCCTCGGTTCCGGCGACCTGCCGGGGCCCCGCGGCCCCGGTGACGACGAGCCGGACGAACGGCACGTCGGGATGACCGTTGATGATCTTGACGGCCCGTCGTCCCACCTCGTCCGGCTCGGCGATGTCGGCCAGCCCGGCGGCGAGGGCGCTGAGCAGTCGCAGCCGCCGGTCACCGACGACCTCGTCGGTGGTCTCGGTGACCGCGGTGAACACCCCGCCCGGCGTGCCCGACTCGTCGACGATCGGGCTGTAGGAGAAGGTGAAGTAGCACTCCTCGATGAAGCCGTTCCGGTCCAGCAGCAGCAACTGGTCCTGGTTCCAGGTCGCACCCCGCCCGGCCAGCACGTCGGTGAGCATCGGTCCGATGACGTCCCAGACCTCGGGCCACACCTGCGCCCCCGGGCGACCCAGCGCGTCCCGCTTCGACGCCCCGAGGATCGGCAGGTAGGCGTCGTTGTGCAGCATCACCAACTCGTCGCCCCACCACAGCAGGATCGGGAAGCGGGAGTGCAGGCAGATCATCACCGCCGTACGCAGGCTCGACGGCCACTGCTCGATCGGGCCCAGGGGGGTGGCGGACCAGTCGTGCGCCGCGATCGCCGCGCCCATCTCCCCGCCGGTGGCGTAGACGGTCCGCCACCGCGAGTCGCCCGGTGGAGTGCCGGCGGACGCGCCCTCGCTCACGCTGGGACCTCCGCTCGCCGACCTTCTCCTCACCACCCGGAAAAGTACCAGCGTCGAGCCGACCCGGCCGGGTTCGATCTTGGTGCTCGCCGATCTGCGCGGACGAACGGCGTGGCACGTCGAAGACCGGGCCGGCGCTCGGGGCAGTTGCGCCGAGCGGCCGACGCGCCGCCGCCCCGCGTGCGACCCTGGGCGTACGTCGGGAGGGGGCCTCATGACGGGCACGCCACAGGTCGACTTCGCGCTCGACACGTACGAGTGCATCGTGCTCTATCCCGGGCCGTCCGGTCGGGCGCTGCCCGAGGAGACGGTCCAGCGGCTCCAGGCCGAACACCTCCAGCACATGCAGGCCCTCCAGCGGCGCGGCATCATCCTGATCGACGGCTCGGTCGACGGCCCGGCCCGGGAGCCCGACCCGCCGATCGGATTCGGGCTGGCCCGTACCGGCTCGGTGGACGACGTACGCAGCGTGATGGAGGCCGACCCGGCCGTGCAGGCCGGGCTCTACCGGGTCGACGTGCTGACCTTCCTCTGCCCGGCGGGCTCGCTGGAGTTCCCGCTCGCCAAGACGCAGAGCTGACCGGCCCCTCCGCCGCCCCGTCGGGCCCGTTCCGCGCTCCGGTCGATCGACGGGACGGGGCGCTCGCCGGGAGCACTCCGGCGCAGCAGGTGCCCGGGCGGTACGATTTCCGCCGCGCGGTCGCCGATGCCCGCCACACACGACGTTCCGGTGCGGTTCCGTCCGCCCGCTGCGCGGTAATCGCGCGTCGTTGGACAATTGTTCCGCAGTCCGAAAGGGGTCGTCCGCCAGGCCGACCCGGAGGAGAGACTAGCCTGATGGGCGTGACACGCCGCGCGAAGATCGTCTGCACTCTTGGCCCCGCCACCTCGTCCCCGGAGCGCATCCGGGGACTCGTCGAGGCGGGTATGAACGTGGCGAGGCTCAACTTCAGCCACGGCAGCCACGCCGATCACGAGTCGGTCTACCGACTGGTCCGCGAGGCCGCCGACGCGGCCGGCCACCCGGTCGCCATCCTGGCCGACCTGCAGGGCCCCAAGATCCGGCTCGGGAAGTTCGCCGACGGCCCGCACGAGTGGCGTACCGGTGACTCCGTGGTGATCACCAGCGACGAGATCATCGGCACCAAGGAGCGCGTCTCCTGCACCTACCGCAAGCTGCCGCAGGAGGTGAAGCCGGGTGACCGGCTGCTGATCGACGACGGCCGGGTCGCCGTCGAGGTCAGCGACGTCACCGGCAACGACATCCGCTGCCTGGTCACCGAGGGTGGCCCGGTCTCCAACAACAAGGGCGTCTCGCTGCCCAACGTGGCGGTCAGCGTCCCGGCGATGTCCGACAAGGACGCCGAGGACCTGCGCTTCGCCCTCGGCCTCGGGGTCGACCTGATCGCGCTCTCCTTCGTCCGCTCGGCCGACGACATCAAGCTCGTCCACGCGATCATGGACGAGGAGGGTGTCCGCCGGCCGGTGCTGGCCAAGGTCGAGAAGCCCGAGGCGGTCGACCACCTCGAGGCGATCGTGCTCTCCTTCGACGGCGTCATGGTCGCCCGCGGTGACCTCGGCGTGGAGCTGCCGCTCGACCAGGTGCCGCTGGTGCAGAAGCGCGCCGTGCAGCTGTGCCGGGAGAACGCCAAGCCGGTCATCGTGGCCACCCAGATGCTCGACTCCATGATCGAGAATTCCCGGCCGACCCGCGCCGAGGCGTCCGACGTGGCGAACGCGGTGCTCGACGGCGCGGACGCGGTGATGCTCTCCGGCGAGACCAGCGTCGGCAAGTACCCGGTGCTCACCGTCAGCACCATGGCGAAGATCATCACCACCACCGAGGCCGGCTCGATCGGCGTGCCGCGGCTGCAGCACGACCCGCGTACGCACGGCGGCGCCCTCACCGTCGCCGCCTCCTCGATCGCCCGGGCCATCGGCGCGAAGGCCATGGTCGCCTTCTCGCAGACCGGCGACACGGTCAAGCGGCTCGCCCGGCTGCACTGCGACCTGCCGCTGCTGGCCTTCACCCCGGTTCCCGAGGTGCGCAACCAGCTCGCCCTCTGCTGGGGCGTGGAGACCTTCCTGATGCCGTTCGTCGAGCACACCGACGACATGTTCCGCCAGGTCGACCAGGCGCTGCTCGGCCTCAACCGGGCCAACCCCGGCGACTACGTGGTCATCGTCGCCGGCAGCCCGCCCGGCACCCCGGGCTCCACCAACACCCTCCGGGTGCACCAGCTCGGCTCGCTGGTCGACGCGGCCGCCGCCCGGGCGTTGCAGTGAGTGCGAGGAGTGAGCCGGGGTTGCGAGCCCCGCAGTCGCGAACAGAGGCGGTGCAGTGACGGACGGCGGGGTCGCCACGGGTCAGGCGGCGGTGGACCAGCTCCTGGAGGTGCTCGACCTGGAGCACACCGGCGAGATGACCTTCCGGGGGATGAGCCCCCCGGTCGGTCCGCAGCGGGTGTACGGCGGCCAGGTCGCCGGCCAGGCGCTGGTCGCCGCCGGGCGCACCGTCGACCCGGAGCGCTTCGTGCACTCGCTGCACGGCTACTTCGTCCGCCCCGGCGACCCCGCCGAGCCGATCGTCTACGAGGTGGAGAACGTCCGGGACGGCCGGTCGTTCTCGGTGCGCCGTTCGGTGGCGCTCCAGCACGGCAAGCCGATCTTCTTCATGTCGGCGTCCTTCCAGCGGCACGAGGAGGGGCTGGACCACCAGGCCCCCACCCCACCGGACGTGCCCGGCCCGGAGGACGTCCCGACCATGACCGACCGGCTGGCCCGCTATCCCGAGCGGCTGGGCATCTGGGGACAGATCCCCCGCCCGATGGACGTCCGCTACGTCGGCGAGCCCGGCTGGGTACGCCCCGGCGACCGGCCGGCCGAACCGCAGCAGCGGGTCTGGATGCGCATCGACGGCAAGCTCCCCGACGACCAGCTGCTGCACGCCTGCGCCCTCACGTACGCCTCGGACCTGACGCTGCTCGACTCGGTGCTGTCGGTGCACGGCGAGGTCTGGGGGCCCGGGGGAGTGGTGGGGGCGAGCCTCGACCACGCGCTCTGGTTCCACCGGCCGTTCCGGGCCGACGAGTGGTTCCTCTACGACTGCTGGAGCCCGTCCGCCTCGGGCGGGCGCGGCCTGGCCACCGGTCGGATGTTCACCACCGACGGCCGGCACATCGCCAGCGCCGTGCAGGAGGGCCTGCTGCGCCGGGTCGGCGCCTGACCGGCGGGTCGCCGTTCCGTGGCCGTTCGGCCGAGGGGCGGCGACCCGGCCGGCCGATCAGCGGACTAACCTGACCGGCATGCGTCTTTCCGCCCGGGTCGACTACGCGCTCCGCGCGGCCGCCGAGCTCGCCTCGGTCACCGACGGCGGGGCGACCGGGCGCAGCCGGCCGGTCACCGCCGAGCAGATCGCCCGGGCGCAGGACATTCCGCCGAAGTTCCTGGAGAGCATCCTGCTCCAGCTGCGCCGGGGCGGCATCGTGCACGCCCAGCGCGGCCCGGAGGGCGGCTACTGGCTGGCCCGGCCGGCCGGCGAGATCACCCTGGCCGAGGTGATCCGGGTCATCGACGGGCCGTTGGCGCACGTTCGCGGTCAGCGGCCGGAGCAGCTCGGCTACCAGGGAGCCGCCCGGGCCCTGCAGGACGTCTGGATCGCGCTGCGCGCCAGTGAGCGCGAGATCCTGGAGCTGGTCACCATCGGTGACGTGGCCACCGGCGCGCTGCCGTTGCGGGTCAACGAGCTGGCGGCGGACCCGCGCGCCTGGAGCTGACCGGACGCCTTTCCGGCACCCCGCCGGGCCGTCCGGCGCGTCCCACCAACCGGATAGGGGACTTGACCGGAGCGGCTTCGTGGCGCATTGTCGACCAAGTTGATAGGAGATGCCGAAAAGACAGGGGGCGCTCGTGCGCAAGCTGCTGATCCTCGCTCTGGTCGGGCTCGCCGCGCAGCTGGTCGACGGCGCGCTGGGCATGGCGTACGGGCTGACCTCGTCCACCCTGCTGCTCTTCGCCGGGGTGGCACCGGCCGCCGCGTCCGCCTCCGTGCACCTGGCGGAGATCGGCACCACGCTCGCCGCCGGGCTCTCGCACTGGCGGTTCGGCAACGTCGACTGGCGGGTGGTCGGCCGGATCGCCGTGCCGGGCGCGATCGGCGCGTTCGCCGGGGCCACCTTCCTCAGCTCGATCTCCACCGAGTCCGCCGCCCCCTGGATGGCCGGAATCCTCTTCACCCTCGGCGCGTACCTGCTGGTGCGCTTCTCCCGGCCGCTGCGCGCCAACCGGGCGGCCGGCCCGCTGCGGGCCCGCTTCCTCGGCCCGCTCGGCCTGGTCGCCGGCTTCGTCGACGCCACCGGCGGCGGTGGCTGGGGCCCGGTCGCCACCCCGGCGCTGCTGGTCTCCGGTCGGATGGAGCCGCGCAAGGTGATCGGCTCGGTGGACACCGCCGAGTTCGTGGTGGCCGGCGCCGCCAGCATCGGCTTCCTGATCGGACTGGGCTCCCAGGGCTTCCTGCTGCCCACCGTGGCGGCGCTGCTGATCGGCGGCCTGGTGGCCGCCCCGATCGCCGCCTGGCTGGTCCGGATCGTCCCCGCCCAACTGCTCGGCGCCACCATCGGCGGCGTCATCGTGCTGAGCAACGCCCGCACCCTGCTGCGCGCCGGTGAGGCCGACGGTGCGGTGCCCGCCGTGGTCTACGGCCTGCTCACCGCCGGCTGGGTGGTCGCGGTGGCCCTCGCGGTGCGGGCGCTGCGCCGTACCCGTCGGGCCCGGGCCCTCGCCGAGGCCGCGCTGCTGACCACCGACACCGTCACCGCGCCCG
The DNA here is from genome assembly GCF_040499845.1 of Micromonospora sp. CCTCC AA 2012012. Classification (NCBI taxonomy): domain Bacteria; kingdom Bacillati; phylum Actinomycetota; class Actinomycetes; order Micromonosporales; family Micromonosporaceae; genus Micromonospora; species Micromonospora mangrovi. The sequence continues at coordinate 578,258 of NZ_CP159342.1, forward strand.
CCGCGGGCGCGGCCGGGGCGACGACGTCTGCCGCCTCGGAGCAGCCCCGGCCGCTGGCCGCAGCCGTCGAGGGCTGACGGTCGGCGTGGCGGGCGAGCGGGCGGGCCGGCGGGCGTGGCGGTCTGCCTGACGGCCGCGACGCGGGCCCACCGGCTTCAGCCGGCCACCCTTCTCCGGGCCTTTCCCCCACCTGCGCTGCCGCCGGGTACGAGCGGGCCGGTCGCTTTCCGTAACGTCACGCAGTGTGCGGTACTCGGTAGGGCGATCGGTCGCACGCCGCAGCCTTTGCTCTGCTGACACGGACGCAACACCAGAACCGACCAGCGAGAACAGGAAAATTGCCGGATGGCGATCTCCGTCGAAAAGTGACGGAGGGTTGGTGTTGCGTGGGTGTCAGCAGAGCAAAGGGAAGAAGGGCCGGGCCCTGCCCTCCGCTGGATATCACCCGGCGTGACGGGCTGTCAGCAGTCTCTCGCGGGTGGTGCGCGACGAACCCGGCCACCGGGCCGGTCAGCCCGTCAGCCCGTCAGCACGTCGGTGGCGGTCGCGGCGAGCAGGTCCCACGCCTCGTCCACGTGCTTCTCGGTGGTCAGCGGGGAGCCGACCGCGAGGCGGAGCGAGTACCGGCCGTCGACCCGGGTGTGCGTCAGGTGCACCCGGCCGGTGGCGTTGACCCGCCGCAGCAGCTCGGCGCTCACCTCGTCGGCCGCCCGCAGCCGGAAACAGACCAGCGAGAACGGGTGCGCGGCGGTCAGCTCGAACCGGTCGTCGGCCTCGATCCGCTCGGCGAAACGGTCGGCCAGGGCCACCCCGGAGCGGATGTGCGCCCGTAGGCCCTCCACGCCGTACCAGCGCAGCACGAACCAGAGCTTGAGCGCCCGGAACCGCCGACCCAACGGCACCTGCCAGTCCCGGTAGTCGATCACCGCGCCGGACTCGCTGGCGGCGTTGCGGAGGTATTCCGGCAGCACCGTCAGCGCCTCGATCAGCTCCCCTGCGTCGGCCACCCAGAAGGCGTCGCAGTCGAAGCCGGTGAGCAGCCACTTGTGCGGGTCGAAGCAGTACGAGTCGGCGTGCTCCAGGCCGTCGTGCGTCCAGCGCAGCTCCGGGCAGACCGCGGCCGCTCCGGCGTACGCGGCGTCGACGTGCAGCCAGATGCCGTACTCGGCGCAGATCGCACCGATCTCGGGCAGCGGGTCGATGGCGGTGGTGGAGGTGGTCCCGACCGTCGCCACCACGATCGCCGGCACCACGCCGGCGGCCCGGTCCGCCTCGATCGCCGCGCGCAGCTCCTCCGGACGCATCGCCTGGGTCCGCGGGTCCACCTCGACCGGGCGGACCCCGTCGGAGCCGAGCCCGGCGATCCGGGCCGCCTTCTCGATCGACGAGTGGCCCTGGGTCGAGGTGTACGCGCGGTAGCGCCGGTCCACCCCGGTCTCCCGCCACCGGCCCCCGCTGGCCCGGTGCAGCGCCACCAGCAGCGCCACCAGCGTCGCCGAGGACGCCGAATCCTGGATCACCCCGCCACCGCGACCGGTGGAGCGGAACCGCTGCGGCAGGTCCAGCAGCTCCGCCAACCAGTCCAGCATCACCGTCTCCAGCTCGGTGCAGGCCGGGCCGGTGGCCCAGAGCATGCCCTGCACGCCGAGCCCGGCGCTGACCAGGTCGCCCAGCACGCTCGGACCGGAGGTGTTGGCCGGGAAGTAGCCGAAGAAGCCCGGGTGCTGCCAGTGGGTCAACCCCGGCGTGACCACCCGGTCCAGGTCGGCCAGCACCGCCTCGATCGGCTCGCCGTGCGCTGTCGGGCCGGCCGACAGGGCGGCGGCCACCGTGCCGGGCGGGTCCTGGGAGGTCACCGGACGCTGCCCGAGCGTCGTCCAGTAGTCGGCGATCCAGTCGACGACCGCGTAACCGGCCCGCCGGAACTCCTCCGGGTCCATGTGCTCAGCCATGCCCCGAGTCGATCAGGTGGCCGGGCGCGGATCAAGGGCAGGGGCCGGTTGGGTGTCGAGAAAGCGTCGTCCCACGATCGGCGGGCGCGGAGCCGTCGTACCGTGCTGCTCGGCGCGGCAGCGGCCGTCACCCCCGTGGCCGGCGCGCTCACCACCGTCCGCCCGCGACGCCGGCTACAACGCCGCGCTGACCCACCGGACCCGGATACGAAGGCACCGGGTCGCCAGCCGCGGAATCCGCTCAGCCGGCGACCCGGTGCACCACACCGCAGCACCCCCGCGACCCGTCCCGATCGGGGAGTGCCGTACCACCACCGGGGATAAAACTAGACGCGCCGCGCGACGGTGGGGTGACGCCGCTGTGAAGAGCGTGTTTCAGGCTGCCCGGCGCAGGCCGCCCGCCACCTTCTCGGCGATCAGCTCGAACGAGCGGACCCGGTCGGCCACGTCGTACACCATCGTGGTCAGCATCAGCTCGTCCGCGCCGGTCCGGGCCAGCAGCTCGCCGAGCTGCCGGGCGACGGTCTCCGGCGAACCGGTCGCCTGACCCTCCCGGCGCTGCGCGACGAACTCCCGCTCCAGCTCCGTGTACGGGTAGGCCGCCGCCTCCTCGGGCGTGGCGAGGGGCTCCGGCCGCCCCGACCGCAGCTTGAGGAAGGAGAGCCCGGCGGGCCCGGCCAGCCAGTGCGCCCGCTCGTCGGTCTCGGCGCAGACGGCGTTCACCGCGACCATCGCGTACGGCCGGTCCAGCCACTGCGACGGCCGGAAGTGCTGCCGGTAGAGCGCCAGGGCGGGCAGCGTGTTCTGGGAGCTGAAGTGGTGCGCGAACGAGAAGGGCAGCCCGAGCAGCCCGGCCAGCTGCGCGCTGAACCCGCTGGAGCCGAGCAGCCAGACCGCCGGTTGCTCGCCGCGCCCCGGAGTGGCCGTGATCGGCCCCGGCTGCTCGCCGCTGAAGTAGTTCATCAGGTCCGCCAGCTCCCGGGGGAACCCCTCCGCCGACAGCCCCTCCATGGTGCGTCGCAGCGCCAGCGCGGTCACCTGGTCGGTGCCGGGCGCCCGGCCGATGCCCAGGTCGATCCGGCCGGGGTGCAGCGCCTCCAGGGTGCCGAACTGCTCGGCGACCACCAGCGGCGCGTGGTTGGGCAGCATCACCCCACCCGAGCCCAGTCGGATCGTGCTGGTGTTCGCGGCCAGGTGCGCCAGCAGCACCGCCGGCGCCGAACTCGCGATCGCCGGCATGTTGTGGTGCTCGGCCACCCAGAACCGGCGGTAGCCCAGCTCCTCGGTGCGTCGGGCCAGCTCGGTGGTGTGCCGCAGCGCCTCACCGGCGCTCGCGCCGGCAGCGACCGGGGCAAGATCAAGAACAGACAACGGTACGTCTATCACACCGTTCGCCAACTCCCCACGCGCCGGAATTGTTCCCCTCGCCGCTTACGTCACACCGGTCAGCCCACCCCGCGCGCCTGTTCGAAGATCAGGCTGGTCTGGGTGTGCTGCACCACCGGATCCACCGCCAGATGATCCAGCACGAAGTCCCGCAGCGCGTCGCCCGACGCCGCCCGTACGTGCAGCACGTAGTCCTCCGCCCCGGCCACGTGGAACACCGACACCACCCCCGGCAGTCGCACCGACCGGGCCCGGAACGCGTCCACCGCCGCCCGCTCGTGCGCGGTCAACCGCACCGACACCAACGCCTGCAGCGGCAACCCGACCGCCGCCGGGTCCACCTCGGCGTGGATCCCGCGGATCGCCCCGCACTCGCGCAGCGCCCGAGTACGCGTCAGACACGTCGACGGCGCCACCCCCACCCGCTCCGCCAGCGCGTTGTTCGGCAGCCGACCGTCGGCGGTCAGCTCGGTCAGGATCGCCCGGTCCACGTCGTCCAGCGCCGCGAAGCGCCGCACATCATTCTGTACAGCCAGCATCCGACCATCATTCACCGAACTTAACAACGTTGGAAGACGCCGTTACAGAATCTTGTTCGACACTATTGCCCTCGATCACTCTGATGTTCGACGCTTCCGCCATGACAGCCGTGGACACCCGAGCCGTGCACGCCGGGCGCGACGACCTCGCCGCCCTGGGCGTCCACGTGCCGCCCATCGACCTCTCCACCACCAACCCGCTGCCCTCCGTGGAGGACGGCGGCGACGCGTACGAGCTGCTCGCCACCGGTGGCACCCTCCCGCCCGGCGGCAGCGCCGTCTACCAGCGCCTCTGGAACCCCACCGTCGCGCGCTTCGAGAACGCCCTCGCCGAACTCGAAGGCACCACCGACGCCGTCGCCTTCGCCAGCGGCATGGCCGCCCTCACCGCCGCCCTGCTCGCCGCGACCCGCGACGGCAAGCGGCACCTCGTCGCCGTCCGCCCCCTCTACGGCGGCACCGACCACGTCCTCGCCACCGGCCTGCTCGGCACCGAGGTCACCTGGGCGCGCCCCGACGAGGTCGCCGCCGCGATCCGCCCCGACACCGCCCTCGTCATCGTCGAGACCCCGGCCAACCCCACCCTCGACCTGGTCGACATCACCGCCCTCGCCCGGGCCGCCGGCGACGTCCCGCTCCTGGTCGACAACACCGTCGCCACCCCCGTACTCCAGCAGCCGGCCCGGCACGGCGCCGCGCTCGTGCTGCACAGCGCCACCAAGAGCATCGGCGGCCACGGCGACGTGCTCGCCGGCGTCGTCGCCTGCGACGCCGACTGGGCCGCCCGGCTGCGTCAGGTCCGCGCCGTCACCGGCGCGATCCTGCACCCGCTCGGCGCCTACCTGCTGCACCGCGGGCTCCAGACCCTGCCGCTGCGGGTCCGCGCGCAGCAGGCCGGCGCGGAGAAACTCGCCGCCTGGCTCGCCGGCCACCCCGCCGTCGCGCGGGTCCACCACCCCTCGGCGCACGACCCGGCCGGGCTGGTCGGCCGCCAGATGTCCGGCACCGGAAGCCTGCTCGCCTTCGAGGTACGCGGCGGCGCTCCCGCCGCCGCGGCGGTCGCCGGGGCCTGCCGGCTGATCACCCACGCGGTCTCGCTCGGCGGCGTCGACACGCTCATCCAGCACCCGGCCTCGCTGACCCACCGGCCCGTCGAGGGGGAGGCCAAGCCCTGCGGCGGGCTGCTGCGGATCTCCGTCGGACTGGAGGACCCGGAGGACCTGCGCGCCGACCTGGAGCAGGCACTCGCCCGGCTCGCCTGAGCGCGGGGCCGTCCACCGGTCCCGCCTGTGGCATCGGGGTTCGCCGGTCATGGACTTCGGCCGACGGCACCGGGGCGTTCGCCGGTCGGGATCCGAGGCCGGCGGAGCCGAGGGTCCGTCGGTCAGGACTTGGGGCCGACGTGCCGGTCGAGGACGGCGACCGCTTCCCGGCGGGCGACGGAGAGCGAGTTGCGGCGGTTCATCTTCCAGGAGATTCCGAGCAGATCGAGAGCCCACTGACACAGCCCCATGATGTCGGCCGACTCGTTGGTGAACATGTAGCGCGGATAGACGTAGCCCTTGCCGCGCACGGTGACCCGGTTGGCGACGCGACAGCCGTCGGAGTGGAAGAGCCCGCGCAGGAACTCGCCGGGGTGCGCCTCGACGATCTCCCGTTGCCAGCCGGCGAGGACGATCGGGCGTTCGTGCTTCTTGCCGGGCCCGTGCTGCGGGAACAGGCACGGCCAGTGCTTGCCGTAGCTCTGGACATTGACGCAGCCCGGGTGCGGCACGCGCTGCACCTTTTCGGCTAGCACCGCCCGCATCGCGTCGTCACACGCTTCGATGAGACCCGGCCAGGTGGCCGTGCAGGAGATCCGAAGCACCGGCACGCGGGCGGTGGTCACCAGATGCCCGTCGCCCAGGTAGAGGCCGAGGAGATAGGCGTAGGCCGCCGGATTGGAGGGGGCAGAGTGGCCGTCCCGACAGCGGAAACACCGGAGGGCCGTGCCGAGCATGACAGGGTCTGGTCGATCCCTGCACCAGTGCCACACGGTGCGACAGCTCAGACTGACGGTCCGGGCGGCTTCGGCGACCGTGACGCCTGACAGGAAGACCTGCCGCGCTCGGGCGCGTATCTCGGGCGGATGCACAGGGGCATCCTCGAACACCCGTACGACATTTTGGTGCCCCCGGTGGGATTCGAACCCACACTGTATGGATTTTGAATCCATCGTCTCTGCCATTGGACTACAGGGGCCTTCGGTGTCTCGGCCCGAACAGGTTACCCACTACGCTAAGGGCGGTGGTACCCGGCACGGCGGGTACCGCGTACGAACTGGTGGGAGTGGCTCGTGGCCGAGACGGATGCTGAGCGCAGGCGCGTACTGATCGCCGAGGACGAGGCGCTGATCCGGCTGGACCTGGCCGAGATGCTGGTCGAGGAGGGCTACGAGGTCGTCGGCGAGGCCGGTGACGGCGAGACCGCCGTCCGGCTGGCCGAGGAGCTGAAGCCCGACCTGGTCATCCTCGACATCAAGATGCCGATCATGGACGGGCTGGCCGCCGCCGAGCGGATCGCCGGCGCCCGGATCGCCCCGGTGATCATCCTGACCGCGTTCAGCCAGCGCGACCTGGTGGAGCGGGCGCGGGCGGCCGGCGCGATGGCGTACCTGGTCAAGCCGTTCCAGAAGAGCGACCTGGTGCCGGCGGTGGAGATCGCGCTGTCGCGCTACTCGGAGATCGCCGCGCTGGAGGCGGAGGTCGCCGGGCTGACCGACCGGCTGGAGATCCGCAAGACCGTGGAGCGGGCCAAGGGCGCGCTGATGACCACCTACGGGATGACCGAGCCGCAGGCGTTCAAGTGGATCCAGCGCACGGCGATGGACCACCGGATGACCATGAAGGAGGTCGCCGAGCGGATCCTCGCCGAGACCGCCGGCGGCGAGGTGGCCCAGCCCACCGCCTGACCGGTTCCGGCGGCGGGATTCCGGCGCTCCGGAGGGGCCCACGTGTCGTCTCCGGTCGATACGATCGCGGCCATGCGTGCCCGGTGTGCACTGGCGGTGCTCGGCCTGGTGGCCGTGCTGCTCGCCGGTTGCCGGGCGTCCGGCCACGCCGCGCCGACGTCGCCGGAGCCCGCCCGTCCGGCCTGGCAGTCGGTGACCCTGCCCGTGCCGCCCGGCGCGCCGGGCCGACTGCTGCTGCGGGACGCGACGGCCTGCGCCGGCCGCTGGTTCGTGGTGGGCGCGCTGGTGGACGCCGCGGGGGTGACCCGTCCGGCGGCGTGGACCAGCGCCGACGCCGTCGGGTGGACGCCGCTGCGCCCGGTGCCGCGCAGCCCGTACGGGGCGGAGAACGTGCTGACCGCGGCGGGCTGCCGGGACGGTCGGCTGGCGGCGGTGGGTGGCCGCAGCGGCGGGGTGCACGGCAATCCGAGGATCAGCACCTGGCGGCAGTCGGGTGACGGGTCGTTGGTGGAGGTGCCGGCCGAGTTCGAGGTCTTCGGCGGCCCGGACGCGGTGAACGTGGGCCGGATCGCAGGTGGCCCGCGGGGCTGGCTGATCTCCGGCAACCGGTCCACCGGCGCGGCGGCCTGGCTCTCCGCCGACGGGTCGGACTTCCGGCTGGTCAGCGGGGTGCCGGGGTTGGCCGCCGACGGGGCCGGCCGGCCGTGGGTGTCCGACGGCGTGGCGACGGGGTCGGGGTGGCTGCTGGCGGGCTCGGTGCTGTCGTCGGGGCGTACCGGATCGGATCCGGTGGTGTGGCGCTCGGCGGACGGTCTGACCTGGCGGCGCGCGGTGTTGTCGGTGGCGGCGACCGACGAGGACCTGCAGCGGGTGGTGCGGCTGGGGGAGCGCGTGGTGGCGGTGGGTCGCCGGGGGGACGGGCTGGGGGCCTGGCTGGGCGACGGCGGGGCGTGGCGGGCGGGTGGCGGTTTCGGCGGGGCGGGTACGGACCGGCCGGGTCGGGTGTGGGCGTCGGCGGCGGTGGCCGGCGGGGTCCTCGCGGTGGTGGCGGGCGGGGCGACGGGCGCCGGGTGGTTCTCCCGGGACGGGGTGGCCTGGTCGTCGGTGACCCTGCCGGTGGCGGTGCCCGCTCGTAGTGACCGGACGGTGGCGGTGGCCGGCGGGGATGCCTCGGCGTTACTGCTGGTGGACGACGGGACGGGGGCGCAGGTGTGGCGTGCGGACGGCCCGTGGAGCCCCGGCTGACCCTCCCACCAGCGTGTTTCCGGTGGGTGTCGGATGTCCGCTTTTCCCCTTCGAGGGGGGCGTGTGTTACAGCACATCTGTGAATCCGACCACTCAACGTAACGGTTCGGTCAACCCCACCGTCCAGGGCTTACGGCGTGCCCCACAGGTGGGATAACGTCCCGCCCCAGACCGGGATCGCGGTCGGTCCGGCCATTCCCTCGCAAGGTCCAATTCGCGCTGGGTGGTCCGGGCCTTCGGACGGAGGAGGGTACGAGCCGTGAGGCAGAAGCTCGCTCGGGTGCTCGGTGGTGTGGCCATCGGCGCGCTCGTTTTCAGTGGCGCGGCCTGCAAGGCCGACAGCGGTAGTGAGGCCGGCGGCGGTAAGGGCGCCTGCGACCTGAAGATCGGCTTCTTCGGCCCGCTGACCGGCGACGCCGCGGGTCTCGGTATCCACATGCGCAACGGCACCAAGCTGGCCATCGACCAGTACAACAAGGACAACGCCGACTGCAAGGTCAACCTGAGCGAGTACGACTCGCAGGGTGACCCGGCGAAGGCCCCGGCCCTGGCCCAGCAGGCCGTCGGCGACACCAAGGTCGTCGGCATCATCGGCCCGGCGTTCTCCGGCGAGTCCGAGGTCGCCGACCCGATCTTCGACGAGGCCGGCCTGCCGATCATCACCCCGTCGGCGACCCGTCCGAGCCTGAGCACCAAGAACTGGAAGATCTTCCACCGGGGCGTCGGTAACGACACCTCGCAGGGCCCGGCCGCCGGTCGCTACATCAAGAACGTGCTGAAGGCCGACAAGGTCTACGTCGTCGACGACCAGTCGGCGTACGGCGCGGGCCTGGTGGACGAGGTCAAGAAGGTCATCGGCACCCCGGCCGGCCAGGACAAGATCCAGGTCAAGCAGACCAACTTCTCCGCCGTCGTCACCAAGATCCAGAGCAGCGGCGCGAACGTCCTCTTCTTCGGTGGTTACTACACCGAGGCCGGCCTGCTGCTCAAGCAGCTCAAGGGCGCGGGCTGGAAGGGCACGATGGTCGCCGGTGACGGTGTCAACGACGCCAACTTCATCAAGGTCGCCGGCGAGCAGGTCGCCGAGGGCACCATCCTGACCTGCCCGTGCGCCCCGGCCACCGCGGCCAAGGGCACCTTCGTGACCGACTACAAGGCGGCCTTCGACAACGCCGAGCCGGGCACCTACGCCGACGTGTCGTACGACATCACCAAGATCATGCTCGAGGGCATCAAGGCCGGTAAGACCTCCCGCGCCGACCTGCTGAGCTTCATCAACTCCTACAACGGCACCGGCGGCGCCACCGGCGTGACCTACAAGTTCGAGTCCAACGGCGAGCTGGACCCGGCCCAGGTCATCGTCTGGGCGTTCAAGGTGAACGCGGGCAAGGTCGTCCCCGACATCGAGATCCCGAAGGCCTGACCGGTTCTGTCCGGTCCCGCCACGGGACACCAGGTGTGTGCGGCCGGGAGTGTTTTCTCCCGGCCGCACCACTTGGCCGCACAGTTGGAGCCCCCACTTGAACTTCGATGAGCTGTTCGGGAACTTCCCGGCACTGACCATCACCGGGTTGGAACAGGGCGCGATCTACGCGCTCGTCGCCCTCGGCTACACCCTGGTGTACGGCGTCCTGCGCCTGATCAACTTCGCCCACTCCGAGGTCTTCATGGTCGGTACCTTCACCGCCCTGTGGACCTGGGAGGCCCTCGGCTACAACCAGAACTCGGCCGCCCCGTCGCTCGGGCCGCTGATCCTGGCGGTGGTCGCCGGCCTCGTGGTCGCGATGGCCGCCTCGGCGCTCACCGCGGTCACCGTCGAGCTGGTCGCCTACCGCCCCCTGCGCCGCCGCAACGCGCCGCCGCTGGCCTTCCTCATCACCGCGATCGGCGCCTCCTTCGTGCTCGCCGAGTCCTTCGGCATCGGCACCAGCCGTGCGCCGTTCGGCATGCCGGAGTTGATCCCGCAGAAGACGGTCTTCACGGTCTTCGGCGCCGGGATCACCAACCTCCAGCTGCTCATCCTCGCCGTCACGCTGATCATGATGATCGCGCTGGACCAGTTCGTGAACCGCAGCCGGCTCGGCCGCGGTATCCGGGCGGTCGCCCAGGACGCGGACACCGCCGCCCTGATGGGCGTCAACAAGAACCGCGTCATCCTGCTGGTCTTCGTGCTCGGCGGCCTGATGGCCGGCGTCGGCGCCCTGCTGTGGGACGTACGGTTCGGGTTCACCAAGTTCAACGTCGGCTTCCTGATCGGGCTCAAGTGCTTCGCGGCCGCGGTGCTCGGCGGCATCGGCAACCTGCGCGGCGCGCTGCTGGGCGGCCTGCTGCTCGGCGTGGTGGAGAACTACGCCGCCGGCCTCTTCGGCGGCGACTGGAAGGACTTCACCGGCTTCGTGCTGCTGATCGTCCTGCTGATGTTCCGGCCGACCGGTCTGCTCGGCGAATCTCTCGGGAGGGCGCGCGCATGACCGCCACCGTGGACAAGAAGCGGACCTCGGTCCTCAAGGGTCGCTGGGCGGCGATGCCGAAGCCGGTGCGGATGACCGCGCTCGCCGCGCTGGTCGTGCTCCTCTACATCCTGCCCAACAAGTGGTTCTACGAGTACCTGGGCTTCCCGATCGGCAGCGAGTACTTCGCGCTGTACACGACCCGGTCGGACTTCGCCGGCGTGCTCTTCGACACCGCGGTCTTCGTGCTGCTGGCGGTGGGGCTCAACGTGGTGGTCGGCTTCGCCGGCCTGCTCGACCTCGGCTACTTCGGCTTCTACGCGCTGGGCGCGTACACGGTGGCGTTGTTGACGTCGCCGGAGAGCCGGTTCGGCACGAACTGGCCGTGGCTGGCGGCGGTGCCGATCGCGGTCATGGTGGCGATGGTCTCCGGGGTGATCCTCGGTGGTCCGACCCTGCGGCTGCGCGGCGACTACCTGGCCATCGTGACCCTCGGCTTCGCCGAGATGATCCGGCTCTACGCCGCCCGGCAGGACGGCCTGCTCCAGGGCCAGCGGGGCATCCCCGCGATTCCGCACCCGCCGGGCAAGGGCTCGGACGGCAAGGCGCTCTTCGGGGTGGTCGACGCGCGCCCCTACTACTGGCTGATGCTCACGCTGATCCTGGTGGTGCTGCTGCTGATCCGGAACCTGGCCAACAGCCGGGTCGGCCGGGCCTGGGTGGCGATCCGGGAGGACGAGGACGCCGCCGAGATCATGGGCGTGCCGACGTTCAAGTACAAGCTCTGGGCGTTCGCGATCGGCGCGGCGGTGGCGGGCCTGACCGGCGCGGTCTTCGCCGGTAAGCAGACGTTCATCAACTCGGACCAGTTCGTGCTGGAGAGCTCGATCCTGGTGCTCGCCGCGGTCATCCTGGGCGGTGCCGGCAACATCAAGGGCGCGATCCTCGGTGGTGCCATCACCTGGTACCTGCCGGAGTGGCTGCGGGGCGTCGGTGACCTCATCGGGGTCAACTTCGACGCCGCCGAGTACCGGATCCTGGTCTTCGGTCTGGTCGTCATCGTGATGATGATCTTCCGGCCGCAGGGTATGGTGCCCAACCGTCGGCGGGCGGCCGAGTTCGCCGACCGGCGCAAGGAAGCGGTTCCCCAGGAGACGGTGCCCAATGAGTGAGCCGCAGATGCACAGCGAGCGGGACGAGACCAGCGAGCGGGACATCGCCGACGACGGTCGCAGCACCGTCGGCGTGCCGCCGGCGAAGGGGGCCGACCAGCCGGTCGAGCCCACCCCGGGCGACACCGCCCCGGCCGGTCGGGAGCCGCTGCTGGAGGTCGACAACGTCACCCTCCGCTTCGGCGGTGTGGTGGCCCTCGACAAGGTCGCCTTCACCCTCTACAAGGGCGAGATCCTCGGCCTGATCGGCCCGAACGGCGCCGGCAAGACGACCTGCTTCAACGCGATGACGGGTGTCTACCGGCCCACCGAGGGCGAGATCCGGTTCCAGGGGCAGCGCACCAACGGCAAGCGCCGGTCCTGGATCACCAAGGCCGGCATCGCCCGGACGTTCCAGAACATCCGGCTCTTCCCGGAGATGACCGCGCTGGAGAACGTGATGGTGGGCGCGGACGCCCACCACAAGACCAGCGTGATCGCCGCCATGCTGCGGCTGCCGCGGCACTGGCGGGAGGAGCGGGAGGGCCGGGAGGAGGCGTACCGGCTGCTGCGCTTCGTCGGCATCGAACGCCGCGCCGGGGACCTGGCCCGCAATCTCTCGTACGGCGAGCAGCGCCGGCTGGAGATCGCCCGGGCGCTGGCCACCAAGCCGACCCTGCTCTGCCTGGACGAGCCGGCCGCCGGCTTCACCCCGGCGGAGAAGGAGGAGCTGAACGGTCTGATCCGTAAGATCCGGGACGACGGCACCACGGTGCTGCTGATCGAGCACGACATGCGACTCGTCATGGGTGTGACCGATCGGATCGTGGTGCTGGAGTTCGGCAAGAAGATCGCCGAGGGCCTGCCGGCCGAGGTCCGCGAGGACCCGAAGGTGATCGCGGCCTACCTGGGGGTGCCGACCGATGCTGCTTGAGATCAAGGACCTGACCCTGCTGTACGGGCGGATCCAGGCGCTGCACGGGATCAGCCTGCACGTCAACGAGGGCGAGGTGGTGGCGCTGATCGGCGCGAACGGCGCCGGCAAGACCACCACCATGCGCGCGATCTCCGGGCTGCGCCCGGTGGCCCAGGGCTCGATCGTCTTCGACGGCACCGACGTCACCCGGATGCGCGCCGACCTGCGGGTGGCGCGGGGCATCGGGCAGGCGCCCGAGGGTCGCGGCGTCTTCCCCGGCATGACCGTGCTGGAGAACCTGGAGATGGGGGCGTACACCCGCCGGGACAAGGGTGGCATCGCCGAGGACATGAAGATGGTCATGGACCTCTTCCCCCGGCTCGCCGAGCGGCGCAAGCAGGCCGGCGGCACGCTCTCCGGCGGTGAGCAGCAGATGCTGGCGGTCGGTCGGGCGCTGATGGCCCGACCGCGGCTGCTGCTGCTGGACGAGCCGTCGATGGGGCTCGCCCCGATGCTGATCCAGCAGATCTTCGAGATCATCACCCGGATCAACGAGCAGGGCACCACGATCCTGCTGGTGGAGCAGAACGCCCAGCAGGCGCTCTCCCGCGCCCACCGGGGCTACGTGCTGGAGACCGGCCGGATCGTCAAGGAGGGGTCCGGCCAGGACCTGCTGCACGACCCCGCGGTCAAGGAGGCGTACCTCGGCGTGGCCTGAGGTCGTACCGTCGGCGGCCGGTCGTCCCTCCCGGGGCGGCCGGCCGTCGCGTTTGCTCCCGGCCGTCGCTTTCCGGCGGCGACGCGGTGCCGCCGGCTCAGGGATGTCGGGCGTACGGACTAGAGTCGCTGCCGTGACAGCTACGACGCCGCGCCTGCTCCTCGTCGACGGACACTCCCTGGCATACCGGGCCTTCTTCGCCCTGCCGGTGGAGAACTTCTCCACCACGACCGGGCAGCCGACCAACGCGGTCTACGGCTTCACCTCGATGCTGATCAACGTGCTCCGCGACGAGCAGCCCACCCACATCGTGGTGGCGTTCGACGTCTCCCGCCGCTCCTTCCGCACCGAGAAGTACGCGGAGTACAAGGCCGGCCGCAGCGAGACCCCCAGCGACTTCAAGGGCCAGGTCAGCCTGGTCAAGGAGGTCCTCGCCGCGCTGCGCATCCCGGTGGTGGAGCGGGAGGGCTACGAGGCCGACGACGTCATCGCCACCCTCGCCTGCCAGGCCCGTGACCAGGGCATGCAGGTGCTGATCAGCACCGGTGACCGGGATGCCTTCCAGCTCGTCGGCGACGACGTCACCGTGCTCTATCCCCGTAAGGGCGTCTCCGACCTGGCCCGGATGGACCCGGCCGCGATCGAGGCGAAGTACGGCGTCGGCCCGCAGCGCTACCGGGACCTGGCCGCCCTGGTCGGCGAGACCAGCGACAACCTGCCCGGCATCCCCGGCGTCGGCCCGAAGACCGCCGCCAAGTGGATCAACACGTACGGCGGGGTGGAGGGCGTCATCGCCCGGGCCGACGAGATCAAGGGCAAGGCCGGTGACAGCCTCCGCGAGCGGCTCGCCGACGTGATCCGCAACTACGAGATCAACTGCCTGGTCTCCGACCTGGAGCTGCCGGTCCGCCCGGAGGACGCCCGCTGGCAGGGCTGGGACCGGGAGGCGGTGCACCAGGTCTTCGACACCCTCCAGTTCCGCATCCTGCGCGACCGGCTCTACCAGTACCTGGAGGCCGTCGAGCCGGAGGCCGAGGCGGGCTTCGACCTGGCCGGCGAGAAGCTCACCGAGCCCGGCGCGCTCGCCGGTTGGCTGGAGACGCACGCCCCGGCCGGCACCCCGGTCGGGCTTGCCGTCAAGCTGGACACCGGTCCCAACCGGCGGCACACCGCGAGCGTGACCGGGATGGCGCTGGCCACCGCGGCCGGGGCGGCGGCCTGGTTCGACCCGGCCACGCTGGACCCGGCCGACGAGTCGGCGCTCGCCGGCTGGCTGGCCGACGGCGAGCGGCCTAAGGTGCTGCACGACAGCAAGCCGGCCGTGCTGGCCTTCGCCGCGCACGGCTGGGAGCTGGCCGGGATCGCCCGGGACACCCAGATCGCCGCCTACCTGGCCCGACCCGACCAGCGCTCCTACGACCTGACCGACCTGGCGCTGCGCTACCTGCACCGGGAGCTGCGGGTCGACGCGCCGGAGACCGGTCAGCTCACCCTCGACGGGCTGGGCGTCGACGGCGAGGCCGAGCAGAACCTGATGCTCCAGGCCCGGGCCACCCTCGACCTGGCCGACGCGATCGACGCCGAGCTGTCCCGCGACGGCGAGCAGTCCGCCCGGCTGATGGCCGGCGTGGAGCTGCCGCTGATGCGGGTACTGGCCACCATGGAGCGCACCGGCATCGCCGCCGACACCGACTACCTGTCCGAGCTGGAGGCGCACTTCGCCGCCGAGGTGAAGGCCGCCGCCCAGGGCGCGTACGCGGCCGTCGGCCGGGAGTTCAACCTCGGTTCGCCCAAGCAGCTCCAGGAGATCCTCTTCGGCGAGCTGGGGCTGCCCAAGACCAAGAAGATCAAGACGGGTTACACCACCGACGCGGACGCCCTCCAGTGGCTCTACGCGCAGCAGCCGCACCAGGTGCTGGAGCACCTGCTGCGCCACCGGGACGTGGCGAAGCTCAAGTCGACGGTCGACGGGCTGCTCAAGTCCGTCTCCGACGACGGCCGGATCCACACCACGTTCAACCAGACGGTGGCGGCCACCGGCCGGCTCTCCTCCACCGAGCCCAACCTGCAGAACATCCCCATCCGCACCGAGGAGGGGCGACGCATCCGTCGGGCCTTCGTGGTGGGGGAGGGCTACGAGTGCCTGCTCACCGCCGACTACAGCCAGATCGAGATGCGGATCATGGCGCACCTGTCGTCGGACGACGCGCTGATCGAGGCGTTCAACTCCGGCCACGACTTCCACGCCGCCACCGCCTCGTCGGTCTTCGCCGTCCCGGTCGACCAGGTCACCGCCGACCAGCGTCGCAAGATCAAGGCGATGAACTACGGCCTGGCGTACGGGCTGAGCGCGTTCGGCCTCTCCCAGCAGCTCGGCATCACCGCCGAGGAGGCCCGGGGCCTGATGGAGAACTACTTCACCGGCTTCGGCGGCGTCCGCGACTACCTGCACGAGGTGGTGGCCCGGGCCCGGCAGGACGGCTACACCTCCACCATCCTGGGCCGCCGGCGCTACCTGCCCGACCTGGTCAGCGACAACCGGCAGCGCCGGGAGATGGCCGAGCGGATGGCGCTGAACGCCCCGATCCAGGGCTCGGCGGCCGACATCATCAAGGTCGCCATGCTGCACGTGGACGACGCGCTGCGCGACGCCGGGCTGCGGTCCCGGATGCTGCTGCAGGTGCACGACGAGCTGGTCTTCGAGGTCGCCCCCGGCGAGCGGGAGACGCTGGAGGCGCTGGTCCGCAGGCAGATGGGCGAGGCGTACCCGCTGTCGGTGCCGCTGGAGGTCTCCGTCGGCGAGGGCCGCGACTGGAACAGCGCCGACCACTGACCCCGGCGGGTCAGGGGCGGGGTGGACCGTCCGGGGCCACGGAACCGGCGGCGGTGTGCAGGACGGCGGCGAGCCGGTCCCGGATCGCCGCCTGGGCGGCGATCCGGGCGTCGAGGACAGCCAGTCGCTCCCGACCCACCCGGATGCCGGCGGGGGAGGGGGCGGCGGTCGCCACGTCCCCGTCCAGGCAGGGCAGGAAGACCCGCACGTCGTCCAGGGTCAGCCCCGCCGCCAGCAGGTGCCGGACGTTGCGGACCCGGACGACGGCCCGCTCGTCGTAGTGCCGGTAGCCGTTGGCCGCCCGGCACGAGTCGATCAGGCCGTGCTCCTCGTAGTGACGCAGCGCCCGTGGCGTGGCGCCGGTGCGCCGGGCCAGCTCGCCGATCCGCATCCCGCTCCTGTCCCCTCGCTCACGCGACCACCGCGCCGCCGTCGACCGGCAGCACGACGCCGGTGACGAAGCCGGCGTCCGGGTCGCAGAGGCGCTGGATCGCCCAGGCTACTTCCTCGGGTCGGCCGACCCTGCCCAGCGGGGTCCGGGCCAGCTGCCACTCGCGTACCGCCGCCCGGCGTTGCGGGGTGAGTCCCTGGTGCACGCCGATCGGCGTCTCCACCGCCCCGGGCGCCACCGCGACCACCCGGACCCCGCGCGGCGCCAGCTCCACCGCCCAACTGCGGGTCAGCGAGTCGAGGGCGGCCTTGCCGGCCGCGTACACCGAACTGCCGGGCCAGGCGCGCTGGCCCACCGACGTGCTCACGTTGACCACCACGCCTCCGGTCGCGGTGAGTGCGGCGAGCGCGGCGTGGACCAGCCGTACCGGCGCGAGCAGGTTGGTCTCCAGCTGGCGTCGCGCCGCGGCCTCGTCCAGGTCGGCCAGCGCGCCGCCGCCGGCCACGCCGGCATTGTTGACCAGGACGTCGAGGCGGCCGTACCGGTCCAGAGCGGCGTCGACGATCAGCCGGGGCGCGTCGGGTGCCGTGACGTCCGCCGGCAGCGGCACGATCCGCGGCCGCTCGCCGGCGGTCTCGGCCAGCGGTGCCGCACGTCGGCCCACGGCGAGGACGTGGGCGCCGGCCTCGGCGAAGGCGCGGGCGGTGGCCCGGCCGATGCCGGTGCCGGCCCCGGTGACGACGACGACCCGTTCGACTGTTCCGGTCATGCCGGCGATCCTCCGACCCTGCCGTCAACGGCAGGGTCAAGCCGGCCGGGTCAGCCCTTGAGCGGGTCGTGGCCCCAGTTCATCAGCGACCAGCGCCACTTGGTGTCGCGGATGTCGCCGGAGGGGCGCTGGGCCATGTGCCGGTGCACGTAACCGACCACCTTGCGCATGTGCTGGTAGTCGGCCGAGGAGAGTTCGGCGCGCTTGCGGCGCAGCAGGTCGATGATCCGTCGGCCGGACTCGTGACCGACGGACTCGCCGCCGCCCGACTGTCCGCCCTTGTGCCAGCCGACCCGCTTCGACT
Source organism: Micromonospora sp. CCTCC AA 2012012 (assembly GCF_040499845.1). Lineage (NCBI taxonomy): Bacteria > Bacillati > Actinomycetota > Actinomycetes > Micromonosporales > Micromonosporaceae > Micromonospora > Micromonospora mangrovi. The sequence continues at coordinate 595,862 of NZ_CP159342.1, forward strand.
CGTCGGTCTCCAGCCAGCTCGACAGCTCACCGGGCTTCATGTTCACCGCCTCGGTGAACTCCCGATAGATCTCCTGCTCGTCGTCACCCTTCACGGCGCAGCACCTCCGGCCGGTGGGCGACGTCGCGGCCCGAGTCGTCGTTGCGGATCCGGTACTGCGGGTCCTCCGGCGACGCGTCCACCGCGTGCCCGCGTACGTGGGTCCGCTCGGTGATCTTCTCCTCGACCACGCCGTACGCCCGCCCGCTGTGGCTGGCCCAGGAGACGTGGTCGCCCGTTCGGAACTCCTTCTCGGCCATGCCGGTCGGGTACCCGCCGGTCCGGCCCGAAAACGCCGGACGGCGACCGGCGGAGTGATCTCTCGATGACCGACTCGTGCCGCCGCCCGCCCGGGCTGCGTCAGGCCGGCTTCTCGGCGACGAAGATGGCGGTGCCGGGGAAGAGCCGGCCGCGCAGCGGGCTCCACTGGCCCCAGATCCCCTCGTGCCCCGCGGGCCACTCCGGCTCCACCAGGTCGAGCAGGCGGAAACCCGCCCCGACCAGCTCCCTGATCCGGTCGCCGAGGGTGCGGTGCTGCTCGACGTAGGTGGCCACCCCGTGTTCGTCCTGCTCGACGTACGGGGAGCGGTCGAAGTAGGAGTGGACGGCGGTCAGCCCGCCCTCGCCGGGGTCGTCGAGGAAGATCCAGCGCATCGGGTGGGTCACCGAGAAGACCCACCGGCCGCCGGGGCGCAGCACCCGGGACACCTCGCGCATCACCGCCGCCGAGTCGTCGACGAACGGGATCGCGCCGAACGCCGTGCAGACGACGTCGAAGGCGGCGTCGGCGAAGGGCAGGGCGAGCGCGTCGGCCTGCACCAGCGGCACGCGTACGCCGGTGGTGGCGGCGGCGCGGGCGGCGTGCCGCAACATGCCGGCGGAGAGGTCCAGGGCGACCGGCCGGGCACCCTGGGTGGCCAGCCAGCGGGCGGCGGACGCGGCGCCGCAGCCGAGTTCCAGGACGCGGCGGCCGCCGACGTCGCCCAGCAGGTGGGCGTCGGCCTCGCGCAGCCCCTCGGGACACCAGACGAAGTCCACGTCGCCCAGGAAGGCGCCGTGCTCGGCCTGGTAGTCGTCGGCGTCGGCGTCCCACCAGCCGCGGTTGGCGCGGCGCACCTCGCCGTCGCCGACCCGGCGTCGGGTCACCCTGTCGTCATCCACCCGGGTCACGCTAGGCCCCGGCCGCCCCGGTACGGTCACCGGCCGCCCCGGCGCGTCGCCACCGCCCGACACGGATGGGGCTGATGTGACGGACGAGACAGCGATGGCCCCTTACCGCGCGAAATCTCCTCTTTCGCAGCTGGCGCGGGTGCGACAGGACGGGAGGCCTTGCACGCTGTGGTAATGCAGCGGGTAGGCTAGACGATGCGCTCGCGGATCGTGTGCCTCGGCAGGGAGCAGGTGCGCGGTCACCGGAGCCACTAATGATCTTCACTTGGCGATCGTTCGGTGTGCCCGGCGGCGGATCCGTTGGCGCGAAATGGTCACTGCGACACCACGCCTGCTGTGACAACCCATCCGACCGGAGCAACCGCCCACATGACGAGCAGCATCGAGGCCCCCTCGAGCGCCACCCGGGTCACCCACGACGATCTCGGTTCCGAGGAGGCTTTCCTCGCCGCGATCGACGAGACCATCAAGTACTTCAACGACGGCGACATTGTCGAAGGCACCGTCGTCAAGGTCGATCGGGACGAGGTCCTGCTCGACATCGGCTACAAGACCGAGGGCGTCATTCCCTCTCGGGAGTTGTCGATCAAGCACGACGTGGACCCCGCCGAGGTCGTCTCGGTCGGTGACCACATCGAGGCCCTGGTCCTCCAGAAGGAGGACAAGGAGGGTCGTCTGATCCTCTCCAAGAAGCGGGCGCAGTACGAGCGGGCCTGGGGCACGATCGAGAAGATCAAGGACGAGGACGGTGTCGTCCGCGGCTCGGTCATCGAGGTCGTCAAGGGTGGTCTCATCCTCGACATCGGGCTGCGTGGCTTCCTGCCCGCCTCGCTCGTCGAGATGCGGCGGGTGCGTGACCTGCAGCCGTACGTCGGCCGCGAGCTCGAGGCCAAGATCATCGAGCTGGACAAGAACCGCAACAACGTGGTGCTGTCCCGCCGGGCGTGGCTGGAGCAGACGCAGTCCGAGGTGCGCACCGAGTTCCTCAACAAGCTGCAGAAGGGCCAGGTCCGCAAGGGCGTCGTCTCCTCGATCGTCAACTTCGGCGCGTTCGTCGACCTCGGCGGCGTGGACGGTCTGGTGCACGTCTCCGAGCTCTCCTGGAAGCACATCGACCACCCGTCCGAGGTCGTCGAGGTGGGCCAGGAGGTCGAGGTCGAGGTCCTGGACGTCGACCTGGACCGCGAGCGGGTCTCGCTGTCGCTGAAGGCGACCCAGGAGGACCCGTGGCGGCAGTTCGCCCGCACCCACGCGATCCAGCAGATCGTGCCGGGTAAGGTCACCAAGCTGGTCCCGTTCGGCGCCTTCGTCCGGGTGGACGACGGCATCGAGGGCCTGGTCCACATCTCCGAGCTGGCCGAGCGCCACGTGGAGATCCCGGAGCAGGTCGTCCAGGTCGGCTCCGAGGTCATGGTCAAGGTCATCGACATCGACCTGGAGCGCCGCCGGATCTCGCTGTCGCTCAAGCAGGCCAACGAGGGCTTCGTCGAGGGCGAGGAGCACTTCGACCCCACCCTCTACGGCATGGCCGCGACGTACGACGCCGAGGGCAACTACATCTACCCGGAGGGCTTCGACCCGGAGACGGGCGAGTGGCTCGAGGGGTACGACAAGCAGCGCGAGACCTGGGAGAACCAGTACGCCGAGGCCCGTCAGCGCTGGGAGGCCCACACCAAGCAGGTGCAGACCTCCCGGGCCGCCGACGCCGAGGCCGCTGCCAACCCGGCTCCGCCCGTGTCGACCGGTGGCACCACCACCTCGACCAGCTCGTCGGCCCCGAGCCGACAGGCCGAGGAGCCGGCCGGCACCCTGGCCACCGACGAGGCGCTCGCCGCTCTGCGGGAGAAGCTCGCCGGCGGCAAGTGACCGCTGCGACACCTCCGGCCCGGCGCGTCTGACGACGCGGCAGGCCTGAGACGTCACTGACGACGGGCCCCGCCCCCACGATCCGGTTCCACCGGGTCACCGGGGGCGGGGCCTTCGCCATGTCCAGCCCGCCCCGCCCCGCCCCCGGGCGTCCGTGGTTCGACAAGATCGTCTGATGGTCCCGGCACTCGTGGCCGGCGTGTCGATGCCGGGACGTGCAAACGATCACGCGAGCGCCAGCGGCCGGTGGGGGACATGCGGTGGGGTGCCGGGTTGGCGGTGGGCGGGGGATCGGGTTGACTGGTCCGGTGCTGATGGTGGGACTGACCGGTGGGATCGGATCCGGCAAGAGCGCCGTGTCGGCGCGGCTCGCCGCGCTCGGGGCGGTGGTGATCGACGCCGACCGGATCGCCCGCGAGGTGGTCGCGCCCGGGTCGGCGGGGCTGGCCGAGATCGTCGCCGCCTTCTCCGACCGGGTTCTCGACGCCGACGGGGCGCTCGACCGTGCCGCGCTGGGCCGGCTGGTCTTCGCCGACGAGGCGGCCCGCCGCCGGCTGGAGGCGATCACCCATCCTCGGGTGCGGGCGCGTACGGCGGAACTGGCCGCCGCCGCACCGGCGGACGCGGTGGTGGTCAACGACGTGCCGCTGCTGGTGGAGGCGGGGCTCGCGCCGACGTACCACCTGGTGGTGGTGGTGCAGACGGCGGTGACCACCCGGCTGGCCCGGCTGACCGGCGCCCGCGGCATGGACCGGGCGGAGGCCGAGCGGCGGATCGCCGCGCAGGCCGACGACGCCCGCCGGCAGGCGGCGGCGGACGTGGTGCTGCCGAATGACGGCACCCTGGACGAGCTGCACGCCGCCGTGGACACCCTCTGGCGGGACCGGCTGGTGCCCTACGAGCGGAACCTGCGCGAGCGGCGGGCGGTGCGGCCGGAGCCGGCCACCCTCACCGAGGCCGACCCGACCTGGCCGCAGCAGTACGCCCGGCTGGCCGCCCGGATCCGGCACGCGGTCGCCCCCGCCGACCTGCGGGTGGACCACGTCGGCTCGACGGCGGTGTCAGGGCTCGCCGCCGAGGACGTGATCGACATCCAGCTCACGGTGGGGTCGCTGGCCGAGGCGGACGGGCCGCTCGCGGAGCGACTGGCCGCCGCCGGGTTCCCGCGCCTGCCCGGCGAGCGGTGGGACAGCCGGCGCCCGGCGGGCGACGACCGGTGGGCGGAGCGGTTGCACGGCAGCGCCGATCCCGGGCGGCCGGTCAACCTGCACCTGCGGGTGGCCGGGTCGCCGGCGTGGCGGTACGCCCTGCTGCTGCGCGACCACCTGCGTGCCGACCCGGACGAGCGTTCCGCCTATCTGCAGCTCAAGCGGGAGCTGGTGGCCGCCGCCCCGGACGCGGCGACCCACGGGACGTTGACGGACCCCTGGTTCGACGAGGAACACCTGCGGGCCGAGGAGTGGGCCGCGCAGACCGGCTGGCGGCCCTGACCGGAGGCGACGCGCGGGTTCAGCGCCGCCGGGGTCGGGGTGCCGGAGCAGGTACGGGCGGCCCGCCCGTCGGCAGCGCCGGCACCGCCGCGGGGCTCAGGTCGAGCTGCGCCCACAGCCCCGGCCCGGTCCGTAGTTCCACTCGGCGCAGCAGACCCGTGCGGTCGATCCAGTAGCGCAGCGCCGGTGACCTCGGTACGCGTACCTCGATGACGTCGACGGTGCGGTCGGCCACCCGGTCGTCGCGCAGCCGGACGGCCGAGTGGGCGGGGACCGCCGTCGCGCCCGCCCGCAACGCCGTGGCCACCAGCCGGTCCAGGTCGTCGCCGGGCGGCCGGGCCGGGGACCAGGTGAGGCCGCTCGGCGGGGGGAGCGGGGGCCGGGCGGCCGGGTCGGTGTCCGCTCCGGCGGGCAGCTCCACCCGGCTGACCCGTCCGGCCCGGTGCCGCAGCAGGGTCCGGTCCGCCGGTGCGGCCACGTCGCCCACGCCCAGGTACGCCGTCTGCCCGGCCCAGTTCAGCCAGCCGCCGCCGCGCAGGTTCCGGGTCGGGTCGAGCGGCGCCGTCAGGGTCAGCGTGGCCCCACCGGCCGCGCGGAGTCGGGCCGGTAGCCGGGCCAGCCGCTCGGTCTCGGCCTCGGCGAGCGCCCGGGGCAGCCCGGGGTGACCCCCGAGCGCGTCGATCGGGCGCAGCGTCGGGCGGTCGCTGCGGGCCAGCTCGACCGTGACGGGAGTGCCGTCAGGCAGCGGACCGGCCAGCCGGTGCAGCCGGGCGTCCGGGTCGAGCCAGAGCCGGAACTCGGGGCCGCCCGACGCGGCGCTGCCCGGGGTGTCAGGCGGCAGCGGCGCCCGGAGCACGTCGACCGGCGTGCCGGCGACGGTGTCGCGGCCGGTCCAGCGTGCGGCGGCGGGGAGCGTCGCGACGTCCGGCGCCGTCCGCGCCGCGCCGAGGTCGAGGAGCAGGTCCACCACGGAGGCCAGGTCACGCCCGGCGGGCGGCGCGGGCAGCCGCCACCGGTCGGTCGGGGGGACCAGCGGCGGCGGTGCGGGGGTGGGCGCGGCGGCCGGGTCCGGGCGGGCCAGCAGCGCCGCGCCGGTCGCCTGGACCAGGCCGCGGTCCGTGCCGGCGCCCGGTCCGCCGACGTCCAGGTAGACCAGCGGCCGGGACCAGTCGACCCAGCCGACCAGTTCGGTACGCCCCGACCCGCGGCCCACCGTGACGTGCACCCCCGAGCGGACGTCCCGGTAGTTGGTGACCCGTACCGCGGCGAGTCGTTCGGCCTCGGCGGCGGTGAGCGGGCGGGCCGCGTCGGCCGGCTCGGACGCCCAGTCGGGCAGCCCGACGACGAGCGCCGCCGCGGAGGCGGTGGCGAGCACGGCGAGCGCCAGCAGGGTGATCCGCCGGTGTCGGCCCGGCCCGGTGGCCTGGTCGGTCGGGTCGTCCCCGTCGGGCTCGGCGCCGCCGTCGGCCGGTGCGGTGTCGGCCGCCCCGCTGTCGGCCGCTCGGGTCTCCGTCGCGGGCGCGGGCGGGTCGACCGGTCGGGAGGCGTGGACGGGTCGGATCGGTCCGGCGGGGGAGGTCTCCACGAGTGGAGAACGCGCCGGCCGGTCGGGGGTGACGAGCAGGGGCGCTCGCGGCGGCCGGTCAGCGCCTCCAGCGCGACCACGTCGGGCGCGCACTCCGGTGATGTCCAGGTGCTGCGACCCACTGTGCCGGGGGCGGCGGCCCGCGTTGGGGCGACCACCGGCCCGGTCGGCCGCCGCGAGCGGCCTACGACGAGAGCGTAGCCCCGTGGGATGGTCCACACAACGGGAATATCGAAGGTGGTCAGGCGGCCGGGGTCGGCTCGCCCCGAAGTGTCGGACCTCCGGCGTACCGTGGTGGTCATGGCGCTCGACATTCCCCGGCTGGACGGCCGCTTCCAGGTCGTCAGCGACTTCCAGCCCGCCGGCGACCAGCCGGCCGCCATCGACGAGCTTGAGCGTCGGGTCCGGCGTGGTGACCGTAACACGGTGCTGCTCGGCGCGACCGGCACCGGCAAGAGCGCCACCACGGCGTGGCTCGTCGAGCGGCTGCAACGCCCGACCCTGGTGCTCGCCCCCAACAAGACGCTCTGCGCCCAGCTGGCCAAGGAGTTCAGCGAGCTGCTCCCGCACAACGCGGTCGAATACTTCGTCTCCTACTACGACTACTACCAGCCCGAGGCCTACATCCCGCAGACCGACACCTACATCGAGAAGGACTCCTCGATCAACGAGGAGGTCGAGCGACTGCGGCACAAGGCGACCATGTCGCTGCTCACCCGGCGGGACGTGGTCGTGGTGGCGACCGTGTCGGCGATCTACGGCCTCGGCACCCCGGAGGAATACCTCGACCGGGCGGTCCGCATCCGGATCGGCCAGGAGATCGAGCGGGACAAGCTGCTGCGCCGGCTGGTCGACATCCAGTACACCCGCAACGACATGGCCTTCCAGCGGGGCACCTTCCGGGTCCGCGGCGACACGCTGGAGATCATCCCGGCGTACGAGGAGCTGGCGCTGCGGATCGAGTTCTTCGGCGACGAGGTGGAGAAGCTCTACTACCTCAACCCGCTCACCGGCGACGTGGTGCGCGAGGCCGACCACCTGCTGATCTTCCCGGCGACCCACTACGCGGCCGGCCCGGAGCGGATGGAGCGGGCGATCGGCGACATCGAGGTCGAGCTGGCCGAGCGGCTGGCCGAGCTGGAGCGGCAGGGCAAGCTGCTGGAGGCGCAGCGGCTGCGGATGCGCACCACCTACGACATCGAGATGATGCGCCAGGTCGGCTTCTGCTCCGGCATCGAGAACTACTCCATGCACATCGACGGTCGGCTGCCCGGCAGCCCGCCGCACTGCCTGCTGGACTACTTCCCCGACGACTTCCTCACCGTCATCGACGAGTCCCACCAGACGGTCTCCCAGATCGGCGGCATGTACGAGGGCGACGCCTCGCGCAAGCGGATGCTGATCGACCACGGCTTCCGGCTGCCCAGCGCCGCCGACAACCGCCCGCTGCGCTTCGACGAGTTCCTGGAGCGGGTCGGGCAGATGGTCTACCTCTCCGCCACCCCCGGCGCGTGGGAGCTGGAGCAGGCCCAGGGGGAGTATGTCGAGCAGGTGATCCGCCCGACCGGGCTGGTCGACCCCGAGGTGGTGGTGAAGCCCACCAAGGGGCAGATCGACGACCTGATGCACGAGATCAAGCTGCGTACCGAGCGGGACGAGCGGGTGCTGGTCACCACGCTGACCAAGAAGATGGCCGAGGACCTCTCCGACTACCTCCTGGAGAACGGCATCCGGGTGCGCTACCTGCACTCCGAGGTCGACACGCTGCGCCGGGTGGAGCTGCTGCGCGAGCTGCGCAAGGGCGAGTACGACGTGCTGGTCGGCATCAACCTGCTACGGGAGGGGCTCGACCTGCCCGAGGTCTCCCTGGTGGCGATCCTCGACGCCGACAAGGAGGGCTTCCTGCGCAGCGGCCGGTCGCTGATCCAGACGATCGGCCGGGCGGCCCGGAACGTCTCCGGCCAGGTCCACATGTACGCCGACAAGATCACCCCGTCGATGGCCTCGGCGATCGACGAGACGAACCGGCGGCGGGACAAGCAGATCGCGCACAACGAGGCGAACGGGATCAGCCCGGAGCCGCTGCGGAAGAAGATCCACGACATCCTGGACGACATCTACCGCGAGGCCGAGGACACGGAGAACAGCCGGGTCGGCGGCGCGGCGCGGCAGTTGTCCCGGGGCAAGGCGCCGGTCAAGGAGACCCGCAGCCGCAGCCGGGGCGGGGCCGCCACGCCGTCCCGCGAGGGGATGGCGCGGGCCGACCTGGCGAACCTCATCCAGGAGCTCAACGACCAGATGCTCGCCGCCGCGCGGGAGTTGCAGTTCGAGCTGGCCGCGCGGATCCGCGACGAGGTCGCCGACCTCAAGAAGGAGCTGCGCGGGATGGACGCGGCCGGCGTGCGCTGACGGGACGGGGGCGGGGTGGAGGCGGTGCTCGCCGAGGCGGTCGTCGGGCTGCCGGACCCCCGCCTGCGCCCGTACGTGGACCGTTACCTCGGCTACCGCGAGCGCGTGCCGCACCTCCTGGCACGCCGGGAGGCGGCCGGCGCCTTCGTGGTGCTGATCCTCGGCTGGGGCGACCCGATGGACGTGGTCGACCACCGGCACGCCGGACGCGGCGCGTACGGGGTGGACTCGTTCGTGGCCGGGCCGTTCGACGCGTACTGCACGACGCGGACGGCGGGTCTGGGGGTGGGCGTGCAGGTGCTGCTCTCCCCGCCGGCAGCCCGTCGGGTGCTGGGCGTGCCGCTGGGCGAGCTGACCAACCGGGCGGTGCCGGCCGACCGGGTGCCGGGCGGGGCCGGGCGGGGTCGGCGCGACGAGGGCTGGCTGGGCCGACTGCGGGACCGGTTGGCGCAGGCGCCGGACTGGCCCCGCCGGTTCGCCCTGCTCGACGCGGCGCTGGCGGACCGGCTGGCCGACGCCGTCCCGGTCGACCCGGCGCTGGCCGGTGCCTGGCGCCTGCTGGCCGGCAGTCGGGGGCGGATCGGGGTGGCGGAGCTGGCCGCGGAGGTGGGCTGGAGTCGGGGGCACCTGGCCGGCCGGTTCCGCCGCGAGCTGGGCCTGCCGCCGAAGTCGGTGGCCCGCCTGCTGCGCTTCCAGGCCGCGTACGCGTCGCTGGGGCGGGAGCTGATCGCCGCGCCGGGGGTCGCGCCGGTCCACGGTGACGGCTGGGCGGAGCTGGCGGTGCGCTGCGGCTACTACGACCAGTCGCACCTGATCCGCGAGTTCCGGGAGTTCACCGGGGAGAGCCCCACGGGGTTGACGGTGGCCGGCCGACATTCGTCCAATCCCGGCTGACCGCGCGGGCCGCAGACTCGACGTATGAGCAGCATCTTCCCGGTCTTCCGCTATCCCGACGCCCACGCCGCCGTGGCCTTCCTCCGGGACGCGTTCGGCTTCACCGTGCAGGAGGTGCACGAGGGCCCCGACGGCGACCTGCGGCACGCCCAGCTCCGCTACGGCGACGACCTCGTCATGCTGGCCTCCGGGGCCGGTCCGCAGGTCCGCCCCGCCGATGACGACCACCGGATCTACGTGGTCGTCGACGACATCGACGCGCACCACGCGCGCGCGGCGGCGGCCGGCGCGGAGATCGTGGTCGCGCCCTTCGACACCGACTACGGCTCGCGGGACTACACGGCCCGCGACCTGGCCGGCAACGTCTGGTCCTTCGGCACGTACCGGCCCTGACGCCGGGACGCGTCACGAGAGGGCGCAGTCGCCCGGTTGCGGTGTGCGAGCAAGGTATTGCCCTGTGTGACGGTCATGCGTACGCTCCCTCGGTGGGGAGGCACGGATGCCGTCATCAGCAAGTCCCGTCATCCGGCGGGCGCGACTCGGCGCGGAGCTGCGTCGGCTGCGTCGCCGGGATGCGCTCACCCTGGAACAGGTCTGCGGCCGGCTGGGGTGGGCGTCCACGTCGAAGCTGTCCCGCATCGAGCTGGGCCAGAGCCGACCCGACCTGGCCGACGTGCTCGACCTGCTCGACGTCTACCAGGTCCCGCCGGATCAGCGGGAGGCGCTGATCCTCATCGCCCGGGACGCCGCCACGAGCCGCGGCTGGTGGAAGGGGCTGGGCGAGATGGGGGAGCGCCAGCGCGGCTACGCCGAGCTGGAGTCGAGCGCGGCGACCATCGTGGAATACCAGCCCGCCGTGGTGCCGGGGCTGTTGCAGACCCCGGCGTACGCGCGGCTGCGGGTGGCGGCCGGCGCGCTGTTCTGCCCGGAAGTCGACGCGGAGGCCGACGTACGGGCCCGCGCGCTCCGGCAGGACCTGGTGCGCCGGCCCGATCCGCCCCGGTACACGGCGCTGCTCGACGAACGGGCCTGCGACCCGGGTGGCGTGCCGCTCGACGTCTGGCGCGAGCAGTTGCGGCACCTGATTGCCCTCGCCGACCGGCCGCACATCACCATCCGCCTGCTCTCCCGGGACGCCCGTCCGCACGGCGACGTGCACCCGCTCGCACCCTTCTCGTACTACGCCTTCCCGGACCCGGCCGACCCGCGCACGGTGATGGTGGAGACCCTCACCACCGACCTGCGGCTGGTGGGCGAGGAGGACATGGCCCGCTACGAGCGGCTGATCGACTGGCTGCTCGCGGCGGCGCTCAGCGCCGAGGAGACGGTGGCGGAGCTGGCCCGGCGGGTGGAGCTGCCGGTGGTGCCCCGGCCCCGCGTCCCGGTCGCGGGCGGCGCGGCGGAGCACTGAGCGCCGCTCACCGGTGGCGCCCGAACCCGCCCTCGGAGTCGATCACCTGCCCGGCGAGCCAGCCGGCGTCGGCCGAGCAGCGGAACCGGACCGGTGGGAGGTCTCGTCGCCCAGTTCGGCCAGGAGCGCCGGGACACAGGCCGGTGCCGGGCATGGCCGCAACCGGTCACGGCCGCGCGGACCACCGGGCCCGGCGCCCCCGATGCCCGTCGGGACCGGCGGCCCGCGCGTTCGGGCGCACGCTAACCCAGCGGTACGACAGCCCGAGCCCGACCCGGCGGCCCGACAGCTTCAGCCCCACCGCCCGAAGACCGCTCCCGCCGACAACCCAGTCCGACGGACCGGGCCGACGCGTCAGGCCGACAGCCCAGTTCGACGGATCGGACCGACGCGTCAGGCCGGCAGCCCGAGCCGACAGCCCGAGCCGGCGGGTCAGGCCGGGACGTCGACGAAGTGCTCGACCAGCGGCGGGCCGGCGAAGTGCGGGCCGATCAGCGCCCGCCACTGCTGGAACCGCTCGGTCTGGCGGAAGTTGACGTCGTGCGCCTCCACCGAGTCCCACTCGACGAGCAGCACGAAGCGGGACGGCGACTCGACGCCGCGGGTCATCCGGACCGACCGGCACCCCTCGGCGCCGGTGATCACCGGGTACGCCTCGGCGTAGGCGGCGGCGAACTCGTCCTCGTGCCCGGGGGTGACATCGATCAGCGCGACCTCAAGAACCATGACCGAAGCCTCGCACGTCGTACGGGCCCGGGTGTGCCGCGGGGTCTGTTCCGGTGCGCTTTCCCGCTCTAGGGTGGGCGGGCACACGGGGAGGAAGACATGATCGACTGGCTCACCGGCACGGCGTTCAGCGTGGCCGGCACCGCGACCACCTGGGCGGAGGTGCTCGGCTTCGGCACCGGCGTGGTGAACGTCTGGCTGGTCGCCCGGCAGCACATCGCGAACTGGCCGATCGGCATCGCCAACGTGCTGCTGCTCATGCTGCTGTTCTGGACCGCCGGCCTGTACGCCGACGCCGGCCTCCAGGTCGTCTACGTCGTGCTCGGGGCGTACGGCTGGTGGCACTGGCTCTTCGGCGGCGAGCGGCGCAGCCGGCTCACCGTGGCCCGGACGGGGCGACGGGAGTGGTGGGGCCAGGCGGTCGCCGGGGTGCTGCTCACCGCCGTCCTCTGGGTGCTGCTGGACCGGCTCACCGACTCGACGGTGCCGCTGGCCGACGCGGTCACCACCGCGCTCTCCCTGCTCGCCACCTACGGTCAGACCCGCAAGCTGGTGGAGAGCTGGTGGCTCTGGATCGTGGCCGACCTGATCTACATCCCGCTCTACGCGTACAAGGGTCTGTGGTTGACCGGCGGGCTCTATCTGATCTTCCTGGCGCTCTGCGTGGTGGGGTTGCGGGCCTGGCGGGCCGACCTGCGCCTGCGGTCGACGGCGACCGCCGTGCCGCCCGGCCCGGCCCCGGTGGCCGCGTGAGCGCGCCGGTCGAGGGCCGGGAGTTCCGGCACGGGCTGGTGGTGGGGAAGTTCTACCCGCCGCACGCCGGGCACCACGCGCTGATCGAGGCCGCCGCGGCCCGCTGCGCGGCGGTCACCGTGGTGGTCGCGCCGTCCCGCCGGGAGTCGGTCCCGCTCGACGAGCGGGTCTCCTGGCTGCGGGAGGCGCACGCGGCCACCCCGTGGGTCCGGGTGGTCGGCCGGTACGACGACCACCCGGTGGACTACGCCGACCCGGCGGTCTGGGACGCGCACTGTGCGGTGTTCCGGGAGGCGGTCGGGGCGGAACCGGTCGACGCGGTCTTCTCCTCCGAGACGTACGGCGGGGAGCTGGCCCGCCGGTTCGACGCCGTGCCGGTCTGCGTCGACCCGGACCGGCGGGCGGTGCCGGTCTCCGGCACCGCGGTCCGGGCGGACCCGGCGGGGCACTGGCGGTGGCTGCACCCGGCGGTGCGGGCCTGGTTCGTCCGCCGGGTCGTGGTGGTGGGCGCGGAGTCCACCGGCACCACGACGATGGCCGCGGCGCTCGCCGCCCACTACGGCACCGCCTGGGTCCCCGAGTACGGCCGGGAGCTGACCGCGCGCAAGCTCGCCGGGCTGCGGCGGCACCGGCCGGCGGCGACGGTGGCCGAGGTGTCCTGGGGGCGGGACGACTTCGTCGAGGTGGTCCGGGCGCAGCAGGCCGCCGAGGACGCCGCCGCCCGGGTCAGCGGGCCGCTGCTGTTCTGCGACACCGACGCCCGGGCCACCGCGGTCTGGGAGGAGCGGTACCTCGGTTCCTCGTCGGCGGCGGTCCGGGCGGCGGCCCGCCGACCGGCGCTCTATCTGCTCACCGACCACGAGGGTGTCCCGTTCGACGACGACGGCCTGCGCGACGGGGAGCACCTGCGGGCCTGGATGACCGGCCGGTTCCGGGCCGAGCTGGCCGACTGCGGGGTGCCGGTGGTGGAGCTGCGCGGCCCGCATCCGGAGCGGCTGGCGACCGCGGTGGCGAGCTGCGACGCGCTGCTGGCCGCCGGCTGGTCGCTCGCCGACCCCCTGGTCCCCACCTCCTGATCCACAGGCGGAGCCAGGGATCGACGTCACACCTAGCCTCCTAGGACGCACTACGCGGTGCGCGCCACCGCACACCGGAAAGTGATGCCATCGTCAATCCGGGTCGCCGGAGATGCGCCGGACACCCGGGATGGTGAACAATGGCGGCCGAGGAGGGGAGTATTCCCCCGCGACAGAGTCGTCAGCACGGACGTCCGCCGACCCCCGGCGACACGACCCGGCTCCGTCGGTCGCCGACCCGTCACCGGGCCGGTGGCGGAAGAGACCTCCGACAGTCACCAGAGTCAGCGTCGACGCACCCCGGCCCCTCACCCGGCGTACGGTGTGCCCGACGCTGCGTGTCTGCCGGAGGATGGAATTGAACGTGTCCGGATACGTGTGGGCCGCGACCCTCGTCGCGATGACGGCGGTTCTGCTCGTCGACCTGCTGATCATCGGTCGGCGACCGCACGAGCCCAGCGTCCGTGAGTCGAGCCTCTGGGTCGCCTTCTATGTCGGGTTGGCCCTGCTCTTCGGCGTGGGACTCTGGCTCACCGCCGGCGCCGGCGCGGCCGGCCAGTTCTACACCGGGTGGCTCACCGAGTACAGCCTCTCGGTGGACAACCTCTTCGTCTTCGTGATCATCATGGCCCGGTTCGCGGTGCCCCGGCAGTTCCAGCAGAAGGTGCTGCTCATCGGCATCGTGCTGGCGCTGGTGATGCGCGGTGGCTTCATCGCCGCCGGCGCCGCGCTGATCGCCCAGTTCTCCTGGGTCTTCTACATCTTCGGCGCGTTCCTGATCTACACCGCGATCAACCTGGCCCGGCAGGGCGAGCCGGACGAGGACGAGTTCAGCGAGAACCTGCTGATCCGGTGGAGCCGCAAGGCGCTGCCGCTGTCGCGGACCTTCGACGGCGCGCGGATGACCACGCACGAGAACGGCCGGCGGCTCTTCACCCCGATGCTGATCGTCATGATCGCCATCGGCACCACCGACCTGATCTTCGCGCTGGACTCGATCCCGGCGATCTTCGGCATCACCCAGGAGCCGTACCTGGTCTTCACCGCGAACGTGTTCGCGCTGATGGGGCTGCGGCAGCTCTACTTCCTGCTCGGTGGGCTGCTGGACCGGCTGATCTACCTCAGCTACGGCCTGGCCGTGGTGCTCGGCTTCATCGGGGTGAAGCTGGTGCTGGAGGCGCTGGCCGACAACAACCTGCCGTTCATCAACGGCGGCGAGCACGTGGCCTGGGCGCCGCACATCCCGATCTGGCTCTCCCTGCTGGTCATCCTCGGCACGCTGGCCGTGGCGACCGCCGCGAGCCTGGTCAAGTCGTCCCGGGACCGCCGTCGGGAGCTGGCCGAAGCGCGCCGCTGACCGGCACGTCGCACGCGGGGGCGCTGCCGGGGACGGGAGCGCCCCCGCGACGCGTACGGGGTCAGACCCGGTGCGCGCCGACCAGGGTGGCCAGCCGGTCGGCGGGAAGCTGCTCCTCGACCACCCGGCGCTGCCGGTAGCAGGCGTGCAGCATCCGCCGTCGCTCGCCGTGCGGCTCGCCGGTGACGATGCCGACGTGGTGGATCCGCCGCCCGGGCCGGGCGAAGAAGTAGAGGTCGCCGGGGCGCTCGTCGCCGAGGGCCAGCGGGGTGGTGGCCTCGGCCTGGTCGTCGGCGTCGCGGGGGAGGACCAGCCCGAGTCGGCGCCAGGCCAGGTGCACCAGGCCCGAGCAGTCGATGCCGTGGCGGGTGAGGCCACCCCACACGTACGGCACGTCCCGCAGCCGCTCGGCCACGGCGAGCGCCTCCTTCGGCTCGGGCCGTTCGGCGGGGAGCAGCGCCAGGTCCCCCTCGGGGGCCCAGAGCCGCTCGGTGTGCCCGGGGACGTGCACCGGGCGCCGGCCGTCCACGGGTCGGCAGGCCGGGGTGAGCCGGGTGCCGAGGGCGACCCCGGCGAGCGCCACCGGCCCGTCGGCGCTGCCGTGCAGGGTGGTGGTGAGCGCGTCGACCACCAGGGGAGTGGCCGGTGTCCCGGTGTCGTCGGCCGGGGGAACGGTCAGCTGCGCCGTGGGCAGCCAGCCGGGGTAGCCGCGCGGGTCGTGGGAGGCGGCCGGCTGGCCGAGGGCGACGACCTGCGCCCAGCCGTCCGCGCGCAGCCCGGTGACGAGCACCCGCTCACCGAGCAGGAGCTGGCTCAGCACGCACTCGCCGACCCGTTGGTCGGGGTCCATCCCGGCGACCCAGGCGGCCGTGTCGGGGGCTGCGCCGAGTGCCGGGCGGTCGACGGGGCGTACCGCGTCGGGGGAGGTCCAGAGGGTCGCCACCGGCACCCGGACGACGGCCTCGCGGCCCGGTTCCAGCTCCACGCCCACCCCCAGCTCGTGCCGCTCTCACCGGGACCCTATGAAAGATTCCAACGAGCATCAACCACGAGTTTGCATCTTTGCTTCAGAGACGGAGGTGACGCCCAGGCCGGGAGCGTCGGGCAGC